>NZ_JAPEPJ010000001.1:2031875-2768750 GCF_026340255.1 Streptomyces sp. NBC_01408 | reverse complement strand
TGCCCGGCACGGTCACCGTCGTCAAGGTGGCCGTCGGCGACAAGGTGGCGGCCGGCCAGAGCCTCCTCGTCGTCGAGGCCATGAAGATGGAGCACGTCATCTCCGCCCCGCACGCCGGCACCGTCACCGAACTCGACGTCTTCCCCGGCAGCACCGTCACCATGGACCAGATCCTGGCCGTGGTCACCCCGGACGAGGAGGAGGGCGCATGAGCGGCCTGCCCATGACCGTCCCGGCCCCCGGCCTCCCGGCCCGGGTGCGGATCCACGAGGTCGGTGCCCGCGACGGGCTGCAGAACGAGAAGGCCACCGTCCCGACGGCCGTCAAGGCGGAGTTCATCCACCGCCTCGCCGCCGCCGGCCTGGGCACGATCGAGGCGACCAGCTTCGTCCACCCCAAGTGGGTGCCCCAGCTCGCGGACGCGGAGCAGCTCTTCCCGCTGCTCCGCGACGTGGAGGCGGAGCTGCCCGTCCTGGTGCCCAACGAGCGCGGGCTCGACCGGGCGCTGGCCCTCGGGGCCACCCGGATCGCCGTCTTCGGCTCGGCCACCGAGACCTTCGCCTCCCGCAACCTCAACCGCACGGTGGCCGAGTCCCTGGCCATGTTCGAGCCCGTCGTGGCCCGCGCCAAGCAGGGCAAGGCGCACGTTCGCGGCTACCTGTCGATGTGCTTCGGCGACCCCTGGGAGGGGCCGGTCCCGGTCCACCAGGTGGTCCGCGTCGCGAAGGCCCTGCTCGACCTCGGCTGTGACGAGCTGAGCCTCGGCGACACCATCGGCGTCGCCACCCCGGGTCATGTCCAGGCCCTGCTCTCCGAGCTGAACGAGGAGGGCGTGGGCACCGACCGGATCGGCGTCCACTTCCACGACACCTACGGCCAGGCCCTGGCCAACACCCTCGCCGCGCTCCAGCACGGCGTGAGCACGGTCGACGCCTCCGCCGGCGGCCTCGGCGGTTGCCCGTACGCCAAGAGCGCCACCGGCAACCTCGCCACCGAGGACCTGGTGTGGATGCTCGACGGCCTCGGCATCGAGACCGGGGTCGACCTGGCCGCCCTCACCGCCACGAGCGTGTGGATGGCCGAACAGCTGGGACGTCCCAGCCCCTCCCGCACCGTCCGCGCCCTCTCCCACAAGGAGTAAGAGACTCATGTCCCTCGACCACCGGCTCACCCCCGAGCACGAGGAACTCCGCCGTACCGTCGAGGCGTTCGCGCACGACGTGATCGCGCCGAAGATCGGCGACCTGTACGAGCGCCACGAGTTCCCCTACGAGATCGTCGCCGAGATGGGCCGCATGGGCCTGTTCGGCCTGCCCTTCCCGGAGGAGTACGGCGGCATGGGCGGCGACTACCTCGCCCTCGGCATCGCCCTGGAGGAGCTGGCCCGCGTCGACTCCTCGGTCGCCATCACCCTGGAGGCCGGGGTCTCCCTGGGCGCCATGCCGATCTACCTGTTCGGCTCCGAGGAGCAGAAGCGGCAGTGGCTGCCCAAGATGTGCTCCGGCGAGATCCTCGGCGCCTTCGGCCTGACCGAACCCGGCGCGGGCAGCGACGCGGGCGGCACCCGCACCACGGCCGTCCGCGAGGGCGACGAGTGGGTCATCAACGGCTCGAAGTGCTTCATCACCAACTCCGGTACGGACATCACCGGTCTGGTCACGGTCACCGCCGTGACGGGCCGCAAGGCGGACGGCCGCCCGGAGATCTCCTCGATCATCGTCCCGTCCGGCACCCCGGGCTTCACGGTGGCCGCGCCGTACTCCAAGGTCGGCTGGAACGCCTCGGACACCCGTGAGCTGTCCTTCGACGGCGTCCGGGTCCCCCTGGCCAACCTGGTCGGCGAGGAGGGCCGCGGCTACGCGCAGTTCCTGCGCATCCTGGACGAGGGCCGGATCGCGATCTCGGCGCTGGCCACCGGCCTCGCGCAGGGCTGCGTGGACGAGTCGGTGAAGTACGCGAAGGAGCGGCACGCCTTCGGCAAGGCGATCGGCGACAACCAGGCCATCCAGTTCAAGCTGGCGGACATGGAGATGCGCGCCCACATGGCCCGCATCGGCTGGCGCGACGCGGCTTCGCGGCTGGTGGCGGGCGACCCGTTCAAGAAGGAGGCGGCGATCGCGAAGCTGTACTCCTCCACGGTGGCCGTGGACAACGCCCGCGAGGCCACGCAGATCCACGGCGGCTACGGCTTCATGAACGAGTACCCGGTGGCCCGCATGTGGCGGGACTCCAAGATCCTGGAGATCGGCGAGGGCACCAGCGAGGTCCAGCGCATGCTCATCGCCCGCGAGTTGGGGTTCACCGGCTAGGCACACGCGTCCGGACCGAGGAGGGGGCCCTGGGAACAGGGCCCCTTACCGTTTTCAGCCAAGGTTAGGCTAACCTTCCTTCCGACTGCCCCAGTGGCTCCGGAACGCACGAAAACGGACACCCTCATGCCCAAGTCCCCCACGTCCCCCCTCTCCCGCCGCGGCCTCATAGCGGCCGGCGGCGCCCTCGGTCTCGTCGCGGCGCTCACCGCCTGCGGCACCACCGAGGCGGCGAAGGGCGACGGCGGCACGGACACGGGCGCCGCGTCCGAGGCCTGGTCGTACACGGACGACCTCGGCACCGGGATCAGCCTCAAGTCCAAGCCGAAGAACGTCGTCGCCTACACCGGTACGGCCGCCGCGCTCCACGACTACGGCGTGCAGGTCAAGGGCGTGTTCGGCCCGACGAAGACCGCCGACGGCAAGGCCGACCCGAACGCCGGCTCGCTGGACGTCTCCAAGGTCGAGATCCTCGGCAACGTCTACGACGAGTTCAACGTCGAGAAGTACGCGGCCCTCCAGCCCGACCTGCTGGTCACCAACACCTGGGACGGGAGCCTCTGGTACGTCCCGGCGACCTCCAAGGACAAGATCCTCAAGCTGGCCCCGGCCGCCGCGATCGGCGTGGGCGGCAACGTCTCCCTCGACCGGGCGCTGGAGCGCACCGCCGACCTCGCCAAGGCCCTGGGCGCCGACCTGAACACCCAGAAGACCGCCGACGCCAAGGCCCGCTTCGAGGCCGCCGCCGCCAAGGTCCGCGAGGCCGTCAAGGCCAACCCGGGCATCAAGGTGCTCGTCGGCTCCGGCTCCGCCGACCTCTTCTACGTCTCCACCCCGAAGACCTCGGCCGACCTGAAGTACTTCCAGACCCTGGGCGTCGAGTTCGTCACCCCGGACGAGGACAAGCTGGACGCGGGCAACTTCTACGAGAGCCTCAGCTGGGAGAACGCGGGCAAGTACCAGGCCGACCTGGTCCTGCTCGACAACCGCACCGGCACCCTCCAGCAGGAGGAGCTGAAGGCCAAGCCCACCTGGACCGAGCTCCCCGCGGTGAAGGCCGGCCAGGTCGCCCCGCGCGTGACCGAGCCGATCTACTCGTACGAGAGGTGCGCCCAGATCCTCGAGGACCTCGCGAAGTCCCTCCAGAACGCCAAGAAGGTCAGCTGACCGCCGCGCCCGACCGCGCCGGACCGACCGACCGCATCCCAGGGGGGACCCTCCGCATGACCGCCACCGCGTCAGACGTCCCGGCCGCGCCGCACTTCCGGTTCTTCGCGCTCGAAGTGCTCCGCACCCGCCGCCTCGGCCACTCGTTCCTGCGGGTCACGTTCGGCGGCGAGTCCCTCGCGGACTTCCGCTCGGGCGGCTACGACCAGAGCCTCTCGCTCTTCCTGCCGCCCGCACACCAGGAACACACCGTGCTCCCCTCCACCGGCGAGGACACCTGGTTCGCCGCCTGGCGCGGGATGCCGGAGGAAGAGCGTCCGGTGATGCGCTCCTACACCGTGCGCGAGCAGCGCCGTACGCCCGAGGGGGTGGACGAGGTCGACATCGACTTCGTCCTGCACGGGTCCGCCGACCCCGCCTCCCGCTGGGCCGGGCGGGCGCTCACCGGCCGCCGGATCATGGCGATCGGACCGGCCGTCGCGCGGAACAAGTCCGTACGGTTCCAGCCGCCGGCCGACGCCGACGAGATCTGGATGTACGCGGACGAGACCGCCCTGCCCGCCGCGGCCGCGATCCTCGGCCGGCTGGCCGCCGGCGCCCGGGTCCGGGCCTGGTTCGAGGTGCCGCACCCGGACGACCGGCTCGCCCTGGCCGCCCCCGCCGACGCCGACATCACGTGGATCGTGCGCGAGGACACGGGCCCGGAGCGGACCGAGCGGGTGCTGGACGCGCTGCGCACGGCCGACGCGGACACCGGCGGCCCCGCCTCCGAGACCCCGTACATCTGGCTCGCGGGCGAGGCCGGGACCGTGCGGGCGGTGCGCCGCCACCTCGTACAGGTATGCGGCGTCGACCGGCGGGCCGTGCGCTTCACCGGCTACTGGCGGCTCGGGTCGAGCGAGGAACAGCTCCTCGCCGAGGCCTACTCGGGGCAGGCGCCCAGCGAGGAGCCGACCTCCGAGCTGTGACGGCGTGCGGGACAGGGCCCGATCAGCGGGACACGACCTACGACCACGGCACGTCCGGAGCCCGGTAGTAGGTGATGTCCTGGGCGTCCAGGCGGGGCGCCTGGGCTGCCAGGCGCTCGCGGTACGCCTCCCAGCCCAGCGACCCGGCCGGGGACCAGCCCAGTTCGGCCAGGCCGAGGACCCTCGGGAAGGCCATGAACTCCAGGTCCCCGCGGGTCGCGACGGTCTCCGTCCACAGCGGGGCCTCGACGCCCAGCACCGCCGACTCCGGAACCCCGGCCAGATAGGAGCCCGGGTCCCAGGAGTAGGACCGCTGCACCGGGACGTAACCCGCCCACGCCAGGCCCGGCTGGGTCTGCGCGTCGTACTTCATGTCCAGGTACAGCCGGTCCGCGGGCGACAGGACCACCGGGTGGCCGGACTTCGCCGCCGCCACCACCGCGGCCTTCTCCGCCGCCGGGGTCTTGTCGTGGCCCCAGTACTGGAGCACGGCGTCCTCGGCCGGGCGGGCCGCCGCCAGCTGGTGCCAGGCCATCACCTTCTTGCCGTGCCGGCCCACCACCGCCTGCGCCCGGTCCATGAAGGCCGCGTAGTCCGCCGCCGGGGTCGAGTGGGCCTCGTCCCCGCCGATGTGGAGGTAGCGGCCCGGCGTCAGCTCCGCGAGCTCACCGAGCACCTCGTCGATGAACTCGTAGGTGCGCTCCTTGCCGACGCACAGCGAGCTGAAGCCCACCTTGGTCCCGGTGTAGCGGGCGGGGGCCTTGCCGTCGCAGTTCAGCTCCGCGTACGAGGCCAGCGCCGCGTTCACGTGGCCCGGCATGTCGATCTCGGGGACCACGTCCACGTACCGCTCGCCCGCGTAGGCCACCAGTTCGCGGTACTCGTCCTTGGTCCAGTACCCGCCCGGGCCGCCGCCGACCTCGCTGCCGCCGCCGTACTCGGCCAGCCGCGGCCAGGAGTCGACCGCGAGGCGCCAGCCCTGGTCGTCCGTCAGGTGCAGGTGCAAGGTGTTGATCTTGTACTGGGCCAGCTGGTCCACGTACCTCTTCACCTGTCCGACCGTGAAGTGGTGCCGGGCGATGTCGAGCATCGCCCCCCGGTAGGCGAACCGCGGCCTGTCGGTGACCGTGCCGCCGGGCACCGTCCCGGGCCCCGCCACCGGGACCAGCTGCCGCAGCGTCTGCCCCGCGTGGAAGAGCCCCGCCGGGGTGCGTGCGGTGAGGGTGATCCCGGCCGGGCCGGACTCCAGCCGGTACCCCTCGTCCCCCACCCCCTCCGCCTCCTCGTCGAGCCGGAGCCGGATCCCGTCCCCCTCCGCCCCGTCGACCACCGGCAGCCGCAGCCCGCTCGGCCCGCGCAGCTGCTCGGCGAGGAGCTCGCCGACCTGGCGGACCTCCTCCCGCGATCCGGGGCCCGTACGGATGACCGTGCCGGCCCCGAAGGCGTAGCCGGGGCCCCCGGGCCGTGCGGAGGCCGGCGCCGGCAGGAGCCGTTCGTAGGGGGCGAGGTCGGCCGGGCGCCGGTCGCCCGGTCTGGCGTCGTCGCCGTGGGCGGCGGTACAGGCGGTGGCCAGGAGCGGGGCCAGACCGAGAACGAGGGGGCCGAGGAGGGTGCCGAGCGCGCGTCGCAGGACTCTCATGCGCCCAGGTATAGGCCACATGAGCCGTTCAGGGCGGTGCGAGAATCGTCGGATGGCGGAAATCATCCAGAAGGACGGCACGTGGACCTTCGACGGGGACACGGTGCGCATCGTGCCGGGCCGCGACAAGGGGGTGGGCCTGCTGCGCCAGAACCTCGGTGAAGTGGCGGTCCCGCTGCGGGCGGTGGCGGGCATCAGCTACGAACCGGGCCGCAAGGCGGGCCGGCTGAGGCTGCGGCTGCGGGACGGCGCGGACCCGCTGCTCCAGGTGACCGGCGGACGCCTGGCGGAGTCCTCCGACCCGTACCGGCTCACGGTGGAGGCAGACCGGACGGGGGTGGCGGAGTACTTCGTGGACGAGGTGCGCAACGCGCTGCTGCTGGAGCAGGTGGAGAGCGGCCCGGTGGACACGTACCTGCTGCCGGGTCCTTCCGTCCCGATCGCGGTGAGCGCGGGGGACGGGACGGTGGCCTTCGACGGGGACCGGCTGCTGCTGGAGTGGAACTGGAAGACCGAGGACGCCAAGAGCTCCGGCGGGGCGCGCTCGTTCCGGGTCACGGACGTGAAGACTGTGGAGTGGTTCCCGGCGGCGGGGCTGGAGAACGGCTGGCTCCGCTTCACCCTGGCCGGTGCGACGGCCTCGGCCCCCGCCCCCAAGTACGACCCGCACGCGGTGGAGCTGTTCGGCTTCAAGAAGGACCCGCTGATGGCGCTGGTCGCGGCGGCGGTGGCGGTACGGCTGCCCCATCCGGCGACCGCACCGGCCGAGGCGGCGCCCGAGCCGGTCGCGGCCCTGGCCATGGCGGCGGCCGGGGCGGCCCGGTCCGCGGAGGAGCCCGTCGACCACGACTCGCTGCTGCGGCGGCTGCGCGAGCTCGGTGAGCTGCACCAGTCGGGCATCCTCACGGCCGATGAGTTCACAGCGGCTAAACAGGCCGTTTTGCGGCGTTTCTGACCGGATCCATCCATTCCGCTGGTCCAGACCAGAGAGATCCTGCCCGGAATCGGGCAGGATCTTTGCATTCGACGGTGGGAGCGGCCAGTATCTACGAGTGCTCGATCGCCGCCCGTCCCATGACGACCTCGTCGACCACCTGGTGCGCAGCACCGCGCTGCAGCGCGGGGAAGCCGCCCGGGTGGTGCTCGACGTGCTGGCGTACTTCGACGAGACGACCGAGGACTTCGTCCGCCGCCGCCACCGCGAACTGCAGTCCGGCGGAGCGGTGAACGCGGAGATCTTCGAGCGGATCGCGGCCGAACTGCCGCACCGCGCCGTGGCGCCCCCGGAGCTCTCGCTCCGGCAGCTGCGCCGCATCGTCTACGGCTGAGCCCGTGGCCGCCCGGCGGCCGCGAGGCGGGTACACGAACCGAACTTCAGGAGGGGCAGAACCGTATGTGTGGAATCGTCGGTTACATCGGCAAGCGTGACGTGGCACCGCTGCTGCTGGAAGGCCTGCAGCGCCTCGAATACCGCGGCTACGACTCCGCGGGCATCGTCGTCAACAGCCCGAAGGCCGGCGCCCTGAAGGTCGTCAAGGCCAAGGGCCGGGTCCGCGAGCTGGAGAGCCGCGTCCCCAAGCGCTTCGCCGGCACCACCGGCATCGCCCACACCCGCTGGGCCACGCACGGCGCCCCGAGCGACATCAACTCGCACCCGCACCTCGACCCCGAGAACAAGGTCGCCGTCGTCCACAACGGCATCGTCGACAACGCCTCCGAGCTGCGCGCCAAGCTGGAGGCCGAGGGCGTCGTCTTCGTCTCGGAGACCGACACCGAGGTCATCGTCCACCTGATCGCCCGCTCCCAGGCCGACTCCCTCGAGGAGAAGGTCCGCGAGGCCGTCAAGGCGATCGAGGGCACCTACGGCATCGCCGTCATGCACGCCGACTTCGCCGACCGCATCGTCGTCGCCCGCAACGGCTCCCCGGTCATCCTCGGCATCGGCGAGAAGGAGATGCTCGTCGCCTCCGACGTTGCCGCGCTGATCGCCCACACCCGCCAGGTCGTCACCCTCAACGACGGCGAGATGGCCACCCTCAAGGCCGACGACTTCCGCACCTACACCACCAGCGGTACGTCGACCACCGCCACCCCGGAGACCGTGGAGTGGGAGGCCGCCTCCTACGACATGGGCGGCCACGACACGTACATGCACAAGGAGATCTCCGAGCAGCCCGACGCGGTCGACCGCGTGCTGCGCGGCCGGATCGACGACCGCTTCAACACGGTGCACCTGGGCGGCCTGAACCTGGACCCGCGCGAGGCGCGCGGCATCCGCCGGGTCAAGATCCTGGGCTGCGGCACCTCGTACCACGCCGGCCTCATCGGCGCGGGCCTGATCGAGAGCCTGGCCCGCATCCCCGCGGACGCCGAGCCGGCCTCCGAGTTCCGCTACCGCAACCCGGTCGTGGACCCCGACACCCTCTACATCGCCGTCTCCCAGTCCGGTGAGACCTACGACGTGCTCGCGGCCGTGCAGGAGCTCAAGCGCAAGGGCGCCCGCGTCCTCGGCGTGGTCAACGTGGTCGGCTCCGCCATCGCCCGCGAGGCCGACGGCGGCGTGTACGTGCACGCCGGCCCGGAGGTCTGCGTGGTCTCCACCAAGTGCTTCACCAACACGGTGGTGGCCTTCGCGCTGCTGGCCGTGCACCTCGGCCGGATCCGGGACCTCTCGGTCACCGACGGCAAGCGGATCATCGAGGGCCTGCGCAAGCTGCCCTCGCAGATCGAGGAGATCCTCAAGGGCGAGGAGGACATCAAGAGGCTGGCGGCCGAGTACGCCGAGGCCAAGTCGATGATGTTCATCGGCCGGGTCCGCGGCTACCCGGTGGCCCTGGAGGCCTCCCTCAAGCTCAAGGAGATCTCCTACATCCACGCCGAGGCCTACCCCGCCTCCGAGCTCAAGCACGGTCCGCTCGCGCTCATCGAGCCCGCGATGCCGACGGTCGCGATCGTCCCCGACGACTCGCTGCTGGAGAAGAACCGCGCCGCGCTGGAGGAGATCAAGGCCCGCAGCGGCCGGATCCTCGCGGTCGCCCACCGCGAGCAGGAGAAGGCCGACCACACCATCCTCGTGCCCAAGAACGAGGACGAGCTGGACCCGATCCTGATGGGCATCCCGCTTCAGCTGCTGGCGTACCACACGGCCCTGGCCCTGGGCCGGGACATCGACAAGCCGCGCAACCTGGCCAAGTCCGTCACGGTCGAGTAGGCGGAACAGGAACGGCCCCCCGGGATTCCCGGGGGGCCGTTCCTGTTTCGGCTACCGCTACCGCTACCCCTGGCGCTGCCGCTCCTGCTCGCGCCGTACGCCGCTCAGCTCGCGGCGACCGCCCCGCGGCCCGAGGCCCTGCCCACCGCCATGGGCCAGTGCGCCAGCGCGGCCGTGGCCCCGTACCAGGCCAGCAGCCCGGAGACCGCGGCCACCCAGCCGGCCACCTTGCCCAGGGAGCCGCTGTCGGCGAAGGCGCCTATCGCCAGCAGCAGCAGGGAGAGGGTGAACAGGCCGTACACGCCCTGTCCGAACAGTCCGCTCGACGCACCCAGCGTGAGGGTGAGGCCGAGCAGGGCGAACAGGACGAGGAACATTCCGGCGGCGTCTGCCGAAACCTTTCCGTCGGCCCCCGCGGCCCAGGTGAACCAGAAGGCGCCGAGGCCCGCGAACGCCGTGCCGTTGAAGCCGTTGCCGCCGCGGAATTCGAGGACTCCGAGGACGAACAGGGCGATGCCGCCGACGTAGGTCGCGAGCGACACGGAGTTGGCCGCGCTCACACCGTCGATGATTCCGGTGTGGCCGATACCGAACGCGAGAAGGGTGAGACCCAGGGCGATGTGCCCGAGGGTAGAAGTCGAGGCCGTGCTTCCCGCAGAGACACCATTGTCCACGGCGGGCTCCCTTCGATCTGCAGTTGTTTGCTGCGTCCCAGCAGCATTTATCTACCCTTTACACGGGGGCACAACCGCACAACCGGCTTAACAGAGGGTCACGGAATGACAACAACAGGTCGCTGTGCGCGCTTGGCCAGCCGGCCCGCCACCGAACCGAAGATCCGGCCCACGATCCCGTGCGTCGAGCCGACCACGATGGCGTCGGCCGAGTACTCGCGGCCGACCTCCTCCAGCTCGTGGCAGATGTCCCCGCCCCGCTCGACCAGGATCCACGGCACTTCGGCCAGGTAGTCCGCGCAGGCCAGCTCCAGCCCCAGCACCTCGGTGCGGTGGTCCGGCACGTCCACGAAGACGGGCGGCTCGCAGCCGGCCCACACCGTGGTGGGCAGCCGGTTGGCCACGTGCACGATGATCAGACCGGATCCGGAGCGGCGGGCCATCCCGATCGCGTACGCGAGGGCGCGCTCACTGGACGTGGATCCGTCGAATCCCACAACGACTCCGTGCCGGAAGGCCGGATCGCAGGGAAGACGTGTCTGTTCCACCGCACGCAGATCGGCGGCCGACGCGGGGTCGGCGAGCCGCTTGCGCTTGCGGTCCGCGGGTTCGGGGGATTCGTGACCGGCCATGGGTATCTCGGCGAAGAGGTCCTTGGAGGAAGCAACAGGGGCGAAATTCGGCGACGCTGGGTAACGGAGCTCTGTCCGGGAAGCATCTTCCCAAGCCCATACCCACCAGGGTACGGCCACACTCCTGTCCTGCACAGGGCTTGCCGCCCTTGGAGAGCGTCCCAGGGAGCATGCCGGAGCGAGCGCGCCTTGGCAATGTCCGCTGCCCCCTACAGCCAGTGACGAGTGCGGGCCGAGCCACCCGTGCGCGCAGTGACCGAGCCCCGCCGCGGGACGTTGGACAGGCGTCCGACCGTCCAGGAAGAGCCCGCAGGGAGCACGCCGTGCCCGGCCATCCGGTACACCCCGTCCAGCCCGCCCAGCCGACTCAAGGCCTCCGGTCCGTCCGGTCCGCGCACCATGCCCCGTATTTCGCCCCGCCCCCGCTTCACTCGTCCGTGCACCCCGCCAGGCGTCCCCATGACGACCCCGCGGGTGACGTGGTGCGCTGGGCCGTCTTCAGCTGCCTGCTCGTCCCCGTGGTCCTCGTCGTCTACGGAACCTCCTTCGGCGGGGCGGCGGTCGCCACCCTCGGCCTGTTCGCCGTCACGGCCGCCTGCCGGGTGCTGCTGCGCCACTCGGAGAAGACGGAGCGGGCCGCGGCGCCGGTCCGGGCGGAGGTGCAGCAGCCGTCCGGTGCGCGCGGGCGGCACTCGCGGGGCGGGGCCGTCGCCCACCGGGGGTGCCACGGCGTCGTCGTCGACTACACGCCCTCTCAAGACTGACTGGTTCGCACACCCACACCCGCATGTTTTCAGCCAACTTCCCGGCAAGGTGCCCCCCTTGCCGGAATGTCCCCCCAACCCCCCTACCACCAGCGACGACACAGCCCGGGGGGCGCCGGGACCCTACGGGTACTGGCCATGGCCGGGTCGCACGCTTCCCACCCAGGTAGCGGAGTGGAACGCTTCCTGATCGAATGCTTTTCGCCAAGTTGCCAAGTCGACATAGCGCTGCGTGCTGAACTTGTCACGCCGACACCACGGGACGCAGTAGATTCGATCATGTATTTACAGCGGGGGATCCACGTGCAAGGCCGAGGGGAAACGTGCAGGTGCGACCAGACCAAGGAGTCGCGACACCCAAGGGGGGCTTAGCGTCATGAGCCAGGATTCCACCGCCATCGTTGCAGACGCTGGCCGGAAGCTCGCGGGGCGTCGCCGCAGGGAGATCGTCGCGGTGCTGCTCTTCAGCGGCGGACCGATCTTCGAGAGCTCCATTCCACTTTCCGTGTTCGGCATTGACCGGCAGGACGCGGGAGTTCCACGCTATCGACTGCTCGTGTGCGCCGGGGAGGACGGTCCGCTCAGGACCACCGGCGGACTCGAACTGACCGCGCCTTACGGGTTGGAGGCGATCGCCCGGGCAGGCACGGTCGTCGTTCCCGCATGGCGTTCCATCACCTCGCCTCCACCGCCGGAAGCGCTCGACGCGCTGCGCCTGGCGCACGAGGAGGGGGCCCGGATCGTCGGACTGTGCACGGGAGCCTTCGTGCTCGCCGCCGCCGGTCTGCTGGACGGCCGGCCCGCGACGACGCACTGGATGTACGCGCCGACGCTGGCCAAGCGGTACCCGTCCGTCCATGTCGATCCGCGCGAACTGTTCGTCGACGACGGCGACGTGCTGACCTCCGCCGGCACGGCGGCCGGAATCGACCTGTGCCTGCACATCGTGCGCACGGACCACGGCAGCGAGGCGGCCGGAGCCCTGGCCCGCAGGCTCGTCGTCCCGCCGCGCCGCACGGGCGGTCAGGAGCGCTACCTCGACCGGTCGCTGCCGGAGGAGATCGGCGCCGACCCGCTGGCCGAGGTCGTCGCCTGGGCACTGGAACACCTCCACGAGCAGTTCGACGTGGAGACGCTGGCGGCGCGCGCCTACATGAGCAGGCGCACCTTCGACCGGCGGTTCCGCTCCCTGACCGGCAGCGCGCCGCTCCAGTGGCTGATCACCCAGCGGGTGCTCCAGGCACAGCGGCTGCTGGAGACCTCCGACTACTCGGTGGACGAGGTCGCCGGGCGCTGCGGCTTCCGCTCGCCGGTGGCCCTGCGCGGGCACTTCCGGCGGCAGCTGGGTTCCTCCCCGGCCGCCTACCGCTCCGCCTACCGGGCACGCCGGCCCCAGACCGACGTGGCGCAGGTCTCCCAGCTCTCGGAGAGCCCCGTTCCGCACCAGCGCACTCCGCAGCCCCAGCGGGCGGCGGCGGCCCTGGCCGCGGCCGGCCCGACGGTGACGGAGCTGTACGCCCCGGGCCGGGTCCTGCGCGAGCACGCGTAGGGCTCGCCGGAACCGCGACACGGGTCCCCCCTCGGCCACCGCCGAGGGGGGACCCGCGCGCGTCCGCTCCCCCGCCGCCGATGCCCGCGCGGCCTCCGGGCGGGCATCGGATCCCGTGCGCCCGGCCCGTTCCCGCGGGGAGCGCATAAGGTGGGACGCATGAACGACCGCATGGTGTGGATCGACTGCGAGATGACCGGGCTCTCGTTGACGGACGACGCACTTATCGAGGTGGCCGCACTGGTCACCGACTCGGAGCTCAACGTGCTCGGCGAAGGCGTGGACATCGTGATCCGCCCGCCGGACGCGGCCCTGGAGACCATGCCCGACGTGGTGCGCGAGATGCACACCGCCTCCGGCCTGCTCGACGAGCTGGCCGGAGGGACCACCCTCGCGGACGCCGAGGCCCAGGTCCTGGCGTACGTACGGAAACACGTCAAGGAGCCCCGCAAGGCACCGCTCTGCGGGAACTCGGTCGGCACCGACCGCGGGTTCCTGCTGCGCGACATGGCCGCGCTGGAGAGCTATATGCACTACCGGATCGTGGACGTGTCCTCGGTCAAGGAGCTGGCGCGCCGCTGGTACCCGCGGGCGTACTTCAACAGCCCGCCGAAGAACGGCAACCACCGGGCGCTCGCGGACATCAAGGAGTCCATCGCCGAGCTGCGCTACTACCGCGAGGCGGTCTTCGTGCCGCAGCCCGGGCCCGACTCGGACACCGCGCGGGCCATCGCCGCCAAGCACGTCGTGCCGGGCGAGTAGGGCGCAGGGCGCCTTCCGGAGGCGGGCGCGGGAAAAGGGGGGAGCGAGCACCCTCCCGGACCCTGTACCCTTTTCTTCGGCCGGTCGGTTTTCCGACCGGACATGGTGGGTGTAGCTCAGTTGGTAGAGCACCTGGTTGTGGTCCAGGTGGCCGCGGGTTCAAGTCCCGTCACTCACCCTGCGAGAGGGCCCCGGTCCGCGAAAGCGGACCGGGGCCCTTTGCGTTCCCCGGCCATGTCCCCGGCTGTTCTTCCCGCCCGTTCTCCCCGACTGTGTTCCCCGTCTCAGGAGGACTCCCGGACCACCAGCTCGGTCGGCAGGACGACCGCCGGCTCGGCCGGCTCCCCCGCCGCGGCCCCGTCCCCCGAGTCCTTCCGGCGCGCCTCGATGTGCTGCAGCAGCACCCGCGCCATGGTGCGGCCCATCTCCTCGATGGGCTGCCGGACGCTGGTCAGCGGCGGGTCCATGTGCCGGGCCACCACCGAGTCGTCGAAGCCGACCAGGGCCACGTCCTGCGGTATCCGGCGGCCGGCCGCGCGCAGCTCCCGCCGGGCGCCGGCGGCCATGACGTCGGAGGCGGCGAAGACCGCGTCGAGCGCGGGGCGGCGCTCCAGCAGTTCGCGCATGGCCCGGCGGCCGCCGTCCTCGGTGAAGTCGCCGACCGAGACCAGCTGCTCGTCGACGGGGTGCCCGGCGGCGGCCAGGGCCTGCCGGTAGCCGCCGAGGCGGCACTGGGCCCCGTACACGTCCAGCGGCCCGGTGATCGTGGCGATCGCGCGGCGACCCCGGCCGAGGAGGTGGCGCACGGCTTCGGCGGCGCCCGCCAGGTTGTCGGAGTCCACGTACGGCAGCGTCTCGGCGGCCGAGCGG
The DNA here is from genome assembly GCF_026340255.1 of Streptomyces sp. NBC_01408. GTDB lineage: Bacteria > Actinomycetota > Actinomycetes > Streptomycetales > Streptomycetaceae > Streptomyces. Next base: position 2,754,205 of record NZ_JAPEPJ010000001.1, on the reverse strand, counting down.
CGGCCGCTGATCACCGCCGGGATGCCGAGCTCGGCCAGCATCTCGGGCAGGGGGTCGTCGGCGTGCACGGAGACCAGCAGGACCCCGTCGACGCGGTGCCCGGACAGGTACTGGGACAGGCGGCGGCGCTCGCGGTCGCTGCCCGCCAGGGTGAGGACGAGCTGGACGTCGGTCTCGGCGAGCGTCGCCCCGACCCCCCGGACCACGTCGGAGAAGTACGGCTCCGCGAAGAAGCGGGCCTCGGGCTCGGGGATCACCAGAGCGATGGCGTCGGTGCGGTTGGCGGCGAGGGCGCGGGCCGCGCGGTTGGGTACGTACCCCAGCTCGGCGACGGCGGCCTCGACGGCGGTCCTGGTGTGCTCGCTGACCTTGGAGGATCCGTTGATCACCCGGGAGACCGTGCCGCGCCCGACCCCGGCGCGCACCGCGACTTCCTCCAGGGTCGGCCGTCCCCCACTGCGCCCATGCCCGTTCATGGCTTCCTCCCGGTTGTGAATCTACCCCTTGACGACTGTGGGAGCGCTCCCACAGTGTGTCCCACAACACCTGGCACGTCTCGTCCTTCAGGGAGGATGCACATGCGAGCCCCATCCCGAGCCCGAAGAACCCTCGTCACGGCGGGTACCGCGGTGGCCGCGGCAGCCCTGCTGCTCGCGGGCTGCGCACAGGATCCGGCCGAGCGGCCCGAGCCGGGCGGCTCGGCCGACGGCAACGGCAAGGCGAAGACGACGATCACCGTCGGCGTGTTCGGGGCCTTCGGCCTCCAGGAGGCCGGCCTCTACGACGAGTACATGGCGCAGAATCCCGGCATCCGCATCGAGCAGACCTCCATCGAACGGAACGAGAACTACTACCCGCAGCTGCTCACCCACCTCGCCGCCGGCAGCGGGCTCGCCGACATCCAGGCCGTCGAGGTCAACAACATCGCCGAGATCACCGCCACCCAGGCCGACAAGCTGGTGGACCTCGGCAAGGCGCCGGGCGTGGACAAGGCCGCGTACCTGCCCTGGAAGTGGGCGCAGGGCACGGCGAGCGCGGCGAAGGGCGGAGCCACGGTCGGCCTCGGCACCGACATCGGCCCGCAGGGCATCTGCTACCGCAAGGACCTGTTCGAGGCGGCCGGGCTGCCCACCGACCGGGCGGCCGTCGGGGCGCTGTGGGCGGGCGACTGGAACAAGTACCTGGAGACGGGCAAGGCGTACAAGGCGAAGGCCGGCGACGGGAAGGCCTTCGTGGACTCGGCGTCGGGCGTGATGGCCGCCGTGACCGGGAGCAGCGCCCAGCGCTTCTACGACGACCAGGGGAAGGTCGTCTACAAGACGAACCCGGCAGTGCGCGGCGCCTTCGACCTGGCGGCCTCCTTCGCCACCGAGGGGCTGAGCGCCAAGCTCCAGCAGTTCACCCCGAGCTGGGACCAGGGCTTCGCCAACGGCGCCTTCGCGACCATCTCCTGCCCGGCCTGGATGCTCGGCTACATCCAGGACAAGGCGGGCCCGGCGGGCAAGGACAAGTGGGACGTGGCGCAGGCGCCGAAGCCGAGCAACTGGGGCGGTTCCTTCCTGGTGGTGCCGAAGGCCGGCAAGCAGACCGAGGAGGCCGCCCGGCTGGCGGCCTGGCTGACGGCTCCGGCGCAGCAGGCGAAGCTCTTCGAGAAGCGGGGCAGCTTCCCGAGCGCGAGCGCCGCGTACGCGCTGCCTTCGGTGTCGGGCGCGCAGCACCCGTACTTCGGCGGCGCCCCGATCGGCGAGATCTTCGCGAAGGCGGCGCAGGGCGTGCCGGTGACGGTGGTCGGCCCGAAGGACCTGGTGATCGCGCAGAACCTGGCGGACATCGGGATGCTCCAGGTCGACCAGAAGGGCCGCTCGCCGCAGGAGGGCTGGGAGGCCGCGGTGAAGGCGATCGACAACGCCCTGGATCAGTGAGGCGCAGGTGACGGACGAGACGGCTGTCCTTTCCCCTTCCGCCGCCGGCGCGAAGCAGCCGGCGGCGGAAGGGGGCGGCCGGGGGCAGGTGTGGCGCTCGCGCCGCTACCGGTGGGACGTGCGCTGGAGCCCGTACGGCTTCGTGGCGCCCTTCTTCCTCTTCTTCGCCGCCTTCGGGCTGTTCCCGCTGCTGTACACGGGCTGGGCGGCGCTGCACCAGGTGGAGCTGACCGATCCGGACAGCATGACCTGGGTGGGGCTGCGCAACTTCAGCCGGTTGTGGGAAGACGAGTTCTTCTGGAACGCGCTGCGCAACACGTTCACCATCGGGCTGCTGTCCACGGTGCCGCAGCTGGCGATCGCGCTCGGCCTGGCCCACCTGCTCAACTACAAGTTGCGGGGGTCCGCCTTCTTCCGGGTCGCGGTGCTCACCCCGTACGCCACCTCGGTCGCCGCCGCCACCCTGGTCTTCGTGCTGCTCTTCGGCCGGGACTACGGGATGGTCAACTGGGCCCTGTCGGCGGTCGGTTTCGAGGCGGTGGACTGGCAGAACGGCACCTTCGCCTCCCAGTTGGCGGTCTCCACGATCGTCATCTGGCGGTGGACCGGCTACAACGCGCTGATCTACCTGGCGGCGATGCAGGCCGTGCCCGGGGAGCTGTACGAGTCGGCCGCGCTGGACGGGGCTTCGCGCTGGCAGCAGTTCGTGCACGTCACGGTGCCCTCGCTGCGGCCGACGATCTTCTTCACCTGTGTGGTGTCGACGATCGGGGCGACCCAGCTGTTCGGCGAGCCGCTGCTCTTCAACGGCGGCGCGGGCGCCACGGGCGGGTCGGACCACCAGTTCCAGACGCTGGGGCTGTACCTGTACGAGCAGGGCTGGGTGAACCTGCACCTCGGGCGGGCCTCGGCCATCGCCTGGGCGATGTTCCTGATCCTGCTGGTCATCGCGGGCGCGGCGCGGCTGCTGCGCGGACGGGAGGCTTCCCGTTGAACTCCTTGCGCGCGGGCAGGCTCACCTATGTGGTGCTGGCCCTGTTCACCGCCGGCTCGCTCTTCCCGCTGGTGTGGACGGCGATCGCGGCCTCCCGCAGCAACACGCGGCTGGCGCAGACCCCTCCGCCGTTCTGGTTCGGCGGGAACCTGGGCCGCAACCTCCAGGTCGCGTGGACCGACGCCAACATGGGCGTGGCCCTGCTGAACACGGTGGTCGTGGCGGGCACGGTCGCCGCGGGCACGGTGCTGTTCTCCACCCTGGCCGGTTTCGCCTTCGCCAAGCTCCGCTTCCGGGGCCGTCGGCTGCTGATGTCCCTGGTGGTCGCCACGATGCTGATCCCGCCGCAGCTGAGCGTGGTCCCGCTGTACATGCTGATCGCCGAACTGTCGTGGACGGACCGGCTCCAGGCGGTGATCCTGCCGACCCTGGTGTCCGCCTTCGGGGTGTTCTTCATGCGGCAGTACCTGGCGCAGGCGCTGCCGACGGAACTGGTGGAGGCGGCGCGCTCGGACGGCGCGAGCTCGCTGCGGGTCGTGTGGCACGTGGTCTTCCCCGCGGCCCGGCCCGCGATGGCGGTACTGGCCATGCTGACCTTCGTCATGGCCTGGAACGACTTCTTCTGGCCGATCGTCGCGCTGACCCAGAACGGCAGCCCGACGGTGCAGGTGGCCCTGACGGGACTGGGCCGGGGCTACATCCCCGACCAGTCCGTGATCATGGCGGGCGCGCTGCTGGGCACGCTCCCGCTGCTGCTGGTGTTCCTCGTCTTCGGCCGCCAGATCGTCGGCGGCATCATGCAGGGAGCGGTGAAGGGTTGACGAACACGCCAACGAACACGAGCACGGACACGACCCGGGGGAGGGGCAAACTCCGCTTCCCGGAGCGGTTCTTGTGGGGTGTGGCCACGGCGGCCTTCCAGATCGAGGGCGCGGCCGCGCTGCGCGGGCCGTCCATCTGGGATACCTTCTGCCGGACGCCCGGCAAGGTGCACGGCGGCGACACGGGCGACGTGGCGGTGGACCACCACCGGCTGTGGCGCGAGGACGTCCGGCTGATGGCCGCGCTCGGGCTGGGGGCCTACCGGTTCTCGGTGTCCTGGCCGCGCGTGCTGGCCGGTGGCATCGGCTTCTACGACGCACTCGTGGACGAGCTGCTCTCGTACGGGATCCGGCCCTGCGTGACCCTGTACCACTGGGACCTGCCGCAGGAACTGGAGACGGGATCCGCCGGCGGCGGCGCGGGGGGCGGCTGGCCCGAACGGGAGACGGCCTACGCCTTCGCTGCGTACGCGGCGACCGTCGCCGAGGCGCTGGGCGACCGGGTGGAGCTGTGGACCACGCTCAACGAGCCCTGGTGCAGCGCCTTCCTCGGCTACGGCTCCGGGGTCCACGCCCCCGGCCGCACCTCCCCGGCCGACTCCCTGCGCGCCGCCCACCACCTCAACCTGGCCCACGGTCTGGCCGCGGGGGTCCTGCCCGCCTCGGCCAGCGTCGGGATCGCCCTCAACACCAGCGCGGTGCGGCCGCTGACGGGCTCGGCCGCCGACCTGGACGCGCGCCGCCGCATCGACGCCCTCGCCAACCGGATCTTCACCGGTCCCCTGCTCCACGGGGCCTATCCGGAGGATCTGATGGAGGACACCGCCGCGGTGACGGACTGGTCCTTCGTCCGCCCCGGCGACGAGGCGCTGATCCACCAGCCGCTCGGCTTCCTCGGCGTGAACTACTACACCCCGACGGTGGTCTCGGCGGCTCCGGCCGGGGGCGGCCCCCGCGCCGACGGCCACGGGGCCACGGCCCACTCCCCCTGGCCCGCGGCGGACACGGTGGCCTTCCACCAGCCCCCCGGCGAGCTGACGGACATGAACTGGTCCATCGACCCGACCGGCCTCTACGACCTGCTGATGCGCTTCACCCGGGAGGCTCCCGGCCTGCCGCTGCTGGTCACCGAGAACGGCGCCGCGTACGCCCCGGAGCTGCACGACCCCCGGCGCATCGGCTACCTGGAGAAGCATCTGGCCTCGGTCCACCGGGCGATCGCGGACGGCGCCCCCGTGGAGGGCTACTTCCTGTGGTCGCTGCTGGACAACTTCGAATGGTCCTACGGCTACAGCAAGCGTTTCGGCATCGTCCACGTCGACTACGAGACCCTGGCCCGCACCCCGCGCTCCAGCGCCCACTGGTACGCCCGGCTGGCCCGGACGGGAGCCTTGTAGATTCGCCCGCATGACCCGCACCACGCCCCCGCGCCCCCTGGACGTGGAAGCCCTCTTCCCCGGCCTGTCGGCCCACCGCCGTACGACGACCCGGCTGCATCCCCGCGCCGGATCACCGGGGGTGGCCGACAGCCATGTCGGCGGGCCGCTGCTGTGGCCCGCCGACGAGCCGTGGCCGGTGTGCGGGGGGCCGCACGGGCCGGGCCCGGACGCGCCCGCCCTGCGGCCGCCCCTGCCCCTGCTGGCCGTGGCCCAGCTGTACGGGCGGGACGTCCCGGACCTCCCCGCGGGACCCGGAGGCCACGACCTGCTCCAGGTGTTCTGGTGCCCCTTCGACGCCCACGGGCCGACCGGCTACGGCATGTACGTCCACCTCCGGTGGCGCCGGGCCGCCGGGGTGCGCGAGGTCCTGGCCCGGCCGCCGGTTCCCGAGGCGGTGGGCTTCGACGGGTACGTCCCGCGGCCCTGTGTGCTGCACCCGGAGCGGGTCGCCGAGTACCCGTACATCGAGGTGCTCCCGGGCGGACTCGGGGAGCGCGTCGAGGAGTGGGAGGACGCCCAGGAGGAGGCGTCGTACGAGGCCCAGGAGGAGGCCGAGGAAGCCGGTGAGGGGGTCGGTGAGGAGGTCGGCGCCCTGCCGGGCTACCAGTGCGACCTGTCCGTCGCCCCGGGCTGGAAGGCCGGCGGCCACGCCGCGTGGAACCTCACCGGTCCGGGGACCATGGACTGCCGCACCTGCGGATCCGCGATGGAGCTGCTGCTGACGATCGCCACCCGCGAGTGGCACGCCGACAGCACCAGTTGGATCCCGCTGGAGGACAAGCCCTCGGAGGACCGCCCGGCGGAGGACCACGTGGCCTCCCCGACCGGGGTGGTCGTCGGCAACCACGGCAAGCTCAACGTCTTCGCCTGCCCCCAGGACCCGGCCCACCCGCACGAGTTCAGCGTCCAGTAGCACGGAGAAGCCCATGTCCGGCTGACCCTCGCGCGGCCGACCGCGCGAGGGCCGGCCAAGGGGACCTCGCGGGCTTACGACGGCGAGGCCGCCATCGCCGCCAGCCCCTTCGCCAGGTCCTCGGCGTTCATGACGGGACCGACCTCGAGCTCGGCGTTGAACTGCAGGAACAGGTCCTCCAGCAGCGGCGGCAGATGCGAGCTGTCCTGGAGGTCGAAGACGATCCAGCAGGAGCGCACGCCCTCGTGCAGGCCGAAGTAGGCGGCCTCCGGCTTCACCTTGCCCATCAGGGTCTTGATCGCCTCGGGCAGGGCCCCGGTCTTGATGCCCTCGTTGGTCGCAGGCGTGTCCATGTGGGCCCTGAGCATGACTCTCATGCGTGACTCCTTCCGTCCCCCTCACCCTCGGCGCGGGCCGGGGTCCCGGCAACATCTGCGCCCCCGTCCGGGCAGGACGGAGGCGGGACGGGGAAGGAACGGGGCCAGGCCGGCAGGACGGGGACCGCCACCGGCCCCGCCGTCAGGCGCCCTGGATGTGGAAGTTGAAGTCCGTGTGCCCGAGCACGCCCATCAGACGGAGCCACATCGGCAGCAGCATCTCCGCGCCCCGGGCCGTCTCGATCCCGCCGAGGTCGAGGATGCTCGCCAGCGGCCAGCCGAAGGAGTGCAGCAGTGCCCGTACGGCGTTCTTCGCGTCCGCGTCCTCACCCGAGAGGAAGACGTGGTGGTGCCCGCCGACCCGGCCCGGGTCGACCATGATCCGGCAGTTCATCGTGTTCAGCGTCTTGACCACCCGCAGCCCCGGGAAGGTCCGCTGGATCAGCTCGCCGAGACTGTCCCCGTCCACCGGGTCCAGGGTCGGCGGGAAGCCCTGCGAGAAGTCCAGCGGGTTCGCGACGTCGATCAGCACCTTCCCGTCCATCCCCGCCGCGCCCGCCTCCGTCAGCGCGGCGACGCTGACCCGCCCGCCGGTGGCGTTGACCAGGGTCTCGCCCTCGTCGGCCGCCTCCCGGAGGGCCACCAGCCGCACCTGCGGCCGCGCCGCCCGCCACTCGGCGTAGTCGGCGCGGGCGAGGGTGGCCCCGGGGTCACGGGTGCCGATGACCACCTCGTGGCCCAGGGAGGCCAGCCCGGAGGCCAGGGTGCGGCCGACGACCCCGGTGCCGAGGACTGCGTAGCGCATGCTGCTCTCCCTTTCCCTGCCTGCTCAGCCCAGGATTCCGACGTCGTAGAAGAACTGATACCGGCTCGGGTCGTCCGGCAGGAACCAGTGGAAGCCCTCTTCGAAGAAGACGGCGACGACGTTGATCGCGAGGACCAGGCCCAGGAACCAGAGGGCGAACGTCCCCACCGTCCGGAACGCTCCCGGCCGCATCGCCGGAACGCTGCGGTCCGCCGTCGCCTGGGAGAAGGCCAGGACGATGCCGATGGCGACCACCGAGGCCTGGAAGAGGATCCAGGCCCACACGTACAGGTGCAGGCCGAAGGCCTCGCTCCCGTACCCCTTGTCCCCCGGCAGGATGTGCAGCGTCGTCTGCCGCCAGGAGGCGAAGGAGCCCGCCATGACCGCGACGAGGGAAAGCCCCCAGCCCGTCATGTACTCGCGGGCCGGCACCGCCCCGTGCGCCAGCGCCGTACGGACGATGTAGCCCGCGCCCATCGCCGCCAGCAGCATGAACATCCGCTGCACGATGCACAGCGGGCACGGGTACTCCCACATCCCGAACTGGTAGAAGAGGCCCCCGCAGACGACGGCCGTCCAGCCGATGGCGAAGAAGCAGGCGAACCAGTACTGGACCCGCCCCAGCAGTCCGCCCTCCGGCGGCGCATCGGGGAGGAGGCTGTTCAGCGCGGCCACCGGTCAGTAGCTCAGGGTCAGGGCGAGGCCGCTGGTGATGTGGTGCGCCATCAGCAGGATGACGGCGATCAGCATGACCCACCACGCCCCGAGCACGACCGTCCGGGACGAGTCCCGGTACATGGCGATCAGCGTGGCGAGGAGCCCGCCGAAGATGAGGGTGTCCATGGCGCGGACCGTACCGACAGGGGGACGAACCACCGGCTAGGCGCGCCCCCGGGTACGTCGGTTGCCGCGCCGGACCCCGCGCCGGACCCGCGTACCGCCCGCGCCGCCCCGGGTGCGCCCGTCGAGGCCGATCCAGACCCGGACCTCGGTCCCGCCGAGCACCGAGCGGCCCAGCCGCACGTCGCCGCCGGTCGATTCCGCGACCCGGCGCACGATGTCCAGGCCGAGGCCCGTAGACCCGTCGCGGCCGCCGTCGTTGCCCCGGCGCAGCGCCGCGTCCGGGTCGGCGATGCCGGGGCCCGCGTCCGAGACGAGCACGATGACCGCGTCCGAGGCGTCGTGGACGTCCACCGAGAAGGGGGTGCCCTCGGGGGTGTGCCGGAAGACGTTGCCGAGCATGGCGTCGAGGGCGGCCGCGAGTTCGGGCCGGGCCACGGGGATGCGTACCGTACGGTCCACCCCCGCAAGCCGCACCTCCCGGCCCTGGTCCTCAGCGAGCGCGGACCAGAAGGCCATCCGGTCGCGGATCACCTCCGAGGCGTCGCAGCCCGCGCCGGCGCCCGCACCCGCGCCGGCCAGGCCGGTTGCCGGGCGTTGTTCGCGGGCCGTACGGATGATCGTGTCGACCTCGCGCTCCAGCTGTTCCACCGCCGCCCGGGTCTGTTCGGCCGCCGGGCCGTCCCCGAGCGAGGCCGTGTTGAGCCGCAGCACCGTCAGCGGCGTCCGCAGCCGGTGCGAGAGGTCGGCGGCCAGCTCCCGCTCGTTGGCGAGGAGTCCCACCACCTGGTCCGCCATCGCGTTGAACGCGACGGCCGCCGAGCGGAGTTCCTTCGGCCCGTCCTCCGCCACCCGCGCCCCGAGCCGGCCCTCGCCCAGCTGGTGCGCGGCGTCCGCGAGCCGTTCGGCGGGCCGTACGAGCCGGGCGCCGAGCCGGTCGGCGACCCCGACCGAGCCCACGATCAGGGCCAGTCCGACGCCCGCGAGCACCAGCCAGGCGGTCGTGACCCCGTTGCTGACCTCGCTCTCCGGTACGAAGACCTCCACCACGGCGATGTCCCCGGACCCGAGCGCGGTCGGCTGGAGCAGGGCCGAACCCCCGCCCGCCACCGAGGCGGTCGTGGCCCGCCCCATCCGCCGGGTCTCGGCCACGACCCGCTCCCCCGCCCGGCCCTCGCCGATGCCCACCGGCGGGCTGTCGCCGATCGCGGGGAGGTGGACGGCCATCCGCCGGGCGGCGCCCATCTGCGTGGACTCCACCGCCTTGCGCAGCTGTACCGGGTCGGTGGTGATGGACAGGGTCGGCCCGATGGTGGCGGCCTGCCGCTCGGCGTTGGAGAAGGCCCGGTCGCTGGCCATCTCCTGGACGACGAGCCCGAGCGGTACGGCGAAGGCCACGACCACCATGGTGGTGACCGCGAGGCACACCTTGACCAGCGCCCACCTCATCGCGGCATCACAGCGGCGGCTCCAGCTTGACCCCGACCCCCCGCAGCGTGTGCAGGTACCGCGGCCGGGCGGCGGTCTCGCCGAGCTTGCGGCGCAGCCAGGACAGGTGCACGTCGATGGTCTGGTCGTCCCCGTACGACTGCTGCCAGACCTCGGCGAGCAGTTCGCGCCGGGCCACGACCACCCCGGGCCGCCCCGCGAGGAAGGCCAGCAGGTCGAACTCGCGCCGGGTGAGGTCCAGGGCCGCGCCGTCGAGCTGGGCCTGGCGGCGCAGCGGGTCGATGGCGAGCCCGCCGACGCGCAGGACGCGCGAGGGCGGCTCGGCCGCCGCGGCCTGGGAGCGGCGCAGTACGGCGGCCATCCGGGCGGAGAGGTGTTCCACGGAGAACGGCTTGGTCAGGTAGTCGTCGGCGCCGTCGTTGAGCAGCCGGACGATCTCCGCCTCGTCGTCGCGCGCGGTCGCGATGATCACGGGTACGTCGGTGATGCCGCGCAGCATCTTGAGCGCCTCCGACCCGTCGAGGTCGGGCAGCCCGAGGTCGAGGATGACCACGTCGAAGCGGTGGTGGGCGACCTCGCGCAGGGCCTCCAGGGCGGTCCCGACGCTCCGCACGGTGTGCGAGGCCTCGGTCAGGTGCCGGATGAGGGCGGATCGTACGAACTGGTCGTCCTCGACCACGAGCACACTTGCCATGGCCCGCACCGTAGCCCATTCGGGGGACCGACCGGGGTGTCGGGACAGTCTTGTGGCGGGTGGTGCAGTATGTGCCCTGATGCGACGAGGACTTGTACATGCCATGGCATGGCTGCTGGCGACCGGGGCGGCGGTGACGCTGTCCTGGTGGGGCGTGCACACGGTCATGTCGGGTACGGCCTACGATCCGCCGCTCGCGGTGCCCCTGACCACGCAGCCGCTGTCCTCCTCCACGCAGCAGGCGCAGCCCTCCGCTCCGCCGGCCTCCCTGTCCCCCTCGGCGTCCCCGTCCACATCGACGTCCCCGTCCGCGTCAGGGTCCCCGAGCCCGGAGGCCTCGCCGTCCGCCGGTTCCTCCCCCGCCAAGCCCCCGGAGAAGGGCTCCCCGTCCGGGCAGCTCCCGGACCAGCAGCCGGACGGGGACGACGCGGGGCAGGTGAAGGCCTATCCGGTCTCGGGCGGCCGGGTCGTCTTCGGCCTGGGGGCGTCCTCGGCCGAGCTGGTCTCCGCGACCCCCTCGGCCGGCTGGCGGATGCAGGTGTGGAAGCAGGACTACTGGATCCGGGTCACCTTCACCCGGGACGGGCGCGAGGTCTCGGTCTTCTGCACCTGGCACGACCATCCGCCGGTCGTGGAGATCGTCGACCCCTGAGCCGCCGGGCCCCCTGGGACCCCGATCCCCTGAGCCCCCGAGCCCCCGAGCCCCCGATAGCCGAGCGGGCCCTACTGGAACACCGAGGGCGGCGGCTGCGGCGAGGCCACCGCCGAGGCGTCCGCGACCGGCGCCGCGCCGCCCGCGAAGTCCGCCAGCGCCCGACCGTGCTCGACCCGGCCCGGGTGCGGGTCGCTCGCCACGCGGCGGGTGAACTCCGCGACGGGCAGCTCCCGGTCGGAGGCCACCAGGACGGCGTTGCCGAAGCGCTTGCCCCGCCACACCACCGGATCGGCGGCCAGCGCCAGCTCCGGGAAACGGGACGCGGCCGTCGCGATCTGGCTCCGCAGATGGGTGAGCGGCGGGCCGTCCGCCAGGTTGGCCACGTACCAGCCGCCGGGCGCCAGGGCCCGGCGCACCTCGTCCAGGAACTCGGTGCTCGTCAGATGGGCGGGGGTGCGCGCCCCGCTGAACACGTCCGCGATGACCAGGTCCGCCCAGCCGTCCGCCACCTTGGCCAGGCCCGCCCGCGCATCCACCGCCCGGACCCGGACCCGCGCCTGCGGATCCAGCGGCAGGTGTTCCCGTACGAAGGCCACCAGGGCGGCGTCGATCTCCACGATCTGCTGGGTGGAGCGGGGGCGGGAGGCGGCCGTGTAGCGGGCGAGGGTGAAGGCCCCGCCGCCCAGGTGCAGCACGTTCAGGGGCTGCCGGGCGGGCGCGACGAGGTCGATCAGGTGGCCGATCCGGCGCTGGTACGCGAAGTCCAGGTACCCCGGATCGTCGAGGTCCACATGCGACTGCGGGGCCCCGTCGATCAGCAGGGTCCAGGCGCCCGGGCGCTCGCGGTCGGGCGCGAGCTCGGCCCGGCCGCCGTCCACCTGCCCGACGACCGCCTCGGCGCTGCCTCGCCCGCGCTGCTTGCCCTTGCCTCTGTCCTTGCTCGCCACGCACCCATTGTCGCCGGTCAGCGGCAGTTGTCCGCGGCCTCGATCAGCCGGGCCGCCTCCCCGAGGGCCGCGCGCAGGACCTGCGGGTCGGTGACCGGCTCCACGGCCTCCGGGGGGAGCAGCCAGCCGGTGCCGGCCGGGGTGGGGGCGGCGGCCTCGCCGAAGCGCATCCCGCGCCCGTTGGTCTGCGTACACGCACTGCCCGGCAGGTCCCAGGCGTCGGCGGTGCCGGGCGGGACGAGGAAGCCGAGGGTGTCGCCGGAGCCGTCGTGCAGGACGGGGCCGACCCCGCCGGCCAGGCGGGCGGCCCGGCGGATGATGTCCACGGCTTCGAGGCCCTGCCGGGTGGGCACGGTCACCAGGTCCGGCGCGTCGACGGGGGCCGCACCGGGGTGGTGGGGCGCGGTGTTCGTTCCAGTGCTCTCCATGCCGGCCTCCACCAAGGGAACCCCTCCTCGATCCGCGTACGAGCCGGGAGCGGGCAGTCGCCTCCCACTCCGCATGCGTTCAACGCGCGGAAACGTCAACAGGTGCGGTGGCAAGACGCTGCAAAGGATGGCAGTTCATGGCGGATGGCGGGTGAGATATCCCTTTTGTAGCCAAACACCGCATGAACACCCCGGCGCTGGCGGTACGTTCATGCGCGCCGGAGAACCCAGCTGGGTCGGGTCACAGCACCGGCGGTGTGTTCCTTGCCAGAGAGGCCACGTCCATGGCGGCGTCCCCCCACTCACCCAACTCCACGTTCCGGCGGATGCGCGGTCAGCACTCCCCGGCCGAGTTCGCGGCCCTGGTGCGCAGGGCGGCCAAGGAGATCGGCGAAACGGTTTCCTGCGACGCCCGGTACATCGGCCGCGTCGAGTCCGGCGAGATCCGCTGCCCCAACTACGCGTACGAGCGGGTCTTCCTGCACATGTTCCCCGGCCGCTCCCTCGCCGACCTGGGGTTCTCCCCGCGCGAGGCGGTCCGCGGGCGCTCGGCGCAGCGGGACCCCTTCTCCGCACTCACCCACCGTTCGGGTACCGCCGGCGGTACTGGCACCAGCCTCAAGGAGAGCGACGTGCTGCGTCGCGCGTTCATGGCGGGGGGCTCCGCGACCGTGGCTGCCGCGACGCTCAGCCTCACCCTGCTCGGCGACAGCCGCCGGATCCCCTCCCGGGCCGGCGAGTCCGAGGCCGCCGCCGTCGAGGACGCCGTACGCCAGATCCGGCTGCTGGACGACCGGCACGGCGCCGACGCCCTGTACCGCAAGGCCGCCGAGCCGCTGCGCACGGCCTACGCGCTGCTCGACGCGGGGGCCAGGCGGCAGTCCACCGAGGACCGGCTGCACGCGGGCGCCGGCGAACTGGCCGTCTCCGTCGGCTGGCTGGCGCACGACTCCGGGCGCTTCGACGACGCCCGCTCCCACTACGCCGAGGCCCTGGCGACGGCCCGGGTGTCGGGCGACTCCGGTCTGGAGGCGCACGCCTTCAGCAACATGGCCTTCCTGGCCCGGGACTGCGGCCGCTCCCGGGAGGCGGTACGGGCCGCCCAGGCGGGCCGCCGCGCCGCCCGCGCCCTCGGTTCCCCCCGGCTGCTGTCGCTGCTCGCGCTCCGCGAGGCGGGCGGCTGGGCCGGCCTGGCCGACCGCAAGGCCTGCGAGGAGGCGCTGGCCCGGGCCCACACCGACTTCGCCAAGGGCGGGACGGGCGCGGACCCCGAGTGGATGACCTTCTTCGGGGAGGCCGAACTGGAGTCCCTGGAGGCGAGGTGCTGGGCCACCCTCGGGGAGCACTCCCGCGCGGCCCGGCACGCCCGCCGGGCCGCGGACCTCCAGGATCCGCACTTCGCCCGGAACGTGGCCCTGTACACCGCGGAGCTGGCCGGCGACCTGGCCCGCGCGGGCGCGCCCGACGAGGCGGCCTGGGCCGGCGGCCGCGTGCTCGACCTGCTCGCCGAGGTCCAGTCCACCCGGATCCGGTCCATGCTCTCGGAGACCGCCCGCACCCTGGTCCCGCACCAGCGCTCCCCGCGCGTGGGCGCGTTCCTCACCCGGCACGCGGCGGTCTGAGGACGGACCGCGAGGAACGGCGGGGCAGCGGACGCGACTCCAGGGGCGGCGCGGAGGGCCTGAATTCGCCTTGCGGCCGGAAGGCGGTCCGTCCTTAATGAGGCTTCGCTCCGACACGGTTCCATCTCAGGGGGAAACATGGACACGACCGGACCACAGCCACCACCACAGCCGCCGGCACCGCCGCCCACGGGCCCGCCCGCCCCGCAGGGCCCGCCGGGGCGGTCCCCGGCCGCCTCCACGGGCGGGCCCCTCGATCTGACCGTCACCAAGAGGCTGCTGTGGGTGGGAGGGGCGGTCTACCCGCTCCAGAACGTCGCCCGGGTGTACACGTTCGTCCTCCACCCCCGGCGCAAGGAGGCCGTGCTGCTCTTCCTGCGGCGCACGGCGCTCACCATCCTGGTGGCGATGGGGTTCACGCTGTTCGGCGCCATCGCCGGCTTCCTCTCCCGGGACCAGGAGACCTTCGGCGGCTTCATCACCTTCATCTGGTTCGTCAGCGTCGCCGCCCTCATCTACTTCCTGGTCGAGATGTCCGTCGTGCTGTCCGCCTCCTCGCACTTCGTCATGGCCGTCGAGTCGAACGGCCAGTCGACCGCGCTGGTCACGGGCCGCGCCGAGTACCTCAACCAGCTCGTCCACCAGATCGCGTACGCGATAGAGAACCCGGACACGGAACTGCGCGTCCAAGTGCAGAGGCTGACGATCAGCAACCCCAGCAACTACTACTTCGGGGACACGGTGAACATGTACGGCGGCTCGGGCAACACGGGGGTTTCGAGGTCATGAGCGGGAACAACTACTACCGCGACGTCGTCAACATGCACGGCGGTACGGGGAACACCGGCATCGCCCACCACACGGGGGCGCCCGCCGGCCCCCAGCCGTCCACCGCCGTGACGCAGGCCGTCGCCGAGCTCGTCACCCTGCTGCGGGAGCTGCACGCGCAGGTGCCCCCGGCGACCGCGCAGTGCATCGACGAAGCCCTCCCCGCCATCACGGCCGAGGAGGAGGCCGCCCCCGGGCAGCGGCACGGTGCGCTGATGACCGTCGCGGGCATCGCCGCGACGGCCGGCGCGATCGGCCAGCCCGTCCTCGACGCCGTCCGCGCCCTGCTCGAACTGCTGGGCGCGTAGGGCGTCGACGCTCCGGGTCCCGCCCGGGCGCGTAGGGCCTGATCCGAAAGGCGGGCCCTAGACGAGTAAGTCCGAAGTGGCGTCGTCCGCCCGCAGGGCGGGCGGGGAGGGGCCAGGTGCGTGTGGCTGCAAGGCGGAGAAGGGAGTCGACGCGGAGCGTCGGCGACCGACGACAACGCGGCAGACGCGCGTGCCTGGCCCCTCCCCGCAGGCGCCACTTCGGACTTACTCGTCTACGCGTCCAGGTGCCCCGTGTCGTTCCAGCGTTCCAGCGCGGGCGCACCGTAGGCCCAGCCCAGGACCGAGAGGGAGGTGGGCTCCAGGCGGATGCGTGCGCCGAAGGAGACCTCGAAGCCGAGCCAGCGGGCGGCCAGGGTGCGCAGGATGTGGCCGTGGGCGAAGACCAGGACGTCGCGCTCCGCCGAGCGGGCCCAGGCGACCACCTCGTCCGCGCGCGCCGCGACATCGGCGAGGGACTCGCCGCCCGGGACCCCGTCGCGCCAGATCAGCCAGCCCGGGCGGACCGCCTGGATCTCCGCCGGGGTCATGCCCTCGTAGTCGCCGTAGTCCCACTCCATCAGGGTGTCCCACGGCTCCGCCTGCACGCCGAAGCCGGCCAGCTCGCAGCTCTCGCTCGCGCGGACCAGCGGGCTGGTGCGGACCTCCACGCCGGGCAGGCCCTTCCACGGGTCGCGGGCCAGGCGCTCGCCGAGCAGTTTCGCGCCCCGCTTGCCCTCCTCCAGCAGGGGCACGTCGGTGCGCCCGGTGTGCTTGCCGAGCTGCGACCACGCCGTCTGGCCGTGGCGGGCCAGCAGGATGCGGGGGGCCATGTATTTCTCCCGGTCCATGGGTTCGTGTGGGTATGCGTGGACATGCATGCTTTTGGAGCGGTTCTGTCGTCCGTCCATCATCCATCACATGAACGCCGGGCCACCGCACCGGCCGCGAACAGCTGGTTTCCGCGGTAAGTCCACGATTGTCAGTGGCGGATGGGACACTTCCGCGGGTGAGCTCCTACCCGCCCAGCGGCCCTCCCCGGCGAACCGCGCAGCAGACCCCGCAGCCCGCCACGCTGCGGCAGCGGCTCGCCGGCCTGCGGGGCCCCGCCGTGCCGCCCCGCCCGCTCGACGCCCGGGCGCTGGCGGCCCTCGCCGCCAACCCCGGCTGCGGCAGACGCGCCCTGCTCGACGGCGCGGGCGTGGACAAGACCGCGCTCGCCTCGGCCCTCGGCTCGCCCGCCTCCTTCGGGCAGTCACAGTTCGCGATCGTCCGCGGGAACTCCTTCGAGGCCAAGGTCAAGGGCGACGGCGGCGCCGAACTGCTGCGCCTGGTCCACGAGCACCTCGGCTCCGCCGCCGCGCCCCCCGGGCCGGACGCCCGCGTCCCCGACCTCACCGCCGCCGGACCCGAGGGCCGGGCCGCCCGCACCGCGCTCGCCCTGCGCGAGGCCACCACCGCCGGACGGACCGAGGGCGCCTGGTCCCTGCTCGACCACCCGATGCTGGCCCTGGAGGTGGCCGGCACCCCCGCCTACCTGGAGCCGGACGCCGTCGTGGTGCATCCCGACGGCCGCTGGACCGTCGTGGAGATCAAGTCCTTCCCGATGATCGACGGCGCCGCCGACCCCGCGAAGGTGGGCGCCGCCGCCCGCCAGGCCGCCGTCTACGTCCTGGCCCTGGAGAACACCGCCGAGAAGCTGGACGGCGCCGAGGTCGGACACTCGGTGCTGCTGGTCTGCCCCAAGGACTTCTCCAACCTGCCCACCGCCGCGCCCGTCGACATCCGCCGCGAGCGCGCCGTGACCCGCCGCCAGCTGGACCGCCTGACCCGCGTCGAGGAACTCGCCGCGGGACTGCCCGAGGGGCTCAGCTTCGACCCCTCCCGGCCCGCCGAGGAGCTCACCGAAGCCGTCTCCGCGGTGGACGCCGCCTACGCCCCCGAGTGCCTGGCCGCCTGCGAGCTGGCCTTCCACTGCCGGGACGGGGCCCGCGCCGCCGACCAGGTGACCGCGCTGGGCCGTTCCGTACGGGGCGAACTGGGCGCGCTGACCACCGTCGGGCAGGCCCTCGCCGCCGCCACCGGGGCCGACTGCGCCGGGGATCCGACCGCGGCCGCGCTGCACCGCGCGGGCCGGCTGCGCGCCGAGGCCCTGGAACTGGCCGCCGCCCGTCCGCCGTACCACGCCCCGGAGACCCCCGAATGCCCCTGCTGAGCACCCTGGCCCGGCTGGAGGCGGTCCGCGCGGGCCGCGCCCAGCCTCTCGCGACCGTGCGGCACCGCCACCTGTCCGAGACCCCGATGGTCTTCGTACCGCTGACCACGGCCGGTGAGGCCGGGGCCCCGCTGGGCGCGCTGGTCGGGACCGACCGACACGAGCCACGGGTGTTCGTGATACCCCAGCCGCGCGACCGGGACCTGCGCTGGGCGTTCCTCGCGGACCTGGCGGTCCAGGTGCTGGCCCACATCGACGCCTACGCGGATGCCGTGGAGCCGGCCGAGCGCAGCGAGACCGACCCGGAGACGGGCAAGCGGGTCAAGGTCGAGACCGAGCTGTGCGTGGACGCGCCGCAGCTGATCGTGCCGAGCCGGGCGGGCATCGAGTACGTGCGGCTGCTCGGCCGGTCGATGAGGTTCCGGCGCACCGCCGAGGAGGACCCGGAGAATCCGTATCCGGCGCCGACGCAGGTGCCGATGCTGGGGCGCTGGTTCACCCACCTCGCCGAGCGCTCCCGGGTGCCCGGGTCCTCGATGCTGCTGTCGGCGACGGACCTGCTGTCCCGCCATTGGGCGACCGGCCAGAGCAACCTGGAGGACCAGCACCTGGGCGCGCTGCTGGGCTGGATCGACCCGCCGGAGGGCCGCTCGGGGGCCGAGGCGGCGCTCCGGGCGGAGCTGGGCCGCGACAAGGACGGCCAGTTGCTGTGCCCGCCCGCCGGTCCTGCGACCGACCCGGCCTTCGACAACAAGCTGCTGGCCCCGGCGATCGCCCGCTACGACGCGGCGCGCGCGGCCCTGGCAGCCGGGCCCGGGGACGACGACCACGAGGTGCGGAAGGCCGAACGGGCCGTGCGCCAACTGGTCGTGGACCAGATGTCGAGCACCTGGTGGGCGACGTGGGAGGCGGTCGACCTGCTGCGCACCCTGCCGCCGGGCGAGCGCGCCGAGGAACGCTGGACCCGCGACCGCTGGTCGTACACCGGCCACCGGGACCGCGTACGGGCGGGCGAGCCCCCGCAGCCGCGCCGCGACGACGCGGTGACTGCGGCTCAGAAGCTGGCCACCCGGGAGACCGAGCAGGTGCGGCTCGACGCCCAGGAGGCCCTGGACGACCCCCTGGTGATGGCGGGCCGGCGGCTCGCGGGCGAGGCCTTCGCCGGCGAGGTGACCGAGGTGGTCATGGAGTGGACGGACTCCAAACGGCCCAGCCCCCGCCCGCTGGTGACGGTGGCGACGGAGGACCGGCCGCAGCTCGCCGAGGACGGCGGCGCGAAGGTGTTCCGCTCCCTGGAGGGCCGCCCGCAGTCGGCGCGGTTCGTACGCTTCGAGGAGGACGGCGGCATCGTGCTGCGGCTGCTGGACAAGATGGGCCGCGGCCGGGATCCGGAGCCCGGTTCGGTGCCGGAGAAGGGCGACCGGGTGTGCTGGACGCTCTTCGAGCACGACGCGCGCGGCGGCCCGAAGCTCCCGGAGCCGGAGCGGACCCCGTGGACCCACGGCGGCCCGCCAGGACACCTGAGCGCCGTCCCCCTGCCCGACACCGTGACCGACGAGGACGTGCTGTGACCGCGACCGCCTCCTTCGATCCGGCCCTGGCCGCCTCGCGGGCGACCGCCGCGATCCTCCACGACACGCTGCACGGGACCGAGCGGGGCGTGGTCGTCGACTCCCCGCCCGGAGCCGGCAAGTCCACGCTCGTCGTCCGGGCCGCCCGCGAGCTGGCCGCGGCCGGACGCCGGCTGATGGTCGTCGCGCAGACCAACGCCCAGGTCGACGACCTGGTGCTGCGGCTCGCCGCCAAGGACCCGGAGCTGCGGGTGGGCCGGCTGCACAGCAGCGACGGGGACGCCTACGACCCGGCGCTGCGCGAGCTGCCGTCGGTGACGCTCTCCGCCAAGCCGGGAGACCTCGCCGAGCTGCCGGTCACCATCTCGACCGCGGCGAAGTGGGCCTTCGTCAAGGACGTCGAGCCCTGGGAGCACGCCATCGTCGACGAGGCGTACCAGATGCGCTCCGACGCGCTGCTGGCCGTGGCGGGGCTGTTCGACCGGGCCCTGTTCGTGGGCGACCCGGGGCAGCTGGACCCCTTCAGCGTGGTCGGCGCGGAGCAGTGGGCGGGCCTGTCCTACGACCCCTCCGCCTCGGCGGTGTCCACCCTGCTGGCGCACAACCCGCAGCTGCCGCAGCACCGGCTGCCGGTGTCCTGGCGGCTCCCGGCGACGGCCGCGCCGCTGGTCTCCCGCGCCTTCTACCCGTACACGCAGTTCCGCAGCGGTACGGGGCCGGGCGACCGGCGGCTGTCGTACGGGGTCCCCTCGGACGGGTCGGGCCCCGACCGGGTCCTGGACGAGGCCGCCGAGGCGGGCTGGGGCCTGCTGGAGCTGCCCGCGCGGCACACCCCGCGCACCGACCCGGAGGCGGTGCGGGCGGTGGCCCTCGTCGTCCGCCGCGCGCTGGACCGCGGGGCGGTGACCTCGGACGAGCAGTCCCCGCTGCCGGCCCCGCTGACGCCCGACCGGATCGCCGTCGGCACTGCCCACCGCGACCAGGCGGCGGCCGTCCGGGCGGCGCTGGCCGCGCTCGGGGTCACGGGCGTCACGGTGGACACCGCGAACCGGCTCCAGGGCCGCGAGTACGACCTGACGGTGGTGCTCCATCCGCTGTCGGGCCGCCCGGACGCGACGGCCTTCCACCTGGAGACGGGCCGCCTGTGCGTCCTGGCCTCCCGGCACCGGCACGCCTGCGTGGTGGTGGCCCGGGCGGGCATAGCGGAACTCCTGGACGACCATCCCTCGACGGAACCGGTCCAGCTGGGCGTGACGATGAAGTTCCCGGACGGCTGGGAGGCGAACCATTCAGTTCTGGCCCACCTGGCCGAGCACCGGGTGGCCTGGCGGCCTTAGGCCGTGTCCGCAGGGCGCTGCCGCTCATCTGGCCGACTCCCCCGTCACGGACGGCGTCGGCCGCCCCCTGCGTCCCGTCGTCCGTACGGACGTTCCAGCTCGTGGCCGTGAACCCGTGTGCGCCCTTGCGTGGCGTTGGACAATGGACGGTGGCCCGGAAGCATTTCGCACGCGCAGCAGGAGGACAGGCATGGCAGAGCCCGAGCGGACCGAGCGGAGGCTGCGGCCCGCGCCGCTGCTCTTCGAGCCCTCGGAGGCCGTCACGGACCCGGAGCACTTCTTCGACCTGGAGTCCATCGACGACCCGCGCGAACTCCTGACCCGGGCCACCGAGCTGACGCTCGCCTTCCGGGCGGCGCAGGACCGGGCGGTGGAGTTCCAGGCCCTGGCAGCGGCCCAGCTGGCGGACCCGCGCCGCTTCGACCGCCTCTCGCCTGCGGCGATCGCGGCGTGTGCGGAATGGACCGAGGACTACGCCCGCAAAATGATCGAGTTCGGCGAAACCCTCCAGCGCGACGCGGGCCCGGACTCCCCGTAGCTGGGGCTCCGCCCCAGACCCCGCGCCTCAAACGCCGGCGAGGCTGGATTTTGCCGACGCCGGAGCGAAAATCCAGCCCCTCCGGCGTTTGAGGAGCGGGGGTCCGGGGGCGGAGCCCCCGGCAGCGGCGCCGGAGCCGCAGAGATCCCGCACCGCCAAGCGCAGCGGACTGGCATATGCGGGGCGCAACATACTCCCTCTCCCCCCACCCCGTCTGGGTTTTCGGTAACTCCTGGAAGCCACAGCATTACGCCCGGTAGATATTTGCGTATGACGACGCTGACGACGGCCCCCGGATGCCCCGCCCTCGACACCCGCACCGCACCCGCCACCCACGTCACCCCGCAGGGCGCCGCCTGGCTCGCCTCCGCGTCGGCCCATCCGCGGAGCACGCTCGCGATCTGGGAGACCCGGGCGGCCTCTCCCGCCGTGCTGCCCTGCGGGACCGCCTTCGACGTCGTCAACGTGCCCCTCGTCCTCGGGCGCCGCGTCCTGGACCTGCTCTGGGCCGAGGGCCCCGGCTCCGGGCCGGTCGCCGTGCACCGCGGCCGGATGCTGCTGTT
This sequence comes from Streptomyces sp. NBC_01408, assembly GCF_026340255.1. Classification (GTDB taxonomy): domain Bacteria; phylum Actinomycetota; class Actinomycetes; order Streptomycetales; family Streptomycetaceae; genus Streptomyces. The sequence continues at coordinate 2,732,942 of NZ_JAPEPJ010000001.1, read as the reverse complement.
CGCCGCCCCCGGCACGGCCCACCGGCTGCCTGCGCTGCTGAAGTGGGAGGAGTGGGGCGGCGCCCGTACGGCCCCGGTGCCGCTGTGCCACGGGCTCGGCGACGCCGTCACCGTGCCGCCGCTGGCCGGCGCGCCCGGCGTCTCGCGCTGGCTCGTGGCCCCCGACACGCGCAGGCCTTGGCTTCCCGGGCCCGAGGCGCTGCTCTGGGCCTTCGTCCGGGCGGCCCGTACGACGGCGAGCACTGGACCTGCGGATATCGATTTTTCGTTCCGCGGTTCTGCCTGCTAATGTCTACGACGTCAGCAGGCGCCGCTAGCTCAGTTGGTTAGAGCAGCTGACTCTTAATCAGCGGGTCCGGGGTTCGAGTCCCTGGCGGCGCACAGACGGAAGAAGGCCCCCACGCGAGTGGGGGCCTTCTTCGTGTTCCCGGCCGTTCGCGCCGTCCGCGCTACGTCGTGATCTTCACCGTGTACGCACCCGACTGGGTCCGGTCCGCGACCTCGATCCTGATCCGCTCGCCCGGCACCGTGTACGCCTCCCCCACCTCCAGCGGCGCGTCCGCCAGCGGCGGGTACACCGAGCGGTCCCAGCAGGCCTCCGTCTCCGGATGCCCGTCCAGCACCTCGATGGGGCCGCCGCCCGACGCGGCCTCGTTGCGGACCCGGTAGACCAGGACCCCTTCGGTGCAGGTGTCCCCGTCGTTGCCGGCGGAGCCCCGCGCCTCGATGGCGATCGCACTGCCGGGGCCGGTACGGACCACCGCGAGCCGGGTCCCGCCGGTGCCGCCCTGCGGCGGGGCCTGCGCGAGCGGCTGGAGGGTGTGCAGCGAGGAGCCGGACTGCACGCAGTCCACCTGGGAGGAGTCCAGCCAGCCCAGCTTCCACTTGTGCCAGGCGAAGAGGTCCGGGGCCATCCCGAACTGGCTGCCCATGACGTCCCAGTCCCCGACGTAGGTGTCCCAGTCGCCCTTGCCGTCCGTCGGCCGGTGGTAGAGGTCGGGCAGGTCGAAGACGTGCCCGGTCTCGTGGGCGAGGACGTTGCGGTCGGGCGGATGCTGCTCGAAGACGGTGACGATCCGCCGCAGCTCGGTGCCGTCCGCGACGATCGGGCGGTCGAAGTTCACGACCTTCGTGGCATCGGAGTCCACGCCGGGCGCATCGGGGTCGGCGACGAAGTACACGACGTCGTACTTGCCGAAGTCCACCTCGGCGTCGGCGGTGGCGACCGCATCGCGCAGGTAGGCGGCCCGGTCCTCCGGGGCCCAGTCACGCTGTATTCCGTAGGCGGCGGAGGGCTTGGGCATCCGGATCCAGTGCTTCTGCGGGTGCGGGACCAGGCGGAAGCGCCCGTACGAGGCCCGCTCGAAGTAGTCGCTGGTGGCGGGGAAGTAGTCGGCGGCCAGTTCGTCGGTCGTGAGGGCGGTGCGGTGGTCGGGGAAGGAGAGGAAGACCATCACCGCGTTCAGGGTGCGCTCGGGCCGGGGGTAGGCGCCGTTCCAGGTGTCCAGGCCCAGCGAGTGGTGCGCCGCCGTCCGGGTCAGCGCGCAGGGCCCGGCCCCGGGGTCGGCCACGGCGGGCCCCGCGACCAGTGACATGGCGGCGAGCGCCGTAAGGGAAGTGAGCGCCGCCGCCGTACTTCGCATGCGGGAGCAGTCCACTCCCCCGGGTGTCTCCTGTCGCGGCACATCGACCTCCGGTGGTGGATTCGTACCCTCTCGTCCACCTTGAGGCGATTGTCTTACTAGTGCCCTGTTCCGCTGCCCCACACGAGTGAGCAATAGGGCAAGCCGGTGACCCTCCAACTTCACGCGTCTGCCTACAGAACGTCACGACCGATCACGCGAGATCAGCAGCAGCCTCCGCATGCTCAGAGGCGCGCAGAAACGATCGACCCCTGTCATGCGGACGGTGCGTCAGCACGGCGTCACCCTGACGCCAAACTCGTCAAAGGACCGTGCCCCGACCGGCGACGCCGCTGGATAGGGCCTCCCGGCAGCCTCTATGATCGGCACACTTTCCTGCACGGACACTCACGAACACTGCGGGAGCCAACGGTGAGCGGAACCTCAGAGGGAACCGGTTCGGCGGCCGACAGCATCCGATCGGCCATTACGCAGCGTCACCCAGCAGTGCCTGTAGCGCCGTCGGCGTCGGCCACCCCGGCGCCGCTGTCCCCCGCCGGGGCCGCGCGGAGCGACTACCGGGCCGCATTCAACGCGGCCCACCTCGCCATGGCCGTCGTCGACCGCGACGGCTACGTCGTGGCCGCCAACACGGCGCTCGCCGGACTGCTGGGCAGCGAGCCTCACGAGCTCGCCCACCAGTGCGCCGCCGACCTGGTGGACCTGGCCTCGGAGGCCCGCACCTGGGCCGCCTACCAGGAGGTACTGCGCGGCCGGCAGGCCCGGCTGCGCTGCACGCGCCGCCTCAAGCACCCCGACGGGCACTCGCTGTGGACCGAGGTCACCCTCGGGCCCGTGCCCGGCACCGGCGACGTCCTGCTGTCCGTCGCCGACATCAGCGACCGGCGCGACCTCCAGGCCCGGCTGCGGCACCTCCAGATGCACGACCCGGTGACCCGGCTGCCCAACCGGGCGCTGTTCTTCGAGCGGCTCTCCGCCGCCCTGGAGGCCTCCTCGTACGAACAACACGGCGGCGGCACCGGCCGGATCGGGCTCTGCTACCTGGACCTCGACGGGTTCAAGGCGGTCAACGACACCCTCGGCCACCGGGTCGGCGACCGGCTGCTGGCGGCCGTGGCCGCCCGGCTGACCCAGTGCGCCGACCAGTCCGGCTACGGGCGCACGGGCGGGCACCTGGTGGCCCGCCTCGGCGGCGACGAGTTCGCCCTGCTCGTGGAGGACTCCACCGGCACCGACCAGCTCGCGGAACTGGCGCGGAGCGTACTGGCCGCCGTACAGGAGCCGTTCGACCTGGCCGGGCAGCGGCTGTCGGTCTCCGCGTCCATCGGGGTCGTGGAACGGGCGGCGGCCGGGACCTCGGCGACCGGGCTGATGCAGGCCGCCGACACGACCCTGTACTGGGCCAAGGCGGACGGGAAGGCCCGCTGGACCCTCTTCGACCCGGAGCGCAACGCGCACCGCATGACCCGGCAGGCGCTCTCCTCGACACTGCGGCCGGCGGTGGAACAGGGGGAGTTCGAGCTGGAGTACCAGCCACTGGTGGACCTGGAGAGCGGAGTGGTGCGCGGGGTCGAGGCCCTGGTCCGCTGGAACCACCCGCAGTTCGGCACATTGACGCCGAATCGGTTCATCGGGATCGCCGAAGAAGACGGTTCCATCGTCCAGTTGGGACAGTGGGTCCTGCGGACCGCGTGCAGGCAGGCGCGGCGCTGGCAGATCGAACAGCCCAGCGACTCCCCGGTCTTCGTGTCCGTCAACGTCGCGGTACGGCAGGTGTGGGACTCGGACCTGGTGGGCGACGTCGCGGAGATCCTCGCCGAGACGGGCCTGGCGCCGCAGCTGCTCCAGCTGGAGCTGACGGAATCGGCGGTGATGGGCTCCGCGGGCCGGCCCTTGCAGGCCCTCCAGGCCCTCAGCGACATGGGCGTACGCATCGCCATCGACGACTTCGGCACGGGCTACTCGAACCTCGCCTACCTCAGCCGCCTGCCGGTCTCGGTCCTGAAACTGGACGGCTCCTTCGTACGGGGCTTCCGCTACGAGGAGGGCACGCACCCGAACCCGGCCGACGAGACCATCGTCGAGGCCCTGGTCCAGCTCGCGCACCGGCTGGGCCTGACGGTGACGGCGGAGTGCGTGGAAACGGCGGGCCAGGCGGCCCGGCTGCGCCGCGTCGGCTGCGACACGGGCCAGGGCTGGCTGTACTCGCGCGCGGTGCCGCCGGAGCGGATCGCGGAGATGATCGGCTCCCGCCCGGGGGTCGGCGACGCCCGCTAGCGCCCGCAGCGGCAGCCCCCGGCGGGGGCTGCCGCTGTGGCATGCGGTCAGAGGCTCCGGACGAAGGCTCCGAACGCCTCCGGCGCCACGGCGAAGGCCGGGCCGTCGGGCCGCTTGGAGTCCCGGACGGCGACGAGGTGGGGCTGGGCGGCCACTTCGACGCACTCGCCGCCGCTGGATCCGCTGTACGAGGACTTCTGCCAGGCGGCTCCGCCGAGGGGGGCGCACTCGACGCACTCGCCGCCGTTGGTGCCGCTGTAGGTCGACTTACGCCACTGCACGCCTGTCAGGTCCACACTGGTCCCCATAGCGTTCCTCCATTACGCGTGCGATCAGAAGGGCCGATTCCTCCGGCGAGAGGGCGTCGGCTTGCAGCCGAGCGTATCCGACGGAACGCTCCCGGATAACTGGCGGATTGGCCGTCATATGGCCCGAGTCATAGCTCTCCGTGTAGAAGAGATCCGGATCGCCCTCGAAGCGGAGAAGGGTGAACGACCCCATCATTCCGGTGTGTTCACCGGTCGAGAAGGGCAGCACCTGGATCTGGACCCACGGCCGTTCAACGAAGGTCAGCAAGTGGGCCAGTTGGCTCCGCATGACCTCCCGGCTACCGACCTCCCGGTGCAGCAGTGCCTCGTCCAGCACCACCAGCAGGACGGGCGGGTTCTCGCGCGTCAGTACGCGCTGACGTTCCAGGCGAGCTGCCGCGATCTCGTTGGCCCTGTCCGGAAACTCCACGCTCAGCAAGGCCTTTGCGTACGCCTCCGTCTGGAGCAGTCCGTAGACCAGCTGCGCTTGGAACGTCGAGATGTATGCCGCCCTGGCCTCCATCTCCGCGTACGGCTGGAACCACGTCGGCAGCTGGCTGCGCAGCACCAGTCCCACCAGGCGGGAGAAGAGCCCGTCCGTGCCGAGCGCCGCGTCCACCCGTTCCGAGAAGTCTCGGGTGGGCACCCTGCGGCCGTTCTCGACCATGCCGACCAGCGAGCCGGTGCAGAAGATGATCGCGCCCAACTGGGCCTGTTTCAGCCCGGCATCCTCTCTGAGGCGGCGCAGTTCGTAGCCGTAGTAGTCCAGCGGCGAGGCACTCGGATCGATGTCGCGGGCCTGGGCCATGGGACGGTCACCCCCATCAGAACGCGGGTCGGATTCAGCCTGTGGCCGAGCGTAACGAGTCCGATACGCAGCGGTGTGCGGAATCCGGCAACCATGTGACACACCTCCGCCCCACCCCCGGAGAGGGGGCAGGGCGGAAGCGTCGCTCGGCGCGGGGTGGGGGGATCAGCAGGCGCCGAGGTCCTTCCAGACACCCCATTCACCGGTGGTGCCCGGCGTCTCGTTCTGCGTCCACCACTGGGCCTTGTACTTGCGGCCGTTGTGCGAGACCTCGCTGCCGCCCGTGTAGACCGTGCCGGCGACGTACGCCGGGACGGAACCGCAGCCCGTCGGAGGCGTGGTCGGCGGGGTCGTCGGAGGCGTGGTCGGCGGAGTGGTCGGAGGCGTCGTGGGCGGGGTGGTCGGCGGGACGGTGGTGCCGCCGAGGGCGTCCGAGATCTGGTTCAGCAGCGTGGTGTTGTTGTCCAGGCCGAGGAGGGAGTACATCATCGCGCCGGCCAGGCCGCGCTGCTTGCCGTAGTCGACCCGGGCCTGGATGGACTTCTGGTTCAGGCCGGTGAAGAACTCGCCGTCCTTGTAGAAGTACGAGGACTTCGACTGGTCGTCCCAGAAGGTGGTCGCCGGGTTGTCGACGATCCCGCCGAGCTCCTTGTAGTGCGCGATGCCCGCCTGCTGGCTGAGCGGACGGGCGGCGGAGCCGCCGGTGGCGCTCTGGGCGAGGCCGTTGGTGGTGCCCGCCGGGACGCCCTTCCAGCCGCGGTAGTAGAACTCGTAGCCCAGGGTCAGCTTGTTGGCGGGGAAGCCGCCCGTGATGCCGTACGCCGGGTTGCCGTCGATCCAGGAGTCGATGGCGTTGTCGATGCTGTACTTCTCGGTGCCCGGCGCGATCGGGTCGGTCGGGTCGGCCGCCGAGGGCTGGAGCGGGGACTGGTGGTACGTGGGCCCGTCGCCGTCCCAGGCGCCGTGCATGTCGTACGTCATGATGTTCGCGTAGTCGAGGTACGCGCCGATCTTGTCCGTCTCGATGTACTTGATCTTGTCCTGGCCGGCCGGGAGGGCCGAGGTCAGCAGGTACTTCTTGCCGCCGTTGGCCGCGCCCTCGGCGTCGAGCTGCTTGCGGAACTCCTGGAGCAGCAGGGTGAAGTTCTGCTTGTCCTCGGGGCCGTAGTGGTTGCCCAGGTGACCGCCGGAAGAGCCGGGGTACTCCCAGTCGATGTCGATGCCGTCGAAGATGCCGGCCGCGGTGCCGGCGCCGCCGAAGCCGCCCTCCACCGGGAGGTCGCCCTTGATGTACTGCTTGATGCAGGAGGCGACGAACTTCTGGCGGGAGGCGTCGGTCTTGGCCGCGTCGTGGAAGTACTTGGAGTACGTCCAGCCGCCCAGCGAGATGTTGATCTTCAGGTGGGGGTACTTGGCCTTCAGTTCCTTGAACTGGTTGAAGACGCCCACGATCGGCTGGTCCCACTTGTCGGCGACGCCGTCGACGCTGTCCGCCGCGCTGAAGGACTTCTGGTAGTCGGCGTACGAGTCGCCCGCGCCGTCACCGGCGTTGGGGTTGTTGTCGTCGCCCGCCGCCTTGTTCGCCTCGAAACAGGTGAGGTCGGTGGGGTGGATGTTGCCGAACGAGTAATTGAGTACGTCCAGCTTGCCCGCTATGCCGCGGGTGTCGAGGTGCTTGGGGTAAAAGGCGTTCCCGTACACGCTCCACTGGTCGTAGTAGGCGATCCGGACGCCGCCGGCCGCGGCGGTGACTCCGGCGTCGGCGGCCTGGGCGGAGCCGAGCCCCGCGAAGGAGGCAAGCGCTCCGGCTGCCAGCGCGGCCGTGGCGGCGGCTGCGATGAGGGGTTTACGGATGTGCATGAACTGCCTCCGGGGGGTGGGAGGGGCGAGCAAGAGGTTCAGGTGTGAGAAGAAATAGCGATCACCACTCCCCCGAGTCAATGGTTTGGACCAAAGAAGGACTAGACCACTCTCGTGGTAAATCACCTCGTCAGAGACCTGAACGCACATCAGAAACCGCCCGCCACCCAGGGTGACGAGCGGTTTAAGGCTGCCTTGAGCCACACTCCCGCAAGGTTTCGGCAACAAACCAGCCGAACCCCGTTCTTCTGCCGTCAAGCGGCCGCGGGGGCCTCCACCGGCATGCCGTACGCATCTGCGACGAGCCCGTACGAGCGCAACCGGGCCGCGCCGCTGTGGGCGTTGGCGGTCAGCATCAGTTCGTCGGCGCCCGTCCTCTTGGCCAGGTCGTCCAGTCCGGAGCGCACCGCGTCGGGGGTGCCGTGGACGATGTTGGCGAGCCAGCCGTCCACGAACTCCCGCTCCGCCGGGGAGAACGGGTACGCGGCCGCCTCCTCGGGCGTCGGCACCAGCCCGGGCCGCCCGGTGCGCAGCCGCAGCATGGACAGGGCGCCCGTGAGCACCTGAGCGCGGGCCTCGGCCTCCGTGTCGGCGGCGAGGGCCGAGACGCCGATGACGGCGTACGGGGCGTCCAGGACGGCCGAGGGGCGGAAGGTCTGCCGGTACAGGTCGAGCGCGGGCAGGGTGCCGGCGGCCGAGAAGTGGTGGGCGTAGGCGAAGGGGAGGCCGAGTTCGCCGGCGAGGCGGGCGCTGAAGCCGGAGGACCCCAGCAGCCACACGGGCGGCCGTGCGGTGGGCCCCTGCACCGGGCCCGGTACGGCGTGGACCCGGGCGTACGGGTGCCCGTCGGGGAAGTCGTCGTCGAGGAAGCGGGTGAGTTCCGCGAGCTGGCGGGGGAACTCGTCCGCGGCCTCGTCCAGCCGTCCGGGCCCGCGCAGCGCGGTGGCGGTGCGGCCGTCGGTCCCCGGGGCCCGGCCGAGCCCGAGGTCGATCCGCCCGGGGGCGAGCGCCTCCAGGGTGCCGAACTGCTCGGCGATGGCGAGCGGGGCGTGGTTGGGGAGCATGACCCCGCCCGAACCGAGCCGGATCCGGGAGGTGTGGGCGGCGAGGTGGGCCAGGATCACGGCCGGGGAGGAGCTGGCGACCCCGGGCATGGAGTGGTGCTCGGCGACCCAGTGGCGGTGGTAGCCGCGGGACTCGGCGAGCCGGGCGATGGCCACGCTGGTGCGCAGGGAGTCGTGGGCGGTGCTGCCGGCGCCCACGGTGACGAGGTCCAGCACCGAGAGCGGGACGGTTGCCCGGCCCCGGGCGGTGGCACGGATGCCACCCCGGCTCTCCTGTGGCTGCGCGTCCCCGGTGTCACTCATCGTCGCTCCCGTCTCGTTCCACGTTCGTACGACATCCGTACGACATTCGTACGAAGAACTCGAACCGTGGGCGGTCGCCGGGCATTCCCGGCACCCCAGGACAGTGGGCATGACCTTGGCATATGCCAATGGAGTAGATCCAGGCCGAAGGGCATGATTGAGCCATCAATCTCCTCAACAGGCGCTCCACATGAGCCTCTTGATGGCTATCGTGGTAGGGCAAGCGGTAACAACCTGGTAGGGGGAAACCGTGGCGCTGAAGCCCGAGCCGACCGCGCCGTTCCACTCGGTGCAGTACGCACTACGCGTACTCGAAACGATCGCACGGCACACCGGCGGTGTGACCGATGCACAGATCGCGCGTGAGACCGGCCTGCCCGCAGTCCATCTCGCCCCGATGCTGCTCATGCTGCGCCGGGAGGGGTATGTCCTGCAGGTCTCCGACGGCGCCTACGCCATAGGGGATTCCCTCGTCCTGCTCGGATCCGGCATCGACCGCCAGCAGGCGCTGACGGACAAGCTCCAGGAGACCCTGGACCGGCTCCGCGATTCGGTCGGCGCGGCCGTCTACATCAGCAGGTACGTGGACGGTGAGGTCAGGATCACACAGTTCGCGGACAGCCCCCGCACCCCGAAGGTGCACGAGTGGGTCGACTTCCGCTCGGCGGCGCACGCCAGCGCGGTCGGCAAGTGCCTGCTGACCCAGCTCGACCTGAACGGGCGGCGCGACCACCTCTCCCGCCACAAGATCGCCCGGCTCACGTCGAAGACGATCGTGAACGAGCGGATCCTGTTCTCCAAGCTGGACGCCCAGCCGGCGACGGTGCCCATGCTGGACCTCCAGGAGTACGCCGTGGGCACGGTCTGCGCGGCCGTCCCGATCACGGCCGGCGCGGCGGTGGGCTGCCTGGCCCTGTCGATGCCGGTCGAGCACGCGCACCGGCTGCGGGCCGCGGCGGACGCGCTGAACCGCAGGGCCGCGCCGCTGCTGCTGTCGCTCACGCTCTGAGGCGGGCGGCGGCCTGCGCGGCGGGCGCGGGCGGGCCCAGACGGCCCGGAAAACACTTCGGGCGGTTCCCGGTGAACCGGAAACCGCCCGAAGGACAGGTGCGCCGCCAGGGACTCGAACCCCGGACCCGCTGATTAAGAGTCAGCTGCTCTAACCAACTGAGCTAGCGGCGCCTGCTGACAGAGAAAATACTACCTGCTCCTCCGGGGTGCCCGCGACCACGGGTCGGCAGGGCCCGACGGCCTCGCCGACCCGGCCGCTCGCTGCCTACGGGCGCTGCCCGCCCCGCCTGGCCACGCGCATCCGCATCTCACCCTCCGGGCGCAGCGTGACCATCGGGTCCGTCCCCGGGTCCGCCGCCCCGGGGAGCGCGCTCAGGCGCGCCCGCCCAGCGATGCCGGCGAGGGCGATCTGCCCGCCGAGCAGTGCGTGGTGGTTCCCGATGCACACCCGGTGTCCGGCCCCGAACGGCATGTACGCGTGCCGGGGCAGCAGCTCCTCCCGCTCCGGTGTGAAACGGTCCGGGTCGAACCGCTCCGGGTCGGGGAAGTAGTCCGCGCGCCGGTGCAGCGTGTAGGGGCTGAAGATCACGCAGGCACCCGCCGGCAGGCGGTGGCCCAGGACCTCGACCTCCCGGGAAGCCTGCCGGGAAAACATGTAGACCGGCGGATAGAGTCGCATGGCCTCCTTGAACACGGCGAGTGCGTACGGGAGCCGGGGCAGATCCTCCGCCGTGACCAGCCGGCCGCCGAGCACCTCGTCCGACTCGGCGATCAGGCGCTCGTACGCCTCGGGGTGCCGGGACAGGAGGTGGAAGCTCCAGCTGAGCGCCGTGGCGGTGGTCTCATGTCCGGGCATGAACATGTTCAGCGCCTCGTCGCGGATCTGCCGGTCGGTGAGCGGGGTGCCGTCTTCGGCGCCGCACTCCATCAGCAGGTTCAGCCAGTCGTCCGGCTTGTCGGCCATGGCCCGGCGCTCGGCCAGGAAGGAATGGAAGGTCTCCTCCAGCCGCTGGATGGCCCGGCGGTAGCGCAGGTTCGCGGGCGTCGGCCACTCGATGGTCAGCGGGACGAGCGCGCTGGCCTGGGAGTCGAAGCCGTGGATGGCGTCGGTGAGCGCGTTGCCGAGGTCGTCGGCCTCCCCCAGGACGTCCCGGCTGAAGAGGTTGTGCCCGACGATGCCCAGCACCAGCCGGACCATCTCCCGGCGCACGTCGATGACGCCGCCGTCGGTCCACTCCCCCGCCACCGTGTCGGCCACCTTCGCCGCCGAGTCCGCGGAGTTCCGGATCACCGCCGTGCGGAACCTGGGCTGGATGAGCCTGCGGTTCTTCTTGTGCTCCTCGTTCGTGGCCGTGAGCAGCCCGTCCCCGAGCAGCGGCCTGGCGAAGGCACGGAAGCGGTCGGTCTTCTCGAAGAAGGAACCGTTCTTGATCAGGATCTCATGGGCCAGTTCGACGGAATTGACGAAATAGCAGTCCTGGCCGGCGATCCGGTAGACGCCGATGTCCCCGCACTCCTCGAAGGTCCGCCGGAACAATTCGAGGCGGTCCTTCTTGAATTCCCAGGTATTGCCGATGACCGCCCGGCCTTTGAGTCTCGGTACCGGAACCGGCAGGACGGGCGCCGCAGTGCTGTGGGCCATTTGCATTCCTTCCCCGTGGAAAATCTCGCGTACGCAGACATTCCTGCGCCATTCGAAAAATTAGCCGCTGGATTCCAGCCCCGGCAATGGACGGGGCGGGCAGTTAGCTGCCATTTCCGGGGAAGAGGCCCCTAGCCCTTACGGCCGCGGAATGCGGCCAGGACGACCACGGCGCCCAGTGCGGCCACCGCCGCCCCCAGCACCGAGGCGACGTGCATCGCGTGCACGAAGCTCTCGGCCGCGTCCGCCACGAGCTGCGGACGGCCCAGCTCCGCCGCGACCTGCCGGGCCGCCTCCGCCGATCCGCCCGCTGCCTCCGCGGCCGGCCCGGGCAGCCCGGCCAGGCTCGGGGCGATGTCCGAGCGGTAGACGGAGGTGAGCAGCGAGCCCAGGACGGCGACCCCCAGAACCCCGCCGATCTGCCGCATGGAGTTGTTGACCGCCGAGCCCGCTCCGGTCCGGTCCGCGGGCAGGACCGCCATGACCGCCTCGGTGGTCGGAGCCATGGCAGCACCCATCGCGGCTCCCTGGACGCCGAGGAGCAGCCAGAACCAGGGCATCGGCGTGTCCACGTCGATGCCCACGTAGGCCAGGAAGGTGCCCGCGGCAACCAGCATGGCCAGGCTCACCACCGGGCCCAGGCCGAACCGCCGGACCAGGCCCGCCGACAGGGGCGCGCCCGTCAGGACGCCGACCGCCACCGGCAACAGGTTCAGCCCGGCCTCGAAGGGGGTCTGCTCGCGGACGCCCTGCAAGTAGAAGGCGGTGTAGAACATCGCCCCGGACAGGCTGAAGTAGGTCAGCATCACCGAGGCCGTCGCGCCCGTGAAGGGGGCGTTGCGGAACAGCCGTACGTCCAGGCTCGGGCTGCTCACCCGCAGTTCGACCAGGACGAAGACCACGAGCACCACGACGCCGCCGAGGACCGGGCCGAGCACGCCGAGGCTGGTCCACTCGTTGCGGTGGCCGCCTTCGATCAGGCCGTAGACCACGGCGAGCAGGCCGACGGTGGACAGCAGCACGCCGATCGGGTCCAGCTTCGCCCGGCTCGCGTTCCTGGCCGCCGGGAGCAGGAGCACCGCGCCGGCCACCGTGACGGCCGCCAGCGGCAGGTTGACCAGGAAGACCGACCCCCACCAGAACCGCTCCAGCAGCGCGCCGCCGACGAGCGGGCCGGCCGCGATGGCCAGCCCGCTGGAACCGGACCAGATGGCGATGGCCATCGCCCGCTCCCGGGCGTCGAAGACGGCCGAGATCAGGGAGAGGGTGGCGGGCATGATCAGCGCGCTGCCCACGCCCATGGCTCCGCGCGCCGTGATGAGCTCGGCGGGGCTGGTGGACACGCCCGCCCAGAGCGAGGAGGCGGCGAACAGGGTGGTGCCGATCAGCAGCAGCCTGCGGTGCCCGTACCGGTCGCCGAGGACTCCGCCGCTGAACAGCATCACGGCGAAGATCAGCGTGTACGAGCTGATGCTCCACTGGAGCTGGTTGGTCGTGGCGCCGAGGCCCTCCACCGGATCCGCGAGGGTCTTCAGGGCCACGTTGAGGATCGTGTTGTCGAGCCAGACCGTCAGCTGCGCGAGCACCAGCACGGCGAGGGCGAGCCACCGGCGCCTCGACCCGGTCCGGGGGGCGCCGGCGGCGGACTGGTCCGGCTCGTGCCCGGCAAGCTGGTGAACCACGTGGATCTGCCTCTCGGTCGGGGGCTCAGGACCCTGTCCCGCGATCGTCCACGGCAGCACCGGCCGAGGTCAACAGATCACGACTTACTGGCATTTAGCGGCCAATCGCTCCTCCTTCGGCCAGCTCGCGCAGGGTCTTCAGCTGGCGGCGCATCATGAACAGGTCGCCCCGGGCCATCACCCGCAGGCGGGCGGCGCCCAGCCTGCCGGGCCGGCGACCGACCATCATCTTGACGACGAGCCGGCTGGTCGCCGCGTCCACGGCGTCCACCTGGTAGGTCAGCGCGAACTCGCCGAAGGCCCGGACCGCCCAGGGCGTGGTCAGCAGCAGGGTGAGATGGCGGTCCTGCTCGAAGGAGACCAGCTCGAAGATGGTCATGACCCGCTGGCCGCGCTCCAGCAGCTCCGCGCCCGGCGTCAGTTCGCGGGGGCTGCGCCGGCCGAAGTTGTCCAGGGAGTCGTAGCTGTACGGGGCCACCTTGAGCTGACAGAGCCAGCGGAACACCGCGGGCGCGCCCGCCCGTACGGTGACGGCCCTCAGCCACGGTTCGGCCGAGGCGCCGAGCAGTTCGTCGCAGGGGTATGCGGCGGCCAGCTCCCGGGCCTGCGCCCCCCACACCCGCGGGTCTCCCACGGCCGCTATCCCAGCGCCCGCTTGAGGAAGTCCAGGACCGCGGTCCGGTACCGGTCCGGGTCCGTCTTCATGCCCTGCAAGTGCTCCGTCCCGGGCAGCACCTCGACCTCGGCCCGGGGATAGCGGGCCGCCAGGGCCCGCACCCCCTCGACGGGGATGATGCTGTCGTCCTCGCCCGCCAGCACCAGCACGGGGGTGCTGAGGTAGGCGCCCTCCGCGGGCGGCGGCCACTGGGCCTGCAGCATGGCCGTGCCGAGCCGCGCGAACACCGACGTCAGCACGGACCAGGACGGTCCGCCCCGCAGGGGACCGGGCACGGGCAGCCCCTTGGCCCGCAGGAAGTTCTCGAACAGCGGCCGCAGTTCCAGCGCGGGGCCGCTGTCGCAGATGATCGCGTCCACCGGGCAGCCCGCCCGCCTGAGCAGGTAGAGCGAAGGGAAGGTGGAGAAGGAGAAGCCGAAGACCGCGTACTGCGCCTCCTGGTACTCGGGCATCCCCCTCAGGTGCTCCACGACCGCCACCACGTCGTCCGTGTGGCGTTCGCTGAGTCCCCAGAAGGCCTTGTCCGCGTCACTGAGTCCGTGGTTGCGGTGGTCGAACAGGGCGACGGTGTAGCCCTCCTGGTGCAGGAAGGCGGCCTGGGCCAGGCTCGCCGACTTGCTCAGGCCGATGCCGTGGCCGACCACCACGACCCGGTCCGTGCCACCGCGGCAGAGCCAGACGTGGAGCGAGCGGCTGCCGCCCGGCAGGGGGACGGACACCTCCTCGACGGGCAGGCCGAAGTCGCTCGGATGCTTGTGGTGAGGCCTCCGGGGCGGGTGGTACACCAGGTAGGACAGCATCGCTCCATAAACCGGAGCGGCCGGCACCGAGAGCGTCGAGATCACACCACTCAACGGGCCGCGTCCACGCGCCCGGTTGGAGGATCCGTTCCCTCCCGGAGCGCTTCCCTGTATCTCCGGTTCATTGACATTGCCGTGCACCTGATATTCCCCCTTGGTGAATATGGTTCTGCGGCCGCCGGAACCGCGGCTTCAGCCGCAGCCTCCGGCATGGCCCCCGTCAGCCGACCGCGCCACCGTATCCGGCACGTCCTGCGACACGCCCGCTTTCCCGGATTTCCATTTCCCGTCGGGCAGGTTCTTCCGTACGGATTCGGCGAACTCCGCGACACGGTCGGTGCCCCAGAATTTCTCGTACCCGTGGATGAGGAAGGGAACTCCGAACACCCCGTCCCGGCAGACGTCGAGGAGCGCCGCCACCCCGCGCTCACGCAGCTGCGCGTCGTGCGCGGCGCCGGCCAGCCGGTCCGCGGGCAGGCCCAGTTCGGCGGCCAGCTCGCCGATCACCGCCGGGTCGCAGATGTCACGGCCCTCCTGCCAGCGCGCCCGGTAGACCCGCTCGACGTACTCCGGGCCGCGGCCCTCGTCGGAGGCCGCCAGCCAGGCCAGGTGCGGGACCTCCCAGCAGGGGTCGCGGTCCACGGGCATGGTCGCCTCCAGCCCGCGCTCGCGGGTGAGGCGGCGGACGTCCTGAAGGATGTAGAGGTGCTTCGCCCGCGACATGGTGGCGTACGGGAACTGCCCGCCCACCGCGGTCAGGGCCTGGGCGCTCGCCTCGTCCGGCTCCCAGAACGGCCGCCACTCCAGCACGTCCACGACATCGGGATGGCGCTCGTGCAGGTCCCGGTAGGCCAGCCAGGAGTACGGGCTGCGCAGCGAGAAGTAGAACCGCGGGGGCCTGCGCCGCCGCGACCCGCCGGGCGCGGCGGCGCCGTGCTCAGACAACGAGACCTCCGTCGATCTGCAGCACGGAACCGGTCACGTACTCGGCCCCGACCAGGTACGCGACCATGTCCGCGATCTCCTCGGGGCGGCCGAGGCGCCCCAGCGGGATGCCGCGCAGCGCCTGCTCCCGGACCTTGCCGGAGAGCCCTGCCGTCATGTCGGTCTCGATGAAGCCGGGCGCGATCGCGTTGGCCCGGATCCCGTACCGGCCGACCTCCTTGGCCAGTGCCTTGGTGAAGCCGATGATGCCCGCCTTCGAGGCGGAGTAGTTGGTCTGCGTGGCGTGGCCGTAGACGCCCGCGATCGAGGAGATGTTGACGATGCAGCCGCTCTTGCGCTTCATCATCTCGAAGACCACGGAGCGGCAGACGTGGTACGTGCCGTCCAGGTTGACCCGCAGCACCTGCTGCCAGTCCTCGTCCGCCATCATCAGCAGCGGCTGGTCGCGGACGATCCCCGCCGAGGTCACCACGGTGTGGATGCCGCCGAGCCGCTCCTCGGTCTCGGCGACGAGGGTGCGGACCGCGTCCGGGTCCGACACGTCCGCCTGGTGGCCGTAGACGCGTACGCCCAGCTCGGACACCTCCTTCTCCAGCTCCGCGGCGGCGTCCGGCCGCGACGCGTAGCAGAAGGCGACGTCGTGGCCGTCACGGGCGAGGCGCAGCACCGTGGCCCGGCCGATGCCTCGGGTGCCGCCGGTGACCAGGGCGACCTTGGGTGTGCTGTCCGACATCTGCTCTCTCCTCACTTCGCGCCGGCGGCCGCGGCCACCGGACCCGGCTGCGCCGCCGCGGTCAGTTCCTGCGCGGGGCGCATCGCCATGACCACCCGGCCCACGCCCATGACGACCTCGCCGCCGACGAGGGACTCCCCTTCGAAGATCACCGTGTCGCTGAGGGCCCGGACCAGCCGGACCCGGTGCTCCAGCACGTCCCCGGGGAACACCGGGCGGTGCAGAACGACGTCGGAGATGCTGCCGAAGAGCATCACCTGGCCCGAGAGCACGTCCGGATTGGGCTGGTCCCAGGCGGCCAGCACCCCGGCCGCCTGGCACCAGGACTCGACGAGCAGGGTCTGCGGATAGGCGTGCCCCTCGTCGCCGGCCTCCTCGGAAAGCCCCTCGTACCAGGGTTCGTTGCAGGTCACCGCCTTGAGGGCGGTGAGCCGCTCCTCGGGCACCAGCTCGGTCACCCGGTCCACCAGCAGCATCGGGTAACGGTGCGGCAGCACCCGCTTGATCCCACTGATCGTCAGCACGGCTTGTTCCCTTCGGTGAAGCGCAGGCGCACCGTCGCGGAGCGCCCCCGGTCGGTGCCCGCGACCGCGTCGCACCGCCAGTGCTCGCCCCGGCGCGACCACTTCAGGTCGATGGTGAGGTCGTCCCCCGGGAAGACCGGGCTGAGGAACCGCGTCGACTCGATGGCCCGGAGCACGACGCCGGCGCCCGCGGTAGGGGCGGTGGCCACCGCGCTGCGGTGGACCAGCTCGACGACGCAGACTCCCGGGAAGATGGGGAAGCCCGGGTAGTGGCCGGGGAAGACCCGCTCGTCCGCGGCCACGTGGACCGTGGTGCGCAGGGCTTCGGCGGAGTCCGGACCGACCAGCGGCACCGCACGGACGGGGCCAGCCGCCAGCGGCGGCATCAGGCGGCCCGCAGCTTGGAGTCGAGCAGGTCGTACGCCTTGCGCAGGCAGGTGACCTCCTTCAGCTCGGCCTCGCCGAGCTTGACGCCGTACTTCTTCTCCAGGACGACCATGACTTCGAGTGCCATCAGGGAGTCGACGCCGAGGTCGTTGACGAAGTCGGCCTCGTCGGTCAGCTCCGGCTCCTCGACGTCCAGGACGTCGGCGACGGTCCGCCGCAGGTTCTCGATCTCCAGGGTGGCCTTGGTGGTGGTGTCGGACATGTCCTTCTCCTTCATCGGTGAACTACGGGTGGTGGATGGGGTGGTCGACCTGCTGGTGGGACGGCGGGGCGGGCCTGCGGTCAGCGCAGGCGCAGGACGGCGCAGCCGACCACGCCGTCCCGGTCGACCGAGGTGACCAGGCCGATCGAACCGGCCAGCTCGTCACGGCCTTCCGCCGTGGCCAGCAGTGCTGCGATCTGGAAGGACGCGGAGGCCGCGTGGGTGTCGCCGATCAGCTCGGCGCTCGCGACGCGCTGCGGCCGGTGGCCGCCGAACACCTCGGCCAGTGCCGCCTGTTCGGCCACTCCGCGGGCTCCGTAGGCCTGCGAGTCGGCGACCAGGCCGATCTCGTCGATGCGGACCCCGGAGCGCTCCAGGGCGCGCCGGACGCTGTCGGCGAGCACCGGTGCGACCTGGCCGTCGGTGTGGAAGACGCCGAACTCCAGGGCGAGCACTTCGGCCAGGCCGGGCCGGCCGTGTTCGGCCGCGGCGGGGCCGGACTCCAGCAGCAGTACCGCGGCGCCCTCGCCGAGGATGCCGTCGGCCTCGTCCGGCTGCCGGGTGTGGACCTCCAGCCAGGCCCTGGCCGGGGAGAACTCCTCGACGGCTCCGCACAGCACGGTCCTGGTGTGCCCGGACTTCTGCAGCCGCAGTGCGTAGTTGAGCGCGAGGAGGCCGGAGGCGCGGCCGCCGGCGACGGTGGTGTTGGGGCCCCTGAGCCGGTGCCAGATCGCGCACTGCCCGGCGGCGCAGTTCATCACCGTGTTCGGGAACCGCATCGGGTCCACGTAGAACGGCTTCTCCTGGACCAGGGAGTCGCGGGTGAAGTCCATCATGCTCTGGGCGCTGCCGGTGTTGGTGCCCAGGACCAGCCCGGCGTCGTCGCCGACACCGGGGACGCGGTCGCCCGCGGGGTCCTGGAGGAGCCTGCCGACCGCGGTGACGGCGAGGCCGGTCACCCGGTCCATCGACCGGGTGCCCTTGCGGCCCAGCACGGCCTTGCTGCTGAAGTCGGGGACCAGGCAGGCGGTGTCGACGGGACCGTCCCAGACCGTCCGGTCCAGTACGGCCGCCGTGCTGCGGCCGGCGGCGAGGCCCGCGGCGAAGTCCGAGCGCTCCAGCCCGTACGGCGAGACGACGGACCAGGCGGTGATGAGCGGCCCTCGGGCGGCGGTGGCGGATTCCATGAGTCGCGGTGCTCCTTCGGTGGCTTCGGTGGGCGGGTGGAGGGGTCAGAGGAAGTGCACGCCCTGGTACGCGGTCCAGTCGGGCCGTCCGGCGGGGCCCGCCCGGCGGACCCCGGGAAGCACCCAGTCCGGGCCCGTCTCGAACCGGGCCAGGTCGCTCTCCTCGGCCCAGACCCGGGCGTCCTCGGCCAGCAGCACGCGCAGGGCCTCGCGCGGGGCGGGCAGGGTGTCGAGTTCGCGGCGGCCGATCCGCAGGGCGGCCCGCGGCACGGGCCCGGCGGCCGCGAAGGTGACGGCCAGGCCGCGCAGCAGGATGTCCACACCGCCCTGCTGCCGGTTCAGCTCGCGGGCCAGGTACAGCACGTCCGCGAACTGGGTCTCGACCGCACCCCGGTAGGCCCGCTCGATGACCAGCAGCCGGCGCCTGGTGTCGGGCATGGTCAGCACACTCCCAGGAAGAACGCCTTGTCGGCGGCGTCGAGATGCTCGGTGAACTTGAACGGAGCGCGCAGCTGGATCCCCGGGATGTGGGTGTCGGCGCCCCGTTCCTGGCTGCAGAACCGGCAGGCGTACCAGTTCAGCGTGTCGGGGAAGGCGGCCAGCAGGTCCGCGGCCAGGGCGGCCGTCGTCGGGTACTCGCGGGCCCAGTCCACGACGTTGCGCGGTTTGTCCGTGCCCAGGGAGCCCTGGGTGAGCCCCGTGGCGTGCCCGCAGGTCCACAGGTGGACCGAGGCGCCCCGGTCGAGCAGCGCCTGGGCCAGCCGGAAGGCCGAGGTGACGAGGTCGCCGGTGTGCGGGGCCCCCATGATGGCGATCAGTACGTCCGCGTGCGGAAGCTGCCGTCCCATGTCAGTGCCACACTCCCTGCACGGCGGGCCTCAGGAGCCGCTCCGCGACCTCGTCCATGTCCACCAGCCGGATGCCGGGCAGCAGCCGCTGGGGCGGCACCGCGCGCTGGCTCAGCGAGAAGGCGTCGGCCCACACCTGGGCGCCGGCCTCCAGTACCCGCGCCACGGCGGGGGCGGCCCCTTCGAGGCCGTCCGTGACCCCGTTCTCGATCAGCAGCACCGCCACGTCGTGGCCGGAGCGCGCCAGTCGGACGGCGTCGCCGAGGAAGGCCTCGGAGCCGGGGCCCGCGTAACTGCCCTGGGATTCCACGAGAAGGTACTCAGCCACGGCCGGCCGCCTCCGCCCTGCGGCCGGCGGCCGCCGAGAAGGCGGACGCCAGGAAGTCCAGGACCCGGGGCCGGTACTCGGCCGCGTCGAACCGCAGGGCGTTCATGTGCATCGCCTGGGGTGCCGTCCAGCGTTCCGCGTCGGGGTACCGGTCGGCGACCGCCATGATCTGGGGCACCTGGATGACGGGGTCCTGGGCCCCCGCGACGAACATCAGCCGGGTCGGCACGCCGGTGAGGTCCGGCGGCCAGTTCCGTACGGCCAGCATGTGCAGGCAGAAGCGGGCGAAGGCGCTGCGGTAGACAGTGAAGCCCGGGCCGTCCCGCACCGGTTCGGGCAGCAGGGTGCGGCGCAGGCCGGCGAAGTGGCGCAGGCCGGCCTTCGTGTCGGACATCGGGCCGCTGTCGCAGACGACCGCGGCGACGGCCGGGTCGATGCGGCGCAGCACGTGCAGGGAGACCCAGGTGGAGAAGGAGAAGCCGAAGAGGGCGAGTTCGCCGCCGCCGGTCTCGGGGTCCCGGCGCACGGCCGCGATGACGTCCTCCAGGTCGCTCGTGAAGCGCCCGGACATGCCCCGGATCTTCCGGTCGCGTCCGCTGTCCCCGTGGTTGCGCATGTCGTAGGCGACGACGTGGTGGCCCGCCCCGTGCAGCAGCTCGATGTGGCCGAGCACGCTGGAGCGGGTGCGGCCCATGCCGTGGCAGATCACCACCGTGTGCGGACCCGTGCCGGGCACCACCCAGGCCTGCAGGGCGACACCGTCCCGGGTGGTGCGGACCGTCAGGTCGCGGACGGGCAGGCCCTTGCTCTGCGGGGTGCGGCCCGGGCGGGCGGCGGGCGGGTGGTACAGCTCGAAGGCGTGCCGGGCGGCGAGGGCGAAGCCCGCGGCCGCGGCGGGCACCGCCGTCAGCAGGCCGCGCAGGCGGCGGACGGCGGGCCGGGACGCCGCCTGCCCGCCGTCGTGCGCGGTGCCGCTCTCGTACGTGTCCTGGCTCATCAGGTGGTCAACGCCTCGCCGCCGTCGACACCGATCACGTTGCCGGTGATCCAGGAGGAGTCGGTGCGCGCCAGCGCCACGACGGCGTCGGCGACGTCCTCGGGACGGGTGAGCCGGCCGTGCGGGTTGCTGCGGGCGGCGAGCTCGACGAGCTTCTCGTGCTCCGGGATGCGTTCGAGGGAGGGGGTCACGGTCACGCCCGCACGGAGCGAGTTGACGGCGACGCGCTGCGGGGCGAGTTCGAGGGCCAGCTGGCGGACGTGCGATTCCAGGGCGCACTTGGCGGCCGACACGGCCCCGTAGTGGGCGGTCACCCGCTGGTCGCCGGCGCTGGTCATCGCGAAGATCTTGGACCCGGCGCCCAGCAGTCCGGCGCCGTTCAGGCTCTGCGTCCAGTAGACGAGGGAGTGGGCCATGACGTTCAGCGTCATGTCCATCTGCCGGGGCGTCAGTGCCGGTCCGCCGTCCGTGGGCAGGTAGGGCAGGAGCGTGCCGAAGGCCAGGGAGTGGAGCACGACCCGCAGCGGTCGGCCCTCCGTCAGTTCGGCGAAGCGGGGCACCAGTTCGTTCCGGGTGGCCGGGGCGGCGGCGTTGGCGTTGAAGAAGTGCGCCTGAACGCCGGTGGAGCGCAGCTCCTCGACGGCCGCCGCCGCCTTCTCCTGGCCTTCGGCGGTGTCGAAGTGGACGCCGAGGACGTGGGCTCCTTCGAGTGCCAGCGCGCGGGCGTTGGCCAGTCCGATGCCGCTGGAGGCGCCGAGAACGAGGCACCAGGAACCCTCAAGTGACGTCGTCATAACTCTCTCTCTTCATGCTCGTCGTGCTCGTTGTGCTCGTCGTGCTCGTCGTTCGTGTGGTGCGCGTCGTTCAGGCACCGGCGGCGGCTGCGGGGCCGGCGCTCGGGGTGAGCAGGGCCAGCGCGAGGTTCCCCTCCGCCGCGGCGGTGACGACCAGCACCGGCGAGGACAGCTCCGCCAGCGCTCCGGCGGCCTGCACCAGCGGCTCCAGGGCGCCCGCGCCCGCCGGGACCCGTTCGGCACCGGAGCCGAGGGCGGTGGCCACGGCGCGGCCCACCGGCGACCCGTCGAGTACGGCGATCACCCGCGGCGCGGCCGCCGGCGCGGGACCCGCCCCGGCCCCGTCGGCTTCCCACGCGGCCAGGGCGGAGCCGATCAGCTCCCGGGCCCGGTCCGCCCCGCCGGGCGAGGCGGCGGTGCGGGGCGACAGGAACAGGCTGCGGACACGGCAGTGCCCGTACTCCCGGCCGCCCCGGGCCCGTACGGCCTCCAGCGGTTCCAGGACGAGCGCGACGGCGCCGCGTTCCGACAGCTCGTGGCCCGGGTGGGCCGGGGCGAGGGCCTCCTCGGTCGCACCGGCGAGCAGCCAGGACGCCCGGCCCGCGGCCACGGCCCGGGCTCCGGTCTCCAGCGATTCCAGGCCGGCCACGCGCGGGGAGGTGACCGTCAGGTTGAAGGCCTTGAGGCCGTGCTCGGTGGCCAGGCGGCTGCCGAACAGGTTGATGGAGAAGTAGGGCGCGGTGACGGGGCTCAGGGCGGCCGCGCCCTCGTCGAGCACGGTCCGGTCCATGGCCTCGTGCAGTGCGGCGGCCGAGCTGTTGGTCCCCACCGCCGCGCCGCGCAGTTCGGCGGCCCAGCGCCCCTCCTCGTGGCCCGAGTCGGCGAGGGCGGTCTTGGCGGCGGCCAGGAAGTACTGGGAGGCGGCGGGCAGGTACTTGTACCCGCGCGGCCCCAGCCGGGTGCGGTGATCGAACCAGCCGTCCGTCCCGGCCCGGTCCGGCGCGGCGTCCGGGCTCCCGGCCGGGCTCCCGGCCGCGGTACGGGCGGCGGCGCGGGCTGCAGTACCGGCGGCGTCCTGCGGGCGGTCCCCGCGGGGGGTCACCACTCCGATGCCCGAGACCACCAGGTGCGCTGCCGTGGACGGGACACCGTGCGACGCGGTCATGCGCCGGCCTCCTGCAGGACGAGGGACACGTTGTTGCCGCCGAAGGCGTAGGCGTTGACGATGACGAAGGGGCCCTCCAGGGCGGTCCGCTCGACCGGCAGCCGTACCTCGCAGGCGGGGTCCGGCTCCGCGACGGGACGGTTCGGGGGCACGGCACGGTGGTGGAGGATCAGGGCGGCGGCGACCGTGCCCAGCGCGGCGGCGGCTCCGCCGGTGTGCCCCACCAGGGCCTTGAGGCTGTACAGCGGGGTGCGTGCGGCACCGGAGCCGAGCACGGTGTGCAGGGCCTGGCTCTCGACCACGTCGTTCAGCTCGGTGCCGGTGCCGTGCGGCACCACGCACCCGACGTCCTCTGCCTTGGCGCCCGAGCGCTCCATCGCCTCGCGCATCGCCCGGACGATCTGGGTGCCCGAGGGGTCCGGCGCGGTCGCGTGGTGGGCGTCGCAGCTCCAGCCCTCGCCCGCCAGCTTGGCGTAGACCCGCGGGGCGTTGCGGGCCGCGGCGTGCGCGGCCGACTCCAGCACCAGGATCCCGGCGCCTTCGCCGAAGACGGTGCCCCGGCGGTTCGCGTCGAAGGGCCGGCACTCCTGCGGGTCGATCGCGCCCAGCCTGTTGAAGCAGGCCAGGGCCACCCGGGAGTACGCCTCGGCGCCGCCGGCGACCACGACGTCCGCGGCGCCCGTGCGGATCAGCTCGGCGGCGGCCGAGAGGCCGAACCCGCTGGCCGCGCAGGCGTTGCTGATGCTGGTGCTGGGCCCCTGCGCACCGAGCCACTCGCTGACTTCCGAGGCCACGGAGAAGACCGGCGACCAGTCCCCGTCCTGCGGCGGGCCGTCGGTGCGCCACTGCTCGTGGAGTCCGGCGTCGCCCATGCCCGTGCCGATGACCACCGCGAGGCGGCTCGGTGCGACCGCGCCGAGGGCGGCGTCCGCCAGCGCCTCCCGGGCCGCCGCGACGGCGAGCCGCGAGGCGGGGCTGACGGTCGGGCCGGGCTCCGGCTCGGGCGGTTCGGGGACGGAGTACATCAGGGTGATGTCCATCCGGGCGTGCGGGTCGGCGGCGGGGCCGGGAGCGCTCTCCGCCCGGATCAGCCCGTGCCAGAAGGCATCGGCGCCGGTGCCCAGGTGCGAGATCGCGCCCAGACCAGTGATCAGCACTTCTTCCATCGGTCTTCTCCGGGTACGGAAGGGGACGGGGGTCGTGTGGTCGCGGCCGGGATGCTCAGCCCGCGGCGGGCTCGCCGTTCAGGGCGCGCACGACCCGCTCGTCGAAGCCCACCAGGCTCCAGTCGCGACGGTTCTCGAACACCGCGTAGCCGTGGGTGATGCGTCCGGTGGCCGTCTGGACCAGCCGTCCGTCGCGTACGACGTAGAAGTCGGTGCGCGCGGTGTACGTGAAGTCCTTGAAGACCTCCTCGACGGTGAAGACGGTGTAGAGGTCCTCCTCCATCAGGGCCTCGTCGAGGAACTGGATCTGAGAGCGCGGCACGACCGGGATCCACTTGCGGTCGTCCAGCAGCGTCTTGATGGAGATGCCCCGGTCGGCGAGGAAGAGGTCGACGACCTCCTCGACCTGGCGCAGGTAGCCGGAGAGCGCCAGACGCTCGTTGAAGTGGCAGTAGGGGTAGGGGATCCGCCACTTCCAGCCGAACGCGTTCGCGCCGGCCAGGAGCTGCTCCAGCACCGGGTCCGCACCGGTGGTGCCGCGGCCCGCGGACAGCGCGGTGTTCGCCGCCGGGGCGGCCTCGGCGCCGTGGTGCACGGAGCGCTCGGCGCCGCTGCCGAGGCGGGCCACGGCGAAGCGCTGGAGCTCGGCGGGGACGGGGACCGCGGCGAGGTAGTCGTCGACGCGCAGCGAGACCTTGGCCTTGGAGGTCACGGCCTTCAGTTCCTTGCCGTCCCGCTCGACGTACAGGGTGACGGAGAAGCCGAAGGCGGTGTCGCCGTCCTTGGTGACCGGGACGACGACGGCGCGGGCCACGTCGTCCTGGTGGAAGGCGTGCAGGATGCGGGTGTCGAGGTCCACGACGTCAACACCGAGGCCGTACTCCTCGAAGAGCTCGCGGGAGGGCAGTCCGGCGTTGCGGAAGTGCTCCAGGACGGCTTCCTCGACGAGGTAGTTGACGTGCTTGAAGCCGATCCAGGTGTTGATGTTGGAGCCCTCGAAGCGGGGGCGCACCTGGAGGGTGGTCTGGATCTCCAGCAGGTACTTGACGGCCGTTGCGGTCGGGGTGGTCATCGCAGATGTGTCCTTGTCAGCGGTTCGGGTGTGAGCGGCGGGGCCGTTACGCGACGGATCCGACGAAGCCCTCGGTGAGGGCGGCGAACTCCGCCGCCTGCTCGGCCATCGCGAAGTGGCCGCAGTCGGGCAGGATCTCGGCCTTGGCGTACGGCAGGGCCGAGCACAGTGCCTCGCTGTCGGCGGGGAAGGACGCGAAGTCCTGCTCGCCGCCGACGATCAGGCAGGGCATGGTCATGCGGTCGGTGCGCAGGGCGGGGGTCCGCAGGTAGGTGTCGAAGAAGCTCACCCAGCCGTACGGACCGATCCGGTCCCGCACCTTGAGCGCCATCTCCTGGCGCATTCCGGCCGGGATCCGGCCGTCGGAGCGGACCCGCAGGCCGTCGGCGAGGATCCGGTCGAAGTCGTTGAGGTAGTAGGAGATCGCTTCCCAGTCGAAGGCTTCGGGGCGGGGCCGGTAGAACGGCGAGACCAGTACGACGGCGCGTGGCAGGTGCCGCGCGTCCCGGCCGTCCAGCAGGGCGAGCAGGGCGTTCGCGCCGAAGGAGTGCGCGATCACCACGTCCGGGCCTCCCGGCACCCCGCCCATCGCTTCTCCGGCCCAGTGGGCGGGGGACCGCGCGGTCCAGCCCTCGACCTCCTCGGCCCGCCAGGGCAGTTCGGCGGTCCAGACCGCGTGCGGGGAGTCCCGGGTGTGCTCCAGGTACGTGTCCCAGACGTTGGCCCCGCCGGCCAGCCCGTGCAGCAGCAGGACGCGCAGCGGGGCCGCGCCCCGGCCCGGACGGCTCAGCCGTACGGAGACCGGCGCGGGTGCCCCGGTCACGGGGTGGCCGCCACGGCGCTGAGCAGGAGCCCGGCGGAGGCATCGTCCTGGTCGGTGCCCGAGGTGACGAGGACGGGGCTGCGTACGGTGCCGGGGCCGGGGCCTTCGCCGGCGGTACCGGAGAGCCAGCCGGCCGCGGCCGCGCACTGGAGCACGCCGAGGGCTCCGGAGGCGCTGCCGAACGTACGGGTGAGGTCGTGCCGCGGCACCTCGCCCTCCGGCAGCCGGCCCTCGCCGCGGTGTCCTTCGGGGACGAACCAGAGGCCGGGCTCCGCCGCGCCGGGCGCGGCGAGGATCCGGTCGAGGCAGGCGTCGACCCCGGCTTCGCGGGCGTAGCCGCCGAGGACGGCCAGGCCCTGCGCTCCGCGTCCGGCGGCGGCCGCGGCGCTCTCCACCACGAGGGCGACGGCCCCGTCGAGGAGTTCCCCGGCGGGGCGGCCGAGCAGGCCCTCCACGTAGCGGTTGTGGGTCTCCACGCCGATCACGAGCACCCGTTCGGCACGTCCGGCGCGGATCATCACGGCCGCCCAGTGGACGGCGTCGAGGCCGGAGGTGGCTCCGTTGCAGACCATCAGGTTGGGGCCGCGCAGCCCGAAGCGGATCGCGATCGAGGACGCGACGACATTGCTCGACGCGTTGGGCAGGCCCATGGGGCTGATGCCGGCGACGCCGTGCTCCCTGATCCCGTCGACGACCTCGCAGACCGTGTCGAGGTTGCCCAGGTTGGAGCTGACCACGACGCCCGTCGAGCCGGCGGGAACGGAGAGTGCGGTGCCGGAGAGCAGTCCGGCGGCCCGCAGCCCGTCCTGGGCGGCGCAGAGGGCGAGCTGGGAGGCCCGGTCCTTGTAGCGCAGGCCCCGTCGGCCGATCAGCGCGCCCGGGTCCACCGGGGGCGCCGCAACACCGGTCCCGGCGGAGCCGGCGGACGGCAGCAGGCCGTCCGGTCCGGCGACGCCCGGCAGGGCCGTGCCGATGCCCGTCACCAGGATGTCGGAGGTGTTCACCACACGGCCCTCTCCACGACGGCGACCGCGTTGACGCCGCCGAATCCGAATGCGTCGACCTGGGCGAGGACCGCCTCGGCCGCGGCCTCGCGGTCCCGGACGATGCGGAAAGCCGCCGCCTCCTCGATCGGTTCGCGCAGCCCGATGGTCGGCGGTACGCGTCCCGAGTCGAGGGCCTTGAGCGCGACGATCAGGCTGAGCAGCCCGGAGCCGCCCGAGGTGTGCCCGGTCATCGACTTCACCGCCGTCATCAGCGGTGTACCGGCCTGCGGGCCGAAGACGTCCCCGATGGCCGCGGCCTCGGCTTCGTCGTTGAGCAGCGTGCCGGTGCCGTGCAGCATGACGAGGCCGATGTCCTCGGGCTTGACGCCGGCCTCCCGGTGGGCGCCGCGTACGGCCTCGGCGATGCCGTCCCGGTCGGGGGCGGTCACGTGGTAGCCGTCGCAGTTGACGTGGACGGAGCGCAGCCGGCCGCGCACCGCGCCACCGCCCCGGCCGGCGGCCGTACCCGTACTCGTGCCCGTACCCGTACCGGTGGCCGTACCGGTGTTGCGGCGCAGGACCACGGCCGCCGCGCCTTCGCCCATGAGGACGCCCTTGCGGTCGCGGTCGAAGGGCCGCAGCCGGTCCGGGGCCTCCATGTGCACGCGGTCGAGGAGCCCGTACATGCTCTCGGTGAGCGTGTCCACGCCGGCGACGATGACGGTGTCCGCCTCCTGCGCGGCCAGCAGGTCGCTGCCCATGGCCAGCGCGTAGAGGGAGGCGGAGCAGGCGTTGGAGAAGGTGTGGGTGCGGACCGCACCGAACCGCTCGCGCAGCGCCGTACCGAAGTGCAGCTCCGCCATGTCGAAGTCGGCTCCGTCACGCCAGCGCAGCTCCGCCGAGCGAAGCTCGCGCAGGCCGGTGCCGATGAGGACCGGCACCTCGGAGAGGTCTTCGCCCAGTCCGGCGTCGTGGGCGGCTTCCGCGATGGCGGCGATCAGCCAGCGGGTCGCGCGCCCGGGTTCGTCGGTTCCCGGGGCGGGCCGGTCGTCGATCTCGTAGGCGTGCCGGGCCCGGAAGCCGACGGGGTCGAAGCCGCGGAGTTCCGCGCGGCCGGAGCGGCCCGCGCAGAGCGCCTCGAAGATCTCGTCGACGCCGCTGCCGACGCTGGCCACGGCGCCCAGACCGGTGAAGACCAGGTCGGGCGGTGCGGCTGCGGCCGGATCGGGGTGTGCTGTCATGCCCGGGCCTCCTCGTACTTCCCGAAGATCACTACGGAGTTGTTGCCGCCGAAGGCGAGTCCGTTGTTCTGGACGACCCGCAGATCGGCTTCGATGGCGTGGTTGGGCACGCAGTCCACGCTGCATTCGGGGTCGGTCTCGACGTGGTTGATCGTCGGCGGGATGAACCCCTCGGTGAGGGCGAGCGCGCAGCCGATGGAGGCGAGCGCGCTGGCGGCCCCCATGCTGTGGCCCAGCATCGACTTGATCGAGACGGTCCGGGGGGTCCGGTCGCCGAACACCTGCCGGATCGCCCGGGCTTCGGTGACGTCGTTGGCCTTGGTCCCCGTGCCGTGGGCGGAGATGAAGTCCACCTCTTCCGGCTTGACGCCCGCGCCGTCGAGAGCGAGCTGCATGCACTGCGCCACGCTGTCCTGGTTGGGCGCGACCGGGTGGTGGGCGTCGCAGTTCAGGCCGTAGCCGAGGACTTCCGCGTAGATCCGGGCGCCGCGCGCCGTGGCGGACTCCAGGGTCTCCAGGAGCAGGACGCCGGCACCCTCGCCGGTGAGGATGCCCTTGCGGTCGATGTCGAAGGGCTGGCACAGCTCGGGTGCGATGGTGCCCAGCCGGTAGAAGCCCGTGAAGGTCTTGCGGCAGAGGGCGTCGGCGCCGCCGACGAGGGCGAAGTCGACCTCGTCGGTGCGGACCGCGTCGAAGCCGTAGCCGATGGCGTAGTTGCCGGCCGCGCAGGCGGTGGGCAGGGTGACGGCCTCGACCCGGCTGAGGCCGAACTCGTGGGCGATCGCGGCCGACAGGCGGCCCGCGGGGACCCGGGCGGTGACGGTGGGGTCCATCCGCTCGGCGCCCAGCTTCACCTCGGTCTCGACGAGCTGGTCGAGATCGCGGGACTCCCCGTCGGTGGTGCCGATCGAGATGAGGCAGCGGCCGGACCGCAGGTCCGTGTCCGCCAGCGCGGCGTCGTCGATCGCCATGCGGGCGGCGGTCACCGAGAACTGGCTGGCCCGGCCGAGCGTCTCGACCTCGAGGTTCCTGATCCAGTGTGAAGCGTCGAAGTCGACGATCTCGCAGCCGTTCGCGTGATCGAAGCCCTCGGTGTCGAACGCGGTGATCGGCTTTGCGGCGCTACGGCCTGAACGCAGGCCGGAAAGGAACTCGGAGGCGCCCAGTCCGATACTGGAAACCGCGCCGAGCCCGGTGATGACCACTCTCTTCGCCGGTACATCAGACATGTTCATCCCGCTATCTCGCAGGCCGGCGAGCCGGCCGTTCCCAAGGTCTTCCGTCCATGGACACAGCGCCGCCGGGCCCTACTTCCAGTCGGCGGCTTCCGCGACGACTTCGTACACACCGTCGATGTTCACCATCCGGCCGAGCTCGGTCTGGTTGATGACGATGCTGAATTCCTTCTCCAGCGAGGCGAGGATTTCGATCGCGCGCAGCGAATCGGCGTCGTGGTCCTCCTTGAAGAGGCTGGTTGCGGTCACGTCCTCGGGGTCGATCTCAAGGATGTCGCACACAATTTCCTTGATGGTCTCGCGGCGTTCTGCGGTAGTAGCGGGCACAGTTGTTCCCTCATTCCTGATACAGCGTGGTCGGTGGGTGAAAGAAATGCGCGACGGATATCCGCGTCGGTTCCGACAGTATTCATTCGGCACATCGCGCAACAGGGTCTTGTCATTTAGCTGCCAGCCGGTTTTCGCTGTTCACGTCCGCGTCGCCCGGACTGGCATTTTTCGGTCGGCTATCCGGCGCGCTGCTGCCAGGCGCCGGGCGCGAACCAGGCAGTGCGCCGGCGCGGAAGCCGGGGCCGGGCCTGCGGCGCCGTGCCCGGAGCCGCGGCGCGCGAGGCGCCGCGGGCGAGCAGCACCGCGGTCAGCGCCGCCAGCTCCTCGGGGCCGGGCGTGCCCCTGGTCACCCGGAACAGCGGTTCGTCCTTGGGTTCCACCGGGTGTGCGCTCCCCTCACATCGGCGGGTTGCCGTGCTTGCGGTTCGGCAGGTCGGCGTGTTTGGCGCGGAGCATCGCGAGCGAGGCCGCGAGGACGGCCCGGGTCTCGGCAGGGTCGATGACGTCGTCGACGAGGCCGCGTTCGGCCGCGTAGTACGGGTGCATCAGCTCGCTCCTGTACTCCTTGATCCGCTGCTCCCGCATCGCCGCCGGATCGTCGGCCGAGGCGATGTCGCGGCGGAAGATGACGTTCGCCGCGCCCTCGGCGCCCATCACGGCGATCTCGTTGGTCGGCCAGGCGAAGGACAGGTCGGCGCCGATGGACCGCGAGTCCATGACGATGTACGCGCCGCCGTACGCCTTGCGCAGGATCAGCTGGACGCGGGGCACGGTGGCCGCGCAGTACGCGTAGAGCAGCTTGGCGCCGTGCCGGATGATGCCGCCGTGCTCCTGGTCCACGCCGGGGAGGAAGC
This sequence comes from Streptomyces sp. NBC_01408, assembly GCF_026340255.1. GTDB lineage: Bacteria > Actinomycetota > Actinomycetes > Streptomycetales > Streptomycetaceae > Streptomyces. The sequence continues at coordinate 2,702,991 of NZ_JAPEPJ010000001.1, read as the reverse complement.
CCGGGACGTCGAGCAGGGTGACGAGCGGGATGTTGAAGGCGTCGCAGAGCTGGACGAAGCGGCCGGCCTTGTCGCTGGCGTCGATGTCGAGGACCCCGGCCAGCGATTGCGGCTGGTTGGCGACGATCCCCACGACGTGCCCGTCGATGCGGGTCAGGGCGCACAGCACGTTGGTGGCCCACAGCTCGTGGATCTCCAGGTACTCGCCGTCGTCGACGATCTCCTCGATCACCCGGCGCATGTCGTACGGCCTGTTCCCGTCGGCCGGCACCAGCTCGCCCAGCACGTCGGTGCGCCGGTCGGCCGGGTCACCGCCGGGATTGGCCGGGGGCGCCTCCTGGTTGTTCTGCGGGAGCATCGAGAGCAGGAAGCGGACGTCCTCGATGCAGGTCTGTTCGTCGTCGTACGCGAAGTGCGAGACCCCCGAGACGCCGGAGTGGACGTCGGCCCCGCCCAGCCCGTTCTGGGTGATCTTCTCGCCGGTGACGGCCTCCACGACGTCGGGGCCGGTGATGAACATCTGCGAGGTGTCCCGGACCATGAAGACGAAGTCCGTGAGCGCCGGCGAGTACGCGGCGCCGCCCGCGCAGGGCCCCAGCATCACGCTGATCTGCGGGATGACGCCCGAGGCCCGGGTGTTGCGCTGGAAGATCCCGCCGTACCCGGCGAGCGCGGTGACCCCTTCCTGGATGCGGGCCCCGGCGCCGTCGTTCAGCGAGACCAGCGGGGCCCCCGCGGCCAGGGCCATGTCCATGATCTTGTGGATCTTCTGTGCGTGGGCCTCTCCCAGCGCACCCCCGAATATTCGGAAATCATGGGCGTAGGTAAATACCGTACGTCCGTGGACCGTTCCCCAGCCGGTTATCACACCGTCGGTGTACGGTCTCTTGTCTTCCAGGCCGAAACCGGTCGCCCGGTGCCGCCGAAGTGGCTCCACCTCATGGAATGAACCTTCGTCCAGCAGTAGGTCGATCCGCTCCCGCGCCGTCAGTTTTCCCTTGGCGTGCTGGGCCTCGGTCGCCTGTTCGCTCGGACCGCGCCGAACCCGCTCCCGCAGTTCGCGGAATTCCGCGAGCCGGTCCACGGCGCCGCCGGTCAGTAAATCGCTCATCGGCCGTCCCCCTTGGCGGTCGGTGGAAATACGCCGGAACAACCGCCGGCATGCGCGGTCTCGGCCGCACCGAATCACCATAGATTCACCGGTGCGGCCGGACCAGCTATGCCGGATGAGCTGTCATCAAGGTGTCGTACCGTTCGGTAATGGACCGGGAATTCCCCGGCCCGCCCTTCGGAACTGGCAGCTAGCTGCCCCGGCGAGGGGGCGCCGGCTGCCCCGGCGAAGGGGGCCGTCGGACACCTCTACGCGGCCTGCAGCCTGCGCCCCGCCGGGACGGGTCGGGGCAGCAGCCCGCTCTCGGCCGCGCGGACGCCCGCCTGGAAGCGGGACTTCGTCCCGAGGGCCTCCATGATGTCGGCGACGTAGCGGCGGTAGGTCCGTACCGACACGCCGAGTTCGCGGGCCGCCGCCTCGTCGGTGTTGCCCGCGTGCAACTGCCGCAGGATGCCCGCCGCGGAGCCCGTGAGGAGCGGGCTGCCCGGCCCGACCGCGCCGCCCAGCGGCGCCGCCGTGTGCCACGCGCTGGCGAAGAGGGCCTGGATCGGCTCGATGACGGCGGGCACCCGGATCACGGACGCGTCCGCACTGCCTTCGGCCCGCACGAGCGCCACCTCGCCGTCGACCACCACCGTCTCCAGGTACGGGACGGGCGCCACCCGGATCCGCAGCCGGTGATCCTCCTTCAGGAACCGCCGGAACGCGTCCTGTTCCACGGTCGCGTGCGTGCACAGCACGCGGCCCGTGAGCTGATCGCGCCCGGCCGCCAGCATCTGCGACAGGGTGGTGCACACCTGCACCGCCTGCTCCACCTCGGCCGCCACCACCACGTCCACGCTGCGCCGCGCGCCGGAGATGAGCCGGCCCGCCGCCTCCCGCATGCCCCGGCAGCCGGACCCGACCGGCGTGACCTGCCGGCTCCGGTCGGCCCACTCCCGGTATTTCGACACCGCTTCCGCGATGAGTTCGTGCACGTCCCCGAGCGTCACATCGAATTCTTCTGTCTCAGGCATGTTCTTCCGGTCTTCCCCCGTCATAATTCCCCCATGATTTCGCGCGCGACCGGCGCAATTGCCCGGCAGACCCCGGACTGCTCCCCAGGAGCCGGGCACCCGTCGCCCACGTTCATTCCTCGTTGCTCAAAAGACCCAGCGTCACCGCGCGCGCTCCCGCCTGAAATCGCGAACTCGCACCGATTTCCCGCATGATCTCCGCCACGTAGCGCCGGTAGGTACGCAGCGGTATGGAGAGTTCCCGCGCCGCCACGACATCCGTGCGACCGTCGCGCAATGCCTCCAGAATCCGCTGCCCCGTCTCACTGCGGACGCGGCTCGCCACGTCGTCCCACGCCGTCGCGCCGTTCCAGGCGGCGGCGAACAGCGAGGCCAGCGCGCTGACCGACGCGGGGTCCCGGACGAGGGACACCCCCCGGCCGGCACTGCGCGGGTCCGACCACACCACGGCCACGGCGCCGTCCAGCAACACCGTCTCGTTCAGGACGCATTCGGCGACCTTGACCACGCACGCGGGCGAACCGGCGACGGCCTCGCGGAACACGGCGGACCGCGCGACCACGGGCGAGCACAGCAGCCGCGCCCGCACGGCCCCGCGGTCGGCCCCGCGGTCGGGGCCACGGCCCCGGCCGAGGAGCGCCAGCGCCACCGCGGCCGCTTCCGAACCGGGCGTCTGCGCGGTCACGCTCACGTCCTGACGGGCACTACCGATCAACCGACAGGAAATGCCGACGGCATCCTCATCGGATTCCAGCATTCGGACAGAATGGTTGGAGGCGGCGTGCGGGTGACTGCCCTTCGCCGCCTCGATGAGTTCCTTGACCTGCAACAGGGCCCGGCCGACTTCATCGTCGGCCGACTCCCCCTTCCGTACCGCCGGCTGCGACTCCGTCTTCCCGATAACCACGATCTCCCGCCATCCCCGTTACAGCATCGCGCCCGGCCAGAGGCTATCCCGCGCCAAGTCGGACAGTCAACGAGCATCTACGGTGGGTGATTGTTGAACAACTTAATTGTCGGGGAAATGCAGGGAACGCGGGAACCATCGCCCGGCTTTGATTCGGCCCGACTCCGGTTCCGGCACCCGGTCAATTCACAGGAAGATGCCTCCCGCCCGCCGCCGACGGCTCCAACGGGCGAACTGACCCGTGCGTACGGTGACATCCGGGCGCCCCCTGGCACCTTGATGCCAAGACCCTCGCGGCTCCGCTCCCCCGGCTCCTACAGTCGCGGGGCCCGCCCGGTTCCGCACCGGGCGCCGAGGGAAGCAGCGAACGTGACCAGAACCACAGTCCCCGTACCCGGAGATGGCGCCGGGGCCGGTCCCGGCGTCATCTCCGGCCCGCCCCAGCCCGTGGACATCTGGTGGTGGCTCACCGCCGAATCCGCGCACCCCTCGGACGCGGCGCTGCTCAGCGATGCCGAGCGGGCCACGGCCGCCCGGCTCCCCGCCGACCGCGGTCCGGGCTTCACCGCCTGCCGCGCCGCCGCCCGCCGGGTGCTCGGCCGGATCCTCGACGTCCCGCCCGGGCTGGTCGAGTTCGGGCGCAGGCCCTGTCCCGAGTGCGCCGACACCGGGCACGGCCCCCCGTACGTCCGCCACCCCGGCAACGACCTGTGGATCAGCATCTCCCACACCAGGGGCTGCGGACTCCTGGCGGTGGCGACCCACCGGATCGGTGTGGATGTCGAGCACCTTCGCCCGGCCTGGTCCGCCGCACTCGCCGCAAAGGCCCTGACCCCGGCGGAGAACGCGCACGTCGGCGCGATCCCCGACCCGGTCGCGCGCGACCGGGCCTTCCTCCGCTGCTGGACCCGCAAGGAGGCCGCCCTCAAGGCGGTGGGCGTCGGCATCGTGGCGGACCTGTCCGCCGTGGAGACCCGTCCGGCCGATCCCGGTCCCGTGCGCGTCCGGACCACCGTCCCCGGCGTGCCCACCAGTTGGCAGACCTCCGACCTGGCGCTGCCCGCCCCCTACGTGGGCGCACTGGCGCACGCGTCCGCCGCCACGGGCGCCCGGCTGCACGCGTACGGGCGGTAGACGCGCGTACGGGCGCACTGGCGCACGTACGGGCGCCAGGGGTGTCCCGCCGGCCTACGTCTCCAGCAGGCCCAGGCGGTCCTGGGCCGCGTAGGCAGCGAGCAGGCCGGACAACGCGGCTTCGTCCAGGGGCCGGTAGGCCGCGGCCGGGGCCGGGCGCCACCACACCGGGTCGGGCGCGGCCTCCCCCGGCGGCCCGGGCAGGAAGCCGGCGCGGCGCAACGCCACCCGGTGGACCTTGTTCGTCGCCGTGACCGGCATGGCCGGCACCACGCGGACGTAGCGCGGGGCCAACTTCGTGCCCAGGTCCGGCTGCGCGGCCAGGAACGCCTCGAAGGCCGCGGGGGAGAAGGCCGCGCCTTCCCGGAGGGCGACCGCCGCCATGACCTGGTCGCCCGCGACCTCGTCCGGGACGGCGTACACGGCGACGGCCGCCGCGTCCTGCCAGCGGGCCAGGATGTTCTCGATCACCGCCGCGGCGAGGTTCTCGCTGTCGACCCGCAGCCGGTCGTCGGTGCGGCCCGCGAACCAGAGGAAGCCCGCGGCGTCCCGGAAGAAGAGGTCGCCCGTCCAGTACCAGCCGTCCCGGGTGCGGGCGGCCTCCGCGTCCGGGTTGCGCCAGTAGCCCTCGAAGAGGCTGCGGCCCCGGTTGACCAGCTCGCCGATGGCCTCGTCCCCGTTCAGCAGGCGCCCCGCCCCGTCCAGCCGCGCGGCCGGGCACTCCCGGCCCGTCTCCGGGTCGATCACCGCCAGGTCGTCCCCCGCCCCCGCGCGGCCCAGGGCTCCCGGCGGGGTGTCGGGGGTCCGCTGGACGGAGGCGCCGCCCTCGGTGGCCCCGTAGCCCTCCACCAGCCGGACGCCGAACCGCTCGGCGAAGCGGGCCGCGTCCACCGCACCGGCCTCGGTGCCGAAACCGAGGCGCAGCCGGTGGTCGCGGTCGTCGGGGCGGGGCTCGGTGGCCAGGAGGTACTGGATCGCCCTTCCGACGTAGGTGAAGTACGTCGCCCCGTAGGCCCGTACGTCGTCCAGGAACGCGGAGGCCGAGAAGCGGCGGCGCAGGGCCACCGCGGCCCCGCCCGCGAGCGCCGGGAGCCAGTCGGCGATGACGGCGTTGCCGTGGAAGAGCGGCATGCAGACGTAGTGGACGTCCTCGGGGGTCACCGAGAACTGCCGGGCCAGGGCGTGGCCGGCTCCGGCGAGGCGGCCCTGGGTGCAGATGGCGGCCTTGGGGGCGCCGGTGGAGCCGGAGGTGAAGTAGAGGAGCAGCCGGTCGGCGGGCCCCGGCGGACGCAGGACGGCCTCGCCGGGCTTGGCGGCGGCGTAGGGGGCGAGCAGGGCCGCGTACTCCTCGGTGCCGGTCACCAGGAGCCGTACGCCGGGCAGGTCGAGGCCGCGCAGCAGCGGCAGGTGGGTGCGCTCGGTGACCAGGATCCGGCATTCGGTGTGCAGGATGTCGCGGGCCAGCTCGGGGCCGCGACGGGTGGGGTTGATCCCGGCTACGGCGGCCCCCGCGAGGGCCGCCGCGCCGAGCCAGTGCGGGAACTCGGGGACGTTGTCGAGCAGCACCCCGAGGTGCGGCTCGGCCCCTGGCGGCATGAGGTCGACGAGGAGCGCGGCGCGCGCGGCGGCTTCCCGGGCGGCCCGGTGACGGCTGAGGACGGTGCGCTCGGCGCTTCCGGCGCGTACTGCGCTTTCGGCGCTTTCGGGGTCCTCGTACATCAGTCCGGGCCGGTGGTCGCCCCACTGGCGCGCGATGAGCTCCGCGACGGTTTCGGGTGCAGTCGTCGTCCGCATGCCGCCGGAGATTAGCTGACGTGTCGTCAGAACTGAACGTCGGAGCAGGCGTAGAAGGCCATCGGGGTGTCGTTCACCGTCCAGACGGCCAGGATCATGTGCCGGCCGGTCTTGCCGCTCGGCATCGCGCCCTGGTGGACGGTGGTCATGTCGGGCCGGGCGCCGTTGTAGGCGACGGTGAGGAAGGGCTGGGGGTCGAGGGCGGCGCGGGTGAGGGGCTGGCCGGGGTTCCAGCCGTTCTTGGTGACGTAGTACTTGAAGTCGGTGGTGGAGTGGTTGGCCGTGAACTGCCACCGGAAGCCGTAGCTCTGGCCGCTGGTCACCTTGGTGGTGGGCCAGGCGCCGCCGCGCGGGTTGTCGAGCTCCGCGAACTGCGGAAGTCCGCCGGAACATATCTTGCCGTCGGCGGGGCCGGCGGCCGGGAACCCCTTGAAGCCCTCGACGCTCTGCGGCTCCCACTGGATGGCGCCGCAGTCGGAGACGGTCTTGTTGGCGCAGAGCTTCTGGCGGCTGATGGGGGTGTCCGTGTAGCCGTGGCTGCTCGCGCTGGGGGCGCTGAGCAGGGTGATTCCGGCGACGAGGCCGAGGCCGAGCGCGGCGGCGCGGGCCCGTCCGGGCCGTGCGGGCCGCCGTGCGGGCATGCGGAAGTGACGCATGATGCTCCTTGAACGTGGGGGGAGTTCGGCGAGAGCGTGCGCACGCGTGGGGATGAAGTGGCTCTGTCGAGTTCTTCAGGTCTAGACCAAGTCCCAGATTATTGACGAGAGTTGGCCATGTCCATACCGATGCGGGAACGGGTGGTCCGGTAGGTTCCGGCCACCCGTTCCCGTACTGCGGCGGTGCTGCTACCGGTCCTGTTCCGAGCGCCCCGTGTAGAAGGCGACCGTGAGGTCCTTCACCAGGGCCTTGCGCTCGTAGTCGTCGAGCTCGACGAGCCCGCGCGAGGTCAGCCGGTGGACGGTGTCGTCGACGGCGTCCACCACCGAGGTCAGCACGCTGTCCCGGTGCTTCGCGTCGATCGCCGCGACCCGGCGGCGGCGCATGGCCGCGGCCACCTCGGGGGCGTACTCGATCCGCGTCGGCTGGGCGGAGTACACCTCCACCCCCACCGCCTCGGTCTCCGCCGCCAGCATCCGGGTCAGCGCGTCACCGACGGCCTCGGCGTCGCGCAGGGTCGGCGCGTCCTCGTGGAAGGCGTCCGCGGGGAGCTGGGACAGGACGCGGGCCATGGCCGACTCGACCTGCTCGGCGAGGTACTCGGTGTGGTCCGCGACCGCGAGGGTGGCCCGGGCGGTGTCCTTGACCTGCCAGACGACCTGCACGACGACCTGGAGGGCGAGCCCGCCGGAGTCCACGGCGGGCATCGGTTCGCTGCGCCAGTGCCGCAGCCGTACGTCGACCCGGGTGCGCAGGAGCAGGGGGCTGATCCAGGTCAGGCCGGTACGGCGGACCGTGCCCCGGTAGCGGCCGAACAGGGTGAGCACCCAGGCGTGGCCGGTCCGGGAGCGGCCGAGCCCGCCGAGGGCGAGCAGGGCGACGATGCCGAGGAAGGCGAGCGGCGGCCAGTGGGTGGCGCGCAGGCCCTGGTAGGCGCGGGGGGTCGCGCCGAGGGCGGCCACGAGGGTGGCGGGGACGGCTCCGGCCCGCCAGAGCACGGCCGCGCAGCCGGTGAGGGCGAGCCCGCCGACGGCTACGCCGATCCAGCCGGGCAGCACCGGGCCGTAGTGCTCGCGCAGCCGCTCGTCGCCGCGGGGGGCGCGGCGTGCGGGGGCGGGGCGGGGGGTGGCGGGGCGGGTGGTGGCGGCCGGGCGGGGCCTGGCCGCGGCGGGGGAGGTCGCGGCGGGGGAGGCCGGCTGCCGGGGCTCGGCGCGGAACGGCAGGTGCACCGGGACCTCGGTGACCGCCGCGCCCCGGTGGGGGGCGGTGCGGGGCAGGTCCTGCGTGTCGGCCCCGTCCGCCTCCAGGCCCCGCGCCACCGCTTGGGCAACGATCTCGACGACCCCGGGGCCGGGCACGCCGGAGCTCACGGCGTCAGGCCCGGGCCCCGCCTCGGCCTCGGGCCCCGCCTCGGGCTCGGGCGCCTGCGGGTGCGGGATGGCGGCCTCGCCGCCGGTGTTCCACGGGCGCGGGGGCGGGCCCTGCGGGGGCGGGTCCTGCGGGGGCTGGGCCTGCGGGTGCGGGGCCTGGCCCTGCGGGCGCAGGGGTTGGTCCCGCGGGGGCTGGCCCTGCGGGCGCGACGGCTGACCCTGTGGGGCCTGACCCTGCGGGTGCGGCTGGCCCTGCAGGCGCCGGCCATGGCCCTGCGGGTGCGGAGGCGGCTGGTCCTGCGGGTGCGGGGCCTGACCCTGCGGGCACGGAGGCTGACCCTGCGGGCGCGGGGCCTGGCTCTGCAGGCGTGGGCCATGATCCTGCGGGTGGGGGGCCTCTGCAGCCGTCGGGTCGGCCTGCGTTCGGGCGGCCGGCACCTCGTACCCGCGCGGCGACGGCTCCGGCCCGTCCCCGGCCGCGGTGACGGCAGCGGCCGCGGGCTCCGCCACCGACTCCGACTCCGACTCCGACTCCACCAGCCGTAGGGCAGCCGGAACGTACTCAGCCACCGCGGGCCGCACCGCCCACCCGGGCACCCGCACGGCCCCGGTGGTCCACACCGCGCCCGCGCCGGGGCCATCTTCTTCGGTGGTCGGCAAGAGGCCCGCTTCGGCCCGCGCCGCACCCGGCGCCGGAACGCCCTCAGCAGCGGCTGGACCCGACCCGGCCCCCCGGGTCGGACTCCACGCCGGGGCCGGGGCCGGAGCCGGAGCCGGGTCGAGGACGGGGGCCGAGGCAGCCCGAGCGGCGCTCGACTCCGGAGCCGGCGCGGACGCCCGAGCCGGGCTCGGCGCCGGGGCCGGAGCGGTGGCTCGGGTCGGCACGGAGGCCGGGGCAGAGGCGGCCCGGTCCTGACTCCACTCCGCAGCCGGGGCGGCATCGGATGCGGCCGTCGGCGCCGACGCCCGGGCAGGGCTCGGCACCGGGGCGGCCTCGCCGGGCGCAGGCGTTGGGGCCGAGGCGGCCCGTGCCGCGCTCGGCACCGCAGCCGGAACGGCCCCAGCGGCGGCCGGACCCGACCCGGCCCCCCGGTCCTGGCTCCACGCCGGAGCCGAGGCCGGGGAACCGGCCGGGGTCGACAGCGAGGCCGGGGCCGACGCGGCCCAGGCCCCGGTCGACGCCCCGGCCGGAACGGCCTCAGTCGCAGCCGGACTCGGCGCGGGCGCCCGGGCCGGGCTCTGCGCAGGGGTCTGGGAACCAGACGGCGCCTGGGCCGGGCTCCAGTCCACAATCGGGGCAGCCTCAGCGGCGGCCGTCGACACCGACGCCCGGGCCGGCGGGGCCGCGGAGTCCGGCGCGGCCCCGGCGTGAGCCGAGGCAGAGACGGCCCGGGCCGCGCACGGCGCCGGAGCCGGAACGGCCGCAGCGGCGGCCGGACTCGGCGTGGAGGCCCAAGCCGGGCCCGTCCCAGGCGCCGGGGATGCCGCCGGGGCCCGGGAGACGGCCGGGGCCGACGGGGTCCAGGCCCCCGTGGACGTCGTGGTCGGCCCGGGCTCGACGGCGGCCCAAGTCGGCGCGGACGCCCAGGCGCTGCTCGGCGCCGAGGCCAGGGAGGCAGTCGGGGCTGGGAACGCCGCCGGAGCCGAGGCAGACGCCGGGGCCTCGGCGGCCCGGGCCGCACTCCAGGCCCGAGCCGGGGCGGCATCGGCGGCGGCCGGAGCCTGCGCGGACACCCAGGCCGGGCTCGGCGCATGGGCCTGGGAACCGGGCGGGGCCTGAGTGACCGGGGAGGCCGGGCTCGGCGCAGGGGCCGGGGGACCGGCCGGGGCCTGGGCGGCCGAGGCGGTGGCCAGGACCGCCGCAGGGGCGGCCGGGCTCGGCGCAGGGGCCGAGGCGGGCCGGGCCCGGCTCGGCGCAGGGGCCGGGGGACCGGCCGGGGCCTGGGCGGCCGAGGCGGTGGCCAGGACCGCCGCAGGGGCGGCCGGGCTCGGCGCAGGGGCCGAGGCGGGCCGGGCCGCGTTCCACGCCGGGGCCGGGCTCGGCACATGGGCCTGGGCGGCCCGGGCGGTGACCCGGCGCGGCTCCGGGGCCGGGGAAGCAGCCCGGGCCGCGAACGCCGCCGTGGCCGGGGCCGGGGCCGGGGCGGCCGCAGTGGCCGGGGCCGGGGCCGGGGCGGCCGCAGTGGCCGGGGCCGCAGCGGCCCGGGATGGCGTCGGGGACGCGGACGCTGGGGGCATGTGGAGGGTGCCCGTGGTGGACGTGGTGCGCGTGGGGTACATCGTTACCTCCGTCATGCGAACAGCCGGCGCCAGGTTTCCGGGCCCGGGTAGCCGTCGGCCGAGGCGCCGCGCCAGCCCTGGGCGCGCTGGAAGGCCTCGACGTTGCGGCGGTCGGCCTCGCTCCAGCGCAGGCCCGGGCCGGACGTGTAGTGCTTGCCGAAGCCCTTCTTCACCAGCTGGCGGCCGAGGGCGGCGACGGCCTCGTGGGACTTGCCCGGGCGGAAGGTCGACAGGCCCGGGTAGGCGCGGACCCCGCCCGGGCCGGGCGCCCCCTCGACCAGCGGCTGGATGTCCTTGCCCTGGCGCTGGACCAGCAGGCGCCAGGTGTGCTCGCCGGGGACGCCGTCGGCGTCGGCGCCCGTCCAGCCCTGCGCGGTCTGGAAGGCCTGGGTGGCCAGCCGGTCGTGGTCGCTCCACGTCCGGTCCGCCACCCCCTTCGGGTAGAACCGGTACCCGCCCCGGTCGATCAGCATCTTGCCGAGCTGCGCCACGTGGTCGTTGGTCGCGCCGGGGCCGAACTTCGCCGCGCCCGGGAACGGCGTCACGTCCCCCGGCTTCCCGCCCGCCGGCGGCTCGGCGACCGGCGGGACCTCGGGCACGATCCCGCCGGTCACCCCGTTGAACCGGTACGGGACGTACTTCGCGGCGTTGCTCCAGTACCCGTACGGCGTCGCCAGCTTCCGCGTGTTCGGCCTGGTCTGCTCGTAGGCGACGTAGTGCGTGTGCGTCTCGTCGACCCAGCCGCCGAAGATGACGACGTGCGAGCCGTTGGTGGGGTCCGCCGGGTTGTGGAAGAGGAGCATGTCCCCCGGCAGGAGCTCCTCCTTGGTGATCTTGGTGGCGAAGCGGTCGAGGCTGCCGGTCCACTCGTTCGTCCCGAGGTTCCAGGCCATGGAGACGTAGCCCGAGCAGTCCTGCCGGTAACCGTCCGTCCAGTAGTCGGACATGCTGTACGGGACCTGCGCGTCCAGCCACAGCTTCGCCCGGTTGATGATCGTCGCCCGGTCGATCCGCTTGACCGCACCCGGTGCGCCCGGCAAGCCCGGGGCTCCGGGCTTGCCGACCGGCGCCTTGGGGCCGTGCAGCGGGGCCCGGCCGCCCTGCGGGGAGCCGGGGTCGTCCGTCGCCACCGCCCCGGGGGCGGCCGGGCCGGCCGGGGCGGTCAGCGCCGCCGCGGCCCCGCCGCCGCCCAGGACCACGCCCGCGGCGGTGGCCAGGACCAGCGCCCGGCGGGCCCCGCGGGCGGCGGGGTGGCCCCCGTCCCGGAGCGGTATGGCCCGCGCGCGGGCCAGCGCGCGGCGGCGCAGGGTGCACCCCTGGCACGCACAGTCGCCCGCGGGCTCGTACTCCTCGAATGCGGGCATCGGCATCTGCACACGTGTCGGCGGCTGCATCGTCATGCGGTTCCGTCCACTCCCCTGCTCGTCCACTGGTCGGCCGGAACCGCATCTGGCGGGTCATCAGATGCGGCACGGCCAGACATATCGTGCACGATAGATTGCCCAAACATGGGTTAATCGGACAATGCGGGCGTGGCTGGTCACGAGCACCTCTGGAGGTGGGGTAGAGTTTTCCCTGTCACCAAGCGCCGCTAGCTCAGTTGGTTAGAGCAGCTGACTCTTAATCAGCGGGTCCGGGGTTCGAGTCCCTGGCGGCGCACAGACGGAAGAAGCCCCCGCAGCGAAAGCTGCGGGGGCTTCTTCGTTGTCCCGTGTCGTGCCGCACGGCGGGAGGAGCTACGCGACCGGGCCGGCCGGCCGCGCTCCCGAGCCCGTCAGGTACGCGGAAACCACCACATTGGCCGTGTACTCCTTGGCCGCCTTGTCGTAGGTGCCTCCGCAGGTCACCAGCCTCAGCTCGGCCCGCCCCCTGATCCGCTGGCCGTACGCCTTGTGCGGGTCGAAGCCCGCCCGCGTGTAGACCCGTACGTCCTCGATGGTGAACTCCGCGACCGAGCCGTCCGCCCGTACCACCCGCACCTTGTCGCCCGGCTGCGCCGAGCTGAGGCCGTAGAACACCGCCGGTTTCGAGCGGGTGTCCACGTGCCCCACCATCAGCGCCGTCCCGGCGGCGCCGGGCTGGGTGCCGGCGCCCCACCAGCCCACCGTGCCCGGGCGGTCCTCGGGCGGCGGATCGATCGCGCCGTCGCCGTCCAGGCCCCGGGAGACCACCGGAGCCTGGATGCCTATGGACGGTACGTCGACCCGCTGTGGCAGGGCCGCGCCGAGCGGGGCGTGCGCGGCCGGCAGGGCCGGGCCCACCGACCCGCCGGCCTGCCCGGCCGTCGGCTCGGGCACCCCGGTGATCTGCCGGCCCCACAGCCACAGGCCCAGCACCAGCACCGACCAGGCGGCGAAGGTCAGCAGCCGGCCGCCCGCGGAGGTCTTGCCCTCGCTCATTCGCCGCTGCGGCGGCGGCGCAGGGTCAGCGCGCGGCCCGCCACGGCCAGCGTGGCAACGGCCGCGAGGACGGCTCCGATCAGCGTGTGCGACAGGCCCGGGCCGTCGTCCCCGTGGTCCTTCTTGGCCGCCGCCAGCCGGGTCGTCTCGGCGACCTCGGCGGACATCCCGCCGCCGCCCGCGTGGACCGGCCAGACCGGCGAACGGTGCGGATCGGGCCGGTGGTCGCGGCGGTGCTTGACCTCGATGGAGCCGTGGACCGCACCGTCACGGCCGTCGCAGGTCACCCGTACGGAGTGCCAGCCCGGCGAGGCGTGCGAGCTGATCATCGCGTCGCCGTACAGCGGGCTGCGGCCGCCGTCGCGGCCGCGCAGGTCGGCGTCCGCCACGAAGACGGCGGACTTCGCGGCGCCCGTGGTGCCCTTGCAGCCCTGGACGCGCAGCTTGACCTGCGCCCCGGGCTCGGCCGGGTCGGGGTCGACCGAGACGCTGCCGCGGTCCTCCCCGACCGCGAGGGCGGTGGGCGCGGCCACGGCGGACAGGGCCGTCAGGGCGACGGCCACCCCGGCGGCACGGACGGCGATCGGAACACTGCGCATGGTGAACCTCCTCAACAAGGAGATTCACGCGCGCCGCGCCCCTCCGCATCCGGAGCGGCGCCGTACGTGTCAGCCGGACGACTTAAACGAGGTCCACCAGGTCGGCGATCGAGTCGACCGTCTTGGTCGGGCGGTACGGGAACTTCTCGGTGTCCTCGACCGAGGTCAGACCGGTCAGCACGAGGAAGGTCTGCATGCCCGCCTCCAGCCCGGCCAGCACGTCGGTGTCCATCCGGTCGCCGATCATCGCGCTGGTCTCGGAGTGTGCGCCGATCGCGTTCAGGCCGGTGCGCATCATCAACGGGTTGGGCTTGCCGCAGAAGTAGGGCTTCTTGCCGGTCGCCTTGGTGATCAGCGCGGCGACGGCGCCGGTGGCCGGGAGCGGGCCCTCGGTGGACGGGCCGGTCTCGTCGGGGTTGGTGCAGATGAAGCGGGCGCCGGCGTTGATCAGGCGGACGGCCTTCGTCATCGCCTCGAAGCTGTACGTCCGGGTCTCGCCCAGGACCACGTAGTCGGGCTCGTGGTCGGTCAGGATGTAGCCGATGTCGTGCAGGGCGGTGGTCAGACCGGCCTCGCCGATGACGTACGCGGTGCCGCCCGGGCGCTGGTCGTCGAGGAACTTCGCGGTGGCCAGCGCGGAGGTCCAGATGTTCTCGACGGGGACGTGGAGGCCCATCCGGCTGAGGCGGGCCTGGAGGTCGCGGGGGGTGTAAATGGAGTTGTTGGTCAGTACCAGGAAGGGCTTGCCGGACTCGCGCAGCCGCTTGATGAAGGCATCCGCGCCCGGGATCGGGGTGCCCTCGTGGATGAGGACCCCGTCCATGTCGGTGAGCCAGGATTCGATCGGCTTGCGCTCTGCCACTGGACTGTCTCCGCTCTCGGTGGCCGTGACCTCTGATCTGTGACCGGTGACCTTGGCCTGTTACCGCTGGTCTGTACCACCCTATCGGGGCCGGGCCGTGGACGCTTCGGGCGTCCACAGCCCGGACCACGCGGGGCTGGATCAGCCGATCTTGACGTTGTCGACGGTCCAGTACCAGTTGTTGTCACCGGTGTAGCGGAAGCGGACCTGGACGTCGGTGGCGCCGGCCGGGACCTGGAGGGTGATGGCCTCGGACTTGGCGACGGCGTCGGCCGTGTAGGACTTCACCACGGTCGGGGCGCCACCGTTGTACGAGACCAGGACCTGGGCGGTCTGGCCGGTCTCCTGGCGGTAGTGCGTCTGGTAGTTGAGGGTCTTCGTGGTGCCGCCGGTGACTGCCCACTTGGGGGTGATCAGGGTGGAGTCGAAGGTGCCCGTGTGGCTCTTGTCGTCCCACTCGTCGGAGTCGGCGACGGCGAAGACGTCACGGGAGCGGACGTTCAGTTCGCGCCACTGGTCGCGCTGCGACTGGCTCCAGAACTCGTCGGTCGCGAAGGCCCAGCCGGCCCATTCGGTGACGCCGCCCGTGCCCATCTTGGAGTTGTCGACGGCCCAGCCCGCGGGCGGGGTACGGGTGAAGCCCTTCACGCCCGCCGGGATGCCCGTCTCGTCCACGCGGGCCTGGAGGGACGGCCGCAGGGTGTCGAAGGGGTCGTCGTCCGGGGCGTTCAGCGGGACGCCGTCGATGCCGGGGGCGCTGACGCCGACCTGGGCGAGCGCGGTCGCGGCGACGTCGACCAGCTTCACGTCGTCGCGTACCGAACCGGCCGCGATGCCCGCGCCCTTGGCGATGACGAAGGTGCCGCGCTCCGCGATGGTGGAGCCGCCGTGGCCACCGGAGTTGGTGTGGCCGTGGTCGGTGGTGACCAGGATCTTCCAGTTCTCCTGGCCGTACGTCGGGCGGTTCTGGACGGCGGTGAGGAGCTGGCCGACCAGGGTGTCGACGCGGGCGATGGTGTCGAGGTACTGCTGGCTGCCCGCGCCGTAGGAGTGCCCGGCCGCGTCGATCTCGCCGAGGTAGACGAAGGCGGCGTCCGGGTTCTGGTCGCGCAGTTCGGCGGCGGCCGCGGCGGCGATCTTCGGGTCCTCGTTGCGGTAGCCGTCGCGGTCGCCCTTGAGGGAGAGGCGCTTGTCCACCTTGGGCGAGAAGATCGGGCCGTTCTGGTCGGTGGAAGTGATGGGCTCCCAGTCGGCGGCCGCGTACGTGTTGAGCGCCGGCTTGGCGTTCTCGATGCGGGTGAGGAAGTCCGGGTAGGCGGTGTAGTTCTTGCCGGTGAAGGAGTTGTCCTTCACCCCGTGCTTGTCCGGCCACACGCCGGTGGCGATGGTCGACCAGCCGGGACCCGAGGAGGTGGCGCCCATGGGGTTCGCGTACAGGGTGCTGCGGGCGGTGAGGCCCTGGGCCATCAGGCCCTTCAGGTGCGGGGCGTTGGCGGCCTTGACGCGGTCGAGGACCGCGCCGTCGAGGCCGATGACGAGGACCTTGTCGGTGGCTGCCGCCGCCGTCTCGGCGGCGGCGGTGTGCGCGCCGAGGGCGGTGGCGAGCAGGGCCGTGGCGGTGGCGGCCACGGCGAGGGTCCGTCCGGGCAGGACAGTGGACACGTACTCCTCCTGGGAGCAGGTGAGCGGGGAAGGTGCGGGGAAGGGTGAGGGGGCGTGAGCCGGGTCCGGACCGGGGGGCGCGGTGCGGGCGCGCCCCTGGGTCCAGACCCATCCCCCAGACTTCGTCCGGGGGGACCCCCAGGCAAGCGTCACTGTCCCGGTCTCGGGTGGCCAGGACGTAACCAGTCAGCTTCCGGTTGCCGACTTCCACGCGTCGACGTAGCCCGTGAGGTTCTTGTCGATGTCGGCCCAGTCCGGCTCGAAGATCTCCACGCCCGTCATGATCTTGGTGAGCTCGACGGCGTTGGCGTCGGTCGCCTTGACGTCGGTGCGCGCCGGGAAGCCGCCGCCGACCTCGCTGACCAGCCGCTGGGCGTCCTCGCTGAGGAGGTGGTCGAGGAGCTTCTTGCCGTTCTCGGTGTGCGGGGCCTTGTCGACCAGGCCGGCCGCGTAGGGCAGGGCGAAGCTGGTGGGCTTGCCGCCCTCCTTCGCCGGGAACCAGATGCCCAGGTTCGGCATGGACTTGGACTGCGCGAAGTTCATCTGGACGTCGCCGTTGGCGACGAGCAGCTCGCCCTTGTCGGTCTTCGGCGCGAGCTTGCTGGTGGAGGAGGACGGGCCGACGTTGTTGGCCTGGAGCTTCTTCAGGTACTCCAGCGCCGGCTCCTTGCCGCCGAAGTCGTGCATCGCCTTGATGAGGACGGCCGTGCCGTCGCCCGCGACGCCCGGGGTGGAGTACTGGAGCTTGCCCTTGTACTTGGCGTCCAGCAGCTCCTCCCAGGTCTTGGGGGCCTCGGCGAGCTCCTTCTTGTTGTAGATGAACCCGAAGTAGTTGTTGCAGACCGAGGTCCACTTGCCGTCGGCGGCCTTGTCCGCGCCGTTGACCTTCTCCGAGCCCTTCGGCTCGTACGCCTGGAGCAGGCCCTTGCCGTCGGCCTGCTGGATGAAGGGGGGCAGGGTGATCAGCACGTCGGCCTGGGTGTTGGTCTTCTCGCGCACGGCGCGCTGGACCATCTCGCCCGAGCCGCCCTCGACGTACTTGACCTCGATGCCGGTCTTCTTGGTGAAGTCGGCGAAGACCTTGTCGTACCAGCCGTCGCCCTTGTCGCTCTTGAGGCCGTCGGCGCTGTAGACGGTGACGACCTTCTCACCGCTCGCGGAGTCGGCGGAGGAGGAGCCGCCGCAGGCGGTGAGGGAAGCGGCGAGGACGAGGCAGCCGGTGACGGCGGTGGCGGTGCGCAGGAGGAGCTTGCGGTTGCTGGGCATGGAGCTTCCTTACGGGGAAAGGGAGTCAGCGGTGTCGGGGGGTGCTCAGCGGTACGAGGCTTTGGTGCGGATGCGGGAGACCGCCAGCAGGACGAGCAGGGTCGCGGCCATCAGGACCACGGCGACGGCGGAGCCGCTGAAGAGCGAACCGCGGTCGGTGGCGGTGAAGATGCGGACGGGCAGGGGCATCCAGTCCGGCGGGTAGAGCATCATCGTGGCGCTCAGCTCGCCCATGGACAGGGCGAAGCAGAGTCCGGCGGCCGCCGTGAGCGACGGCAGCAGGAGGGGCAGCTTGACCCGCCACAGCACGTACGCGGGACGGGCGCCCAGGGAGGCCGCCGCCTGCTCGTACGCGGGATCGAGACGGACGATCGCAGCCGAGACCGACTGGTAGGCGAACGCCGTGACAAGAATGGTGTGCGCCAGGACGACGATCGAGCCGGTGCCGTTGAGCAGGACCGGCGGCCTGCTGAAGGCGACGAGCACGGCGAGGCCCACGACCACGGACGGCACGGCGACGGGCAGCACGAACAGCGCGTCCAGGATCCGCTTGCCGCGCTTGCGCAGCCCGGCGGCGGCGAGTGCGGCCCAGGTGCCGACGGTGAGCGCGAGGAGGCTGGCGGCCAGGGCGGTGACCAGGCTGGTGGTCAGCGCCTGGAGGGACTCGCCCTGCCCGGCGGAGGCGTAGTTCGCGGCGGTCGGGCCGGAGGGGAAGGCTCCGGACCAGTGGGTGGCGAAGGAGGCCGCGACCACGACGAGCAGGGGCAGCGCGAAGAGGGGCAGGAAGAGGATCCCGAAGAGGCCCCAGGCGGCCCAGCGGCCGGTCTTGCTATGCACCAGCACGCTTGCTCACCACCCGGTAGAGGCCGAACAGGCCGACGGAGATCGCGATGTTGACGACGGCGACCACGCAGGCGGCCGCGTAGTCGGATTCGAGGATGGCCTTGCCGTAGATGAGCATCGGGAGGGTCGTGACGTCCTTCGCCCCGGTGAACAGGACGATCCCGAACTCGTTGAGGCACATCACCAGGACGAGGCTGCCGCCCGCGCCGAGGGCGGGCAGGGCCTCGGGGAGGATCACCTGCCGGACGATCCGGGCGGGCCGGGCGCCGAGGCTCGACGCGACTTCCAGCTGTGCGGTGTCCAGCTGCGAGAAGGCGGCGAGCAGCGGGCGCATCACGAAGGGCGTGAAGTACGTGATCTCCGCGAGGAGTACGCCCCAGGGGGTGGTCAGGAAGTGGAAGGGCCCGTCGGCGGCGCCGGTGACATCGGTCCAGACGCCGTTGGCCATGCCGACGGTGCCGTAGATGAAGAGGAGGGCGAGGGTGATGAGGAAGGAGGGGAAGGAGAGGAAGACGTCGATGAACTTCGCGACGGCCCGGGCCCCGGGGAACGGGACGAAGGCGATCACCAGCGCGAGCGCGAAACCGAGCACGAGGCAGCCGACGGTGGCGCCGACGGCGAGCCAGACGGTCGTGCCGAGGGCTTCGCGGAAGGCGGTGGAGGCGAAGACGGAGGAGTAGGCGTCGAAGGCCCCGCCGCCGTTCTCCGGGGTGAAGGACTGCTGGACGACCAGCGCCAGGGGATACAGGAACACCAGCGCGAGCAACACCACGGGCGGCACGGCCCATACACTGCGCGGCATCCGAAGCCCCTGCCGGTGCCCCTGCGGGGAGGCTCGGCGGGGGAAGGCCCCGGTCCCCTGCGGGGCGCCCGTCCCCTGCGGGGAAACCGCCCCCTGCGGGGCGGGGGCCAGGGATTCCAGCCCCGCCGGCGTTTGAGGCGCGGGGTCCGGGGCCGAGCCCCATGCCGCCGCATCATCCAGCCCCGCCGGCGCTTGAGGCGCGGGGTCCGGGGCCGAGCCCCATGCCGCCGCATCATCCAGCCCCGCCGGCGCTTGAGGCGCGGGGTCCGGGGCCGAGCCCCGTGCCGCCCCGGAGGGGGCCGCATGGGCAGCCGGGGCGGCTTCGGCCTCGTGGGCGGAAGCCGGGGGCGCCTGGGCCGGGACGGCCCGGGCCGTCGGCGCGGCTCGCCGCGAGGCGTCAGGCATCCGACACCCCCGCGGCCAGCAGCACCGCGTCCCGGGGCTCGAAGTGCAGGGTGACCCGGTCGCCGAGGGCGGGGGTCTCCCGGAGTTCGGGCAGGTCCGCCTTGACGCGGTGGCCGTCGACGTCGACGTACAGCCGGTGCGTGGAGCCGCGCCACTGGACCTCGGCGATCGTGCCGCTCAAGGCGTTCGGCCCGGCGCCGAGGCCGAGCAGGTGCGGCCGCACGCACAGGGTGGCGCTGGCGCCGGGGGCCACCCGCCCCCGGTCCAGGGTCAGCGCCCGCCCGGCGAACACCGCGCCCGACTCGGCGACCGTCACCGGCAGCAGGTTCGCGTTGCCGACGAACGAGGCGGTGAACTCCGTGCACGGGGCCCGGTACAGCTCCTGCGGGGTGCCGCAGTCCTGGAGCCGGGCCCGGTCCATGACGGCGATCCGGTCGGCCAGGGTGAGCGCCTCGACCTGGTCGTGGGTGACGTACAGGATGGAGACGTCCGGCAGTTCGCGGTGCAGCCGCGCCAGCTCCGCCAGCATCCCGGAGCGCAGCTGCGCGTCGAGCGCGGACAGCGGCTCGTCGAGCAGCAGCACCCCGGGGCGGATGGCGAGGGCGCGGGCGATGGCCACGCGCTGCTGCTGGCCGCCGGAGAGCTCGCGGGGGTAGCGCTTGGCGTAGGCGGCCATGCCGGTCAGTTCCAGGGCCTCCGCGACCCGGCCGGGGATGTCGGCCTTCGGCGCCTTCTGGGCCTTGAGGCCGAAGGCCACGTTGTCCTCGACCCGCATGTGCGGGAACAGCGCGTACTGCTGGACGACCATGCCGATGCCGCGCCGGTGCGGCGGGAGGCCGGTGACGTCCCGGCCGCCGATCAGCACCCGCCCCGCGACGGGCCGTACGAAACCGGCGACCGCGCGCAGCGCCGTGGTCTTGCCCGAACCCGACGGGCCGAGCAGCGCCATCACCTCGCCGGGCTCGACGGTCAGGTCGAGGGAGTCCAGGACGGTGTTGCCGCCGTAGGCGACGGAGACCGACTCGAAGCGGATGCCGCTCACCGAGACCCCGCCAAGGCGTCCAGGACCGCGGGGAGTTCGGCGACGGAGCCGAGGACGTGGGTCGCGCCGTGCTCCGTCAGCGCCGCACGGTCGTGGGCGCCGGTGAGGACCCCGGCCACCAGGCCCGCGCCGGACCGGCGGCCGCTGAGCATGTCGTAGGCCGTGTCGCCCGCGACGGCGATCTCCCGTACGTCGGCCACCGCGCCGGTGCGCAGGAACGCGGCCAGCACCATGTCCGGGTACGGCCGGCCGCGGCCGCCCGCGTCGGCGGGGCAGAGGGTGAGGTCCGCGAGGTCCTGCCAGCCCAGGGCGTCGAGGATGGCGTCCTGGGTGACGCGGGCGAAGCCGGTGGTCAGCACGACGGTGCGGCCCTCGCCGCGGAGTTGCTCGATGGCCTCGCGGGCGCCGGGGAGCGGGGCGATGAGACCGCCGTCGACGAGGTCCCCGTACGCCTCCTCGAAGGCGGAGTTGGCACGCCGGGCCAGCTCCTCCGTGCCGAAGAGGTGGCGGAAGACGGAGATCTTCGACTCGCCCATCGTGTCGCGGACGTACTGGAGCTTCTCGGCGTGGTCGGGGGTGCCCGGCTCGACGCCGAGGAGTCCGGCGGCCTTCTCGAAGGCGCGCTCGACGAGGCCGCCGTCGGCGACGGTGGTGCCGGCCATGTCGAGGACGACCAGCTTGTGCACGGTGTTCGCGGTGTTGGTGGTGTTCGCGGCGTTGGTGGCGTTGGTGGCGTTGGTGGCGTTCATGGTCTTCGCGGTGTTCGCATCGTTCATGTGACTTACCAGCCCAGTTCGTTCGCGGTGGTCTCGGCTATCGCGGGAGAGCAGGTCATGCCCCGCCCGCCCGGTCCGGTCACCAGCCAGACGCCGTCGGCCACCTGCTGGCGGTGGACGACGCGGGTGGTGTCGGTGCACTGCGCGTACACGCCCGCCCAGCGGCGGCGGATCTGCGGCAGCGGGCGGCCCAGGAAGGACTCGGCCACGGCGGCGACGTGCTCGTAGGGGTCTTCGAGGGTGTCGAAGGCGAAGGGGTGCTCGTACTCGTGGGTGTCGCCGATGGTCAGACCGCCGTCCTGGCGCTGGACCATCAGCAGCTGCATCTTGTGCGCGGCGGCCACGGGCGCCTGCTCCTGCTCGGCGTTGAGGGCGTCGAGGGCGGGCGACTTGTAGGCCGGGTAGTAGCGGAAGCTGTCGGCGTCCGCGACCGAGGTGGTCAGCGGCTCGCCGAGCGGGGCCGTCTGCATCATCTGCAACCGGACGCGGCGCACGGGCAGTTCGGGGACCAGTTCGCGGACCAGGCCGGACAGCCAGGCGCCGGTGGCCAGGACGACCACGTCGCCGCGGTGGACGTCGCCGTGGTCGTCGCGGACCGCGCCCGGGCCGGCCAGGGCGCGGACCTCGCGGCCGGGGAGGAAGGTGTAGCGGCCGGTGGCGCGGAGCGCCTCGCGGAGGTGGAGCTGCGCGGTGCGCGGTTCCACGGCCGCGTCCCGCTCGCACCACAGGGCCGCCTCGAAGGCGCCGCGCAGGGCCGGGTTGATCTCCCGCGCCTCGGCGGCGGTGACCAGTTCGTAGCCGCGGGCCGCGGCGTCGGGGCGGGCCAGGGCCGCCTCGGCGACCGCGTGCTCGCGGGGGGTTCGGACGGGGGTGAGGGAGCCGTTGGCGCGGAAGCCCAGGCCGGGCACCTCCGCGCCGATGCGCTCCCAGAGCTCGCGGGCCCGCAGGGCGGTGTCGAGCTCCTCGCCCCCGGCCCGTCCGCTGACCCAGATCTGGCCGAAATTGCGCAGTGACGCGCCGCGGGCCTCCGCTTCTCGCTCGATCTGGACGACCTCGTGGCCGCGTTCGACTGCTTGCCAGGCGTGCATGGTGCCGACCACGCCGCCTCCGACGACTATGACTCTCACGTCGTCCACGGTGGGCGCGGGCCGTGACCCGGGGGGATCGGCCCGGCAACGCGACGGTGAACAGCCCTCGACACTTGGACTAGACCCGTTATCGTTCTGTGATGTTGATACGTCCTTTTCTGCCGGATACGGGGGTGTTGGCGCGGGACTATTCGGGCCGCAGGCGGGTCGTGAAGCTGAACCGGTCGCCACGGTAGAGCGAACGCACCCGTTCCAGGGGACGCCCGTCCTGGTCCCGGGAGAACCGGTGGATGAGCAGCATGGGCAGGGCGGGCGGAGTGCCGATCAGCAGGGCTTCGCGCGGGGTCGCCAGGACCGTCTCCAGCTTCTCGTCGGCGTCGCCGAAGGCGATGCCGAGGCGGTCGCGGAGGTATCCGTAGAAGGAGGAGTCCGGCTGGAAATCGCTGTCCAGGCGGGGTGCGCGGGCCACCCGGATGTACGTGCTCTCCAGGCCGACCCGCTCGTCGTCGGCGAGCAGCACCCGCTCCAGGTGCCAGACGGGCTCGCCGGGTTCGGCGCCGATGCCGGGGGCGAGGTCGGGCGGGCAGGGGAACTGCTCCAGCCCGATGAGGGTACGGCCCGGGCGGCGGCCCTGGCGGCGGACGCCCTCGGTGTAGCTGGCGAGGGAGAGCGGCTGCTCCAGCTTGGGCCCGGCGACGACGGTCCCGCGGCCGGAGCGGCGCAGCCGGCCCTCCAGCAGCAGCTCGCGCAGGGCCTGGCGGACGGTCTCGCGGGACACCTCGTACCGCTCGGCGAGATCACGCTCGGTGGGGAGGGTGCCGCCCTCGCCGAGCTCGTCGAGGAGGTCGGCGATCCGGGCCTTGACGGCGTAGTACTTGGGGATGCGGCCGTGCTCGGGGATACCGGAACGGACGGGTGAGCCGGGACGGTGCTGCGGGGTCTGTTCTTCCACGGAGGGACTCTATGCGGGGCGGACGGAGGGACTTCCGCGCGGTTGCTGGTACGGGTCGCACGCCCGGTTGCTGGTACGGGTCGCACGCCCGGTCGCTGGTACGGGTCGCACGCCGGTCGCACGTACGGGCCGCACTCCCGGTCGCCCGTACGGTCGGCAGGCGGCGGTCAGGCTGCGGGGCCGCGCAGCCGCCGGGCGCCCAGCAGGAGGCCGCCGCCCGTGGCCAGCGCGGCCACGGCGCCCGCCCCGTACGTCCACTCGCGGGGGCCGGTGTGCGCCAGGGACCCGGCCTCGACGGGGTCCTGCGGACCCTCGACGGAGAACCGGTAGCCGCCGCTCTCGCCGACCCAGTCGCCGTCGTCGCCCTTGCGCTGGACGAGGGCGGCATCGGCGACGACCTCGCCGGTGGGGGCGTCGGGCGCGAAGGCGAGGCCGACCTTCACCGTCAGGGAGCCGCCGGCGGCGACGGTGAAGCCGGGGAAGGCGTCGCCCCCGTCGAAGACGGCGATGATCTCGTCGCGGTCGGTCCCCTCCAGGCTGACGGGGAGGATGCCGCCGGGGGCGTCGAACTCCATCCGCAGATGGGCGGGGCGCAGGAGCCGGGCCTTGTCGGTGAGGACGACGACGGGATGGATGGCCGTGCACTCGGAGTCCGTGGTGTTGGTCAGGTCCAGGTACCAGGTCTGCGGCTCGCCGCCGGTGCGGTACACGGCCGGCCCCCCGCGGATCCGCGCGCCGATGGGGAACGCGGTGCTCTTCCCGTCCCCGCAGGTGGCCTGCGCGCGGGAGGGCAGCGCCGGGGCGGGCCGGGCGCCGCCGCCGTTGCCGACGTCCGCTCCGGCGGAGGGGGCGGTGGCGGCGAGGAGGGCGGCGGAGACTGCGGCGGAGAGGGCAAGGGCTTTGCGTAGTCGCATGGAAGGCCTTCGCTGCTCGCCGGACAGGACGATGATCGGACCAGGTGACAATCACCCCGGTCCTGCCCGCACCCTCCCACGCACGCGCGAACCCCTGTCACGCGCCGCGCCTGGGTTGTTCTGGTTTACGCCCGAATGGAGGCGGGGTCAAGGAGGGCTGGTGAGACGGGTGGTGCGGGGGCCCGGGGGGCGGGGCGTCGAGTGTCGTGTCGATCAAGCCGCGGAAGCCCGGACTCGCGGCGAGCGGCATTCCGCTCGCCGCGAGGCAGTCGATGACGATGCGTTGACCGTGCGCCTCGACCACGCGTTGGCTAGGCGTTGGCTACGCGCTGCACGCCGTGCGGTGGCGCTCGATCTCCAGCGCGAGGTCACCGCGCTCCCGGCGGGCCGCGTCCGCCTCCTCGCGCACCTGGTCCAGACGGACCTCCAGCTGGCCGACCCGCTCGCGGTAGCGTTCGAGCTCGGCACGCACGAACTCGGCGTCGGCCACCTGCTGCGCGGTTTCCTTGCGGATCTTCTCCGTCTCCTCTTCGAACCTCTGCTTGCCCTCGTCCAGCTCGGCGATGGCCATCTCCGCGGCCTCTTCCGCCAGCGCGGTGCGCTGCTCGGCGGCCAGGGTCCGCTGGGCCGCGGCCTTGGTCACGGTCTCGATGCGCGCCTCGGCGGCAGCCGAGTCCGTGATGATGGCCAGCTCTTCGAAGTAGGCGGGCAGGTCCGTGGCCAGCTGGGACAAGAGCGCGATGAGATCGTCGCGCGCTCCGGCCCCGCCCCGTACGGCTTCCATCGCCTCGTCGGCTCGGTCAGGGCCCGCGTCGGGCGCCTCGGCTACGGGGGGCGGCGTCATGAGCTGAGCGGTGGTCTCAGCGGCAGGCTGAACAGCGGGCTGAGCGGCGGGCTGAACAGCGGGCTGAGCGACGGTCTGAACGGTGGCCGCTGCCTTGGCGGCCTTCTTGGCCTCGGCCGCCTGGCGCTTCTCCTCCTTGCGCTGCTGCCTCGTGGCACGGAACTTGCGGAAGGCCCCCAGCGCGTTGTGGTCGGGGTGAACGCAGTAACGAGGCGCCGGGTCGCCGGGCGTCGGCGCCGCAGCGTGATTGGTGCACTCCGGGTAAGCACAGATCGGGAGCGTCTCAACCGTCATTTTTCTGGCCTTCCAGTGATATTCGGGATCTCTGAAGTCACACCGGTGTCCGACGCAGCCTGCGCCGACCGGTCACTCGCGGGGATGTACTGATCACGCTAAAGGCGGGCGGGGCCTTACGGGTGCCCCGCAGCGTGCCCGTCAGGGATCCGTAAGATCGCGCGACCGCCCCGGAAGCCGCGGGGTGGCGCCGCGCGGCATGCAGGGCGGCACGGTGTCCCTGCGGGACCTCGGTCGGGGCTGGAGCGCGAGCCGTGAGCCGTGGGCCGTGGGCCGTGGTGGTCGATGCCCGGCGCCGTCAGGCGCGACCGAAGAAGGGGGCCAGGGTCAGTTCCGCCGCGCCCTCCGCCACTCCGGCGGCGGCCAGGGCGACCGTGGGCGGGGGCTGGGTCAGCACACGGGCCGCGAGAACCGCGCGGACCCCGGTCACGAAGACCTCCGGGGCCGCCGCGACGACCCGGCCGCCGAGGAAGACGCGCTCCACGTCCAGCAGCGCGACCAGGTTGGCCGCACCCTCGCCCAGGATCCGCGCGGCCTCCGGCAGGTCGCCGCGGGCCACCGCCGCCAGGCACAGCACCTCCGCGCAGCCGCGCGCGCCACAGCGGCAGGGCGGGCCGTCGAGCTGGAGCACCTGGTGGCCGAACTCGCCCGCCGCCGAGCGGGCACCCCGGTAGACCTCGCCGTTCAGACACAACCCGGCGCCGAGCCCGGTACCGACGTGCAGATAGACGGAAGCACCGGCCGCGGCGGCCGCGAAGCCGGGGGCGGGGGCGGAACCGGGCGCGGGGGAAGGGGCGGGGGCGGAACCGGGCGCGGGGCCGGGGCCGGGGCCGGAGCCAGCGCCGGGCGCAGCTGCGGCGGAGCCGCCCGCCGGAGCGGAGCCAGGGCCAGGGCCGGGGCCGGGGCCGGGGCCGGGGCCGGGGCCGGGGCCGGGGCCGGGGCCGGGGCCGGGGCCGGGGCCGGGGCCGGGGCCGGGGCCGGGGCCGGGGCCGGGGCCGGGGCCGGGGCCGGGGCCGGGGCCGGGGCCGGGGCCGGGGCCGGGGCCGGGGCCGGGGCCGGGGCCGGGGCCGGGGCCGGGGCCGGGGCCGGGGCCGGGGCCGGGGCCGGGGCCGGGGCCAGCGCCGGGCGCGGCTGCGGCGGAGCCAGGGCCGGAGCCAGGGCCCGGCGCGGAACCGGGCGCGGGGCCGGGGCCGGAGCCAGCGCCGGGCGCAGCTGCGGCGGAGCCAGGGCCGGACGCGGCTGCGGCTGCGGCAGCGGCAGGAGTTGCCCCGGTCGGGACGGTGGCGGCCGCGGCCGCGTTGGTGTCCTTGTCCAGCAGGACCGGCAGGCCCAGCCGCCCCTCCAGCACCTCCCGCAGCGGGAACCCCTCCCAGCTCGGAAAGCCCGTCACCCGGCCCATCACCCCGGCCCGGTGGTCCAACGGGCCCGGCGCGGCCACGCCCACGCCCAGCAGCGGCGGCCCGACGGGATCGCGGACGCGCAGGACCGCCCGTACGACCGCCTCCACCACCGCATCCGGGCCCGCGCCGAAGTCCAGCGGGCCCGCGCTCTCGCTGACGACGACGCCCGCGAGGTCCACCCGTACCGCCCGCAGCTCGTCGCGATCGAGGTGCACGCCGACCGCGTGGCGGGCCCCGGGGACGAGCCGCAGCAGGGTCCGCGGTTTGCCGCCGGTGGACGCGGCCCGGCCCGCGTCGGCGACCAGACCCTCCGCGGCCAGCCGCACCATGATCTTGCTGACGGCCTGCGGGGTGAGACCCGTACGGGCGGCGAGCTCGGCGCGGCCCAGCCCCGACGGCCCGGCGCCGCGCAGCAGATCCAGCAGCAGCGCCTCGTTGTACCCGCGCAGTGCCGGCAGGTTCACCCCGCCGCGCGTCTCCCCACTACCCCTGTTCACCTGCCCATTGTCCACCTTCCTTGCACTTTGACAACACTGTTGCCAAAGTGGGCGCCATGAACGTCACCGCCCCCGCCTCCCCGCTCCGCGTCGGCCTCATCGGCTACGGCCTCGCCGGTTCCGTCTTCCACGCCCCCCTCGTGGCCGCCACCGAGGGGCTCGTCCTCGACACGGTCGTCACCTCCGACCCCGCCCGCCAGGCGCAGGCCCGCGCCGAGTTCCCCGACGTCCGCATCGCCACGTCCGCGGCCGAGCTGTGGGACCGCGCCGGGGGCGGTGACGGGGACGCGGACGCGCTCGACCTCGTCGTGATCGCCTCCCCCAACAAGACCCACGTCCCGCTCGCCACCACCGCCCTCACCGCCGGCATCCCCGTCGTCGTGGACAAGCCGCTCGCCGCGACCGCCGCCGAGGCCCGCGAGCTCGCCGCGCTCGCCGAGCGGACCGGCACCTTCCTGTCCGTCTTCCAGAACCGCCGCTGGGACAACGACTTCCTCACCCTGCGCCGCCTCCTCGCGGACGGCGAACTCGGCGAGATCCAGCGCTTCGAGTCCCGCTTCGAGCGCTGGCGCCCGCAACTCAAGGGCGGCTGGCGCGAATCGGGCGCCCCGGAGGAGATCGGCGGCCTGCTCTACGACCTCGGCAGCCACGTCGTGGACCAGGCGCTCGTGCTGTTCGGCCCCGCCGTACGGGTCTACGCGGAGACCGACACCCGCCGCCCTGGCGCCGAGACCGACGACGACACCTTCATCGCTGTCACCCACGCCAACGGGGTCCGCTCCCACCTCTACGTCAGCGCGACCACCGCCCAGCTGGGTCCGCGGATGCGCGTCCTGGGCTCCCGGGCCGGGTACGTGAAGTACGGGCTCGACCCCCAGGAGGGCGCCCTGCGCGAGGGGCTGCGGCCGCGCACGGATGTGCTGTGGGGTGAGGAGCCCCCGCACATGTGGGGCCGGCTGGGCTCCGGCGAGTCCCCGCTGACCGGCGGCGGGACCCCGGTGCCGACCGAGCACGGCGACTACCCGGCGTACTACGCGGCGGTGGCCGCCGCCCTGCGCGAGGGCGGACCCGCGCCCGTCACGGCGCTGGAGGCCGCGCACTGCCTCGACGTACTGGAGGCCGCCCGCCGGTCCTCCCGTGACGGGGTGGCCGTCGAGATCGGCGCCTGATCCCCGGCCCGGCACCGAAGCGGAAACGGAAAACGGACGGGGCAGGGGCCGCTGATGGCAGCCCCCGCCCCTCACCCTTCCTTGCCACGCGCGGCTATGCGCGGCTATGCGTTGCTACGCGCTCTTGAACTCCTGGCGCTGGCGGCCGAGGCCCTCGATCTCCAGCTCCACGACGTCACCGGCCCGCAGGTACGGCTTCGGCTCCGGCTGGCCCATGGCCACGCCGCCCGGCGTACCGGTGACGATGACGTCGCCCGGGTACAGGGTCATGAACTGGCTGAGGTAGCGCACGACCTCGCCGACCGGGAAGATCTGGTCCGCGGTGTTGCCGTCCTGCTTGAGCTCGCCGTTGACCCACAGCTTCACGTCCAGGACCTGCGGGTCCGCCACCTCGTCGGCGGTCAGCAGCCAGGGGCCGATCGGGGTGAAGGTCTCGCAGTTCTTGCCCTTGTCCCAGGTGCCGCCGCGCTCGATCTGGAATTCGCGCTCCGAGACGTCGTTGACCAGCGCGTACCCGCCGACGTGCGCAAGGCCCTCCTCGGCGGAGGCCAGGTAGCGGGCGGTGCTGCCGATGACGACGCCGAGCTCGGCCTCCCAGTCGGTCTTCACGCTGCCGCGCGGGATCAGCACGGTGTCGTCCGGGCCGACCACGGTGTCCGCGGCCTTGAGGAACAGGATCGGCTCAGCCGGCGGCTCGGCGCCGATCTCCTTCGCGTGCCCGAAGTAGTTCAGCCCGATGCCCACGATCTTGCCGATCCGGCCGACCGGCGCGCCGATGCGCAGCCCTTCCGCGTCCAGGGCCGGGAGCTCACCGGAGGCCGCCGCTTCCCGTACCCGGGACAGTACGGAGTCATCGGCGAGCAGGGCGCCGTCCACATCCGTGATCAGGCCGGACAGGTCCCGCAGGGTCCCGTCCTGGTCGAGCAGCGCGGGGCGCTCCGACCCGACGGGTCCGACACGCAGCAGCTTCATGGGCATTCTCCCGTGGTCGTGGGTGGTCGGCCCGGGGCGTGCCCAGGGCCGGCCGATGGGTTGCGGCCATCGGAGGATTGGTCGATCCTCCAAGATGTCCACCCAATCCGCAAGACCCTGTTCACAGGCTGGAACGCGCCCCTCCGTCCGCGTCCCGCTCTTCCCGCTACGCCCGCTCTTCCCGCTACGCCCGCTCCACCGGCTCCGTCCGCTCCGTCTGGGCCATCCGCTCCGTCCGCTCCTTGCGGTACCGGAGCCAGGCCTGCTCCGCCACCGACCAGGCGGTGGTGGTGAGCAGGTACAGCCCGGCGGCCAGCGGCACCACGGCGGCCGTGATCAGCGTCCCGAACGAGAGCAGCGGCAGTACGCCGCCCAGCTTGCGCATGACCTCCTGCTGCTCGGCACTCAGCTCGGCCGCCGCACCGGCCCGGCCCTTGGCCGCGGACCCGGCCTTCACCCCGGACCCGGACCCCGCCTGGACCCCGGCCTTGGCCCGCGCCGCCGACGCGGCCTTGCCCCCGGCTTGGGCCCCGGCCTTGGCCTTGGCCGACCCGGTCCCAGTCCCAGTCCCGGTCCCGGCCCTGGTCCCGGCGGCAGCCCCGGCAGTGGCAGCCGCCGCGGCGGCCTTGGCCGTACGCCGCCCCCGTACCGCACTCCAGGCGGCGACCGCCGCGATGGCCGCGAACAGCCCGAGGAACACCAGCCCCTGCCCGCCGAGGAGGCCCCCCTCCCCCAGCGCCTCGGTCCACCGGGCCCCCAGCGGCGCGGCGAACAGCCGCTCCCCGAGCAGTTCGCCGGAGGAGGAGAACGCCTGGTACATCACGAAGAACACCGGCAGCTGCAACAGCATCGGCAGGAGCCCGGCCGCCGGGGTCGCCCCCCGGAAGGCCGCACGGCTCAGCGGATGCAGGGCGAGCCGTACGAGCACGGTGAACAGCACGATCGCGGCAGCGGTCGCGGACTCGGCCAGTACCGGCTCCAGCAGCCGGCCCAACTCGACAACAAGGTGGGTGAAAACGGACACGCGGGCCCTCCGAAGGGTCTCGTCGAACGTCGAAAGAACGCAATTTCGGCGTGACGACCCGCGAGGGGCGACAACAGGAAAGGCAGAAGAAGTAGGCGCCCCTACGCGGCCGTCAGGACGAGACGGCCGGGCGCCCTGGGCCGCGACCGGCCCGAGGCATCAGGATCGCGCTGCGGCAGGAACGCCGTGCGCTGCTCACGATCGCGGATCGCGGTGCGTATGCGGTGCGGCGGCACGGGTCGTACGAGACGTGCCGCGGCGGCCAGCGCCTCGGCGCCCACGGCGACGGTGGCCGCGAGGGCGATCACGACGGCACCCAGCCCGCTCTCCCCGGCGAACAGCGCGAGGACTCCCCCGAGCAGCACCAGCGACAGCAGCATGGCCAGCGCTCGCACCCGCGCGGCGCGGGTGGACACGAGAGAGGTCAGCTGGGCCATGCCTCGAATGGTAACCCGGCCCACCGACAACGGGCAGGGCGTCAGGACTTGAGGGTCCCCCAGACCACCAGCCGGTACTTGGAGGTGTACTCGGGCGTGCACGTGGTGAGCGTGATGTAGGAGCCGGGCTCGCTGTACCCGTGGTCCGGCTTCACCACGCTCCGCGGCACGGGCGCGATCACCCCGGTGTCCCGCTCGCTGGTCTCGCCCAGGATCTGGCCCACCACGTAGACGTAGCGGCGCCCCCGCACATCGACGATCAGCTCGTCCCCGGCACGCAGGCGGTTGATGTAGCGGAACGGCTCGCCGTGGGTGTTGCGGTGCCCGGCCAGCGCGAAGTTCCCCTCCGCCCCGGGCTGCGCCGTCCCGGGGTACTGGCCGGCGTACCCCTTGTCGAGGACGGTCCGCTTGTCGATCCCCTGCGCGACGGGCACGGCGATCCCCAGCCGCGGGATGCGCAGCACCGCGTACGCCTTCTCCGTGCCCGCCGGCGGCGCGGCGGGGCGAACAGGCGGCCGCGGGCCCGTGGTCCCCACGGGCGCCGGAGCCGGCCCGGAGCCCACCGATCCACTGGAGTCGGACGGCACGGCCGACGAAGGAAAACCAGAAGGAGAGGCAGACGGAGCGGAGGAAGGACCGGAAGACGGAGAGGGAACCTCCCATTCCCGCTCCAGGGCCTGCACCTGCTCCTGCGCGGCGGCGAAGGCCTGCCGGTTGGTCCACCACACCTGATGGACGACCAGCAGCGCCACCACCACGCCCAGCGTGGTGGTCACTTCGGCGCACACCCACAGCAGCCGTGCGACACCGGCGGCCCGACGGACCCGCCGGCCTCCCCCCTGCACCACCACACGCACGCGATCCCGCACGGCCCGCACCCTAAGACTTCCCCCTTCAACTGACCAGCAGCAGTACGGTGTGAACCATGCGCCCCGACACGCCTGCCGAGCACATCGCCGAAGCCGAGCGCCTCATCCGCACGGCGACCCGCTACCCCGAGGACCAGGAGCCCTTGCTCCTCCAGGCCGCGGCCCACCTCGAGTTGGCCGACGCACGCGATCGGGCGAGCACGCTGTACGACCAACTCCTCTCCTCCTCCCCGGCCGACCCGCACCTGATCAAGGCCCTGCAG
Organism: Streptomyces sp. NBC_01408; assembly: GCF_026340255.1. GTDB lineage: Bacteria > Actinomycetota > Actinomycetes > Streptomycetales > Streptomycetaceae > Streptomyces. The sequence goes on along the minus strand of NZ_JAPEPJ010000001.1, from coordinate 2,671,343 downwards.
GCGGCGAACCTCTGGGAGTACGGCCACGAGCCCGAGGCCCGCGCCCTGATCTCGGGCATCCGCGCCGCGGCCCCCAAGGACCCCGCGCCCTGGGAGGTCATCGCGGAAGCCCTGGAGGCCCACGACGAGTTGGAAGCCTCGCACGAGTGCTTCACCGAGGCTGCGACCCTCCTCATCACGGAGGACGCCCCCCTCACCCCGGCCACCACGGCCCTGCTCACGGGCCGCCACCGGGTCCGCCGCCTCCTCGGGCGCCCGCACGACGACTGGGACATGGTCGCGGACACCCGCCACATCGGCCCGATCCCCCTCGACGAACTCCACGACCCGAAGCGGATCTGGGCCCTGGGCTCCGACGACCCGGCCGAACTCCGCGCCGAGATCGCCCGCCTGCGCGCCGAACTCGGCGACCGCCGCGCCGCCCTCTCCCGCCCCTTCCCGGTGGCGATCCTGCACTGGCCCGCGCGCGAGCTGGCGGAACTCCTCACCAGCTACCCCACCCTCGCCGCCGAGTACCCCACGCACGAGGCCCACCTGCTGGCCGTGGAGTCCTCCCTGCGCGCCCTCGCCGCCTCGGGCACGACCAACCTCGGCATCGTCACCGCGAGCGTCCCCTCCTACGAGGCCTTCGCCGCCTCGGAAAAGACCTCCCCGGCTTCCCCGTCCCTCCTGGCCGAATACGCCACCACCCTGGCCGCCCGCGGCAAAGCCACCCCCTGGCCCCCCACCCCCACTACCCCCTGCTGGTGCACCTCAGGCAAGCCGTACGCGGAGTGCCACGGCACCAACGACTGAACAAATCCGGTCATTATCTGACCGAGATGAACTCTCCTCAGGGGTTGCTGCGCCATATTTCGCCCGCTGCTGTCGGTCGGCCTTGATACAAGGAGGCAGCGATGATCAACACCTGAGGAGATTCCGTGATGTCTGGCCCCCGCCCGAGCACCTCGAAGCCAGTCACCGGACTGCACGAAACCCTGATCACCAGTGCGCTGGAGGAGCAGCTCAAGGAACTGATCGCCGCAGGGAGCGTCGTCATAGCCGACCAGGTCAGCGGCGAGTCGTCCCAGCACGTGCTGACCCGACACGTGGCGCGCGCGATCGGCGAGGTCCTGAAGAGGCTGACGCCCGACGACCAGGTACGTGCTGCGAACGAGATCCTCCACTCCCTGAGCTCCTTCGAAGGCCCGAAGGAGTCCGAGGAATGGGCGGGACCCCTCGTCGAAGGCCCGCGCCAGTTGCTCGCCGTCGCTGGTGGTGCCGCGTCCGAGGACTACTCCGTTCGCCCCTCGACTCCGCTGTCGGAAACCGCGCTCATCACCAATTCCCCCGAGGACCCGAGCCTTGGCTCCGAGCTCCGGGCCGAACTGGCCACCGCGGACCGCATCGACCTGCTCTGCGCCTTCGTGAAGTGGACCGGGCTACGCGTACTGGAACAACCGCTCAAGGCAGCCGCCGCCCGGGGCGTCCCGATCCGCGTCATCACCACGACGTACATCGGTGCCACCGAGCGTCAGGCACTGGACCGCCTCGTACGCGAGTTCAACGCCGAGGTGAAGATCAACTACGAGTTGCGGTCCACGCGGCTCCACGCCAAGGCATGGCTCTTCCGCCGCCACTCCCGCTTCGACACGGCCTACGTCGGCAGTTCCAACCTCTCCAAGGCCGCGCTCCTCGATGGATTGGAGTGGAACGTCCGGCTCTCCGGGGTCGCGACCCCGGACGTGCTGCGGAAGTTCGAAGCCACCTTTGACGCCTACTGGAGCGAGCGGGCCTTCGAGTCCTACGACCCGGACCGCGACGCCGAACGCCTCGACAACGCCCTCCAGATCGCCGGCAGTTCGAGCAAGGACCGCGATGCCGCCCAAGTCATCAGCCTGTCCGGCCTGGAGGTCCGCCCCTTCCCGCACCAGCGCGACATGCTGGAGCGCCTAGAGGTCGAACGCACGGTGCACGACCGACACGCGAACTTGCTGGTCGCGGCAACAGGCACGGGAAAGACCGTCATGGCGGCACTCGACTTCAAGCAGCTCCAAACAAAGCTGGGCCGCAAGCTGCGTCTGCTGTTCATCGCCCACCGCAAGGAGATCCTCGAGCAGTCCCTGCGCACCTACCAGGACGTCCTCGTCGACGCCAACTTCGGTGAGCTGCTGTGTGACGGCAAAACGCCGAAGGCGTGGGAGACCGTCTTCGCGAGCGTCCAGTCGTTGAACGCTCGCACCCTGGACCGTCTCTCCCCGGAACACTTCGACGTCATCGTCATCGACGAGTTCCACCACGGCACCTCCCCCACCTATCGCCGAGTGCTCGACCACTTCTCCCCCAAGGAACTCCTGGGGCTGACGGCCACACCCGAGCGCATGGACGGCCGGAACATCCAGGACGAGTTCTTCGAGGGACGCATCGCCGCCGAAATGCGCCTTTGGGAGGCCCTGGAGAACGACCTGCTCTGCCCCTTCCACTACTTCGGCATAACCGACAGCACCGACATGAGTGCCGTCGCGTGGAAGCGGGGATCCTACGACTCCCACGCCCTCAGCACCTTGTTCACCGGTAACGCCGCACGAGCCCGGCTCGTCATCCGCGCCCTCCAGGAGAAGCTCAGCACCCCGGAGACGATGCGCGCCCTCGGCTTCTGCGTATCCGTATCGCACGCGCACTTCATGGCCGACTTCTTCAACCAGGCAGGCTTCCACGCCGTGGCCCTGTCCGGTGAGACACCCCGCGAGGAGCGCAAGGCAGCTCTCGAAGCGCTCAAGCTCGGGAAACTCAATGTGATCTTCTCCGTGGACCTGTTCAACGAGGGCCTCGACGTCCCTGACGTGGACACCCTGCTCCTTCTACGACCGACCTCCAGCGCCACCGTGTTCCTCCAGCAGCTTGGCCGCGGCCTGCGCCGCAGTGAGAACAAGCCCGTCCTGACCGTCCTTGACTTCATCGGCCAGCACCGCAAGGAGTTCCGGTTCGAGGAGCAGTTCCGCGCACTGACCAACCTCACGCGCAACCGCCTGCTGGCCACCATCGAGAACGACTTTCCGCAGCTCCCCTCCGGCTGCCAGATCATCCTGGAGAGCAAGGCCAAGGATCTGATCATCGAGAACATCCGAGGTCAGATCAACGTCAACGTCACCCAGCTCACCCGGGAAGTAGCGGCCTACGGCGAAACGAAGCTGGCCGCGTACCTCCAGGAAAGCGGTCGCCGGATCAACGAGGTGTACCGAGGGAACGGCAACTCCTGGACCGGGCTGCTGCGCCGAGCGAAACTTCTCACCGGTCCCGTACCGGCGGGAGAAGAAGCACTCCTCAAGCGCGTCTCGGCCTTCCTGCACGTGGACGATCCGGATCGGATACGCGCCTACACCGCACTGCTCGACGACGACGCGCCGGCGTATGACCAGCTCGACGAGCGAGGGCAGGCATACGCCCGCATGTTCTTCTTCTCCCTCTGGCCGCTCGGAGGTGAATTCTCCGACTACCAGGAGGCCTTCTCCTCCCTCCAGCCGCAGCACGCCTTCCGCAACGAGCTCCGGCAGGTCCTCGCCCACGACTTGGACCAGGCCGAGCACGTCCCCCTCCCCTTGACCGGCGACCACGCGACACTGCCGCTGGCGGTGCACGCCTCGTACAGCCGCGAAGAGATCCTTCCCGCCTTGGGTCAGGCGGCTCTCGGCGGATTCCTCCCTGGGCACTTCCGCGAGGGAGTGAAGTGGTGCGAGGGAATCCAGACGGATGCCCTCTTCATCACCCTGGAGAAGGACGTGAAGGACTTCTCGCCTCAGACCCAGTACAAGGACTACGCAATGGGCGAGTTCCAGTTCCATTGGGAGTCGCAGAACACCACGTCTGAGGGCTCACCCACGGGCATGCGCTACCAGACCCACACGGAGAAGGGGTCGCATGTCCTCCTCTTCGTACGCCGCTTCAAGAAGACCGACATCGGCGGCCCCCAGGCCTGGATGCTGCTGGGGCCCGCCGAATACGTCTGCCACGAGGGCAACAAGCCGATGGGGATCGAATGGAGGCTGCACCACGAGATCCCCGCGGACGTCGCCTCGTACTCCGCCATCGCCAGCTAGGCGGTCCCGAGCCGCGGCCGTCGGACCACCTCCGTGAAGAGGGTGAGTTGTTGGTGGCCGCGGGCCGTGGCTGTGGGTGGGGTGGGGCGGGAGTGGGTCAGGGCGAGGAGGGTGTGGAGGGCTGAGAGGACCTCTGTCGGGGTGTCGCGGATCATCGACGGGGTTGCGCTGACGACCAGGATGCCGTGGGACTCCAGGCGCAGGCGGCGGCGGAGGGTGGCGTGCCAGGAGTCGCGTGTGTAGTGGTACTCCGCCGAGTCGATCTCCAGGGCGACGCCCTCGTCGGGCCAGTAGGCGTCCGGGGTGGCCAGGAAGGTGCCGTCCGGGGTGTAGAGGCGGGCGTTCCACAGCGGGGTCGGGAGGTCGCTCGCCGCCAGGGTGTCGCGGGCGCGGGCCTCGGCGAGGGAGCGGGTGCCGGCGATGAGTTCCGCCGCTGCCGCGCGGATCGCGGGACGGGCCAGGAGGCGGGAGGCGCGGAGTTCGGCGTGCAGGTCGTGCGGGTGGCACCAGCCGGCCTGGACGACGTGGGCGAGGACCGAGCGGATCCGGTCGGGCTGTTCGGTGCGGGCGGCGAAGTCGGCCGCCGCGCGGACCGGGCGGGTGCTCGGGATGCCGGAGACCGTGATGGTGCGGGGCCAGCGGGTAGTGGGGAGCGGGCGGACCTCCGCGGTGCCGGTGAGCCGGCGCGGGGCGCGGACCAGGACGTCGGCCGGGGTGTCCGGGGCCTCGCGGACGCCGAGGAGGGCGAGGGCGGCGCCGCCGGTGAGGGCGGCCGTATCACCGGACAGGGGGTCGGAGGCGGGTTCGGCGGCGTACAGGACGGCGGCGAGGGCGCGTTGGCGGTGGTCCGGGGGCCCGGTCTGCAGGAGGTAGACCCGGGGCAGTAAGCGCTGCCAGGGGCCGCCGGGGCGGGTACGGGAGGTGATCGTGCCGTCGGGGACGCCGGAGGTGACGAGCTGGTGGCGGGTGGCCAGGTTGAGCTGCCGGCGGGCCACCTTGGTCTGCGGCTGCTGGTGCTGTTGGTGCTGTCGGTGGTGCTGCTGCTTCTGCTGTGGGGTGATCATGCGGCGGGTATGCCCCGCCGCGGGGCGGCCCTACCGTCGGGCGCCCGGAGGGCGGCCTCGGCGGGGACGGGTGCGTGCGTATGTGCATGCGTGCCTGCGTGCGTGCGATTGCATGGCGGAGGAGGCGGTCGATGCGGAGCATCGGCCACCGACCGACCGACGAGGACGGGCGGGGCCGCGCCGGGCCGGATGGTGTGGGGCGCGGAGGTCGCCCGGACGGGGCCTAGCGGTTGGGGTGGTCCGGGGAGAGGAAGACGATCACGCCGGTCTCGGTGCCGGGGCGGGCCGGGACCTCGTGCCAGCCCAGGCGGCGGTAGGTGGCCACGGTGTCGGTGGCCAGCCGGGAGGTCAGCAGCCAGGCCCGACGGTCCGGGGCGTCGGCGGTGATCTCCGTGAGCAGGTCCCGGCCGGTGCCGCGCCCGCGCGCGTAGGGCCGTACGGCGAGCTCGTCTATCTCCAGGGCGCCGGTCAGGAGCTCCCGCACGCGTTCCGGGCCGAGCTGCGCCGCGACCTGCGCGTACGCGCGGTTCTTGGGGAATGCGGCCGGGGTGACCCAGCCCGTGGCGAAGCCGTCGATGCCGGTCGCGGACTGGGCCAGCGCGGTACGGAACCCACGGCGCCGGGAGTCGGTCTGGAGGCGGGCCGCGAACTGACGAATGGTTTCTTCGTCTTCGTTCCACGGCGGGGCGGAGAAGACGTCGGCGTAGGCGTCGACCAGTTCGTCCGCGAGGTCGAGGACGGCCTGTCCGTAGCAGATCACGATGTCCTGGCTCCTGATGTCGGGTGGGGATTTTCCCCTTTGGGTGGGGAGATTGAATTTATGCCCCTCGGGTTCCAGGAGCACACAACACACGGATCCGGAGAGTGTGCGACAAATCCCCTCCCCGCCCTCCGTGTCGGGAATCCCGGCGGCCGCGTTGAACAGCCGTGGACAGACTGCTTCGCGCGGCCGGCTGGTGCGCGCTCGCCTTCCTTCTCGTCCTGGGCGTCGTGGCGTTGCTGCCGCGGACCGTGCAGGACGCCGTGCCGGACGCCGTGATCGGCGGGGCCGTGCTCGTGCTGGGAGCGCTGGGCGCCCGCCGGGTGGCGAGGCGTCCGCGTTAGCCTCGTAGGACCGTTCGCAGGACGAGAACAACCAGGGAGTTCAGACATGGCGCGAGTACCCAGTTCCGTGGTGGCGGCGGCCGGACTGCTCGGCGGATACGCCGTCGCCCGGTGGACCGGGAAGCGGCCGCTGGGCGGTGTCGTCCTCGGCGCCGCCGGGATCGCCGCCGGACGCGAATGGCACCGGCGGGGCGGGGTGCCCGCGGCGGCCGGGCTCGGGACGCTGTACCTCGCCGGGTTCGCCGGCGCGCACCCGCTGGCCAAGAAGGTCGGCGCGTGGCCGGCCGTCATCGGGGCGGCGGGGGTCGTCGCCGCCACGTCCTGGGCCGTGGCCGACCGCGGCTGAGACGGCCCGGAAAGCGGACACGGCCTCGGGGTGCCGGGGCCGCCGCCCCGGCTACACCCCGAACGCCCGGGACACCGTATAGATCATCAGGCCCGCCAGGGCACCGACCACCGTGCCGTTGATCCGGATGAACTGCAGGTCCCGGCCGATGTGGGCCTCGATCTTCCGGGACGTGTGCTCGGCGTCCCAGCCGGCCACCGTGTCCGTGATCAGCGAGGTGATCTCGGTCCGGTACGTGGTGACGACGTACACCACCGCGCCCTCGATCCAGCCCTCCACCTTGTTCTGGAGACGGCCGTCGGTGGCCAGGCGCGCGCCCAGCGAGATGAGCGAGGCGCGCACCCGCAGGCGCAGCTCGCTCTGCTCGTCCTCCGCCGCCGAGATGATCATCGACCTGATGGCCGTCCAGGCGGAGGCGATCACGTCCTGCACCTCGCCCCGCGCGAGCAGCTCGGACTTGAGCCGTTCCACCCGGGCCCGGGTCTCGGTGTCCGACTGGAGGTCGGCCGCGAAGTCCGTCAGGAAACGGTCCACCGCCCCGCGCGCCGGATGCTCCGGCATGTCCCGCATCTCCGTGACGAAGCGGAGCAGCTCCTTGTACACGCGGTCGCCGATCTTGCGGTCCACGAACCGCGGGGTCCAGCCCGGCGCCCCGCCCTGGACCGCGTCCATCACCGACTCCCCGTGCGTCACCAGCCAGTCGTGCGCCTTGGCGCATACGAGGTCCACGGCCCGGTGGTGGCCGCCGTCGGCGACGACCCGCTGCAGGGTCTTGCCTATCGCGGGCGCGATCTCGGCGGTCTCGGCACGCCGGGTGACGGCCTCGCCCACGATCGCCTGCACGTCGGAATCGCGCAGTACGGTCAGCGCCCCGCGCAGCGCGGTCGACAGCTCGGCGGTGACCCGGTCCGCGTGCGCGGGCTCGGCCAGCCAGGCGCCGAGCCGGCCACCGATGCCGAGGGCGTGGAGGCGGACCCTGACGACGTCGGAGGAGAGGAAGTTCTCGCCGACGAACTCGCCGAGGGAGATGCCGAGCTGGTCCTTCTTGGTCGGGATGATCGCGGTGTGCGGGATGGGCAGGCCGAGGGGCCGCCGGAAGAGGGCGGTGACGGCGAACCAGTCCGCGAGCGCACCGACCATGCCGGCTTCGGCGGCGGCGGCCACGTAACCGGCCCAGTCGCCGGAGCCGGTGCGTTGTGCCCACTTGGCCAGGACGTAGACCAGGGCGACCAGGACCAGCAGGCCGGTCGCGGTGGCCTTCATCCGGCGGACGCCGCGCCGGCGCTCCTCGTCGGCAGCGCTGAACACGAACGCTCCGCGGGTGGGTGGCGGCGGTGGCGGTGGCGGGGCTGGTGCCGGTGGCGGGGCCGGTGGGGCGGTGCCTCTGCCTCCGGCTGTGGTGCGGTTGTCCACGTGCTCCTGCCTTCCCCCGGGGCGCCGGGTTTGTCTCCATAGCATCCGACTCCTGGGAGCCGCGTGGAGTTCCCGCCACGCCAGGTCGCTCCCGCGAGGGTGCACCGGGGCCCCTGCGGGGGGCGGCTCGGCGGTGTCGGGTTCGGCTGCGGCCGGGCCCCTGGGGCTCCGCCCCAGACCCCGCGCCTCAAACGCCGGCGGGGCTGGATTTGGCCCTGGCTTCGCCTCTGGGGGGCAGGTGGCCTGGTCGGTGGGGTCGGTCCGCGGGGCCGCTCCGGGTTGTCTCCTCGGCTCGCGCACTGAGCCTGACCTGACGTCCTCGGCCCGGGTTGCGCGCTCGTCCTGCGGGGACAACCCTGCGCGTCCCCACTCCCCTCCGCCACGGCTTCCGCTTCCGGAGCCCGGGCGTGGGGCGGGGTCGCGCAGGAGAGTCCCCGCAGGACGAGCGCGCAACCCGGGCCGGACTGTCGTAGCCGGGGCTCAGTGCGCGAGCCGAGGAGACGCTCCGGAGCGGCACCGACCCACACCCCGCCAAGCCCCCGCCAGGGCCAAGGCCAAACCCAGCCCCGCCGGCGATTGAGGCGCGGGGTCCGGGGCAGAGCCCCGTGCAACGGCGCCGCAGACGCCAAGCCCCGCCAAGCCCCCCGCAGGGGAACCGGCTAGAGCTCCTTAGGGGAACCCGGCAACGGCTTCGGGGGTTTGACCTTGATCTCCACGCCGCCCCAGAAGGCGAAGCCGGTCACCACCACCCGCGGAGCGCCCGGCAGGGTGGGGCCCGGGGAGTCGCCCTGGTCGAAGGCACCCATCACGCCCAGGCCCCGTACGTCGACCTCGACGCCCGGCGGCACGGTGATCTGGATGCCGCCCATTATGGCGACACAGGTGATCACGACCTCCCGCTCCGCGAAGTTCGCCTCGCGCAGATCGATCTCCCCGCCGCCCCAGAACGCCACCGCGTTGAAACGGGCGGGCACCGTCCACCGCCCCTTGCGCTGGAACCCCGACATGACGGCGACGGCCGTCGACGAGGACCCCGCCCCGCCGATCCGGGAGGCGGGCCAGGACGCCCCGGCCGCCGCGGCCGCAGGCAGCCCCGCAGGGCCGGCGGCAGCCCCCGGCACGGCCGGCAGGTCCCGGGTCAGCGGTTCCAGTTCCGCGTAGGTCCGGGACTTGTACGCCGCGTCCAGCCGCTCCTCGAATTCCTCCATGTCGAGCCGGCCCTCGGCGACGGCGTCCCGCAGACGCTCCACCACCCGGTCCCGGTCGGCGTCCGACGCCCTCAGCTCCGGCAACGGCTTCTCCGGCCGCTCGTCACTCATGCGCACCAGCCTATGCAGTCATCAAGGGGAGTTGTATGACTTGCCCCTGATCAGCCCCTGACAAAGACCCCGGCTCACCCCTGAGACGGCCTCCCCCGCGGCCCCGCGCAGCGGAAACCGCGGCCCCGTCCAGCGGAAGCCGCTCAGCCCCGTCCCGCGTACATCCGCGCGATCACGTCCTCGATGTCCGGCTCCCGCACCGACAGGTCCACCAGCGGGTAGTCCGCCGCCACCGCCGCCACCAGCGGCGCCGCCGAGGCCCCCGCCGGGAAGGCCAGCCACTGCCGCGGACCCTCCACCCGCACCACCCGCGCCCCCGCCACCTCGATCGGCGCAAGCTCCCGCTCCAGGTCCACCACCAGCGTCCGCTCGCTCTCCGCCACCGACCCCGCCGCGTGCAGCCCGCCCAGCGGCCCGTCGTACATCAGGCGTCCGTGGTCGATCACCATCACCCGCTCGCACAGCTGCTCGATGTCCTGGAGGTCGTGCGTGGTCAGCAGCACCGTCGTGCCGAGCTCCTCGTTCAACTGCCGCAGGAAGCCCCGTACCTTCGCCTTGCTCACCACGTCGAGCCCGATCGTCGGCTCGTCCAGGTACAGCACGTCCGGATCGTGCAGCAACGCCGCCGCGATGTCCCCGCGCATCCGCTGGCCGAGCGACAGCTGACGCACCGGTACGTCGAGCAGCTCGGCCAGGTCCAGCCGGTCCACGCAGCGCTCCATGTTCCGCGCGAACCGCTCCGCCGGGATCCGGTACATCCGCCGCATCAGCCCGTAGGAGTCCTTCAGCGGCAGGTCCCACCACAGCGTGGTGCGCTGCCCGAACACCACCCCGATCCGGTGCGCAAGGCGCATCCGCTCGCGCGCCGGGTCGATGCCGGCGACCCGCAGCCGGCCGCCGCTCGGGGTGAGGATGCCGGTGAGCATCTTGATCGTGGTCGACTTCCCGGCGCCGTTGGGCCCGATGTAGCCGACCATCTCGCCCCGCGCCACCTCGAAGCTGATCCCGTCCACCGCCCTGACCTGGCGTTTCTCCCGGCGCATCAGGCCCACCCGGCGCCGTACGTCGAAGACCTTCTCGACCTGCTCCAGTGCGATCAGTGCTTCTGCCATCTACGGTCAGCTCCCCGTGCTTCGGTACGAACGGACACCCGCGCGCCACGCCAGCGACGCGGGCAGGAAGGCCAGGAAGGCGACCAGCGGGCTCGCGTACGCGGCCCATCCGGGCAGCCCCAGCGGATCGGGCCGCCCCAGGATGTACAGGGCGGGCAGCCAGTTGACGAAGGCCAGCGGTACGACGAAGGTCACCCCGCGCAGCAGGTCCTTCCCGAACACCGTCGGCGGGTACTGGAGCATCGTGCAGCCGCCGTACGTGAAGGCGTTCTGCACCTCCGCCGCGTCCCCGGCCACGAACTGGAAGGCCGCACCGGCCACCAGCACCGCCGCGAAGATCGCCGCCCCGGCCACGACCATCACGGGCACCAGCAGCATCCGCCCCGGCGTCCACTCCACGTCCAGCACCACGACGGCCCAGGCCAGCACCCCCACCCCCTGCCCGATCCGTCCCAGCCGGCGCAGCGCGAACCGGTCGGCCGCGACCTGGGCGAGCACCGGGACCGGGCGCACCAGCATGGTGTCGAGCGAGCCGTCCCGGATCCGCTGGCCGATCCGGTCGGTGTTGCCCATCAGCAGGTCCGCCAGGCCCAGGGAGGCCGAACAGGACCCGTACAGCAGGGCGATCTCGGGCAGCGTGAACCCGCCGAGGACGTCCACGTGCGAGAACATGATGTAGATCGCGACGAAGTCGAGGAGGGTGATCGCCGCGTTCCCGAAGGTCGAGAGGAAGAACGACGTCCGGTACGTCATCGTCGACCGGATCCACATCGCCGCGATCAGCCCGTAGCCGCGCAACCCCTCCCGCGTCCGGCTGCGCCGCGGCACGTCCAGTACGCCCGGCGCCTCCGCGACCGCGGGACCCCGCCCGGGGTCCCGCTCCACCACTGCCTCAGCCACCCTGCACCACGACCTTCCTCGTCGCCGCCGACTGCAACATCCGCCCCGCGCCCAGCAGTACGAACGCCCACGCCAGCTGGAACCCCAGCGCCCTGGCCGCACCCCCGGCCCCCGCGTGCTTGCCCAGCAGCACGTCCATCGGGACCTGGAGCATCGCCGCCCAGGGCAGGAGCCGGACGAACTCGCCGAAGGCGCCCGGGAACACGGTCAGCGGCAGCAGCACACCGGAGAAGAAGATGGAGATGACGGTGGCCATCAGGTTCACCCCGGCCCCGTCCATCAGCCAGAAGGCGGCCAGGCCCAACAGGTAGCGCACGGCGAAACTGATGACGAGTCCGAGCACCACGGACACCAGGAACAGCAGCCAGCGCGCCGGATCGACGGGCAGCGCCAGCGGGAAGGCCAGCGCCCCCGCCAGCAGCGGCACGACGCCGCGCCCCAGCAACTGGAAGCCCGCCCGGCCCAGATCGGCGGCGAGCCACCACATCTGGAGGTCCGCGGGCCGGTACAGGTCGACGGCGATGTCCCCGGTCCGGATGCGCTCCTGCATCTCCTCCTGGAAGCCGCCCCCGATGAACGCCCCGGCGGCGAGCAGCGACTGGCTCACCCATACGAAGGTCAGGGCCTGCGCCTGGTCGTAGCCGCCGAGTCCGGGCCGCTCGTCCCACAGCGCGACGTACGTGTAGGCCACGATGAACCCGAAGACGGTGTTGGTGAACACCCCTGCCAGCGTGGCCGTTCCGTACGTGGCGTAGCGCCGGAATCCGCCCGCGGCGACCGCCAGGTAGAGACGCGCTCCGTCAGTGATGCTCCGGCCCGGACCGCGAGCCGTTCCGAGGCCCGTTCCGGGACCCGTCGTGCGAGCCGCTCCGCGTTCCACCGCACCCCTCCGTTTCCCAGGTCGTTCCCACGTCGTACCCACCTCGGCCAAAGCGCGCGAGCTTAGTGCGGAGGGGCGATCCACGCGACCGATTTACGCCCGTCCGGCTCGGAATCACCGGTCATCGGGTAGACAACATGAGGTACAGAAGTGGATATTTCGCACGGCGCCGAGGAGCCCTGGAGATGAGCGACCAGTCACCCCCACCGGGCTGGACCCCTCGCGACCCGGACGCACCCGGTGAGCGGCCGCCGGCCCGGGCCCGCCCGCAGCCGGCCGCCGCGCCCGGCGGGAAGCCCCGCCGGAAGCGGACCGGCTGGCGCCGCCTCTTCCCCACCTGGCGCATGGTCCTGGGCGGCCTGCTGCTGATCGCGCTGCTGATCGGCGGCGCCCTCGTCGCCGGCTACGTGCTGGTCGAGATCCCGCCGGCCAACGCCGCCGCCACCGCGCAGTCGAACGTCTACCTCTACTCCGACGGCTCCCCGCTCGCCCGCGACGGAGAGGTCAACCGCGTCAACGTCGCGCTCTCCCAGATCCCGCGGACCGCCCAGGAGGCCGTACTGGCCGCCGAGGACCGGGACTTCTACTCCGAACGGGCGGTGGATCCCAAGGCGATGCTCCGCGCCGCCTGGAACACCGCGACGGGCAAGGGCACCCAGTCCGGCTCGACCATCACCCAGCAGTACGTGAAGAACTACTACCTGGGCCAGGAACAGACCATCAACCGCAAGGTCAAGGAGTTCTTCATCGCGATCAAACTCGGTCGCGAGAAGTCGAAGGCCTACATCCTCGAGGGCTACCTGAACACCAGTTACTTCGGCCGCAACGCCTACGGCATCCAGGCCGCCTCACAGGCCTACTACGGCAAGGACGTCGGCAGACTCACCACCGCCGAGGGCGCCTACCTCGCCACCCTCCTCAACTCCCCCAGCGCCTTCGACGTCGTCTCCCACCCCCAGGCCCGCCCCCGCGCCCTCGCCCGCTGGAACTACGTACTCGACGGCATGGTCAAGAAGGAATGGCTGACGGCGGCCGAACGCACGGCCACGCAGTTCCCCGAACCCGGCAAGGTCCGCCCCGCCGCCGGACTGTCGGGCCAGCGCGGCTACCTCGTGGAAGCGGTCAAGGACTACATCACCGCGCACAAGATCCTCGACGACAAGACCCTCGCCGAGGGCGGCTACCGGATCACCACCACCATCGACAAGCGCCGCCAGAACGACTTCGTCGAAGCCGTCGACGCACAACTCCTCGGCAAACTCGACCCCGGGGCACGCAAGGCCGACCGGCTGGTCCGCGCCGGCGGCGTCTCCATCGACCCCGCCACCGGCAAGGTCGTCGCCATGTACGGCGGCATCGACTACACCAAGCAGTACGTGAACAACGCGACCCGCCACGACTACCAGGTCGCCTCCACCTTCAAGCCGTTCGTCTTCGCCTCCGCCGTCGAGAACGGCTCCCGCACCCAGGACGGCCGACGGATCACCCCCAACACCCTGTACAACGGCGACAACAAACGCCCCGTCGTCGGCGGCCGGGTCCGCTACGCCCCCGAGAACGAGGGCCAGGTGTCCTACGGGAACATCACCGTCAACACCGCCACCGACCTCTCCGTCAACGCCGTGTACGCGCAGATGGCGGTCGACGTCGGCACCGCGAAGGTCAAGCAGACGGCCGTCGCCCTCGGCATCCCGGAGAACACCCCGAACTTCGACGCCGGCCCGGCCATGGCCCTCGGCACCATGCAAGCCAGCGTCCTGGACATGACCCAGGCCTACGCGACCCTCGCCGACCACGGCCGCCGCACCCCGTACACCTTCCTCGAGAAGATCACCAAGGGCGACGACACGATCGGCCTGCCCGGCCGCGAACCGACCCAGGCCGTCAGCCGCGAGGCCGCCGACACCACCACTTCCATGCTGGTCAGCGTCGTCGACAACGGCACCGGTACGGCAGCCCTCGCCGCCGGCCACCCGGCCGCGGGCAAGACCGGCACCGGGGAACTGGACCGCTCCGCCTGGTTCGCGGCCTACACACCGGACCTGGTCACCGTCGTCGCGATGATGGGCCAGGACCCGGACACCGGAACCCTCCAGTCGCTCTACGGCGCCCTGGGCGAGTCCCGCATCGGCGGTGGCGGCTACCCGGCCCGGATCTGGGCCGGGTACACGAAGGCCGCCCTGGAGGGCAGCGACCCCCTCGACTTCGACCTCGAACTCCAGCCGGGCGCGGCCCAGCTCCCGCCCCCGCCCACGTCCCCCTCCGACTCCCCCGAGGAGACACCGGGCGAGCGCACGCCGACACCCCCGGGACGCCCGAGCCCGCCGGTGCGGCCCACTCCGCCGACGGGCGGGCAGGACAACGGCGGGCAGGACAACGGGGGTCGGGACAACGGGGGGCAGACACAAGGCGGCCAGAACCAGGGCGGGCAGAACAACGGCGGCCAGACCCAGGGAGGACAGGACAACGGCGGCCAGACGAACGGCGGCCAGACCGACGGCGGCACCACCCAGGGCAACCAGGGCGGCGCCACGGAAGGCCTGCGCCCGCCGTCGGCGTTCCTGGAGTAGGGGTCGGGCCCGTCAGCGGCCGGGGCCGCAGCCGGTCAGTGGCCGGAGGTCGCCTTCAGCCCCACCACGGCGACCAGCAGCAGACAGATGAAGAAGATCCGGGCGGCGGTGACGGGCTCACCCAGCACCGCCATACCGACCACCGCCGCACCCGCCGCACCGATGCCCACCCACACCCCGTACGCCGTACCGATCGGCAGGGTCTTGGCCGCGTAGGACAGCAGCACCATGCTGGCGACGATCCCGGCGCCCGTGAACACACTGGGCCACAGACGGGTGAATCCCTCGGTGAACTTCATACCGATCGACCAGCCGACTTCGAGCACACCAGCGATGAGAAGCAGAACCCAGGCCATGACAGGCACCTCCGGAACGAGAGCGGAACGGGGTGCGTCGTCTTGTCGTCAACCCGGTACGGCGCGTCTCGTCGGGGGTTCCCCACCACCGTAGCAAACGACGGCGAAAAGGGCCGGTGACCTCGGCCACCAGCCCTTTCACCCGCATCAGCTCACATGTTCAGAGGTACAGCCCGGTGGAATCCTTCGACCCCTCCAGCCGCTCCGCGGCCACGGCGTGCAGGTCCCGCTCGCGCATCAGCACGTACGTCGCGCCCCGCACCTCGACCTCGGCCCGGTCCTCCGGGTCGTACAGCACCCGGTCCCCGGGCTCGACCGACCGTACGTTCTGCCCGACCGCGACCACCTCGGCCCAGGCCAGCCGTTTGCCCACCGCGGCCGTCGCCGGGATCAGGATGCCGCCGCCCGAGCGCCGCTCACCCTCGGGCAGGTCGGACTTCACGAGCACGCGGTCGTGCAGCATGCGGATGGGCAGCTTGTCGTGGGTGGTGTTCTCGCTCACGCCCCGAACCTACCCGCCCCCGCACGCCCCGTACGCCGCAGGGTCGTCACCGCTTGCGGCGCGCCGACATCACCAGCAGCCCGAGCACACCCGCCGCGGCCAGCGCGACGGGCACGATCCGCTCGATCCGCGGAGCCCCGTCCTCGTGCCGCAGGCCGTCCCTCACGTCCGTCACGAGACGGTTCACCGCGACGAAGGCACGCCCGACGGTGTGGTCGACCGTCGAGGCAACCCTGGCCTTCGCGTCCCCCATGATCGTCTTCGGGTGCATGCGCACGCCGATCTCGTCGAGCGTCTCGGCGAGCTGCTCACGGCGGCGGACGATGTCCGCCTCGATCTGTGCGGGGGTCCTGGCTTCCTGTGCGGGGGTCCTGGCTTCCGGCACCGCGCTGCCTCCGTCGTCGTGGTCTGTAGGGCGTAGTGCCCCATGAACAGGCTGTCAGCTTAGTCTCGTGGGATAACGATGCCCTCCCGAGGAGACTGTTGAGATGAGCGACCGACTTCAGCCGGGCGACACCGCCCCCGCCTTCACCCTGCCCGACGCGGACGGCAACGAGGTCTCGCTCGCCGGCCACAAGGGCCGAAAGGTGATCGTCTACTTCTACCCGGCCGCCCTGACGCCTGGCTGCACGAAGCAGGCCTGCGACTTCACGGACAACCTGGACGTGCTGGCCACGGCCGGCTACGACGTCATCGGCGTCTCCCCCGACAAGCCGGAGAAGCTCGCGAAGTTCCGCGAGAAGGAGCACCTGAAGGTCACCCTGGTCGGCGACCCCGACAAGGAGACGCTGACGGCCTACGGCGCGTACGGCGAGAAGAAGCTCTACGGCAAGACGGTGACCGGGGTCATCCGCTCCACGGTGGTCGTGGACGAGGAGGGCAAGGTCGAGCACGCCTTCTACAACGTCAAGGCCACCGGCCACGTAGCCAAGATCATCAAGGACCTGGGCATCTGACCCACCCGCCCTTCCGCCGAAGCGGCCCGCACCCCATCCGGTGCGGGCCGCTCCGCTTATCGCACGAAACCGGCCGTAACCATCTGACCATCGACCCGTTACTCCGTACGAGAGCCGCATGCGTGGCCGAAGACGAGAGGGAACGGACCATGGTCGACCTGTACGACCCCGACACGCTGGCCACAGCCGTCGCCGAAGCAAGGGGGTGGGCCGACCTGATGCGGCGACTCGGCCTCAAGGAGAGCGGCGGTCGGCGCCGCATCCTCCAAGAGAAAGTCGCTGCCTACGGGATCGACAGCAGCCACTTCGCGAAGCGCAGTCCGTGGCGCAAGTACCCGGACGCGGCCATAGCTGCCGCTGCGGCCTCATCGACCACCTTGCGCGAGGTGGCCGTCATGCTCGGCATCCCCCCAGCCACAGGCACCCTGTCCCACATCGTCCGCCGAATCACGGCCGCGGGCATCGACATCAGCCACTTCCCCAGCATGCAACGGAGCAGCGTCGAACTACCGTTCACCACGGAAGAACTCGCCCTTGCGACCGCCTCCGCCAACAGCGTCCGCAGCACGGCCCGCACCCTGGGCATACCGGACGACGGCCGTTCCCGCGCCGCGCTCGGGAAGATGCTGCGGGAGCGCAACATCGACACCACCCACTTCCGCAACTCCCGGTTGGCCATCCCCGAGAAGGCTCTACGCGCGGCAATCCCGGCAGCGATGAGCTACGCCGATCTCATGCGCGCCCTCGACCTTCCCCTCAACGACGTGAATCACCGCCGCATCCGGCGGCGCGTCGCTCAGCTCGGACTCGATGTCGGTCATTTCAAGCGACGCACGTGGGTAACTACCAAGTCCGCGTCCACCAGGACCGTCGCGGCCGACATCCTCGTCACGCTTCCCGAAGGAGCACCCCGAACCAATCGCGCCCGACTGCACCGCGCGCTACAGGAGATCGGCATCCTGTACGCCTGCGGAGGCTGCGGGAACACCGGAGAATGGCTGGGGCAGTCGATCACGCTCCAGATCGACCACATCAGCGGCGACTGGCTCGACAATCGCCAAGAGAATCTCCGCTACCTGTGCCCCAATTGCCACTCCCTGACGGACACGTGGTGCCGGAACCGTCGCCCCAAACCTGCTGCCCACCCCGGCCGCCCCGTAGACTGAGTCCGACCCAACCGGGCGCGATGTCCGAATTGGGTAATGTGTCGCGGTTGTGGTGGAATTGGCAGTCACGTTTGGTTTAGGTCCAAATGGGGTAATACCCGTGGGGGTTCGAGTCCCCCCAACCGCACGAAATGCCGAGGGCCCCGTACGCATCACCGCGTACGGGGCCTTCGGCATGCAGGGCGGCGTCAGCCCAGCAGTTCCCGGACCACCGGGATCAGGGCGCGGAAGGCCTGGCCGCGGTGGGAGATGGCGTTCTTCTCCGCCGCCGTCAGCTCCGCGCAGGTGCGGGACTCGCCCAGCGGCTGGAGGATCGGGTCGTAGCCGAAGCCGCCCGTGCCGGACGGGGTGTGGCGCAGGGTGCCCAGGAGGCGTCCTTCGACGACGCGTTCGGTGCCGTCGGGGAGGGCGAGGGCGGCCGCGCAGAAGAAGTGGGCGGTGCGGTGCTCGTCGGCGATGTCGCCGAGCTGGGCCAGCAGCAGGTCGAGGTTGGCCTTGTCGTCGCCGTGGGCGCCCGCCCAGCGGGCCGAGAAGATGCCGGGGGCGCCGCCCAGGACGTCCACGCACAGGCCGGAGTCGTCGGCGACCGCCGGGAGGCCGGTGGCCTGGGCCAGGGCGTGGGCCTTGAGGAGGGCGTTCTCGGCGAAGGTGACGCCGGTTTCCTTGACGTCGGGGATCTCCGGGTACGCGTCCGCGCCGACCAGCTCGTGCGGCAGGCCGGCGTCGGACAGGATGGCGTGGAGCTCGGCGACCTTGCCCGCGTTGCGGGTGGCCAGGATCAGGCGGCTGGGCGTGGAGGTCATGGCGCGATTATCCCGCGCCGTCGCGCCGGCCCGGCCCGGGGTGCGGGCCCGCCGTCGCGGTCGCCGTGCGTGCTCGGCCCCGGGCCCTCGGCCGTCGGTGGCCGGCCCTGGAGCGGGCTGCCGCCGGCGGGCGTCAGCCCGGGGTGCAGACCTTGGAGATCTCCGACGCGGCGTCCGCGACCGGCTTGATGTCCGGGTTGACGTTGCCGCTCTCCAGGGAGGTGCGCACGTTCTTCACGGCTGTGGTCATCGAGTCGATGGCCTTGCCCAGGTCGGCGTTGTCCGTCTGGTCGCCGATCTTCTTCAGGTTGGTGTCGATCGAGTCGAGCGCGTTCTTGGCGTCCTCCGGGCTGTTGCCGGCCTGGGAGACCGCCTGCTGGAGGTCGTTGGCGCTGTCCGCGATGGCCACGGCCGTGTTGGCGCAGTCCATCGCGGTGGAGATCGCGTCGCAGGAGGTCAGGGCCGGTATGGCGAGTGCGGCCGCGACGGCGACGGCCGCCAGTCGGTGCTTCGGCTTGGGCGAGAGCTTCATTCGGTCCCCCGGGAAGAGGTGGGTACGTGGACGGGCGCGCGGTTGTGACACCGTGCGCCCGTACTGGCGTAGACGCCGGGCCGGGCCCGGCGGTTGCCGTTACGGTTACGGCGTCTGCAGGTCGAGCGCGCCGAGCTGGATGGCTTCCAGGTCCGCGCAGCCGCCGGCCGCGAGGTCGAGGAGGGCGTTCAGTTCCTTGCGGTCGAAGGGCTCGCCCTCGGCGGTGCCCTGGACCTCGACGAAGCGGCCGTCGCCGGTGCAGACCACGTTCATGTCCGTCTCGGCCCGCACGTCCTCCTCGTAGCAGAGGTCGAGGAGCGGGACGCCGTCGACGATGCCGACGCTGACGGCGGCGACGGTGCCGGTCAGGGGCTTGCGGCCGGCCTTGATGAGCTTCTTCTGCTGGCCCCAGGCGACGGCGTCGGCGAGGGCGACGTAGGCGCCGGTGATGGCGGCGGTGCGGGTGCCGCCGTCGGCCTGGAGGACGTCGCAGTCCAGGACGATGGTGTTCTCGCCGAGGGCCTTGTAGTCGATGACGGCGCGCAGCGAGCGGCCGATGAGGCGGGAGATCTCGTGGGTGCGGCCGCCGATCTTGCCGCGTACGGATTCGCGGTCGCCGCGGGTGTTGGTGGAGCGGGGCAGCATCGAGTACTCGGAGGTGACCCAGCCTTCGCCGCTGCCCTTGCGCCAGCGAGGGACGCCTTCGGTGAAGGAGGCGGTGCAGAAGACCTTGGTGTCTCCGAAGGAGATGAGGACGGAGCCCTCGGCGTGCTTGCTCCATCCGCGTTCGATGGTGACCGGGCGGAGCTGTTCGGGCGTACGGCCGTCGATGCGAGACATGCGACCGAGCCTAGCCGGTGCGCGGGTACGGCAAGACCCCGTCCGGGTGGTCCGGGACGGGGTCCGCTGGTGCGTGGTGAGCCGGGGGCTCAGGTCACATCATGTCTTCGATCTCGCCGGCGATCGGGTCGGCGTCGGTGCCGATGACGACCTGGATCGCGGTGCCCATCTTGACGACGCCGTGGGCGCCGGCGGCCTTGAGGGCGACCTCGTCGACCAGGTCGGGGTTGGTGACCTCGGTGCGCAGGCGGGTGATGCAGCCCTCGACCTCTTCGATGTTCTCGATACCGCCGAGCCCGGCGACGATCTTCTCAGCCTTGGTGGCCATGTTTTCTCCCTGAAGTTCTACGAAGAACGAGTCTCGGCGGCCGGTGCGTGCGGGGTGCCCTCGTACGCGTTCCGCGTTGTCACGGTAACGCACGGTTGGCCCAGCTACGCGAGCACATGACCGCCGCCTACCGAATGATGACGATCAGCGACAACCTGCCCACAACTGGTCTACACCAGTGTGCCGCACGTGTTGCAACTGCCAAAAACGGGCCGGTCAGGAGGGACGCCGATGACTGCGAGCAGCGCCGCAGCAGCGCCGCAGCCGAAGTGGTGGAACGGCTTGTTCCAGGGGCTGCAGAAGATGGGGCGGAGCCTTCAGCTGCCCATCGCCGTCCTGCCCGCGGCGGGCATCTTGAACCGGCTCGGCCAGGACGACGTCTTCGGCAAGGACGGCCTCGGCTGGACGGACTTCGCCAGGGTGATGGCGGCTGCGGGCGGTGCGCTGCTGAACGCCGACCTCGGCCTGCCCCTGCTCTTCTGCGTCGGCGTCGCGATCGGCATGGCCAAGAAGGCGGACGGGTCGACGGCGCTGGCGGCGGTGGTCGGCTTCCTCGTCTACCGGAGCGTGCTGCGCGTCTTCCCCAAGGCCTGCCCGGAGGGGACCCGGGACATCGGGGGCGGCTGCCTGGGGCCCGACGGCAGCTTCGCCGAGTACACCTTTCAGAATCCGGGGGTCTTCGGCGGCATCGTCATGGGCCTGCTGTCCGCCTGGTTCTGGCAGCGCTACCACCGGGTCAGGCTGGTCGACTGGCTGGGCTTCTTCAACGGCCGCCGGCTCGTCCCGATCATCATGACCTTCGTCGCGATCGTCTTCGCCGTCCTCTGCCTGTGGATCTGGCCGCCGATCGGCGATGCGCTGGAGAGCTTCTCCGACTGGCTGGTGGGCCTGGGCTCCTGGGGTGCCGGCATCTTCGGTGTCGCGAACCGCGCGCTGCTGGTGATCGGGCTGCACCAGTTCCTGAACGTGCCGGTGTGGTTCCAGTTCGGCAGCTTCACCAAGCCGGACGGCCAGGTGGTGCACGGCGACATCCCGATGTTCCTGGCGGGCGACCCGGAGGCCGGGCAGTTCCTGTCCGGCTTCTTCCCCATCATGATGTTCGCCCTCCCGGCGGCGGCGCTGGCGATCACGCACTGCGCGAAGCCGGCGCGGCGCAAGGAGGTCGGGGGCCTGATGCTGTCGGTCGCCCTGACCTCCTTCGTCACGGGCATCACCGAGCCGCTGGAGTACTCGTTCCTCTTCGTGGCACCGGCGCTGTACGTGGTCCACGCGGTGCTGACGGGCGTCTCGATGGCGGTGACCTGGGCCCTGGGTGTGCACGACGGCTTCAGCTTCTCGGCGGGCCTGATCGACTACGTCATCAACTGGAGCCTGGCGACCAGGCCCTGGATGATCATTCCGATCGGCCTGGCCTTCGCCCTCGTCTACTACGTGGTCTTCCGCTTCGCCATCACGAAGTTCGACATCCCGACGCCGGGGCGGGAGTCGGACGAGGAGATCGCCGAGATGGAGAAGGAGAACCTCAAGGCTTAGGGACTGTCCGGTGGATCACGGCAGGCCGGCCCGGCCGTTCGGCCCCTCCCCCAGGCCCTCGGATCCTCGGATCCGGGGGCTTCGGCCATGTCCGGAGGTCCGGCGGCCCGGACGTACCGCGACTCCGGGTACCGTGTGGTGTAGACCACAGGAAATCGAAGGTTCCTTATCTAACCCTCACCGTGTTACAACTGGTCTACACCAGATATTGGTGTAGACCACGTGGGCCTGTCTGCGCTCGCGTTACCCCCTTTTTCAAGACGCCGCCGTCCCCCGGCTTGCCCTGGCGGTGCCTTGCCCACTGGAGGAAGTTGTGACCACGGCTAGCGCTGCCCCGGCAGCCCAGAAGAAGAAGGGCGCTGGCGTGATGGCCGTCATGCAGCGCATCGGCCGGAGCCTCATGCTCCCCGTCGCGGTGCTGCCCGCCGGCGCACTCCTGCTCCGCCTGGGCGCGGACGACATGCTCGGCGACAAGGACGTCTTCCCGACCTTCGTCCTCAAGATCGCCGGTTATATGGCCGCCGGTGGTGGCGCGATCCTCGACAACATGGCGCTGCTGTTCGCCGTCGGCATCGCGATCGGCTTCGCGAAGAAGTCGGACGGTTCCACCGCCCTGGCCGCCGTCACCGGCTACCTGGTCTTCCAGAAGGTGCTCGCCACCTTCACCGACAGCAACCTCCCGCAGGTCGCCAAGGTCGTCGGCGGCAAGATCGTCATGGTGGACGCCTCGGTCAACGCCGGTGTGCTCGGCGGTGTCGTGATGGGTGTCATCACGGCCCTGCTGTACCAGAAGTTCTACCGGACCAAGCTGCCGGACTGGGCGGGCTTCTTCGGCGGCCGCCGCCTGGTTCCGATCCTCTCGGCCTTCGCGGGTCTGCTCACCGGTATCGTCTTCGGTCTCATCTGGCCGGTCCTCGGCACGGGTCTGCACAACTTCGGTGAGTGGCTGACCGGTTCCGGCGCCGTCGGCGCGGGCATCTTCGGTGTCGCCAACCGTGCGCTGATCCCGATCGGCATGCACCACCTGCTGAACTCCTTCCCGTGGTTCCAGGCCGGTTCCTTCGACACCGCCAACGGTGCCGTCCACGGCGACATCGCCCGCTTCCTCGCCGGTGACCCGAGCGCCGGACAGTTCATGACCGGCTTCTTCCCGATCATGATGTTCGCCCTTCCGGCGGCCTGCCTCGCGATCGTCCACTGCGCCCGCCCCGAGCGCCGCAAGGTCGTCGGCGGAATGATGTTCTCCCTCGCGCTCACCGCGTTCGTCACCGGTGTGACCGAGCCGATCGAGTTCACCTTCATGTTCATCGCCCCGGTGCTCTACGCGATCCACGCGGTGCTGACCGGTGTCTCGCTGGCCCTGACCTGGGCGCTGGGCATGCGCGACGGCTTCGGCTTCTCCGCCGGCGCGGTCGACTTCCTGCTGAACCTGGGCATCGCCAACAACCCGTGGGGCCTGGCCGGTGTCGGTCTCTGCTTCGCCGCGGTCTACTACGTGGTCTTCCGCTTCGCGATCACGAAGTTCAACCTCCCCACCCCGGGCCGCGAGTCCGACGAGGAGCTCGCCGAGCTGGCGAAGGCCGAGGCCAAGTAGGTCTCAGCACCCGCTGCCGTCAGGACCGGAGTCCCTGCCCTTCCCTACGGAAGGCGGGGACTTCGGTCCTTTCGCGTTCTGCTCAGAGTTCGTAGACCGCGCCCGCGTACGCCAGGTCGACCGGGCCCCCGTACACCGCGCGGGCGTCGGCGAGGTTCTGGGCGGCGTCCGTCCACGGCGGGATGTGGGTGAGGACGAGCCGGCCGACCTTGCCGCCGCGCGCGTACTCGCCGGCCTCGCGGCCGTTGAGATGGAGGCCCGGGATGTCCTCCTTGCCGTGCGTGAAGGAGGCCTCGCACAGGAAGAGGTCGGTGCCCTCGGCGAGCAGCCCCAGCTCGGGGCAGACGCCGGTGTCGCCGGAGTAGGTGAGCGAGCGGCCTGCGTGCTCGACGCGGATGCCGTACGCCTCGACGGGGTGGGAGACCCGCTCGGTGCGGACCTGGAAGGGGCCGATCTCGAAGCTTCCGGACTTCAGGGTGCGGAAGTCGAAGACCTCGCTCATGGAACGCTCGTCGGGGACGTCCTCGTAGGCCGTGGTCAGGCGCTTCTCGGTGCCCTCGGGGCCGTAGACGGGGATGGTGCCGCAGCGGCCGCCGTCGTGCCGGTAGTAGCGGGCGACGAAGTAGCCGCACATGTCGATGCAGTGGTCGGCGTGCAGATGGCTCAGGAAGATCGCGTCGAGGTCGTAGAGACCGCAGTAGCGCTGGAGATCTCCGAGGGCGCCGTTGCCCATGTCGAGGAGCAGCCGGAAGCCGTCGGCCTCGACGAGGTAGCTCGAACAGGCCGATTCCGCGGACGGGAACGAACCCGAGCAGCCGACGACGGTGAGCTTCATGGAGCGTGAACCTCCGTGGACGGTCCGTGGACGGAATGCGGGCCGTGCGTGGGTCGAGCGTAAGGCGCGAAACGTCCGGTCGCTCCTCCGCGGCGGGCCGTTGTGGGGGGAATCACCTGCGCTGTCACCCGGGGGAGCGACGGTGGGCACGCGCGTTGCCGTGCCGGGGCGTTCCGGCGCGGCTACGGTCGAAGCATGGACACGTCCTGGTGGCCCGCCGTGGCCGCGGTCGTGGCCGTGGCACTGGTGATGCTGGTCGCGGGGAAACGGCTGGGGCTCCCCAGGCGTCCCCCGCCGCCGCACGGGACCGGTCCGGCGCCGCGGCCGGGACCGGGCGAGCTGTGGTGCCTGGCCGACGGGCGGACCTGTCTGGTGCTGGCGGTGGGTCCGCTACGGGCCCGCAGGGCGCGGGTCGCGTGGATCACCGGGCGGTACGACGACCGGCGGGCCGGGGTGATCCCGCTGCCCCCGGGGACGGTGGGGGCGCAGGGCCGGGCCAGCTTCCTGGAGGCGGACCGGCCGGCGGAGGTGTCGCTGTGGGAGTTCCGCAAGCGGCTGGGCACCCTGGATCCGGCGGTGTGGGACGAGATCAAGGGGCTCGGAGGTGGTGACCTGTGACGCCGGTGGTGCGGCTGCGGCGCGTGTACGACCCGCCGGAGCCGGGGGCGGACGGGCCGGGGGTCCCCCCGGACGGAGTCTGGGGGAGGGTGCTCGTGGACCGGCTCTGGCCGCGCGGGCTGGCGAAGGCGGAGGCCGGGGTGGACGAGTGGCCGAAGGACGTGACCCCGTCGGCGGAGCTGCGCAAGTGGTTCCACGCGGGCGGCTCCGCCGGGGAGTTCCGGCGGCGGTACGAGGCGGAGCTGGCGGAGCCGGTGGCCGCGGCCGAGCTGGCGCGGCTGCGGGGGCTGGCCGAGGCGGGTCCGGTCACGCTGCTGACCGCGGTCAAGGACCCGGCGTCCAGCCATGCGGCGGTCCTGGCGGAGCTGCTGGGCGGCTGAGCCGTGGCCCTGGCCGGGCGGTGGCCGTGGCTTGGCCCGAGCCTTGGCCTTGGCGGAGCCTGCGTCGGCCCGGGCTTTGCGCGGCCGCTGCGCGGGGCCGGGTCCCCTACCCGCCCTTCCGCCGTTCCCCGGGCTCTGCCCGGACCCGCGCCTCAAACGCCGGCGGGGCTGGAATTGCCCTGCGGGCAATCCAGCCGCGCCTGGCGGACGGCACCAGCCAAATCCAGCCCCGCCGGCGTTTGAGGCGCGGGGGTCCGGGGGCGGAGCCCCTGGCGTCGGAGCCGTGCCCGGGCGCGCCGGGGCAACCCCGCAGGGGCAGCGGCAGGGCTACGCCCAGAGCTGGCCCTGGAGGGCTTCGATGGCTTCCTCTGTGGTCGCGGCCGTGTAGACGCCCGTCGAGAGGTACTTCCAGCCGCCGTCGGCCACGACGAAGACGATGTCCGCCGACTCGCACGCGGCCACCGCCTTGCGGCCGACACCGATCGCCGCGTGCAGGGCCGCTCCGGTGGAGACGCCCGCGAAGATGCCCTCCTGCTGGAGGAGCTCGCGGGTGCGGGTGACCGCGTCCGCGGAGCCCACCGAGAAGCGGGTCGTGAGGACGGAGGCGTCGTACAGCTCGGGGACGAAGCCCTCGTCCAGGTTGCGCAGGCCGTAGACCAGGTCGTCGTAGCGCGGCTCGGCCGCGACGATCTTGATGCCTTCGACGTGTTCGCGCAGGAAGCGGCCGACGCCCATCAGGGTGCCGGTCGTGCCCAGGCCCGCCACGAAGTGGGTGATGGAGGGGAGGTCCGCGAGGATCTCCGGGCCCGTCGTGGCGTAGTGGGCGCCCGCGTTGTCCGGGTTTCCGTACTGGTAGAGCATCACCCAGTCCGGGTGCTCCGCCGCCAGTTCCTTGGCCACCCGGACCGCGGTGTTCGAGCCGCCGGCGGCCGGCGAAGAGATGATCTCGGCTCCCCACATGGCCAGCAGGTCACGCCGTTCCTGGCTGGTGTTCTCCGGCATGACGCAGACGATGCGGTAGCCCTTGAGCTTGGCCGCCATCGCCAGGGAGATGCCGGTGTTGCCCGAGGTCGGCTCCAGGATCGTGCAGCCCGGGTAGAGCCGGCCGTCCTTCTCCGCCTGCTCGACCATGTGGAGCGCGGGGCGGTCCTTGATCGAGCCGGTGGGGTTGCGGTCCTCCAGCTTCGCCCAGATGCGCACGTCGTCCGAGGGCGACAGCCGGGGCAGCCGGACCAGCGGCGTGTTGCCGACCGCGGCCAGCGGGGAGTCGTAACGCATCAGACAGCGCCGCCGGCCACGGCCGGGAGGATGGTGACGCTGTCGCCGTCGGTGAGCTCGGTGGTGATGCCGCTGAGGAAGCGGACGTCCTCGTCGTTGAGGTAGACGTTGACGAAGCGGCGCAGCTCGCCGCCCTTGGACTCGTCGACGATGCGCTCGCGGATGCCCTTGTGGCGGGTCTCCAGGTCCGAGAAGAGGTCGTCCAGGGTGGCGCCCTCGCCCTGCACGGCCTTCTGGCCGTCGGTGTAGGTGCGGAGGATGGTGGGGATGCGGACCTCGATGGCCATGGCTGGCTCCAGTGTCGTGAAGGGCGTGAGAACGTGAACCGAGCGGTTCTTGTGCGCCCCCGCGCGCGAGGGGCTGTGGTGCGCTGTGGGGCTCAGGCAGCGGGACAGATGGCGCTGGCGAGGCGGCACAGGTCGACGTGCAGCCGCGCCACGAGCAGCAGCCTGCCGGGCGTCTCGATGCTCACGTCGTGGGGAACCATGCGGTCATGTTAACGATTCCCGGTCCCCCGTTTGGAGTGTGATCCCGCATCGTGGACGACTGCGGCTCACATACTGGTCAGTAGGCCTCTACGACCCGTACTTCCTCTTCCGTGATCACGCCGTCGACGATCCGGTACGAGCGGAACTGGAACTCCCCGAGGCCGTCCTTGTCCGCCGTGGAGACCAGGACGTAGTGCGCGCCGGGCTCGTTCGCGTACGTGACGTCCGTGCGCGAGGGGTAGGCCTGGGTCGCGGTGTGCGAGTGGTAGACGATCACCGGCTCCTCGTCCCGGTCGTCCAGTTCGCGGTAGAGCTTCAGCAGATCCTTCGAGTCGAACTCGTAGAACGTGGGCGAGCGGGCCGCGTTGAGCATCGGGATGAAGCGCTCGGGGCGGTCGGTGCCCGCCGGGCCGGCCACGACACCGCACGCCTCGTCGGGGTGGTCCTGGCGGGCGTGCTCGACGATCTGGTCGTACAGGGCCTGGGTGAGGGTCAGCATGAGCGACAGGATAAGCAGACGGGCCCCCGCGTACCGAGGAGTGGTACGCGGGGGCCCGGATGCTGGACAGAAGGTCCGTGGCGTCAGACGTCCACGCTCAGCGAGACCTTCACGGAGGTGCCGCCGCCGCCCTGGCCGCGGCGCTTGGAGGCCAGGTAGGTCAGGCCCAGGAGCAGACCCCACAGCGGGGCGCAGTAGAGCGAGACGCGGGCGTCCTTGTCGATGCCCATCATCACGATGACCATGCCGATGAACAGCAGGGCGAAGTAGCTGGTCCACGGGGCGCCGGGGGCGCGGAAGGCCGACTGCGGGAGCTCGCCGCGGTCCGCCTTGGCGCGGTAGCGGATCTGGCAGACCAGGATCATGATCCAGGCCCACATGCCGGAGATCGTGGCGAAGGAGACGACGTAGTCGAAGGCCTTGCCCGGGGCGACGTAGTTGATCCAGACGCCCACCAGCATCAGCGAGGCCGAGAAGGTGGTGCCGACCAGCGGCGTGCCGCTCTTGGTCAGCTTGGTGAAGATCTTCGGGCCCTGGCCGTTGAGCGCGAGGTCGCGCAGCATGCGGCCGGTGGAGTACATGCCCGAGTTGCAGGAGGACAGGGCCGCGGTCAGCACCACGAAGTTGACGATGGCGGCGCCGACGCCGAGGCCCATGCGCTCGAAGGCGGCCACGAAGGGCGAGACGCCGGGCTGGAAGTGCGTCCACGGGACGACCGACAGGATCATGATCAGCGCGCCGACGTAGAAGACGGCGATGCGCCACGGCACGGTGTTGATGGCCTTGGGCAGGGTCTTCTCGGGGTCCTTGGACTCGCCGGCGGTGACGCCGACCAGCTCGACCGCGAGGAAGGCGAACATCACGATCTGCAGGGTCATCAGCGTGCCGCCGATGCCCTTGGGGAAGAAGCCGCCGTCGTTCCACAGGTTGCTGACGGTGGCGGTGTCGGCCGCGTCGGAGAAGCCGATGGTGAGGATGCCGGCGCAGATCAGGATCATGCCGACGATGGCGGTGACCTTGACCATGGAGAACCAGAACTCCAGCTCACCGAAGAGCTTCACGGAGATCAGGTTGGCGCCGTAGAGGATGACCGTGAAGATCAGCGCGTAGGCCCATTGCGGGAAGCTGTCATGGGTCCAGTACGCCATGTACTGCGCGGCCGCTGTGACCTCGGTGATGCCGGTGACCACCCAGAACAGCCAGTACGTCCAGCCGGTGACGTATCCCCAGAACGGGCCCAGGAACTCGCGGGCGTAGTCCGAGAAGGAACCGGCGACGGGGCGGTACATGAGCAGCTCGCCCAGGGCCCGCATGATGAAGAAGATGACCAGGCCCGCGATGGCGTAGGCCAGGATCAGGCTCGGGCCGGCCTTGGAGATCGCCTTGCCCGCGCCCAGGAAGAGGCCGGTGCCGATGGCTCCGCCGATCGCGATCATCTGGATCTGGCGGGCACCGAGAGTGCGGTGGTAACCCTCGCCGCCCTCGCCCTGGCCGCCCTGCGCGGGCGTCCTGTCGTGCTGCTCGACCTGCACAGAGGTCATGTCTGGTGAGCCTTTCTCCACGCCGGGCCGCGCCTTCTGTCGGCTGCGGTCCGGTCCTCGATCCCCCCGGATACGGATGGAGTTGCACGCCGGCGGTCCGCCGGTTCAAGCAGCCGGGGGACATGGGTGGCGTCCCGTCGGCGATCGTGAAGATTTATCACGTGCTTATGGGTGGGCGAGGCAGGGAAATGTGACGTGGGCCACCGGGAATTGGGGACATTGGTCCCGAAAATGATCAGATCACCGCATGGCGGTGATCTGATCGTTATCCGGATTTGAGCGTCCGCTGAGCGAACGGCGCGCGCCTCAGAGAGTTTCGATGAGCGTCTCCTGGAGGCCTCCCAGCCACAGGTACGCCATCACCATCGGCTTGCGCGGATCGTCGTCCGGCAGCCGGAACAGCACCGCGCTCTCGTCGTCCTCGGTGATGTCGAGCCGGGCCGCGATGGTCAGCCGCAGGTCGTTGAGGGCGCCGAGCCAGCGCAGCGGCTGCTCGCCGGTCAGCTCCAGCACCGCCACCTCGTCGCCTTCCGGGGTGAGCCCGTCCAGGCTGCGTACGACGGCCATCGCGTCCTCCCGCTTGCGGGCGCGCAGGTCGTTCTCGGTGAAGCGGCGGAACTCCGCCGACCGGGCCGTCAGCTCGTCCGGGTCCACACCCGCCTCGGCGGCGCCGTCGGGGGCCCCGTAGGCGTCGGGGAAGAGCCGGGCCAGAGCCGGATCGGACGGGGGCTCCGAGGGGCCCTCGGCGAACAGCGCGGCCAGCGGGTCGGCGTCCTCGGCCGGCTCCGGCGCTCCGGGACCGATCAGCTCCAGCAGCTGGACCGCCAGGGAGCGCAGGATGGAGATCTCGATGTCGTCGAGCGCGATGGCGGCCCCGCCGCCCTTCAGCGCCTGGAACGTGCCGCCCATCAGTTGCGGTCCTGGGTGAGGGTCGCCCACAGGCCGTAGCCGTGCATGGCCTGCACGTCGCGCTCCATTTCCTCGCGGGTGCCGCTGGACACGACCGCCCGCCCCTTGTGGTGGACGTCGAGCATCAGCCGGTGCGCCTTGTCCTTCGGGTAGCCGAAGTACGCCTGGAACACGTACTCCACGTAGCTCATGAGGTTGACCGGGTCGTTGTGCACCAGGGTCACCCAGGGGACGTCGGGTTCTGGGACCGCGAAGGTCTCTTCGGCCGATTCGGTGC
Source organism: Streptomyces sp. NBC_01408 (assembly GCF_026340255.1). Lineage (GTDB taxonomy): Bacteria > Actinomycetota > Actinomycetes > Streptomycetales > Streptomycetaceae > Streptomyces. The sequence goes on along the minus strand of NZ_JAPEPJ010000001.1, from coordinate 2,641,124 downwards.
GTTCGATCTCAATGGGAGCAACACTCACTCGTCCCATGCTGCCACTGCGACGGGCCCGTCGCACAAACGGGACCTACATCTCGTCACTCTGACGAAATGTGCGCTAGCATCCGTGACATGAACCCTGCGGACCTGGGCCTGCCGGTGGACGTGCCGTCGACAGCGCTCTTCACGGACCATTACGAGCTGACGATGCTGCAGGCCGCCCTGGCGAACGGCACAGCCGACCGCCGCTCGGTCTTCGAGGTGTTCACCCGCCGGCTGCCCGAGGGGCGGCGCTACGGCGTGGTGGCGGGAACCGGCCGGGTGCTCGACGCGGTGGAGAACTTCCGCTTCGACGCCGCGGTGCTGGAATTCCTGCGCGAGCGGGCCGTCGTCGACATGCGGACCCTGGACTGGCTGGCCTCGTACCGCTTCTCCGGCGACATCTGGGGCTACCCGGAGGGGGAGGTCTACTTCCCCGGCTCGCCGATCCTGCGCGTCGAGGGCAGCTTCGCCGAGTGCGTGCTGCTGGAGACCGTGATCCTCTCCATCCTCAACCACGACTCGGCGATCGCCGCGGCCGCCTCCCGGATGTCCTCCGCGGCGGGCGACCGGCCGCTCATCGAGATGGGCGCGCGGCGCACCCACGAGCTGGCGGCGGTGGCCTCGGCGCGCGCCGCGTACGTCGGCGGCTTCACCTCGACCTCGGACCTGGCGGCCGGCTTCCGGTACGGGATCCCGACGGTCGGCACCAGCGCCCACGCATTCACCCTGGTGCACGACAACGAGCGGGACGCGTTCACCGCCCAGGTGGCCTCGCTGGGCAGCGGAACCACCCTGCTGGTGGACACCTACGACGTCGCCGAGGCCGTACGGACGGCCGTGGAGGTCGCCGGCACCGGGCTGGGCGCGGTCCGGATCGACTCCGGCGACCTGCTGCTGGTCGCCCACCGGGTGCGCCAGCAGCTGGACGAGCTCGGCGCGACCTCGACGAGGATCGTGGTCACCTCGGACCTCGACGAGTACGCCATCGCCTCGCTGGCCGCGGCGCCCGTGGACGCGTACGGGGTCGGCACCCAGCTGGTGACCGGCAGCGGGCACCCGACGTGCTCGATGGTCTACAAGCTGGTGGCCCGCGCGACCTCGGCGGACCCGAAGGCGGCGCTGGCCCCGGTGGCGAAGAAGTCCACCGGCGGCAAGACCTCGATCGGCGGCCGCAAGTGGGCGGCGCGGCGTCTCGACTCCGACGGGGTTGCCGAGGCGGAGGTCGTGGGCGTGGGCCCGGTCCCGTCGGCCCTGGCGGACACGCAGCTGCTCGTGCAGCTGGTCAAGGCCGGGGAGGTGATCGCTCGCGAGCCGCTGGAGGCCGCGCGGGACCGTCACCGGGCAGCCCGGGCGGGGCTCCCCCTGTCCGCGACCCAGCTCTCGCGCGGCGAGGCCGTCATCCCTACGGAGTACGCGTAACCCTGCGGGTCCGCTGCCGGGGCTCCGCCCCGGACCCCGCGCCTCAAACGCCGGCGAGGCCGAATTCGACTGATGCCGCCCGCAGGGCAATCCCAGCCCCGCCGGGGCGCACTCCAGCCCGTCCGGCGTTTGAGGACCAGGGTCTGGGGCGGAGCCCCAGTTTCGGGAAGGGGCGGGGTGGGGGAAGAGCCCCCGCAGGGCCCCGCCGCCGCACCGTCAAACCGAGCCGAAGGGCAACGTCATGCACCGCGCACTGATCGTCGTCGACGTCCAGAACGACTTCTGCGAGGGCGGCAGCCTCGCGGTCACCGGCGGAGCCGACGTCGCCGCCGCCATCACCGAGCTCATCGGCCAGTCCACGGCCGGCTACCGGCACGTCGTCGCCACCCGGGACCACCACATCGATCCCGGCCCGCACTTCGCCCGCCCCCCGGCCGAGCCGGACTACGAGACCTCCTGGCCCGTCCACTGCGTCGCCGGCACGGAGGGCGTGGGCTTCCACCCGAACTTCGCCCCCGCCGTGGCCTCCGGCGCCGTCGCCGCCGTCTTCGACAAGGGCGCGTACGAGGCCGCGTACAGCGGGTTCGAGGGGGCCGACGAGAACGGGGAGACCCTGACCCAGTGGCTGCGCGACCGGCACGTCACCGAGGTGGACGTGGTCGGGATCGCCACCGACCACTGCGTCCGGGCCACCGCCCTGGACTCCGCCCGGGCCGGTTTCACCACCCGCGTCCTGCTGGACCTGACGGCCGCCGTGGCCCCGCACACCACCGCCCGCGCCCTGGACGAGCTGCGGGCGGCGGGCGTGGTCCTGGTGGGCGACAAGGCCGCCTAGGCGGCCCCAGGCGCCCCGGGAGGCCCTTGGGGGCCCACGGGGTGCCCGGCAGGCCCTTCGGTCGCGCCTAGGTGCCCAGCAGGGCCCTGATCGGGTGCCAGAGCTCAGCCGCCCGGTCGGGCGCGCAGCGCCACAGCAGGCCGTCCGGGTGGTGCAGGACGGCCGTGACCTCGTCCGGCGTCGGGGGCTGCGCGTTGCCCCGCAGGTACACGGCCCGCATACCGAGGTTCCGCAGCCTGGTCAGGGCGCGGGCCCGGTTCGCGGCGTGCACCAGAACCCGGACATTTCCCTCGTCGTCCCCCTCGCCGCATGACGGCCTCGGCAGCGTGAGCGCGACCACCACGCTGCCGCCTGGCAGTCTGACGAAACCTCCACCGGGCATGACTTCATCTCCCCCGTCAATAAGAAACTCGCACCACGCATCTAAACGCGATCGGCCGCCGCCCGCTAGAGGGCGACGGCCGATCATGCTTTGACCTGCGGTTTTACCGAATTACTTCGAGGAGGGGCCGACCTCGACCGTCATGACGAGACCGTCGTAGGTCTCCTTGGCGATCTTGATCTTGGTGTTGGTGTCAGTGACCTTCACCGAGCCGGTCGGGTTCTCGTCGTAGAAGTACTTGCCCTTGCGGTCGTCGAAGACCAGGTTGGCCGGCTTCGGCTTCAGGAACAGCGACTCGCCGTTCTTGTGCAGGGTGAACGCGTCCGTCGAGTAGGCGCTGAAGGCCGCGTCGTACGGCTGGATCTTGTTGCGCAGCAGCGTGCCGTCCGCCCACTTCATGGGCTTCGCGTTGGCGTCGATCGGAAGGATCAGACCCTGGCCCGGGTGCTGGCTGGTGTTGTTGTCCTTCTGGGAGGTGTCCCACTGCCAGATCAGCAGACCGTCCTGGTAGGGGTAGTGCTCGACCCAGTCCGGACGGGTGTTGGCGAAGCCGAAGTTGTACGGGCCCACCTTGAGGGTGGAGTCGTACGAGACGTAACGGCGGTTCTCGGCCAGGTAGTACTGCGCGTACTCCTTGGCGAAGCCGGCGCCGATGCGCGAGAAGCCCTTGCCGGTCCAGCCGTTGTCGCCGTCCTCGGCGCCGTCGGTGAACAGCGTGGCGCCGTCCGCGGTGATGTTGACGGCGTCGGCGGTGAAGCCCTTGCCGCCCGCGCCGCCGTCCGTCTGGTAGCGGAAGCGGAGGTCGACCTTCTTGCCCGCGTAGGCGTCGAGCGGGAAGTTCAGCGACTTCCAGGCACCCGAGACACCGGTGAGCGACGGGCTGCCGGAGGCGTCGACCGGGAGGGCCGCGCCGTCGGCGGTGCCGGCGAGGGGCGTCCAGGTGGCGCCGCCGTCGGTGGAGGCCTCGGTGTAGAGGTAGTCGTACTCGGCCTCGATGTCCCACCAGCCCTTGAGCGACAGGGCCGCGGAGGACTTGCCGGTCAGGTCCACGGACCGGGTGAGGGTGTTCTTGAGGTCGTCACCCATGTTGCTCCACCACTGCGAGGAACCCTCGGCGGGAGCGACGACGTCCGTCTGGACCTTCTTCTTCGGCAGCTCGACGACCAGCGCCTGCTTGTCCTTGGTGTTGTACTCCGCGACGCCCAGCTTGTGGGTGGACTTCGTCGCGGCCTTGGCCGTGTCGTAGTTCAGCCAGCCCAGCTGGAGCTTGTCCCAGGCCGTCATGTCGCCCGGGAGGTCGCCTATGGAGTCCTGGCCGGTGCCGAGCCAGGAGCCCGCCGACATCAGGGACCAGAAGCCGACGCCGTTCTCGCCGCCACCGGAGGTGTCGTAGAGGTCCGGCAGGCCGAGGTCGTGGCCGTACTCGTGCGCGAAGACGCCGAGGCCGCCGTTCTCCGGCTGCATCGTGTAGTCGCCGACCCAGATGCCGGTGTCACCGATCTGGGTGCCGCCGGCCTTGTTGTTCTCCGGGCCGGTCTTGCCCGCCTGGGTGCCGTACGCGTACCAGCGGTGCGCCCACAGCGCGGTGGTGCCCTGCACGCCGCCGCCGGCCGACTCGTCCTCGCCCGCGTGGACGATCTGGAAGTGGTCGATGTAGCCGTCGGGCTCGTTGAAGTTGCCGTCGGTGTCGAAGTCGTAGCGGTCCCACTGGTCGTACTGGGCCAGCTGCGCCTTGATCTCGGCGTCGGTCTTGCCGGCCTTCTTCTGGGCCTCCGTCCACGCCGTGACGCCGTCCTTGACGGTGTCCCACACGTTGGAGCAGTTGGTCTGGCCGCAGTAGTTGGAGCCGTAACGACCCTCGTTGTACGGGACCTTGACCCAGTCGGCGACCTCGCCCTCGACCGAGTAACGGCCCGAGGAGGTCTTCTCGTAGTAGGTCTTCAGCGAGTCCTTGCCCTCGCCCGTGGCGAAGTACAGGTCCTGGAAGTAGTCGCGGCTGAAGTCCTTGCGCCAGGCGGTGCTGTTGTCCTTGGCGCGGTCCGGCTGGGCGATCGTGTTGTGCAGCGGACCGGGGGTGCCGCCGTACTTCTGGACCGGCGGCTGCGGGCCCTCCGGACCGTCCGGGTCGTGCATGGTCGTGGTGTCGACCTGGTCGCCGAACTCGACGAGGATCGTGAAGATCTTGTCGGTCTTCTCGCGGCCGAGCTCGACGTACTTGTTGTCGTCGAGCTTGACGACCTTCGAGGCGCCGCGCTGCTCGACGTCCTTCTTGCCCTGCAGGACCTGCTCCAGGGCGGCCTCGCGCTGCTGCGCCTGCTGCTCACTGAACGGGCCCTCGAGGTCGTGCTTGACCTGCTCCTTCGACGGAGCGGTCGGGTCCTGCCGGTCGGCGGCGGGCGGCGCGGACCGACCCGGGTCGGCCTGGGCGGTGGTCATGAAGGCGCCCGTGGCCGCGGTGGCGGCCAAGGTCACGCCGATGGCGGCAGCGCGCAGAGCGCGATGCCGTGCGGAGTTGCTGGTCACTTGATGTCGTTCCCCTCCCGCGGCCGCAACGTAGGTCGGAACGTCTCCATAGGAGCGGGGGGTTCCGCGCGGCGCGCGTCTCAAGTGACGACATTTGACCGGAGAGAACAAAGAAAAGACAGACCTTGACTTGTTCCTTACAACTGCACTATGCGGGCGCCGAGTTCCGCTATTCGGACGTTCCCCTGCCATACGGGGGCGAAGGGCCCTTCCCGGCCCGGTCACGGCGCGGAGGAATGACCCCGTGCGCCCCCCGTGCTCCGGCACCGTGGGTAAGGTCACGCTTACCGGCGGTTCCGCTCGGGCATCCCAGGTCCTAGAGTCACTTGACGCGCGACCTAGTTGAGCCGACTCCCCCTCCCGCCTTGAGGACGGATATCGCCATGCCGCGTCCGACTGCCGCACAGCTCGCCTACGGGTCCGCCACCGTCGTCATCTCGACGATCGCCATGCTGCTGCTCTCGAAGACGAGCACCGGACTGGGCGTTGCGGCCATCTCCGCAGCCGCCCTCGCCCTGGGCCTGCTCGTCGCCGTCACCGTGCCGGTCCCCAAGCGCCGCGGCCGCCACGCGGCCCGTACGCGGTCCACCGCGGCCCCGGCGGACGCGGCCGGTGCGGCGGCCGGCGCCCGGGTGCCCGACCCCCGGACGGCCGACGCCGAACATCCCGTGCACCACTGAGGCGTTCGTCACCCCGCCTGCTCGGCGCCGCGCGAAAACGGCCGGAAACAGCCGTGGTTCACCGCCCGGCGAGGGCGGCGGCCGACGTGAAGCGGCGCGGGCGGCCTCCCCGTGGGGAAGCCGCCCGCGCCGCGACGTGTCGCGCGTCTGCGCGTCTAGCCGGACTGGACCACCACCGTCTTGCCCACCTTGTCGTGCAGGCCCTGCTTGTAGGGCTTGTCGACGAGGATCGAGATGACGAGCGCGATCGGCCACAGGCAGAAGCAGCAGATCAGCGTGGGCAGCCAGAGCATGGCGGCGCGGCCCAGGGAGGCGTTGGACTGCGGGACGCTGCCGTCGTTGAGCATCGCGACGCGCAGGCCCAGCGCCTTCTTGCCGACCGTCTGGCCGTTCTTCTTGGTGAGCAACCAGTCGTAGCCGACGTACGCGACGATCGAGATCAGGGTCATGATCAGCCCGCTGCCGCTGTAGGAGCGGGTGAAGACCTCGCTGATGTCCTCGCCGTCGTTCGTCTCGACCATGTACCGCTTCGTGCCGAACGCCAGCTGGATGAGGAACAGCGGCACGGCGATGATCAGGACGTCGATGATGCGCGCGGCGAGCCGCTTGCCGAAGTCGGCGAGCGGGGGCATGCCGGCGAGCGGATCGGGCATGCCGTAGCCGCCGCCACCGCCGTACGGGTCTCCGCCGCCGTACGGGGGCGGCGGGGGCGGGTATCCGCCGGCCCCGCCGCCGCCACCGCCCGGGGGTGGCGGCGGAGACCCGCCCCCGCCGGGAGGCGGTGAGCCGTACGGCGATCCACCCGACGGCGGTGTCGGTTCCTGGGGCTTCTTGAGGAACGGGTCGTCCTCGGGCGGCTCGCCCGGCGGCGGCTGGTCGGTACTCATGGCCCGAGTCGAACCCGGCTCCGGTAGCCCCGCAACGGGAACGCGTCCGTTCGGGGGTCGGGGCGGGCGCCGCGGGGGACACCCCCTAGCGGGCCACGTACGTCTTGGCCGCCTTGTCGTGCCAGGCCTGGCGGCGCGGACGGTCCACGAGGCACCAGAGGCTGCCGGGGAGGCCCAGGAAGGCGTACACCAGCCAGCGGCGCAGGGCCGCGCCGAAGGTGGGCGGGCGCAGGGTGGCGGTGGCCAGGACCCGGACGCCGAGCAGTTTCTTGCCGGGGGTGCGGCCCCAACGGGCGGTGGGCAGGGCCTCGTAGAACACCCCGAAGAGCAGCACCGCGCCGAGGACCAGCCCGAGGTGGCCGGCGATGGTGGAGTCCAGCAGCCAGACGGTGGTGGCACGGCCGCTGCCCCGGGCCGCGTCCACCTTGGCCTGGACGTGGGCGGTGGCCGCGGGGAGGAGGGGCCAGGCGGCCCCGGCGGCGACCGCGCCGAGGACGAGGGAGTCCAGCAGGCGGGCCACGGCCCGGCGGAACAGCCCGGCGGGGCGTACGGCGCGCTCCGCCATCCGCTCGAACACGGCGCGGGCGGTGGTCTGCGGCCGGGCGGCCGGGACCGCGGCGGCCGGGGCTGCCGGGGCTGCGCCTGCGTCGGCGGACTTGGGCACGGACGGGCGGACTCCGGCGGGCCGGGGCGCCCACACCTCCGCCCGGGGAGCTTCGTCCGCCTCCGCGGCAGTGCGGCGCGCGGGCTCCGGAGTGGCGCGACGGGCCGGCTCGGGGGCGGCGCGGCGGGCGGGCTCCGGGGCAGCGCGACGGGCGGGCTCGGGTGTCCGCCCGGCGGTGCGGGAGCCGGGGGCGGGGCGCGGCGGGACCCAGTCCTCGGCCTCGGCGGCCCGTACCGCCCCTGGCGCCCGTACCGCCTCGGAAGGCGCGGCCGGGAGCACCGCCGGGGCGGCGGCCGCGCGCGGGGCCGCCTCGGGCCACGAGGAGGTCATCCCTGACCCGCCTCCGGACCCGCCGGGGGCGTCGGGCCACGCGGGGGCGGGCGCCGCGGCCAGCGGGGCCGGGGCGGCGGCGGCCGGGGAGCGGGCCGACAGGATGCCCTGGGCCTGTGCGGGGAGCCGCGTGGCCGGGGCCGCCGCGGCGGCGGGCGTACGGGCCAGCGAGATCCCCGCAGGACGGGCGGCCCCGTACTGCCCGGCCGAATGCCCGGCGGAGGCGTGCCCGGCCGCGAGCCCCGACCCGTGCGGCCCGGCGGGATGCCCGGCCCCTAGCCCCGACTCGTGCTGCCCGGCCGGATGCTCGACGGCGGCGTGCCCGGCCGCGGGCTCCGACCCGTGCTGCCCGGCGGGATGCCCTGGGGAGGCATGCCCGACCCCGGGCCCCGACCCGTACTGCCCGGCCGAATGCCCGGGGGAGGCATGCCCGGCCGCGGGCTCCGACCCGTATTGCCCGGCCGGATGCCCGGCGGAGGCGTGCCCGGCCGCGGGCTCCGCCCCCTGCTGCCCGTCCCCGTGCCGCCCCGCCTCGGGTTCCGCGGGGCTGCCCCACGACACCCGGTGGTCGCGCGGCCCGCCGAAGCCGGCCTGGTGGGCGGGGTCGGCCTGCCACACCACCGGCTCGGACTGCCGTCCGGGCTCCGGTTCGGGCAGCGGTTCGGGCAGCGCCTCGGTCGCGGAGGTGTCGTCCAGGACCACCGGCCCCGTCTCCTCGGCGGGCGCTGGAGACACGGCAGGCACGGCCGGCGCGGCAGGGCGGCTCGTACCCGGAACCCAGGACGCGCCGTTCCAGTACCGGACGTACCCCGGGATGGACGGATCCGGGTAGTAGCCCTCGCGGGCCGCGTGCTCGCCGTCACCAGGGGAGGCCGTCAATGTCCCCAACTCCGATCGTGGCTTGAGGCTTGTGCAGGGGAGGACCATAGCCAAGAACCGCGCCCCGACAGGTCCGGTAACGGGAGAATGCAAGCGTCTCTGATCAGCTTAGTGATCCGGTGTCAGACATAGCGTCTGGTTCGGGGAACGTTCCCACCATGGAGGGGTGGCGTGAGCATGCAGGTGGAATCCCACGCCCAGTGCCGCTCCTCGTGGCCGGTGTCGGCTGGTGGCGGGTGTGCTGATCGTCGTCACGCCCTGGTGCCGGTGAGCTGCGCGGGGCAGCCGTCCCCGGTCCGTGTGAGCGTGTCCCTCCGGACGCTTTCCCACCCGACCGAAGGGCCTGGCAGGGGAGGGTGTCCGGCGTCGCCTGGGCGTCGGACGTGTTGACTTGTGCCGGGTGGGTCCGGCCTTGGACCGGTCCCGGCTGGTCTTCGGCGCGGTCGGTGTGATGACCGCGCCCGCTTCGAGTCGGTCCACGACCGTGCGGATGGCCATCGCGCCTGTGGCCCGGTCGGCGACGGTCTTCGTCTGGTGGGCCAGGCCGCGTGCTGCGATGCGCTGCCAGGCCCCCTGATCGCGGTCGCCCTGCCAGGAGCAGGCGAGGCAGATGGCCCATTTCCAGCCGGGTGTGGCGGGCCGGTCGGGGGCTTTGCGGTGCCGCACCGGGGTGAGGCACCGCGGGCAGTGTCTGGAGGTGTTGCGTGCCGGGACGGTGACGACGGCGATGCCCGTCTCCGCGGCAACATGCCGCATCCGCTCCACGATCTGCCCGCGTACCTGCTGGGAGAGCCGGGTGTTGATGGTGCGGCCCATACCACGGGCTTCCATCGAGCGGAGGTCCTCGACATAGATGACGCTCGCCCCCGCGGCGATTGCCTGATCCACTGCCCACCTGGCGGCAGCCCACGTCAATGCGTCATTCAGGTTCGACCGGCGCGCGGAAACGTAACCGATCTCATCGCTCAGAATGGTGTGCTTGGCAGCCAGGGCATGCCGTTCGTCTCCAGAGGTGAGCCGCTGATAGTGGACGGCCTTGGCATGCAAGTGCTCGCCCTGCCGTCGTAGCCGGTGCTGCCTGGCGAGAACCCCGGCCGTCCTGAACATCCCCCCGGCCCCGAGGGCGGTGATCCGCCCATCCTCGTGCAGCCGGGCCGCCCCGGCGGACAGCAGGGTATTCAGGCCCCAGTCCACACCGAGCGCCACCGTGTGCCCGCTGCGGGCCGGTTTCGGCACCGGGTGGGTGTAGGCGACATCGGCGCGGACGCGGCCCTGGTGCGGGCGCAGGGTGGGCAGGTGCAACACCGCGCCGGCCGGGACCGTCGCAGGAAGCGTGATGGGGCAGGACACCCACGTCCAGTCCCGGTACGACCGCGGGTCGGCCCGGGTGGGGAGCTGCAAACGCAACAGCGCACGGCCCGGCTCGGTCTCGTGACGTTCGATGGTGGCCTGCTGCCCGTCGCACGCCGACAGCAGCAGCAACCGCGCTGTTGTGGGCGCGGCCTCCATTTCGAAGAGATCGGCGGGCATCCGGTCGCACTTCCTGGCGAACGCGGCGATCTGCCGGGTGCGGGAGTTGATGACGCTGGAGGGAAGGTGCTGCCCACCCGGCACCGCCTCACGCACCGCGTCCCACTCCTCGGGCATGCGCTTGCCGGAATCGGCAGGCCAGGCCGCGAGCACCCCGGTGGTCAGTTCGGCGCGCCACTTCGCCGACCGCAGCAAGCGTCCGGCCTGTTCCTGCGCCATGCGAACAATCCGGTCATTGACCCGGATACCTTCGGGTGGCGCGGCGCTCCAGCCCAGACGACGCAGAGCCATCCACGCGTTCGGCGGCAGCTTCCTGCCCCCGCCGTCTTCCCCGGAGGCCAGCACATCCACATCGGCGGCGTTCCAGCGGTCGGCCAGCAGCTCCGTGACCATGGCGGCCACCAGACCGGCGGCCCAGCCGACCCGCTCCGCCAGCACGGAGACCGTCAGCAGCTCACCGCTCTTCTCGTCCGCACCCGTCCGCAACAGACCACGGGCACAAGCCGTCCGGGCGGTCTGACCCACGGCGAGCGACACCCTGCGACTCAACGCCTACCTCCCCTGCCGCCAGTGCTGTCATCCGATCAACGACACTGCACGCGAAAGGTCACCCATTCGATCAACGAACCCGCATCCGGCGCCCATCCTCCGGGCGAACCCCGGGCCATCCGACTGTTTCCGGTCACCCGACAGAAATCAGCCAATCTCCCTTTCACTGCCAGAAGTCGCGTCATACCCCGGCACCCCGGGGCTCTCTCCGGGTGTGGGGCGCGATCCGGCCCCGCACACCGAAGCGAAGCGCACACGAGCGCACCGAAGTGAGGCCGTCATGCACCACCCCGTCATCGAGCGCGAGCTGGAACTCAAGCTGGTCCTGTCCCCTGAGCGCAGCGTCCCCGTACCCGCCCGGCTCCTCTACCTCACGGACGACCCGTACGCCGTCCACATCACCTTCCACACCGGTTCGAACACCCCGGTCAACTGGACCTTCGCCCGGGAACTGCTGGTGGAGGGCGTGTTCCGGCCCTGCGGCCACGGCGACGTCCGGATCTGGCCCACGAAGGTCGACAACAAGTCCGTGCTCTGCATGGCGCTCAGCTCCCCCGACGGCGACGCCCTGCTGGAGGCCCCCGCCGCCTCCGTGTCGGCCTGGCTGGAGCGGACCCTGCGCATCGTGCCGCCCGGTACCGAGGCCGAGCGGCTCGGCCTGGACGCGGCGCTGGCCGAGCTGCTCACGCCGACCCCGGCGGACGACCTGTGGCTGCGCGACCCGTGGCCGTCGGACGAGTCGGCCGACGGGGACCTGTGAAGCCGGGCGTACGGGCCCGGCTCCCCGGGCCGGGGCGCCGGCGTACGTCAGAAGAGCTTGCCGGGGTTGAGCAGGCCCAGCGGGTCGAAGGCGTGCTTGACGGCGCGCTGCATCTCCAGTCCCACCGGGCCGAGTTCCCGGGCCAGCCACTCCTTCTTCAGGATCCCGACCCCGTGCTCGCCGGTGATCGTCCCGCCCAGTTCCAGGCCCAGCGCCATGATCGCGTCGAAGGAGGCGCGGGCCCGCCGCGTCTCGTCCTCGTCGGCCGGGTCGAAGCAGACGACCGGGTGGGTGTTGCCGTCGCCCGCGTGCGCGCAGACCCCGATGAGCAGGTCGTGCGTACGGGCGATGGCGGCGGTCCCGTCCAGCATCTCGGCGAGCCGGGACCGCGGCACGCACACGTCGTCGATCATCGTGGCCGGACGCAGGGTCTCCAGGGCGGTCAGCGACATCCGGCGGGCCTGGAGCAGCAGTTCGGACTCCGCCTCGTCCTCGGCGGGGACGACGGCGGTGGCCCCGGCTGCCGTGCACAGCTCCCCCACGGCCGCGAGCTCCTCGGGGGCGTGCGGGCTGTCGAAGGCGGCGAGCAGCAGGGCCTCGGTGGTGTCGGGCAGGCCCATCTTGCCGAGCGCGTTGACGGCGCGGACGGTCGTACGGTCCATCAGTTCCAGCAGGGAGGGGGTCAGTCCGGCCTCCATGACGGCGCAGACGGCGGCGCAGGCGGCCGCTGCGGAGGGGAACTCGGCGGCCAGGGCGAGCTGCCGCGGCGGCGCGGGCCGCAGGGCGAGGACGGCCTGCACGACGACGCCGAGGCTGCCCTCGGAGCCGACGAAGAGCCGGGTGAGGTCGTATCCGGCGACTCCCTTGGCGGTACGCCGGCCCGTGCGCAGCAGCCGCCCGTCGGCGAGGACCACGTCGAGGCCGAGGACGTACTCGGCGGTGACCCCGTACTTGACGCAGCACAGGCCGCCGGAGGCGGTGCCGATGTTGCCGCCGATGGTGCACTGCTCCCAGCTGGAGGGGTCGGGCGGGTAGTACAGGCCCTGTTCGGCGACGGCCCGCGAGAGCACGGCGTTGACCACGCCCGGTTCGACGACGGCGATCCGGTCGACGGGGGAGATCTCCAGGATCCGGTCCATCTTGACGAGCGAGAGCACGATGCAGCCGTCGGAGGCGTTGGCGGCGCCCGACAGGCCCGTACGGGCGCCTTGCGGGACCACGGGGACCCGTAGGGCGGTGGCGGTGCGCAGGACGTGCTGGACCTGTTCGACGGTGCGGGGCAGGACGACGGCGGCCGGGGTGCCGGCCGCGCAGAAGCCGGCCATGTCGCCGGCGTAGGAGGCGGTCACCTGGGGGTCGGTGAGCAGGGCCTCGGCCGGGAGGCCCGCGAGCAGCCGCGCGTGGAGTTCGGCGGAGGCGGAGGGCGAGGGGTCGGGGTCGGGGTTCGTGGAGAGATCGTCATCCATGGGCTCAGCGTGGCAGCCGGGGCCATCGGTGTGAACACGCCCGCGCCCGTCTTCGGACACCTCGGCGAGCTCTTCATATTGACGCACAGTGACCCCATGCACCGTTTCGACCGTATCGACGAGGAAGCGCAGCAGCCGGCGCCGCCCGTGACCTTCACCGGCCGCAAGACGCTCGTGGCGGCCGCGGTGGCGGTGGTCCTGATCGCCGGGGCCTTGCTGATCCGGCCGGCCCGCACCGGCGACGACGCCCGCCCGCCGGGGCCGAGCGAGCGGGCCGCGTCGGCGGTCGGCATGGGCGCGCCCGTGGCGGCGGTGGACCTGACGGCCCTGATGGCGGACCGGGAGAAGTGGCTGGCGAAGCACGGGGACGACGACGCCTCCTGGGCGGTCCTGGGCTCCGCGTACCTGGAGCAGGCCAGGCGGACCGCGGACCCGGGCTGGTACCCGAAGGCGGAGAAGGCGCTGAAGCGGTCGCTGGAGGTCCGGCCGGCCGAGAAGGGCAACTTCGACGCGATGACGGGCATGGGCACGCTGGCCAACGCCCGGCGGGACTTCGGCACGGCGAAGAAGTGGGGCGAGCTGGTACGGGCGCAGGCGCCGCGGCGGTGGACGGCGTACCCGGTGCTCGTGGACGCGTACACCGGCCTCGGTGACTACAAGGGCGCCCAGAAGGCGATGGAGCGGCTGCTGGAGCTCCGCCCGGGCCTCGCCGGGTACCTCCGGGCCTCCCAGGTCTACCGGGACCGCGGCTGGCGCGAGGACGCGGCGATGTCGATGGAGCACGCGGCGGGCGCGGCGAAGTCCCCGGCGGAGAAGGCGTACACGCTGTTCCGGCTCGGTGAGCTGTCGTGGGAGCGGGGCGAGGTGGCGGAGGCGCTGCGGCAGTACGAGGGCGCGCTGCGGGCGGACCCGGCGCAGGCCCAGGCGCTGGGCGGCCGGGCCAGGGCGCTGGGCGCGCTGGGGCGCGGCGGGGAGGCGGTACGGGACTACCGGATGGCGCTGGGGCGGGCTCCTGAGCCGCGGCTGGCGCTGGAGCTCGGCGAGCTGCTGGAGTCGCTGGGGCGCGACGAGGAGGCGCGCACGCCGTACGACATGCTGGGCGCGCTGATCGCCCGGGCCGGCACGAACGGGGTCGACGACGACGTGGTGCTGGGCCTGTACGAGGCGGACCACGGAGATCCGGGGGCGGCGGTGCGGCGGCTGTCGCAGGAGTGGTCGCGGCACAAGAGCGTGCAGGTCGCGGACGCGCTGGGGTGGGCGCTGCACAGGGCGGGCGAGGACTCGGAGGCGCTGGAGTACGCGAAGAAGGCCACGGAGCTGGGGCTGCGGAGCGCGGACTTCGCCTACCACCGGGCGATGATCGAGCGCGGCCTGGGCGACGAGGCGGCGGCCCGCCGCCACCTCCAGGAGACCCTGCGGACGAACCCGCACTTCTCCCCGCTGCGGGGGCCGCTGGCGAAGCAGGCCCTGGCGTCGATCGGGCAGCCGCCGCCGGGGGGGCCGGAGAACCTCCAGCCGGCCAGTCCGTGGGTGGAGCCGGAACTCCCGAAGGCGGCGAAGCCGAATCCGCCTGCGGCGAAGCCGAAGCCTGCCGGCCCGCCTGCCGCCCCGCCTGCGGCGAAGCCGACCCCGAAGCCCAAGCCGTCCCCTTCGCCCCGCTGACGCGACCGGGCCGTCGCCGCCGGCGGGGCTCAAAGCCCGGGGCTCCGCCTCGAACGCCGGCGGGGCTGGAAGTGCCGCTGCCCAGGCCCGGCCCGGGCATGACCCGCGGCGCCGTTCCGGGGCTCCGCCCCGCACCCCGCACGGCACGGTCACCCGCGGGGCCCCGCCATGAGCACGGCCCCGCCAAGGGCACCTCACAGCGGGGGCTCCGCCAGGGACACCTCGGAGCCGAGTCGGCGGCTAGAGGTTGCCGCGCTTCTCCTGCTCGCGCTCGATCGCCTCGAACAGGGCCTTGAAGTTGCCCTTGCCGAAGCCCATCGACCCGTGGCGCTCGATCATCTCGAAGAAGACCGTCGGCCGGTCCTGCACCGGCTTGGTGAAGATCTGCAGCAGGTAGCCGTCCTCGTCGCGGTCGACGAGGATCTTCAGCTCGCGCAGGGTCTCGACCGGTACGCGCGTCTCGCCCGCCCACTCGCCGAGCGTGTCGTAGTACGAGTCCGGGGTGTCCAGGAACTGCACGCCCGCCGCCCGCATGGAGCGCACCGTGGCGACGATGTCGTTGGTGGCCAGCGCGATGTGCTGGACGCCCGCGCCGCCGTAGAACTCCAGGTACTCGTCGATCTGCGACTTCTTCTTCGCGATCGCCGGCTCGTTGATCGGGAACTTCACCTTCAGGGTGCCGTCCGCGACCACCTTCGACATCAGCGCCGAGTACTCGGTCGCGATGTCGTCGCCCACGAACTCCTTCATGTTCGTGAAGCCCATGACCTTGTTGTAGAAGGCGACCCACTCGTTCATGCGGCCGAGCTCGACGTTGCCGACGCAGTGGTCGATGGCCTGGAAGGTGCGCTTGGCCGGGGGCTCGACCATCGGGTCGACGGCGACGAAGCCGGGCAGGTACGGGCCGGAGTAGTCGCGGCGCTCCACCAGGGTGTGGCGGGTCTGGCCGTAGGTGGCGATGGCGGCCAGTACGACCGTGCCGTGCTCGTCCTTGACCTCGTACGGCTCGTCCAGGCCGCGCGCGCCGTGCTCGACGGCGTACGCGTAGGCCGCGCGCGCGTCCGGGACCTCGATGGCGAGGTCGACGACGCCGTCGCCGTGCTCGGCTACGTGCTCGGCGAGGAAGCGGCCACGGTCCGTCGCAGCCTTGATCACCGAGGTGAGGACGAAGCGCGCGCCGCCGTTGGTCAGGACGTAGCTGGCCGTTTCGCGGGTGCCGTTCTCCGGTCCGGAGTAGGCCACGAGCTTCATGCCGAAAGCGGTCGAGTAGTAGTGCGCGGCCTGCTTGGCATTGCCGACGGCGAAGACGACCGCGTCCATGCCCTTCACCGGGAAGGGGTCTGCCTCACGCGCGGTGTGGTGGGTGGTGTCGAGGGTCTCAGTCATGAGCGCAGAGTCCCGCCGATCCACAAGCTGCGCAATAGTTTCAATTTTTGCTGTACAGGCTGTCCAGGACGGGCGGAGGATGGTTGAGAGATCTGTGCACTATGACCACCCCCGAGCGCACCCGGAGGCATCCCATGGGAATCGACGACCTGGACGGCCGGCTCATCGTCCTCCTGGCCCGCGAGCCCCGGATCGGGGTCCTGGAGGCGTCCCGGCGGCTCGGCGTGGCCCGCGGGACGGCGCAGGCGCGGCTGGACCGGCTTCAGTCGAACGGAGTCATCCGCGGGTTCGGCCCGCAGGTCGATCCGGCGGCCCTCGGGTACCCGGTGACCGCTTTCGCCACGCTGGAGATCAAGCAGGGTCAAGGGGCCGACGTACGGGCCCACTTGGACGGCGTACCGGAGGTCCTGGAGCTGCACACCACCACCGGGCACGGGGACATGCTGTGCCGGCTGGTGGCCCGGTCCAATGCCGACCTCCAGCGGGTGATCGACCGGGTTGTCGGCTTTGATGGGATCGTTCGGGCTTCGACGGCGATCGTCATGGAGAATCCCGTACCCCTGCGGATCATCCCCCTGGTCGAACAGGCGGCCGAGGACGACACCCGCTGAGGCGAGGCGAGGCACGACGCGAGCCCGGGAGCGCACCGTACGGGGCCGTACCGGGCCGTGCCGGGCCGCACACGGCCGGACACACAGGACGAGGTGACACGGCGTGAGTTTCTGGAGCTACCTGTCCCACCGCCACCAGCAGCTCCTCACCGACGCCTACCAGCACGCCAGCGCCGTCTTCCAGTGCATGCTGATCGCGACCGTGCTCGGCATCGCGATCGGCCTGATCAGCTACCGCAGCGGCTGGGGCGGCAACCTGGCGATCACCTCCACCGCCACCTTCCTGACCATCCCCTCCCTCGCCCTGATCGGCCTGCTCATCCCCGTGGTCGGGCTCGGGGTCCCGCCGACCGTGATCACCCTGACCCTGTACGGGCTGCTGCCCGTCGTACGGAACTGCATCGTGGGCCTGCGCGGGGTGGACCCGGCCCTGGTCGACGCGGCCAAGGGCATCGGGATGTCCCGTACCGCCCAGCTGCTGAAAGTGGAGCTCCCCCTCGCCTGGCCGCCGATCCTCACCGGCATCCGCGTGGCCACCCAGATGCTGATGGGCATCGCCGCGATCGCCGCGTACGCCTCCGGGCCGGGCCTCGGCAACGAGATCTTCCGCGGCATCGCCTCCCTCGGCAGCGCCAACGCCCTCAACCAGGTCCTGGCCGGAACGCTCGGCATCGTCGTCCTCGCCCTGCTCTTCGACGCCGCGTACGTCCTGCTCGGCCGCCTCACCATCCCGAGGGGGATCCGTGTCTGAGCCGACCCCGGCGGCCGCCGCGTCCGGCGCCGCCATCCAGCTGGAGAACCTCACCAAGCGCTATCCCGGCAATCCCAACCCCTCCGTCGACGAGGTCTCGATGGAGATCAAGGCGGGCGAGACGGTCGTCTTCGTCGGCCCGTCGGGGTGCGGGAAGTCCACCACCCTCAAGATGATCAACCGGCTGATCGAGCCCACCTCCGGCCGGATCCGGATCGGCGACGAGGACGTCACCGACATGGACCCGGTCAAACTGCGCCGCAAGATCGGCTACGCGATCCAGTCCTCCGGGCTGTTCCCGCACATGACGGTCGCCGAGAACATCGCCCTCGTCCCGAAGATGACCGGCTGGTCCAAGCC
This sequence comes from Streptomyces sp. NBC_01408, assembly GCF_026340255.1. Lineage (GTDB taxonomy): Bacteria > Actinomycetota > Actinomycetes > Streptomycetales > Streptomycetaceae > Streptomyces. The sequence continues at coordinate 2,623,423 of NZ_JAPEPJ010000001.1, read as the reverse complement.
ACGTGTCAAGGACCGGGTGGAGGAGATGCTCGACCTGGTCGGGCTGGATCCGCGCGAGTTCCACGGCCGCTACCCGCGCCAGCTCTCCGGCGGCCAGCAGCAGCGCGTGGGCGTGGCCCGGGCACTGGCCGCGGACCCGCCGGTGCTGCTGATGGACGAACCCTTCGGCGCCGTCGACCCGATCACCCGCGACCACCTCCAGGACGAGCTGATCCGGCTCCAGCACGAGCTGCACAAGACGATCGTCTTCGTCACCCACGACTTCGACGAGGCCATCAAGCTCGGCGACCGGATCGCGGTGCTCCGGGAGCGCTCGCACATCGCGCAGTTCGACACCCCCGAAGCCATCCTGACCAACCCCACCGACGACTTCGTCTCCGGCTTCGTCGGCGCCGGCGCGGCCCTCAAACGGCTCAACCTGACCCGTGTGCGGGACGTGGGGATCGCCGACTTCCCGACCGTGTCGGTGGACGACCCGCTCCAGCAGATCTTCAACACCCTGCGCGGCGGCGCCACCAACGAACTGCTGATGCTCGACCGGCGGGGCCGCCCCTACAAGTGGCTGCGCCGGGGCGACCTGATGCGCGCCAAGGGCTCCCTGGCCCGGGCCGGGCAGCTGGTGCACGACACCGTGACCCAGGACGCGACCCTGCACGACGCCCTGGAGGCCGTACTCATCGACAGCGGCGGCCGGGTCGCGGTCACCGGCCGCCGCGGCGAGTACATCGGCGTCGTCGACATGGAGACCCTGATGAACTCGGTGCACGAGATGCTGGAGGCGGACCGGCTGGCGGCCGCCGAGCACCAGCACGACCTGGAGGAGCTGCGCCACCACCGGACGGAACAGGAGCTGGAGGGCGGTGCAGGCGGGCCATGACCATGACACCCCCTGGCCCGTCCCCTGGCCCGTCCCCTGGCCCGTCCCCCGGTCCGTCCCCCGGTCCGTCCCCCGAACGCCCGCCCGGCGAGCACGAGGTCAAGGGCCACTCCTTCCGCGACCTCGCCTTCGTGGACGACCGGCTCGTCGAAGCCGAGGAGGCCCCTCCGCCACCCGCGCCCGCCCGCCGGATCACCTGGGCCAAGCTCCTCGTCATGCCGGCCGTCCTGACGCTGCTGCTGCTCGCCACCTACCTGTGGATCAATTCCCTCACCCTCGACGCCATCGAGAAGAACTCCCTCGGCGGCGGCAACGTCCAGCTGCGGCTGTGGCAGCACATCCAGCTCACCGTGATCTCCACCTTCTGGGTGCTGATCATCGCCATCCCGCTGGGTATCGCCCTCACCCGCCGCCGGCTGCGCCGCGCCGCCCCGCTGGTCACCGCGGTCGCCAACATCGGCCAGGCCACCCCGGCGATCGGCCTGCTGGCCCTGCTGGTCATCTGGCTCGGCATCGGCCCGTCCACCGCGATCATCGGCATGGTGGCCTACGCCGTGCTGCCCGTGCTGTCCAACACGGTCGCGGGGCTGCGGGCGATCGACCCCCAGCTGGTGGAGGCCTCGCGCGGGATCGGCATGTCGGCCATGGGGGCCCTGACGAAGGTGGAGCTGCCGCTGGCGGTCCCGCTGATCCTGGCGGGCGTACGGACGGCCCTGGTGCTCAACGTCGGCACCGCCACCCTGGCCACCTTCGGCGGCGGCGGAGGCCTCGGCGACCTGATCACCTCCGGGATCCAGACGCAGCGGATGCCGGTGCTGGTGGTGGGTTCCGTGCTGACGGTGGCGCTCGCCCTGTTCGTGGACTGGCTGGCCTCGCTGGCGGAAGCGGTCCTGACGCCGCGCGGGCTGGAGGCGTAGATGCGTACCCCCGGCGGAAGGGCGACGGCGCTCGGTACGGCACTGCTCGCGGCGGCCGTCCTGGCGGGCTGCGGGCTCAAGAGCGGTTCGCCGATGGTGGACGAGGTGACGCCGGGCAAACTGGGGCAGGGCGAGCCCCTGAAGGGCGCCTCGCTCACGGTCACCTCGAAGAACTTCAGCGAGAACATCGTGCTCGGCCAGATCATCGGCCTGGTCCTCAAGGCCGCCGGCGCCGAGGTCCTGGACCGCACCAACCTGCCGGGCTCGATCAGCGCGCGCGAGGCCATTGCCCAGGGCGACGCGGACGCGATGTACGAGTACACGGGCACGGCGTGGATCACGTACCAGGGGAACACCGAGCCGGTCGACGACCCGCACGCGCAGTGGGAGGCGGTGAAGGCGGGGGACGTGAAGAACGGGGTGGGCTGGCTGCCCCCGGCCACCCTCAACAACACGTACACCCTCGCGATCAGCAAGAAGAACAACGCCAAGTACAAGCTGAAGACCCTGTCGGACGTGGCGGAGCTGGCGCGCAAGGACCCGTCGGCGGTGACGCTGTGCGTGGAGAACGAGTTCGCCTCGCGCGAGGACGGGCTGCCGGGCATGGAGAGGGCGTACGGGATGAAGATCCCGGCGGGCAACATCCAGAAGATGGACGCGGGGATCATCTACACCCAGGTCTCGAAGTCCGACTCCTGCCTGCTGGGCGAGGCCTACACCACCGACGGCCGGATCAAGGCCATGGACCTGGACACCCTGGCCGACGACCGGCGCTTCTTCCCCAACTACAACGCGGCGCCCGAGCTGAACGCGAAGACCCTCGCCCGGTACCCGGTGATCGCCGAACTGCTGAACCCGGTGACGGAGAAGCTGACGACCGAGGTGGCGCGGGAGCTGAACGCCAAGGTGGACGTGGAAGGGCAGGACCCGCACGAGGTCGCGAAGGACTGGCTGCTCAAGGAGGGCTTCATCAAGGAGCGCTGACCGCCGGCTGTCCGGAGGCCCGTCAGCAGGACGGTACGGCCTCGCCCTTGTTGAGCGCCCGCAGTGCGTCCACCGCTTCCGTCAGCGTGGTGACGGGGACCAGCCGCAGGCCCTCGGGCAGTTCGGACTGCGCGTCGGAGCACTCCGCCTTCGGTACGAGGAACACGCTCGCCCCGTCGCGGTGCGCGGCCTGCGTCTTCAGGGCCACCCCGCCGACCGCGCCGACCGTGCCGTCCGGGCTGATGGTGCCCGTACCGGCGATGGTGCGGCCACCGGTGAGGTCGCCACCGCTGCCGTCACCGTCGAGCTTGTCGACGATGCCGAGGGAGAAGAGGAGGCCCGCGCTGGGGCCGCCGACGTCGGCGAGGTTGAGGTCGACCTTCACGGCCTCGGGGTCCTTGTGGAGATATCCGAGGGCGGCCTCGGCGGCGGTCGACTGCGACTTGGTCATTTCCTCCAGGTTGTGCTCCTCGATCTCCTCGGTCGTCTGCCCGGAGGGGTAGATGGCCTCCTTGGGCATCACCGCCCGATCGGCCCGGAACCAGCTGTCGACGAGCTCGCCCAGGTCCACCTTCTCGGACGGACCCGGGGCCTGGATGGTCGTCATGAGGAGCCGCCCCTTGGTCTCCCGGACGGGGGCGCCGCTGACGCTGATGACGTTCTTGCCGTCCTTGGCCCCGAGCACGTCGGCCGTCAGCCCAGGCTGGGCCAGCACGAAGGGCAGCGGCGCGAAGCCGGCGACGGCGACCAGGCCGACCACGGGCACGGCACAGAGAGCCAGGGCGGCGGGACGCGGCAGACGTGTGAGGCGTGAGAGCACCCGGCCAATCTATCCCGACGGCTCGCCGACACCCTGCGGGCGGCACATCCAGGGCAAACCGAGCCCCGCCGGGGCACACCTAGCCCCGCCGGGGCCAAACCCAGCCTGCGCCTCAACCCAGCCCCGCCGGCGTTTGAGGCGCGGGGGCCCGGGGGCAGCGCCCCCGGCAACGGCGCGGCACCCGGCAAACGACCCGGCGGCCCAGCGGCAGCGGACCGGCTAGCGCAGCGCGTCCGCGACCTCCCGCGCCGCGTCCACGACCCGCGGCCCCACGCGCTCCGGCACCGCATCGGCCAGCATCACGACGCCGACGCTGCCCTCCAGCCCGGTGATGCCCACGAGCGGCGCGGCAGCGCCACTGGCGCCCGCTTCGAGCTCCCCGTGGGTGAGGGTGTAGCCCGGCTCGATCAGGGAGCCCTGGCGCGCGGCCAGGATGGCCCGTCCGGCGGCCCCGCGGTCCAGCGGGTGGCGGAAGCCGGCCCGGTAGGCCACGTGGTAGTCCGTCCAGGTCGGCTCCACCACGGCCACGGCGAGCGCCTCGGTACCGTCGACGAGGGTCAGGTGCGCGGTGGCGCCTATGTCCTCGGCGAGGGACCGCAGCGCGGGCAGGGCCGCCTCGCGTACGAGCGGATGCACCTGCCGGCCCAGCCTCAGGACCCCGAGCCCGACCCGGGCCCGCCCGCCGAGGTCACGGCGGACCAGGGCGTGCTGTTCCAGGGTGGCGAGGAGCCGGTAGACCACGGTGCGGTTGACACCGAGGCGGTTGGAGAGCTCGGTGACGGTCAGACCGTGGTCGGTGTCGGCGAGCAGTTTGAGGACTCTGAGCCCTCTGTCGAGAGTCTGGGAGGTTTCCGCGGTCACGACGCCTCTCCCTCTTTCGGTGGGCGGCGGTGACTCTCGGGGTGGCACGCCGCCGGTCCCGCGGCAGCGCACGGAGAGACCGCCGGTAGCGGCCATGGCACCGGCTGCGCTCCCGCGGCGGCGCTGCCACGGTGCGTTCGATGCGGGGACATTAGCGAGCAGGTTCGCTGAGCGGAAGGGCTCGTCCAGAATCCGGGCGCCTGCTACCCGTTTATGCCGGTTAATGAACGCACCGGTGTCAATTCGTGACCTCGTTTCCCCCACAAGGTCTTTACAAGCCCATTACTCTGAGCGCGTTCAAAAAGATTTTCGGTTTGGCCTGGGGGGGCGTACTCGCGTGCGGAACCCAGCGCCGCACGGAGGGAAACCACCACTCATGAACTTCAAGCGCCTGGCCGTCGTGGCCGCTGCGGCCGTCGTCGGCCCGACCGTCCTGATGGCCACCCCCGCGATGGCCGACGAGGCCCAGAACCCGGCCGTCTCCACGCCGGACGCGGCCCCCAAGGACGACGCCGCCCCCGCCGAGGCCCCGGCCGCCGAGACCCCGGCGAAGGAGGCCCCGGCCGCGGAGCAGCCCGCCGCCGAGCAGCCCGCCCCCGTGGCCCCGGCCCCGGTCGCCCCGGCTCCGGTCGTCCCGGTCCTGCCGCCCGTCGCCGACACCCCGGCTCCGGCCCCGGCCCCGGTCGTCCCGCCGGTCGTCGAGACCGACGAGGACCTCCTCGAGGACGAGGACATGGTCGCCACGGGCCCGAAGCTCGGCCTGAACGGCATCCCGACCACCTTCAAGGCCGGCGGCGACTGGACCCAGTTCGCGCTCTCCATCGACAACTCCAACGGCAAGCCCCAGGCGAGCTACGTGCTCGTGCTGGCCGTCGCCAACGAGACCCTTGAGCTCCAGGGCGACGACGTGCAGGTCCAGGTCCTCTTCGGTGGCACCTGGCACAACGTCGAGATCATCGACGACGGCGGCACCCCCGTCGCCCTGCTGACGGACGACCTGAACATCCCCAAGGGCGCCTTCGACCTCCAGGTCCGCATCAAGTTCAACGCGGGCGCCCCGGCGGGCGAGATCGCCATCGCGGCTGCCGGCGGCAGCAACGAGGACGAGAACGTCTGGTCGGACACCGTCTGGACCGAGTCGAAGATCGTCAAGGGTGGCAACGGCAACACCCCCAAGCCCAACGGCGGCTCCAAGCCCGTCGAGCAGGCCGGCCACGTGAACACCCCCGGCTCCGGCACGACGGGCACCACCGGCACCACCAGCACCACCAACACCGCCGGTCAGCTCGCCGAGACCGGCTCCGACGCGGCGACCTCGTGGGCGCTCGGCGCGAGCGGCGTGGCCCTGGCCATGGGTGCGGCCCTCGTCGCGGGCACCGGCCGTCGCCGCCGCCCCACCGCGTAACCCCGTAGGCGCGCAGCCCCGTGGCCGCGTAGCCGCGTAGAGAGAAGGGACGGGGTCCGTGCGAACCTCCGCACGGACCCCGTCCCTCATCCTGTTTGAACTCACCGCATGCGGGTGGCCCACTCCTGGACCTTCTTGATCCGCTCGCGCAGCTGTCCCGCCGTCGCCTCCGCGCTCGGCGGACCGCCGCACACCCGGCGCAGCTCCGTGTGGATCACCCCATGCGGCTTGCCGCTCTGGTGGACGTAGGCGCCCACCATCGTGTTCAGCGACTTGCGCAGCTCCAGCAGCTCCTTGTGGGAGACCACCGGCCGCCGGTCGGCGGGCAGCTCCAGCAGGTCGGCCTCCGTGTCCGGCTTGCGCCGGCTGTGCGCGATCTGCCGCGACTGGCGCTTCTGCAGCAGCATCTGCACCTGGTCCGGCTCCAGCAGGCCGGGAATGCCGAGGTAGTCCTGCTCCTCCTCGCTGCCCGGGTGCGCCTGCATGCCGAACTCGGCGCCGTCGTAGAGGACCCGGTCGAAGACCGCGTCGGACTCCAGCGCCTCGAAGGACATCTGCTCGTCCTCGCCGGTGTCCTCGTCCTCCTGCTTGTTCGCCTCGTCCATCTCCTTCTCGGACTCGGCGTACGGATCCTCCTCGCCCTGCTTCTTCGGCTTGTCGAGGACGTGGTCGCGTTCGACCTCCATCTCGTTGGCGAAGCCGAGGAGATAGGGAATGGTCGGAAGGAACACGGACGCCGTCTCGCCGCGCCTGCGCGATCGCACGAAGCGCCCCACGGCCTGCGCGAAGAACAGGGGGGTGGAGATGGTCGTCGCGTACACGCCGACCGCGAGCCTGGGAACGTCGACGCCCTCGGACACCATGCGGACCGCGACCATCCAGCGGTCGTTGTTCGCGCTGAAAGTGTCGATGTTCTTCGAGGCCCCGGTGTCGTCGGAGAGGACGACGGTCGCCTTGGTGCCGGTGATCTCGCGGATCAGCTTCGCGTAGGCGCGCGCCGAGTCCTGGTCGGCGGCGATGACCAGCCCGCCCGCGTCCGGGATGCCCTTGCGGACCTCCGTCAGCCGCTGGTCGGCGGCGCGCAGCACGTTCGGCATCCAGTCGCCGCGCGCGTCCAGCGCCGTACGCCAGGCCTGCGAGATGGCGTCCTTGGTCATCGGCTCGCCGAGGCGGGCGGCGATCTCGTCGCCCGCCTTGGTGCGCCAGCGCATGTTGCCGCTGTAGGAGAGGAAGATGACCGGCCGCACGACTCCGTCGCCCAGGGCGTTGCCGTAGCCGTAGGTGTAGTCGGCGGAGGACCGCCGGATCCCGTCGTTGCCTTCCTCGTAGGCGACGAAGGGGATGGGGTTGGTGTCGGACCGGAAGGGGGTTCCGGTCAGCGCCAGGCGCCGGGTCGCCGGGTCGAAGGCCTCCAGGCAGGCCTCGCCCCAGGACTTCGAGTCACCGGCGTGGTGGATCTCGTCGAGGATGACGAGGGTCTTGCGCTGCTCGCAGCGGTTGCGGTGCAGCATCGGGCGCACGCCGACACCGGCGTAGGTGACGGCGACCCCGTGGTAGTCCTTGCTGAGCGGTCCCGCCGAGTACTCGGGGTCCAGCCGGATGCCTATCCGGGCCGCCGCGTCCGCCCACTGCTTCTTCAGGTGCTCGGTGGGGGCGACGACGGTCACCTGCTGCACCACGTGGTGGTGCAGCAGCCAGGAGGCGAGGGTCAGCGCGAAGGTGGTCTTGCCGGCGCCGGGCGTCGCGACCGCGAGGAAGTCCCGCGGCTGGGTCTCGATGTAGCGGTCCAGCGCTCCCTGCTGCCAGGCGCGCAGCTTGCTCGCCGTACCCCAGGGGGCACGGCCGGGGAAGGCGGGTGAGAGATGGTGGGAGGCGGTAGTAGTCACGGTCTCCGGTTCGGGCTCTCGGCGTACTCGCGTACTGGTACGGGCAGTCGTACGTAAGACAACCGGGCCACCTTACCGGCCCGGGCCCGTCCCTCGCGGAGGGACAGGCCCGTGACCTCGCCGGGTGCGGCGAGCGTCACACCGCATCGTGCAGCGTCCGCAACCGCCCGGCGATCCGCCCGATGTCCCCCTCGCCTCCCGACGCCACGTCGATGACCAGCGCGTACGCGAGGTCCTGGTCGGTGTCGCCGAGATCCACACCGTTGACGGCGAGGAAAGTGGCGGCGGCGAGCCAGGCCGTGCGCTTGTTCCCGTCGACCAGCGGGTGGTTCGTGGCGATGGCGTGGAGCAGCGCGGCGGCCTGCTCGTACGGATCCTCGTAGGCCGGGGTCCCGAACATCCGGGCCCGCGGCCGGTGCACCGCCGACTCCAGCAGCCCGGGCGCCCGCAGCTCGACGGGCTGGTCCTGGGCGAGGCAGGCGTGCCGGGCGAGGTCGAGGACCTCGGCGAGGGTGAGGTGGCGGACCAGCGTCCCGCCGCTCATTCGCCGAGCCGCTTCAACAGTCCGGCGTGCTGCCCGGCGAGCCGCTCGGCGGCTTCCCCGATCCGCTGCCGCTCGGCCCGCAGGCAGGCCCGTACGGCTTCCCGTGCGACGTCCTCGGGCCTCTGCCCGACGGCGTCGGCAAGGTCGGCGAGCTCCGCGCGCTCGGCGGCGGTGAGCCGGATGATCAACTCGTTCATGAGGCGAAGCTAGCGCGCCGGTCCGGCGCGGCGCAGGCGGTTTCCCGGCGGTCAGGCCGTGGGGGGATCCAGCCGGGTCGCGACCCAGGCCCCCACCAGCGCCACGGCGGCCATCGGCAGGAACACCACCACGAACGCCCCCGGATGCGAGGCCCCCGCCCCCTCCGTGAGGGCATGGCCCGCCCCCACCGCGCCCCCGCCCAGCGCGGCGAACGCGGCCCCGCCCGCGGCCAGCAGCACCACGTTGGCGAGGGCGTCGGAGATCTGCAGCGACGCGGAGTTGGCCCCCACCTCCTCCGGCGCCGACAGCTTCAGCAGCAGCACGCTCGTCGACCCGATCACCAGGCCCATCCCCAGGCACCCCAGCGCCCAGGCCAGCGCCAGCGTCCACACCGGCACCGACTCGATGAGCACGGCCGGCGCCGCGGCGACGGCGACGGCCACCAGCACCATCCCGACCACCATCAGGCGCTCCCGGTACGGCGCCATCCGCCCCTTCGACTGCACCCACGAGCCGCCCGCCCAGGTCACCCCGCCCAGCGCCAGCGAGAGCCCGGCCAGCGTCGGGCTCAGCCCCCGCTGGGTGACCAGCATCAGCGGTACGAAGCTCTCCGCCGCGATGAACGACCCCGCGGCCACCCCGCGCAGCAGCACCACCGACGGCAGACCGCGCCGCGCCCGGTAGGTCCCGCGCGGCAGCAGCCCCAGCACGGCCGGCACCAGCAGGGCCGCACCCGCCACCGCGGGCAGCAGCGAGAGCCACCGCAGATCCTGGGCGGCGTACTGGAGCAGCCCGGCCCCGGCCGAGATGCCGAACGCCAGCCGGATCCGCCGCCGGTCGAAGGCCACCGCCTCGCCCACGGGCCCGGAGGCGGTCCGCCGTATGGCGGGCAGCGCGACGACGAGCGGCACCACGACCAGCACGGGTATGCCGAGGAACACCCAACGCCAGCCGAGGTGTTCGGTGACGGTCCCGGAGGCGAGCGGTCCGACGATCGACGGCACCACCCAGCTCGCGGCAAAGGCCGCCATGATCGCGGGGCGCAGCCGCTCCTCGTAGGCCCGGCTGACGACCACGTACAGGGCGACGATCACCAGCCCGCCGCCGAAGCCCTGCACGGCCCGGCCGAGCACGAACACCCACATCGTCCCGGCGGTCCCCGCGAGCAGCAGCCCGGCGGCGAAGGCCGCGATCCCGCCGGTCAGCGGCCGCAGCGGCCCCTCCCGGTCGGCCCACTGCCCGGACAGGACCATGCCGAAGAGGCTGGTGGTGAAGTAGGCGGAGAAGGCGAAGGCGTAGAGCCCGATCCCGTCCAGCTCCCGGGCGGCGACGGGCATGGCGGTACCGACGGCGGTGGCCTCGAAGGCGATCAGGAAGATGACGGAGATGATCCCGACGCTGAGCGTCCGGTACGCGGGGCCGAGGATGCCGGCGGGTGACGGGGTCGGCGGGACCGGTGCGGTCTTCTCGGGCACGCGAGGTTCGAGGGGGGCGCTCATCGCCCCAGCGTAAGGTGCGTACCCGTGCTGCGACCCTGTCAATTCGACCGATCCTCTGCTCGGTCCGCAGACCTAGGCCGGGCCGGTCTGTGAACGCGGCATGGCAGTCGTATTGCGGCGCCCGCGCATCCCTTCCCCTCCCCGGTCGGCCGCCCGTACGGTCATCCACATCACCACCCCACAGCCGTGTGCCCGAGTGGTTGAGGGACTCGCCTGCAAAGCGAGTTACGCCGGTTCGATTCCGGTCACGGCTTCGCGGCGGGCCGCTCAGGGCAGGCGCACCCTGAGCGGCCTTCGCCATGCCCGGCGCCCTCCGGCCGGGGCCGCCCCCGCGGAACGCGCCGGCGCCCGGGCCCGGGCCCGGGCCCGGGCCTCACGAGCTCGGACTACCGCTGGCCTTTGGGCTCGCCGTGGCCTTCGGCTCCGGAAGGCCGGCCGCGTCGGCGGGGAGCCCGCCGTCGTTCACGCAGCCCAGCTCCTTGGCGACGGCCAGCGCCGCGGAGTGGGTGATGGCCAGGTAATCCTGCGCCGGAACGGCTTGACCTTCGCTCTCGCCCGTCCGTGCCTGGAAGGCCACTGTGATCTGCAGAGGTATGTCCTGAGTCGAGCCGGCTCGGGAGCTGACGCAGTCGAAGGTGAGGTCGATGTCCTCTTCCCGCACCGAGAGGTGCGGGTCCCCGGCGCCCACACCCGGGAGCTCGGACGGGAGCGCAACATGCTTGCTATAGGCAGTGAACATCAGTTGCACCCTGGGGATGCGAGACCCTGCCGAACCCGAGACCTTGCACACCGGCTGGGGCATGTCCCGGATCTTCTTGCCCGCCTGGTATGCCTTCTCCATGGTCTGCGCGACTGCTCGAACGTCCGCGCCCTCGTCCTCGTCCGGTACCTGAAAGTCAGTGGACTGGAGCACCCGCTCCAGAGCCTTCCCCCCCTGACCCGCGAAGAGCCCGGCACAGGCCTCCCCAGCGGTGAACAGTCTCGGAGCCGTGGCTTGCGGTGGCTGCTCCGGTTCCACGGTGGAGCAACCGGCAGCCGCCATACCGAGAGCGGCGAGTGCGACAGCGAGACTGGCCAACGGCCATCGCATCCGGTGGGGATTCACTTGGCGCCCTTCGTCTGCGGCTCGTGCCCCTGCTGCCGGGCGATGGAGTTGCCGGTCTCGTATCCGATGCGCATCGACTCGATGAATTCGTTGCCGAAGTCGCTGTTCGGATCGATGTTGTGGCGCCTCATGAACTCCTTCATCGGCGCCTCCGCACTGTGCTCGCCAGCCTGGAACATGGACTTGTTGCTGTCGTGCGTCTCGCCCTCGCTCTTGTCCTTGTGCTTCTCCACGGCCTTGTCCGACCACTCGCCGATGACCTGCGAGGCGGCCTGCTCCACTGCGCCGCTGCCGAGGTCCACAGCCAGCGGGACGAGGACCGCCGCCGCGCCCGCCGCGGCCACCGTGGCGGGGAGGAAGGCGACACCGGCCGCAATGGCGGACGTCGTACCGAATTCGACCCAGGCGGACTGCTTCTCGTGCGCCTTCTCGTACTCCTCGTGCTTCTTCTCCCCGACCCCCTTGACCTGCTCCGCCCTGGACTCGTCGAGGATCCCCTGCACCTCGGCAGTCGTACGGATAGTCGCCTGCGCCCTACCTTCATCGATCTTGCCTTCGTGTACGCCTTGGCTCTCCAGAACGCTCGCGGAATAGATGCGTTCCGCAGTGGACACCGTGGCGTAGGCGTCAGGGTGCTGGCCGAGGGCGGCGAGCAGGTCACGAGCGCCTTCGCGCGGAATGACCAAGTGTCCCTGCTTCTCACCGTGAGAATTGGCGAAGACGCTCTGCTTCGGATCGATGGTCAGCGCGCTGTTGATGTCGTCGATGTAGCCGGCGGTCATCCGGCCCACGCTGTCGGCAAGGGCCTCGTGCTGCTTGAGCAGCCCTGCGTCACCGCCGTACTTCTGCACGACGTCCTTCATGATGCCCGCGGTGTCGTCGCTCCGCTTCAGCTCCGGTGACGGATCGTCCCAGGCGTGGCCGAGCGTCGCGGCTTCCAGGGCGTGACCGAGGGCGTCCGGCATGTGCTGCTTCGCTTTCTCCGCACCCTTGGCGTCCAGGTCGTGGGAGTCGTTCAGGCTCTCGTACTTCTCGTTGGCGAAGTAGTCCAGGTAGTTCGTGACGTCCTTGCCGAGGTTCGGTACGCCCGCCTTGACCGTCCCGTCCTGGTTGTAGGCAACCAGCTCGGCCTTTTCGCGCTTGAAGAACTCCGTCGCGGCTTCCGGGCTGTGCCCCAGCGCCTCCAGGAAGCTGTTCACGGGGTCGAAGCCGGCTCCGCTACCCCCGGAAGGGTTGAACTGCGTCGGATTCAAGCCGTTGACGGCCTTGTTCTGGAAGAAGAACTGCTTGTCCTTCGCCTGGACCTGGGTGGCGTGATCCGCGATGGGGACGAGGAAGCGGGGGTCGTAGTTCCCGTAGCGCATGATGCCGCCGAGGATCTGGTAGCCGAACGGGTGGTTCCCGTCGTGCGGCACCAGCGGGATCCGCTCCGTCCCCAGCCGCCTCAGGTCCTGGGCGAAACGGTCCGGAAGGTGCCGTGGATGGTCGGGGTCGGTGGCCGTCGCGAGGTTGAGGCCCAGGTTCTGCTGCAGTTCCTGAATGTCCTTGAGGCGCTGCTGGTCGTAGCCGCGGGAGCCGGTGTCGACGGAGAGCTGCCCGAAGAATTCGAGCGTGCCCTTGGGGCCGAGTGCCTCGTAGAACGCGGTCGAGAACTCGGGAACGGCCTGATTGTCACTCAGGAGCTCGTTCAGCTCCACGAGTTCGTCGTGGGTGAGGCCTCGTCCCTTTTTCGCGAGTTCGGTGGCACGCCCGGCCTGCTCGGCGTCGAGGCTGCCGTACTTCGGCCCGCTGAAGTCGTGGCCGTCGGTGACGTTGGCGCCGAGCATGCGGGCCAGCGACTGGTCGACGTCGTCGCAGTTGTCGATGACGGCATCGATCTTCTGCTGCCACAGGGTCCGGTTCTCGCGCAAGGACTGCTGGTAGTCGGCGTCGTGGCGCGCCGCGTTCCGGTCGCCCTCGGTCGCGAGCGGGATCGCGGAGACCCGCCCGGCCGCGTCGACCTGGAAGCCGGCGGCGGGGGCCTCCTCGCCGGCGATCTTCTTCAGCTGCTCCTTGGACGACTTGAAGACGGCGAGGCCCTCGGTCAGGGCCTGGTGGATGCCCTTGGCCTCCTTGGCCGCGTCATCGAACTCCTTGGCCGTCTTGGCGACGAACTCCCGCCCCACCCCGGCCGTGACCCCGTTCCACTGGGCCTTGTCCGCCTTGGCCTTCATCCCGTTGCGGGCGGCCTCGGCCATCTCGTCCAGCTTCTCGACCATCGCCTTCCAGTCGGTGGCGGCCGTCTCGAGCTTGTCTAACGGTGCGTTGATCACGTTCTCGTACGTCAGCACGTGCCGTTACGCCTTCCTGTTACCGCGCGCCAGCGCTCTCAGGGATGCCGTGGGGCTGCTAGGTCAGCTACTTGAGGTACTTGTCGATCGCAGCGCTGGTGAAGTCCGCCACGAGGTGCTGCTCGTCCTTGGAGTGGGAACGGACGGAGTAGTTCAGGCCGTTGGAGATGTTCGCGCACGCGGCCACGAGGGTCTTCACCTGACTCTCCCAGAGGTTGTTGACCTTGAGCAGGGCCGCTCCGCTCGCGAAGCCCTCCTTGCTGAGGGCGCCCGCGGCGTCGGCGGTCGCGGTGGCGGCGTGCTTGCCGTCCGTCTGCAGCCGGGAGTGCAGCTTGTGCGCCTCGGTGCCGACGGCACCGATGTGGTCCTGGTTCAGCTCCAGGTCACCGGTGCCGCCGCCGCCAGGATCGGCGGGATCGGCGGGGACCCGGTTGAGCCGCATGGACACGTTGGCGGCGGCGGTGGCGCGCGCCGCCGACCATTCCTCGTCGAACGACATCGCGTGCACTCCTGTGTCAGGTGGAGACGGATGGACCGATCGGATCGCCTCGGTCAGCGGTTGGTGCGCCGTACGACGACTACGGTGACGGCTCCGCCGATCAGCAGGCAGGCCCCCAGGCCGAGGCCGAGCCAGGGAAGAATGCTGCCCTCGTCCTTCTTCTTCGCCTCGGCTTGGGGGGCGGGCGCGGGCGTACCGGACGCCGGGCCCTTCCCGTCGGGGGAGGCGGACGGGGACTTTGCCGCGTCGGCGGCGGCGAGGTCGGGCAGCGGGAACACGTCCGCCGGACCGGGGTCACCAGGGGTCGGCACCGCGATCCGGGGCCGGACGACGCCGTAGCCGACGTAGTCGCTACGCTCGGCCCCGTCGACGGGCTTCCCGGCGGTGTTCAGCAGGACCCGCAGGACCTGGTTGTTGGTCCAGTCGGGGTGCGCGGACCAGAGCAGGGCGGCGGAGGCGGAGGTGAGGGCCGTGGCGTCACTTGTGCCGTGGTTCTTGCAAAGACCCGTCTTGCCGGTGCAAGCCGTGACGATATCGATGCCAGGCGCAGACATGTCGATCTGCGGCCCATGCTGGGACTCCTTGGTCGCCTCGCCGTTGGCGTCCACTGCCCCAACCCCCACCACGCCAGGGGTCGCCGCAGGGTAGAGAACTTCGTTGACTGAATCCCCGTCGTTGCCAGCTCCGGCAAAAATCAACTTCCCCTTGGACAACGCATACTTAACGGCATCTGCTCGGTCCCGGTCATCCTCGGGCTTACCACCGATAGCCATGGAAATATTGATGATTCTGGCGTCCGAATCTGCGGCATATCGAATGGCCGAGACCCACGACGGGGTGCTCTTCCCCTCCAGGCTGTCGGGCACGCGGATCGGAAGAATCTTGGCGCCGGGTGCCAGCCCGTAGGCGCCGTCACCACTTGGATGCTTTCCAGTACCGGCGATGATCGCAGCCATGGTGGTGCCGTGACCTTCATAGTCATTGTCTTTGTCGCCTTCCGCATCACCGACCGGGAAGACTGCACCGGGAAGGACTTGCCCCTGAAGTTCGGGGATGCGGTTGACGCCGGTATCGATCACCGCAACGGTGATGCCTTTGCCGGTGCTGATCTTCCAAACGTCGTCAGCCTTCATGGCGTCGAGATGCCACTGCTGCGATCGAATGGTGGCCGCATGGGCCGGGGTCGCGGCGACCCCGGCCAGCAGCAGACCCACCAGGGCCGAGGTCGCCTTACGCATGTGCATCCCGTGCAATGTCCGTTCTGCTCAGTCGATCACCGGCGGAACAACACGACGGTTGCTCTGCCAGGTCTCTTCGTCCTCGGCCAGGTAATCGGGGCGTTCGCCCCCCTGCTCCTCGCGTCGCTGGCCCGGCGTACCCACGCCCGCACCCGCGTGACCCATCGCGCCTGCTCCTGCGCCACCACGGTTGTTCCGGACGAGACCGGAGCCACCCTGGGTGAAGGGCTGTGCGCCGGTCACCGGACGGCCGGCCGTACCGGACTGGCGCCCGCCGACGATACCGCCAGGCTCGGTCGCCAGGCGACGGCCCACCGGGGAGCCGCCCTGGCCGCCGTGGGAGCCACCCATCCCGGGGCCCATGCCGCCGCCCATGCCACGGCCGGTGTGCTGGCCTTCCGTACCGATGACCGTGCCACGCGGAATGCCCGGGCCGGGGCCGTTGGGCGTGACCGGCTTGCCGCCCATGATCCCGGAGTCCCGCGGAGGCAGCCCCTGGGGGCCGACGAACTTTCCACCGGAGCCGCCGGGGCCGGTCGGACCCGGGAACGGACCGATGTGGGAGCCGCCGAGGCCCGGCGTCTTCACGCTGCCGACCGGCGGGAGCGTCACAGGGGGGACGAAGGGGCCGGGGGTGGGGAGGGCAGGGCCCGGGCCAACGGGCATCGGCCCGGTGGGGAGACCCGTCGTCGGGGGCAGGGTCGGGTTCGGAGGCGTAAGGACGCTGTCCAGGTCGACGTCTACGTCGCGGTCCGGCAGCCCGGGCGGCGGCGTCGACACAGGGACAGTCGTCGACGGAGGGGTGTAGTCCGGCTGCGGCTGACGCCCAGGCACCGTCCCCGGTTCGTTCAGGTAACCTCCGCCCGGCCCGCCAGTCGCGGCATACGAGGAATTGGACGAGCCAACACCTCCCCCGCCTGATCCTCCTGCGGACCTCGCGATGTCCTGCCCGCCGTCGACACCCCTTGGCACGAGCACCTCCGGCGGCGGCGGGAACGTCGGGATCGGTGCCTTGTCCATCTCCTTGGACGACAGGTCGTACCTACCGGCCAGCTTGTCCATCGCGTCCACGGCCCGGGCGTGGTCGTAGTTCAGCTTCGCCGCCTCCATGGGCTGCGGCGTCTGGACGCTGGCCAGGAGTGCGGCCCCGACAATGGGCTTGTGAGGGGGCATGTCCCCCTTCTGGCCGCTGGGGTCGGGCTTGACCTCAGTCATGATCTGGGCGGCTTCGGTCATCTGTTTGCCGCCCGCGGTGGCGTAGTCGGCCAGCACCAGCGTGGCGCTGCCCGTCTTGTTCACCCAGTTCTCGAAGGCGTCGGCAGCTTCGCCTTCCCAGCCCTTGACCTTGTGCTCCTTGAGGTCCTCGCCGATCTTCTTGATCGTGGCCGCGGCCTCGGTGAGCTTCGTGCCCAGGGCGCTCACCGTCACCGGGTCGATCGCAGCGACCATCGCGTACAGCTCTGCGTGCGTGTAGCTCTCGAACTTCGACATCAGACCACACCACCCTTCGCGCCGTTGCCCTGCTGGCTGTCGGGCTTCTCCGCGTACGGGTCACGGTCCCGGACGTAGTGCTCCTTCGCCTCCTTGGCGATGGCCACCATCCGGCGCTTCGTCTCCTCGTCCACCCCGGCGTAGCCGTTGCCCGCCGACAGGATCGCGATGCCCAGGCCCTCGATCTGCCCCGCCAGGCCCTTCGCCAGCTTCTGCAGCTCCGAGTGGACCGTGTTGTACGACTTATAGAGGGCGTCGGCCTCCGGGAAGCCCTTGCCCAGCGCGCCCGCCGGCAGTGTGCCGTCAGCCAGCTTGCCGTGGTCCGCCGGGGACTTCTCCAGCTTCGTCAGGAGTTCGTCCACCAGGATCTTGTAGTCCTTCAGCGTGTCGTACTCGACCCGCAGCGCGGCAGCGGCCTTCGACTGTGCCGCCGCCTGCGCCATGATCGAATTCGCAACGTCGCCTGAGACGTCCCCCAGAAAAATTGATGGCCCGTTGTCCGCTGCCATGATGGCCTCCCCGACTCCCCGTCTCCCCGTAGGAGCGGCGTCTCCGCCGCTCCCCGTCCCCGTTCACAACCGTTCGCACGCGCGCGTGCGCGGTCGTACCGATCACTCTAGCGACCGGTACCGACAAGTCCCAAGCCCGGGGTTGCACGTGCAATGCGGGTCACACGGTCAAGAGTTGGGTACGGCCACCGCCGCGGACGGCCTGATCGGGAGCCTGTTGACCGGTCGGCCCGTGGCCGCGCGTACCGCCGAGGCCACCGCCGCCGGGGCCGTCACCACGGGGATCGCGCTCGCCGCCTTGGCCCCGAAGGGGGCCACCACGTCCCGTTCCTCGACCAGTTTGACGATGCGGACGGCCGGGGCGTCCAGCGAGGTCGGCAGGGTGTAGCCCGTCAGGTCCGGGTGGCGGACCAGGCCGGAGACCGTGCGGAGGTTCTCCGTGAGGGCCGCGCCCACGCCCTGGGTGACGCCCGCCTCGATACGGGCCGCCAGCTGGCGGGGGTTGAGGATGCGGCCGACGTCCTGGGCCACCGCCAGCTCCACCACCCGTACCGAACCCAGCTCGATGTCCACGTCCACCACCGCACGGATCGCGCAGAACGCGAGGCCGACGAAGGCGTCGCCCTGGCCGTCCGCGTCCAGGGGTTCCGTCGGGTGGGGGCGGCACTGGGCCGTCGCCCAGAGTTCCTTGCCTTCTATGGCCTCCGCGACCGTCATGGAGAACGCGCCGTCGTACGACGTGATCCGGCCGTCCGTGATCTGCAACAGCTCTGTGGACATGCCCAGTTTGTGGGCCATCGGCTGGAGGAGCTGGGTGCGGACCATCTTCGCCGCACGCTCGACCGCTCCGCCCGACACCCACGTGTGCCGGCCGTGCGCCGACGGGCCCGCCGGCGGCTGGTCGGTGTCGACCGGGGCCATCACCACCTCGTCGACGCCCAGCGTCTCCTGGACGATCTGGCGGGCGAGCGTGGCGAAGCCCTGGCCCGTGTCGACCGCCGCGCAGATCACCGTCGCCGTGCCGCCCACGACCTTGACCGTCGCCGTCGACACCTCGTCGGTGCCCTCGGCGCCGAGCATGTGGACCATGCCGACCCCGTACCCGACGCCGCGCCGTACCGCGCCCGGCTCGCCCGCGCCCTCGGGGCCGCCCGGCAGCAGCCACTCGTCCTCGGAGGTGTCCTTCGGGAGGGCGGGCAGCTCGAAGTCGCGGACCGCGCGCAGCAGTTCCGCCACCGGCGCCGGGCAGGTCACGGTCTGGCCGGTGGGCAGGAGGTCGCCCGTGGCCAGGACGTTGCGCATGCGCAGTTCCGCGCCGTCGATGCCGAGGGCCGCCGCGAGCTTGTCCATCTGGCCCTCGTACGCGGCGCACACCTGCATCGCGCCCTCGCCCCGGACGTGGCCCGACGGCGGGTTGTTGGTGCGTACCGCCCAGCCCTCCACGAAGGCGTGCGGGACGACGTACGGGCCGCAGGCGAAGGCCACCGCCGCGGCCAGGGACTCCGAGGACGCGTCGGCGTACGCGCCGGCGTCCATCAGGATCTGCGCCTCGACCTTGATCAGCCGGCCCTCCACGTCCGCGTGGTGGCGGTAGCGCAGCAGGGTCGGGTGCCGGTGGGTGTGGCCGAGGAAGGACTCCTCGCGGGTGGCGACCATCTTGACGGGGCAGCCCGTACGCAGGGCCAGCAGGCCCAGCGGCAGCTGGAAGGCCGCGTCCTCGCGGTCGGCCGTCGCGCCGGGGACGCCGGTGACGACGACGCGCACGCGGTCGGGTTCCAGGCCGAAGCAGGCCGCCGCCAGGTCGCGGTCGGTGTGCGGGTCGGTGGAGGCGGTGTACAGCTCGACGCCGCCGTCCGGCCTCGGTACGGCCAGCCCCGCTTCGGCGCCGATGGGCGCGGGGTCCTGGCGGCCGATCCGGTAGAGGCCCTCGACGACGACCTCGCCGGTCGCCTCGGGGTCGCCGTAGCGCAGCGGGATGTGCCGGATCAGGTTGCCGTCGGGGTGCAGGGCGGGGGCGCCGAAGGACTGCTCGGGGTCGGTGACCGGGTCGAGGAGCTCGTACTCGACGGCGATGGCGGCGGCGGCGAGGCGTGCCGTGTCGGGGTGGTCCGCGGCGACGGCGGCGATGGGCTCGCCGTGGTGGCGTACGACGTCGTGGGCGAACACCGGCCGGTCGGCGATGCGCCGGCCGTGCGTGGTGGACCCGGGGACGTCGGCGTGGGTGACGACGGCGCGCACGCCGGGCATCTCGGCGGCGGCCGAGGTGTCGATGGACAGGATCCGGGCGTGGGCGTGCGGGGAGCGCAGCACGGCGGCCCACAGGAGGCCTTCGGCCCACAGGTCGGCGGCGTAGGGGAAGGTGCCCTCGGACTTGGCGCGGGTGTCTGCGGCCGGGACGGAGGCTCCGATTCCGCGTGGTGCCTGCTGTTCCGAGGCCTCTTCCGTCGCCGCTGCCAGGGCCGTCACCGTGGTGTTCAGTGCCGTCGTCGCCGTCGCCGCGTCCTGCCCGCTCACGCCGTGCCTCCGTGGTGGATGCCGCCCTCGCCGGGCGCTGCCTGGTGCGGGATGCGCGGCTCCGGGGAAATCTGCGGGGCCGCGGGGCCGTCCGCCGCCGCCCCGGAGGCCGTCGCCTCGCGCTCGGCCACGACCTCGCGGACGGCGTCGACGACCCCCGCGTAGCCGGAGCAGCGGCAGAGGTTGCCGCACAGCGCCTGGCGGGTTTCCAGCTCGCTGGGGGCGTGGTTGCCCTCCAGCAGGTCATGGATGGTCATGGCCATGCCGGGTACGCAGAATCCGCACTGGACCGCGCCCGACCTGCACAACGCTTGCTGCACGTCCGACAGTTCCCCGTCGGTCGCGAGACCCTCGACGGTACGGACCTCACTGCCGGCGGACGTCGCGGCCGGGACGAGGCAGGAGGCGACGAGCCGGCCGTCGACCTGCACGGCGCAGGCGCCGCACTCGCCCTGCGAGCAGCCGTCCTTGGCGCCGGCGAGGCCGAGGCGCTCGCGCAGCACGTAGAGGAGCGATTCGCCGATCCAGGCGCCGGTGACCGGGCGGTCGGCGCCGTTGACGCGCAGGACGTAGGAGGCCAGCGGGTGCTCGTGATGGGCGACGGCCCCGGCTGCGCCTTCTTCTTCGTACGCCGGCTCCTCGGGCGGGAAACCTTCGGCGGTACCCGCACCCGGAGGTGCCACAGCGAGATCGGCGGCACCCTCGGCCGGTGTGGGCGCGGCGGTGGTGTCCTCGGGGACCGGGGCGCCCTCGGCGAGCCCGTGCGAGCCCGCCGGCCCGTGCTCCGCCTCGGCCGGAACCGGCGCGGCCCCGCTGAACCCGTGCGAGTCCACCGGCCCGTGCTCCGCCTCGACCGCGCGGCCGAGGCCAGGCTCCGGCACGTGGCCCGGCCCGTGCTCCGGGCCCTGACCCGGCCCAGGCTCCGGCGCATGACCAGGCCCGTGCTCCGGCCCGTGCCCGGCCTCCGCCGCGTGCCCAGCCCCGGCCTCCGCCGCGTGCCCAGGTCCGTGCTCCGGTCCGGCCCCGGCCTCCGCCGCCTGCCCGGGCCCCGGCTCCGGCGCGTGGCCGAAGGCTGCGAAGCCGTGGCCGTCCGTGTCGCCGGGCCGCGCGGGCCCGGCGGGGGGCGCCACCACGGCCCTGGCCCCGCCGAAGAGGTCCAGCCCCTCCGCAGGCGCGGCGGGCGCGGCCGGAGCCGAAGGTTCCGCGGGCCCGCCCGCCTCGGCGGCTTCGGTACCCGGGTGCGGCCGCTCCCCGGCGACCGGCGCTGCCGCCGGGCCGTGCGCGGCCTCGATGTCGTGCGGGGCCGGATGTACCGGCTCGCCCTCCGGGAGCGGGGTGCCCACGCCGGGGCCGCCGAGCACGCGCGGTCCGCGCGTCCGGGCGCCGGCTCCGGGCCCGCCGAGCAGCCGTGCGTCGGCCGCGGCCGCGGCCGAGGCGGCCGCCGCTTCGTCGGTGCCCGGCAGCGTGCCCGAGTCAGGGTCCCCGCCCGGCTGCTGCTGCGCGTACCCGCGGGTGTCGTCGAAGCCGGGGTGGTTCGCCCACGGGGCGGCGGCGCCGCCCGGCAGCGTCGCCGGTGCCTGGCTCCAGTCGGCCGCGTAGGAGTTCTGCTCGGCCGCGTAGGCGTTCTGCTCCGCGGCGTAGGTGTCGGGACCGGCCGCGTAGGCGTCGGGCCGGTAGTCGTCGGACTGCCCGGGCAGGTCCGGCAGGGACCACTGCCCGGTCACGACTGACTCGGTCCCGGGGTCGTGCGCCACCTCCGGGAAGCGCCATTCGGCCGTGGCGCCCGGGTCGTGCTCCCCCTCGGCCGCGCCCGGATCGGCAGCGGCCGGGTCCGGGTCCGCGAAGGCAGGGTTCGCGAAGGCCGCGGCCACCGAGGCCGGGATCGGGATCGACGCCGGGATCGGCCCGCCGACGGGGGCCGGGCCGGGACCGGGGGCCTGCGCCGGCGCCGGCTGCGCGGCCGCGCCCGCCTCGGGCCACTGGACCGGAATCGTCCATGTCCCGGTGGCCGACGGATCCGTGGTGGCGGAGCCCAGCGGCACGATCATCGGCGGCGGCACGTAGCCGTGCCCGGGCGCGGCCAGCGGCTCGCCGGTGTCGAGCGCGTCCAGCATGTCCTGGGGCAGCTTCACGAAGGCCGTGGCGTCGGAGTCGTACTCGCCGCCGTGCGGCACCGGCTGCCAGCCCCAGTCGGATCCCGCCGGGCCCGTGTCGCCCGGGCCCCCAGTCGCTCCGCTCACGTACCCGTTCTCGTTCTCGCTCATGAGGTCAGTGCCCTTCCGAGGGCCCTGCGTGCCAGCACGGCCACCGTCCGCCGCAGATGCAGTACACCGGGGGCCACCGGCTCCCCCTGGTCGGGTACGCAGGCGGCCGCGACGTAGTCGCCGAAGGCCTCCAGCGCCTCGGGGGCCAGGCTGCGCTCCCCGTCCCAGTCGATCAGCGAGGCCACCCACTGCTCGGCCTCCAGCGGCCGCAGCGGCATCGGGGCGACCGCGCCGATCGCACAGCGCACACCCCGGCGCGCGGGGTCCAGTACGAGGCCCACGGACGCGACCGCGCGCCCCGGACCCGTGCGCCCCGTGGCCTTCAGGAAGACCTGCGGGGCGTGCAGCAGCGGCACCCGGACGAAACCGATCAGCTCGCCGGGCCGCAGCATCTCCCGGCCGGCCAGCAGGTGCGACACCGGGATCTCCCGCTGCCCGAGCGGGCCGACGATGACGAGTACGGCCTCCAGCGCGGCCAGCACGGGCAGCGCGTCACCCGTCGGCGCCGCGGTGGCGATGTTCCCACCGAGGGTTCCGGCGTTGCGGATCTGCGGGGGCCCGGCGGCGCGCGCGGCGGCCGCCAGCGCGGGGATCAGAGCGGCGAAATCCGGCCGCCCCATCCGGGCGTGGGTGAGGCCCGCGCCGAGCAGGGCGTGCCCGTCCTGATACTGCCAGCCGCGGATCTCGTTGATGCGGCCGAGGCCCACCAGTGCGGCGGGCCGCAGCAGCCCGGCGTTGACGGCGGCCATGAGGTCGGTTCCACCGGCGACGGGCACGGCGGCGGGCATGGCGGTGAGCGCCGCCACGGCCTCGTCGAGCGAGACCGGCAGCGTCACGGACTGCGCAGCCTGCGGCCCCTGCGGGCCCTGGGGTGAGTCCGGTGAGTGCAGTGCGTGCGGTGCGTGCGTGGTCAACCCAGCTGCCCCTTCCCGATGTCCCGGTTCCGGCGCTCGCGCCTGTCCGCCGTACGGTACGTGCTCACCGCCGGGACGTGGCAACTCTGGCACATCTTCCGTACCGCCCGGCGCGAGGGTCGGCCGGGCGCCCCCCGCGCACCCCCTCCGCGGCTTCCCCGCACCTCACCATGACCTCACCAGCACCCCACCAGCACCTCATCGGTGTCCCGCTCCGCCCACCTCCCACTGAGCGCCCGTTTTTCCCCGT
Organism: Streptomyces sp. NBC_01408; assembly: GCF_026340255.1. Lineage (GTDB taxonomy): Bacteria > Actinomycetota > Actinomycetes > Streptomycetales > Streptomycetaceae > Streptomyces. The sequence goes on along the minus strand of NZ_JAPEPJ010000001.1, from coordinate 2,600,318 downwards.
ATAACCGGAAATCTAGGAAGAGTTCCACTTCTGGTCGTCACACGTTCGGCGGGGTTCCCTCTTTCGGGCGTCCGATCACTCCCGGCCGCCGCTGCCACGGCAGGGGGCCCGCCGGTGGCCGGTAGCCGACCCCGAGGGCGTCCAGCCGCGCGTAGTGCGCCGCCATCCGCGCCTCGAAGCCGGCGAAGTCGCGCTCCTGCGGCGCGGGCTGCCGGGACCACACCACCTCGGCGAAGGCCGCCAGCCGCGGGAACGCCTGGTAGTCGACGCGGTCCTGGTTCTCCGTCACCTCGGTCCACAGGTTGGCCTGCGCCCCGAGCACGTGGGCGGCCGCCCGCTCCGACAGCTTCGGGGGCACCGGCTCGAACCGGTACACGTCCTCCAGGGAACGCACGTACGCGATGGGCATCGGCTCCTGCCCGCCCGCCGCCTGACGGTAGTCCAGGTACACGTACTGCTCCGGGCACATCACCACGTCGTGCCCGGCCTCGGCCGCGGCGATGCCGCCCCCGTACCCGCGCCAGGAGGACACGGCCGCGCCGGGCGCGAGCCCGCCCTCCAGGATCTCGTCCCAGCCGATCAGCCGCCGCCCGCGCGCGGCGAGCCAGCCGTCGAAGTGCCCGATGAACCAGGACTGGAGCCCGTCCTCCCCGTCCACGCCCAGCTCCCGGATCCGCTCCTGGGCCGCCGGGGAGGCCCGCCACTGCGCCTTGGGGCACTCGTCGCCGCCCACGTGGACGAAGGGCGAGACCTCTACGGGGAACAGCTCCAGCAGCTCCTCGAAGACCCCCTCGTAGAACCGCAGCACGGCCTCCGTCGGCGCGAGCACGTTCTCGCTGATCCCCCAGTCGTCCCACACCTCCAGCGCGGAGGTGTCGACCACGTCGGTGTTGCCGAGCTCCGGGTACGCGGCGATCGCGGCCTGCGAATGGCCCGGCACGTCGATCTCCGGAACCACCCGCACGTGCCGCTCGGCGGCGTACGCGACGATCTCGCGGAGGTCGTCCTGGGTGTAGTAGCCGCCGTGCGGGGTCTCGTTCCACAGCGGCGAGGCCCGGTGGCCCCACCGGCTGCGCGCCCGCCACGACCCCGTCCCGGTGAGCCGCGGGTAGCGCTTGATCTCGACCCGCCAGCCCTGGTCGTCCGTCAGGTGCAGGTGCAGCACGTTGAGCTTGTGCGCGGCGAGCAGGTCGATGTAGCGCAGCACCCCGTCCTTGGGCATGAAGTGCCGGGCCACGTCGAGCATCAGGCCGCGCCACCCGAACCGGGGCGCGTCCGCGATCTCCGCGTACGGCAGGCTCCAGGTGCGTCCGGGCAGCGGGGCCTTGCGGTAGACGTCGGGGCCCAGCAGCTGACGGAGGGTCTGCGTCCCCCAGAACAGCCCGGCCTCGCTCGCGCCGGTCAGCTCGACCCCGGTGCCGTCGACCCTGAGGGTGTACGCCTCCACGGACGAGGAGCCGGCCGGGCCCGGGCCCACGCCCGCGTCCGGGCCCGCGTCCAGGCCCACGCCCAGGCCCGGGCCCAGGTCGAGGCCCGGGTCGAGGCGCAGCCGTATCTCCGCGGCCCCGCCCGGCCGGGCGGCGGGCAGGCTCCAGCCGGTGGCGGCGCCGAGCTCGTGGCGCAGCCGGCGCGCGGTGCCCCCGGTGCCGGGCCCGGCGTCGAGCACCGGCTCGGGCCCGAACTCGAAGCGGAGCCCGTCCTCGTGGAGGACGGCGACCCTGGGTGCGGGGATCAGGTCCATGCGTCAGCCCTTCGCAGCAGCCTGTTGCGCCCTGCGCAACGGCTGTTCCACAGGGCGCTCCTCGCGCAGACCCTAGTACGCCGAAGACCCCCTGGGTACGCCGAAGGCCCCCCGGGTACGCCGCTGCGCACCCAGGGGGCCCTGGGGTGTCCTGCCGGTCCCGTGGACGACCGGGACCGGGGGGGGCGGACTAGTTGTCCTTGCCGCCCTTGTCCTTGTCCCCGCCGGGGCCCATGGACTCGTAGATCTCCTTGCACATGGGGCAGACCGGGTACTTCTTCGGGTCCCGGCCCGGTACCCAGACCTTGCCGCAGAGCGCGACGACGGGGGTCCCGTCGAGGGCGCTCGCCATGATCTTGTCCTTCTGGACGTAGTGGGCGAAGCGCTCGTGGTCGCCGTCACCGTGGGAAACCTGCGGCGTCGGCTCTACGAGGGTCCCCGTGCCAGTCCCGCGCTCGGGCTCAAGAGTGCTCATGGACCCAGGGTACTGAACCCCGGCCGGGTCAGTTGAGCGACGGGTCGTCCGGATAGGTGGCGACCATCGCGAGCTCGTTGCGCTGGCGGCGCAGCACCGCCCTCCACAGCCGTTCCGGGTCGGGGAAGGACACGTCGCCGGGCTCCGACTCCACGACGTACCAGGCGCCGTCGCCCAGCTCCGTCTCCAGCTGGCCCGGCCCCCAGCCGGAGTAGCCGGCGAAGATGCGCAGGCTGCCCAGGGCCGCGGCGAGCAGTTCCGGCGGGGTCTCCAGGTCGACCAGCCCGATCGCCCCGTGCACCCGGCGCCAGCCGAGCGGGCCGTCCTCGCCCGGGATGACCGCCACCCCCAGGGCCGAGTCCAGCGCCACCGGGCCGCCTTGGAAGACGACGCCCGGGTCACCCGCCAGGGGCGCCCAGGGCAGCAGGACGTCGCCGACGCCCACCGGCGTCGGCCGGTTGAGGACCACGCCGAGCGAGCCCTGGTCGTCGTGGTCGAGCAGGAGCACCACGGCCCGGTCGAAATTCGGGTCCGCGAGGGCCGGCGTGGCCACGAGCAGTCTCCCTGTGAGGGAGGACACCTCGGTCATGCCGCCATGATCTCGCACATTCGCCGTTCCGGGGGACCCGGCGGCGAGATCGGACCGTACGCAGCTCAGGGCGCACGGCAGCAGGGACGGGGCACGGCTGCACACACAGGCGGAAGACAACACTCCGCCATGAGGTGGGTACGGAGGGTGTTGTACCGAATTCAATACAGTCTTACGGCCGCGTCAGCCATACAAACAAAGGGGTGGTGACCCTTACTCTTTTCCCTGGCCCCCTGCCCACCCCTCCCGGAACGCGAGATTCATGACCGGCATCAGTGACGATGTACTGCTTGTCCACGGCGGCACCCCGCTTGAGGGCGAGATCCGAGTCCGCGGTGCGAAGAACCTCGTGCCCAAGGCCATGGTCGCCGCGCTGCTCGGCAGTGGACCCAGTCGGCTGCGCAACGTCCCCGACATCCGTGACGTGCGCGTCGTGCGCGGTCTGCTCCAGCTCCACGGGGTGACGGTCCGCCCCGGCGAGGAGCCGGGCGAGCTGGTGCTCGACCCCACCCACGTCGAGAGCGCGAACGTCGCCGACATCGACGCCCACGCGGGTTCGTCGCGCATCCCGATCCTCTTCTGCGGCCCCCTCCTGCACCGCCTCGGGCACGCCTTCATCCCCGGCCTCGGCGGCTGCGACATCGGCGGACGGCCGATCGACTTCCACTTCGACGTACTCCGCCAGTTCGGCGCGACCATCGAGAAGCGCGAGGGCGGCCAGTACCTGGAGGCCCCGCAGCGTCTGCGCGGCTGCAAGATCCGCCTCCCGTACCCGTCGGTCGGCTCGACCGAGCAGGTGCTGCTGACGGCCGTCCTGGCCGAGGGCGTCACCGAACTCAGCAACGCCGCGGTGGAGCCGGAGATCGAGGACCTCATCTGCGTCCTGCAGAAGATGGGCGCGATCATCTCCGTCGACACCGACCGGACCATCCGGATCACGGGCGTCGACAGCCTCGGCGGCTACAACCACAAGGCGCTCCCGGACCGGCTGGAGGCCGCCTCCTGGGCGTCCGCCGCGCTGGCGACCGGCGGCAACATCTACGTGCGCGGTGCCCAGCAGCGCTCGATGATGACCTTCCTGAACACCTTCCGCCGGGTCGGCGGCGCGTTCGAGATCGACGACAACGGCATCCGCTTCTGGCACCCGGGCGGCCCGCTCAAGGCCATCGCCCTGGAGACGGACGTGCACCCCGGCTTCCAGACCGACTGGCAGCAGCCGCTCGTGGTGGCCCTGACGCAGGCCTCCGGCCTCTCGATCGTCCACGAGACGGTCTACGAGTCCCGGCTCGGCTTCACCTCGGCCCTCAACCAGATGGGTGCTCACATCCAGCTGTACCGGGAGTGCCTGGGCGGCAGCGCGTGCCGGTTCGGCCAGCGCAACTTCCTGCACTCGGCGGTCGTCTCCGGCCCCACCAAGCTGCAGGGCGCCGACCTGGTCATCCCCGACCTGCGCGGCGGATTCTCGTACCTGATCGCGGCGCTGGCGGCCGAGGGGACCTCGCGGGTCCACGGCATCGACCTCATCAACCGCGGTTACGAGAACTTCATGGAGAAGCTCGTGGAGCTGGGCGCGAAGGTCGAACTCCCGGGCGGCGACCTCGTCTGACGCCCCGCCCGGGCGCCCGGCACCGGCGCCTGACGCACCGTCCGCGAAAGCCCCCCTGGTCCGCACGGACCAGGGGGGCTTTCGCGTGGGCCCAGGAAGGCCCCCAGGAGGCCCCAGGGGCCCGGACGGGCGGCCCGGGCCAGGACAGGCCGAAGGGCGGCCGCCCCGCCCGGGGTGACCGCCCTTCGCCGTTCTGCGCAAAGCTGCGCACTACTCGCCGTTCCAAAGGCCTGTGCGGCCTTCGGCGCCGGGGCAGGACTACTTGCCCTTGGCGGCTTCCTTGAGCTTGGAGCCCGCGGAGACCTTCACGCTGTAGCCGGCCGGGATCTGGATGGGGTCGCCGGTCTGCGGGTTGCGCGCGGTGCGAGCGGCACGGTGGGTGCGCTCGAAGGTCAGGAAGCCGGGGATGGTGACCTTCTCGTCGCCCTTGGCGACAATCTCGCCGACGGTCTCGGCGAGCGCGGCCAGAACGGCGTCGGCGTCCTTGCGGGTCACCTCGGCGCGCTCGGACAGAGCGGCCACCAGCTCACTGCGGTTCATGTTGTACTCCCGTGTTCAACTTGCCTTAGAGGCGTGAGATCGAAGCCGATGCTGCCAGGGCCCTCGGACAGTCCCCGGACCCGGGTCTGAACGTCAGACCCTCCCGCCCGGTTACGCATCCTGCCCCCACCAGCGGCGGGAAAGCCAATCCGGCACCCGCCGGGGTCACACGAAAAGCGCCACAGTCACGCGGCGGTGACGCTCCGTCCGCACTCGCCGGATGCGGACCGCGGACCTCGCGGGCATCCCCGCAACCCTAGAGGCGCCCCACCGGGCCCGCATCTCGCGACGCGCCGGGAGCGGAGCGCCGTGAGGGCGGTCACAGGCGGGCGCCGGCCCGCCCCGTGACCCCTGCCGGCCCCCTCGGCCACCCGGACCGGCGGGTCGGACCCCGCCGGGCCCGGACCGGCCCGGAACGTCGGCTCAGCCCGCCGAGGCGGCCTTGCGGACGGCGCCCGCGACGGCGCCCGCGACCTTGTCGTTGAACACCGAGGGAATGATGTAGTTCGCGTTCAGCTCGTCCTCGCCGACCACGTCCGCCAGCGCGCTCGCGGCGGCCAGCATCATCTCCGTGTTCACGGTCCGCGACTGGGCGTCCAGCAGGCCGCGGAAGACACCCGGGAAGACCAGCACGTTGTTGATCTGGTTCGGGAAGTCGGAACGCCCGGTGGCGACGACGGCGGCGGTCTGACGCGCCACGGCCGGGTCCACCTCGGGGTCCGGGTTCGCGAGCGCGAACACGATCGCACCGTCGGCCATGGCCGCCACGTCCTCGCCGGACAGCACGTTGGGGGCCGAGACGCCGATGAAGACGTCGGCGCCGACCACGGCCTCCTTCAGCGTGCCCGTGTACCCCTCGGGGTTGGTGTTGTCGGCGATCCAGCGCAGCGGGGAGTCGGCCGCGGCGTCGACCAGGTCGGGCCGGTCCGCGTGCACGACGCCGTGGATGTCGGCGCTGACGGCGTTCTTGACGCCCGCCGCGAGGAGCAGCTTGAGGATGGCCGTACCGGCCGCTCCGGCGCCCGACATGACGACCTTGACGTCGCCAACTGCCTTGCCCACGACGCGAAGTGCGTTGGTGAGCGCGGCGAGCACGACGATCGCGGTGCCGTGCTGGTCGTCGTGGAAGACGGGGATGTCGAGGGCCTCGCGCAGCCGGGCCTCGATCTCGAAGCAGCGCGGCGCGGAGATGTCCTCCAGGTTGATGCCCGCGAAGCCCGGGGCGATGGCCTTGACGATCGCCACGATCTCGTCGGAATCCTGGGTGTCGAGGCAGATCGGCCAGGCGTCGATGCCCGCGAAGCGCTTGAAGAGGGCCGCCTTGCCCTCCATGACGGGCAGCGCGGCCATCGGGCCGATGTTGCCCAGGCCCAGCACGGCGGAGCCGTCCGTCACGACTGCGACGGAGTTGCGCTTGATGGTCAGGCGGCGGGCGTCCTCGGGGTTCTCGGCGATCGCCATGCACACGCGGGCCACGCCCGGGGTGTAGATCATCGAGAGGTCGTCACGGTTGCGGATGGGGTGCTTGGACGCCATCTCGATCTTGCCGCCGAGGTGCATCAGGAAGGTGCGGTCGGAGACCTTGCCGAGGCTGACGCCCTCGATGCCCCGCAGCTTCTCGACGATCTCGTCCGCGTGCGCCGTGGAGGTCGCGGCGATGGTGACGTCGATCCGGAGCTTCTCGTGACCGGAGGCGGTCACGTCGAGGCCGGTGACCGAGCCGCCGGAGGACTCCACGGCGGTGGTGAGCTGGGAGACCGCGGTTCCGCTCGCGGGCACTTCCAGGCGGACCGTCATCGAATACGAGACGCTGGGCGCCGTTGCCATGGCCGTGTTCCTCTTCTGTCCCTGGTTTTCGCTGTACACACAGGGCCCCGCTGCACGGCAGGTGCGGCAGGACCTGTTGTCCGATCGTCCCACCTACCAGCCGGTACAAGGTAACCAGCTACAAATTTCGGAAAGACACTTCCACCATACGAGATAGTAGGTCGCTGCGGAATGGTGGATTGACACAAAACAGGTCCGCGCCCTCCACATCGTGGAGGGCGCGGACCTGGTGAAATGACTAGCGACACCGACCCGCCATGCTCGCCTCGCGGCAAGTGGTCGCTCTAAGCGACGAAGGTTGGGCCCGGGGGCTTGGATCGAGTCGGTGCCGTAACCCAGGCTAACAAAGGATCGCCGAATGCGATCCCCCTCCCGGCCTCCGGTCTCGTCCCACCACGCTCATGGCCGCGGGCCAACCGGCCGTACGGTGCCCCGTACGGCCGCAGGACCCGGCGGCGCTACGGCTTGAGCAGCTCAGGCACCCCGTCCGCGTCCGGCCGGTCGCGCTCCGCCGAGACCACCGTCAGCTGCTGCGTGGCGCGCGTCAGCGCCACGTACAGCACCCGCAGGCCCGCCGGGGACTCCTCCGCGATCTCCGCCGGGGAGACGACCACCGTCGCGTCGTACTCCAGGCCCTTGGCCTCCAGGCTGCCCAGCGCCACCGCCCGCTCCCCCAGGTCGGCGAGCCACCGCGCGGCCTCCGCGCGCCGGTCCATGGCCACGACCACGCCGACGGTGCCGTCCACCTGCTCCAGCAGCCTGCGCGTCTCCTCGCGCACCGCGTCGCCCAATGCGCCCGCGGCGGCCGCGAAACGGGGCTCCAGGCCCGTGGAGCGCACCGCCGACGGCGGCTCCATGCCGGGCATCGCCAGGCGCAGCACCCGGGCCGCGACCTCGGCGACCTCCGCCGGGTTGCGGTAGTTCACCGTGAGGGTGAACCGCCGGCGCGGCCGGGAGCCCAGCGCCTCGTCGCGGGCCGCGGCCGCCTCCTCCGGGTCGGTCCAGGAGGACTGCGCCGGGTCACCGACCACGGTCCAGGTGCCCATCCGGCCCCGGCGGCCCACCATCCGCCACTGCATCGGCGTCAGGTCCTGGGCCTCGTCCACGATGACGTGTGCGTACTCGGTGCGCTCCGCCGCGAGCCGCTCGGCCCGCTCCCACTGGGTCTCCTCGCGGGTCGGCATCAGCTCCTCCAGCCCGCTCAGCTGGTCCAGCGGGTCCATCTCCCGCCTGCGCCTGGGCCGGGCGGGGGCGCCGAGGAGCAGCTGGAGCTCGTCGAGCAGCGCCACGTCGTGCACCGAGAGGGGGCCCTTGCCGTCCGGGCCCACCCGGCGCAGCGAGCGGGCCAGCTGGCGGGTCTCGCGCGGGTTCAGGTCCCGGCGGGACCAGCGGCCGAGCTTGCGCTCGTCGGCCATCGCGGCGAGCACCCCGCGCGGGGTCAGCTCGGGCCACCAGGCGTTGAGGAAGCCGATGAAGGCGTCCTCGGTGGAGATGTCCTCGTCGAAGGCGGAGCGCAGCTCGGCGGCCAGCTCCGGGTCGCTGTGCCGGCCGGCGCTGCCGGACTTCGCGTACAGGGCGTCGAGGAGCAGCTTGCGGGCCCGTGGGCGCAGGAGGTTGACGGGCGCGGTGCCGCTGAGGACGTTCTGCCGGATCCGGTTCAGCTCGGCGGCCTCCAGCTCCTGGCGGCGGCCGAAGGCCACCACGCGCAGGCTGTTGGGGGCCTCGCCCAGCTCCAGGGCGCCGCGTACGGCCTTGCGCAGGACCTTGAGCATCCGGGAGGAGCCCTTGACCCGGGCCACGGCCGGATCGTCGTACGTGGTCGCCTCCGCGCCGTCGACCAGCGAGCCCAGGGCCCGGATGGCGACCTGTCCCTCCTCGCCGAGCGAGGGCAGGACGCCCTCGGTGTACGCGACGAGCAGCGGCGTCGGGGAGACGATCAGGATGCCGCCGGAGTAGCGGCGCCGGTCCTGGTAGAGCAGGTAGGCGGCGCGGTGCAGGGCGACGGCGGTCTTGCCGGTGCCGGGGCCGCCGGCGACCTCGGCGACGGACGCGGCGGGCGCCCGGATCACCAGGTCCTGCTCTGCCTGGATGGAGGAGACGATGTCCCGCATGGAGTGCGTACGGGCCCGCCCGAGCGCGGCCATCAGGGCGCCGTCGCCGATGACGGGCAGCTCGCGGCCGTCCAGGGAGGCGGTGACCTCGGGGCGCATCAGGTCGTCCTCGACGCCGAGCACCTTGCGGCCCTTGGAACGGATGACGCGGCGGCGCACGACGCGGCCGGGATCCTTGGGCGTGGAGCGGTAGAACGGCGCGGCGGCCGGCGCGCGCCAGTCGATGACCAGCGGCGCGTAGTCGGAGTCCAGGACTCCTATGCGGCCGATGTGGAGGGTCTCGGCGATATCGGCCGTGAGGTCCTCGCGGATCGCGTCGTCGGCCGGCTCCACGGAGGTGTAGGCGCCGTCCGGGCCGCGCTCCCCGTCCTTGCCGAGCACCAGGTCGACGCGGCCGAAGAGGAAGTCCTCGAACTCGCTGTTCAGCCGGTTCAGGTGGATGCCCGCCCGGAAGACCTGCGCGTCGCGTTCGGCGAGGGCGCCGGGCGTGCCGACCTGGCCCCTCTTGGCCGCGTCGTTCATGAGGAACTCGGCCTCGTGGATCTTCTCCTCAAGGCGTCGGTACACCCGGTCGAGATGCGTCTGCTCGACCGCGATCTCCCGATCGCGGACGGAATCCGCCGTGCTGTCGACAGCGGCATTCTGCGCGGCCACCAAGGCCCCCTTCTGACGTGCATGGGCGACCGTCAACCGTACGCGAACGAGGACCCTGTCCGCACGCCCGTTCCGGAACCGGGGGGTGTCTTGTCGATCAAGCCTCGCACCTCCCGCCCCGGCGGGTCACGCCGAGCCGGCCGCCAGGACCCGGCGGCGGTGCCGGGCGACGCGCTCGCGGTTGCCGCACAGTTCGCTGGAGCACCAGCGGCGCCGGTGACCGCGGGAAGTGTCCAGGTAGACCCGGGTGCAGCCGTCTCCCTCGCAGGCCCGCAGCAGGGCCAGTTCGCCCGGGTCGGTCAGCAGCTCCACCGCGTCGCGGGCGACGGCCGCGAGGAGCGCACCGCATTCCACGCCGCCGCACAACTCCCGCACGAGGTGCCCTTCTTGGTCCCGTACGGCACACAGGCCCGGGGGTGGACCGGCCGCCAGCGCGTTGACCCGGGCCAGGGCCCGCGCCGTGCCGTCGGGCGGGTCGGCCGCGTGCAGTTCCGCCCGTACGAGGGTGTCCACATCGCCCCGCAGGGACCGGAAGGCCGCGACCCAGTCGGGCCCGACGCGGGCCAGCGGGGTCCGGTCCGGGACCAGTCCGGCCCCGGCGAGCCACAGCCGCAGCTCGTCGCCGTCGCGGATCCCCTCGTGCGGGGTGAAGGTGGCCACCAGGTCCAGGCAGACCCGGCCGGAATCGAACTTCATGCCGTCAGCCTCCCGTCGTGGGGTGCCGTACCAGACTGCCGCTCGCTGGCGCGCAGCGGAACCCCCCGTGTGCGGGCGGCCTCAGCCAGATCCAGCCCCGCCGGCGATTGAGGCGCGGGGTCTGGGGCGGAGCCCCAGCAGCGGCGCGGGGCCGAACCGGTTCGTTCCGGGTGCGGCACCGTTGCCGGGGGGGGGCTCTGCCCCCAGACCCCCGCGCCTCAAATGCCGGCGGGGCTGGATCTGGCTAGGCCACCGGGGGCCGGTCGTGCAGCAGCCGCTGGAAGAGGCGGTGGTCGCGCCAGGCGCCGTTGATGTGGAGGTACCGCGGCGCGAGGCCGTACGGCTCGAAGCCCGCCTTCGCCAGCACCCGTTGCGAGGCCAGGTTGTCGACGAGGGTCCCGGCCTCGACGCGGTGCAGGCCGACCTCGTCGCGGGCGATCCGGCAGACCTCCTCCACGGCGGCGGTGGCCAGCCCCTTGCCGTGCCAGGCCTCGTCCACCCAGTAGCCGAGGCCGCCGCTGCGCAGCGGACCGAGGACGATGGAGCCGAGGTTGATCGCCCCGACCGGCGCGCCGGTCGCCGTCTCGACGAACACGTACGGGAGCAGCCGGCCCGCGTCCCGGTCGGCGAGCGCGCCCTCGATGCGCTGGCGCTGGCCCTGCTCGGTGTAGAAGGCGGCGGGCCGGACCGGCTCGACGTGCGCCATGGCCGCCCGGTTGCGCGTGAACGTCTCGGCCAGCGCGGCGGCGTCCCCGAGCGCGAGGCCCCTCATCTCCACTCCGTCAATGATCATCCGGGCACGCTAGCCGAAGCCTCCCGGGCCTGCCCAGCCCCCGCCGGCCCGCGTCGGCCCGGCCGGGGCCGCCCGGGCCGCCCCGGCCCGGCAGAGCGGCCGGGCCCGGTTTCAGAGCGGCTCGGAGCCCCCGTACTTGAGCTCCCCGCCCGCGTCCAGCGACAGCCGGTACCCCCGCTTGACCACCGTCTGGATCAGCTTCGGCGCCCCCAGCGCCCCCCGCAGCCGGGCCATGGCCGTCTCCACCGCGTGCTCGTCCCGGCCCGCCCCCGGCAGGGCCCGCAGCAGGTCCGCCCGGGCCACCACCCAGCCCGGCCGCCTGGCCAGCGCCCGCAGCAGGGCCATCCCGGCCGGCGGCACCGGCCGCAGCTCGGCGTCGACCAGTACGGCGTGCCCGCGGATCTCCAGGCGGTGCCCGGCCACCGGCAGCACCTTGGCCCGGCCGGGCAGTTCCTGGCAGAGCAGCTGCACGAGCGGGCCCAGCCGGAACCGCTCCGGCTGGACCGTGTCCACGCCCTGCGCCTGCAACGGCAGGGCCGTCATCGGCCCCACGCACGCCGACAGCACCCCGCCCCGCAGCGCGGCCAGCACGTCCTCGCGTACGCCCCGCTCCTCGGCCCGGGACAGCAGGGAGGCCGCGGCCGGCGCCGAGGTGAAGCTGACCGCGTCCACCCCTCCGGCGATCACCGTGTCCAGCAGCCGGTCCAGCGGCCCGAGGTCCTCGGGCGCCATCCACCGGTACACCGGGACGACCACCACCTCGGCCCCGCCGGCCCGCAGGGCCTCGACGAAGCCGGGCAGCGGCTCCCCGTGCAGCTGGATCGCGATCCGGCGCCCGGCCACCCCGGCCGCCAGCAGCCGTTCCAGTACCTCGGCGAGCGATTCCGACTCCGGGGACCAGGTCTCCACCAGCCCGGCGGCCCGGATGGCGCCCTTCACCTTCGGTCCGCGCGCCAGCAGTTCGGCGGCCCGCAGCCGCCCCAGCAGCTCCTCGCCGATCCCCCATCCGTCGGCGGCCTCGATCCAGCCGCGGAAGCCGATGGCGGTGGTGGCGACGACCACGTCGGGCGCGCAGCCGATGAGGTCCTTGGTGGCGGCGAGCAGCTCGCTGTCGTCGGCCAGGGGGACGATCCGCAGCGCGGGAGCGTGCAGTACGGAGGCCCCGCGGCGGCGCAGCAGCGCGATCAGGTCGTCGGCCCGGCGTGCTGCGGTGACTCCGACGGTGAAGCCCGCGAGCGGACCGGTCTGCCTGTCGTGGTCCATCGTGACCTGCCTTGCCCAGTGGGTCGGTATCGCATCGCGGAACCGAGCCTGCCAATACGGCGTGTCAGGCTCGGTTCCGCTGTATTTCGGTGCGGTTAAGCGCTGTTACACCGAGGTGAGCTGCGGCTTCACCGTCTCCCCGGCGGCCGGGACCACCGGAGCGACGGGCCGGCGAAGGTATACCGCCCACGTGACCGCGCAGCACACCGCGTAGCAGCCGAGGAAGGTCACGAAGGCGGCCGTTCCGGAGCCGGAGCTCATGAACGCCTCGCGGAAGACCAGGTTGATGCCCAGCCCGCCGAGCGCGCCCACCGCGCCGATCAGCCCCATGGCCGCCCCGGAGAGCCTGCGCCCGTAGGCCGCGGCTCCCTCGCCGCTCATGCCCCGGGCCAGCGCCTTGGCCTGGAAGATGCCGGGGATCATCTTGTACGTGGACCCGTTGCCGAGGCCGCTCAGGACGAACAGCGACACGAACCCGATCAGGAACACGGGCAGCGACTCCCGCACCGAGGCGAAGATCACCACTCCGGTCGCGGCGGCCATCGCCACGAAGTTGCCGAGGGTGATCCGTGCCCCGCCGAAGCGGTCCGCCAGCGCCCCGCCCACCGGCCGGATCAGGGAGCCGAGGAGCGGTCCGATGAAGGTCAGCGAGGCGGCCTGCAGCGGGGTCCGGCCGAACTGGGTCTGGAGCACCAGCCCGAAGGCGAAGCTGTAGCCGATGAAGGAGCCGAAGGTGCCGACGTAGAGGAACGACATGATCCAGGTGTGCGGTTCGCGCAGGGCCTCGCGCACCGCGCCCGTGTCGTTGCTCAGGGGCGCCAGGTTGTCCATGCGCAGCGCGGCCAGGACCGCGGCGATCACGATGAGCGGGATGTACGCGGCGAGCAGCAGCCGCGGGTGGCCGGCCCCGGCGGTCCCGATGACCAGCAGCGCGACGAGCTGCACCACGGGAACCCCGATGTTCCCGCCGCCCGCGTTCAGGCCGAGGGCCCAGCCCTTCTTGCGCAGCGGGAAGAAGGCGTTGATGTTGGTCATCGACGAGGCGAAGTTTCCGCCGCCCACACCGGTCAGGGCCGCCACGGCCAGGAAGGTGCCGTACGAGGTCCCGGGCTCCATGACCACCAGCGCGGCCACGGTCGGCGCGAGCAGCAGCAGGGCGCTGGCGATGGTCCAGTTCCGGCCACCGAAGCGGGCGACGGCGAAGGTGTAGGGGATCCGTACCAGGGCCCCGACCAGGGTCGCGGTCGCGATGAGGAAGAACTTCCCGGCGGGGTCGATCCCGTACTGCGGCCCCATGAAGAGGACCATCACGGACCACAGGGACCAGATGGAGAACCCGATGTGCTCGGAGAGGACCGAGTAGAGGAGGTTCCGGCGGGCGATCCGCTCCCCCGTCTCCTTCCAGAAGACCTCGTCCTCGGGTTCCCACCGCTCGATCCAGCGGCCCCCCTTGCGCGGTGCGGTACCGGTCATCACACGCCTCCACAGCTGTCGCGTCCGTGGTGACGACCGTAGGAGTGGCGCGTTTCGGTCCCGGTCCCCGCCGGATGACCACTGCGAAACCTTGGACTCACCCGGCGCCCGGACCGGGTGTGAGCCGGGCCGGTACCCAGCTCCCCGGCGGCACCTCCAGCCAGCCCCGCTCGGCGGCCAGGGCGTCGGCCGCGGCACGCAGGGCGTCCAGCCCGGGATGGCTGAAACCTTTCCGCCACACCATCGACAGCGGCGACAGCGGAACCGGGGCGGTCAGCGGCCGTTTCACGCTCCCCGGCATGTCGGGGAAGTCCACCGTCACCAGCACCGGATTGCGGGTCTTGGCCATCACCCGGCGGAACTCCTCCTTCCCCACGGCCACCGGCGCGGGCGGCGCCTCCGCGATCCCCCGCCCGGCGAACAGCTCGCGCGCCAGCCCCGTCCACTCCAGGGTCCGCGGGTTCCCGGCGCCCGTGTACACGCTCTCCCCGGCCAGCGCGTCCAGCGGTACGGGGGTCAGCGCGGCCAGGGCGTGGTCCTCGGGCAGCAGGACGGCGAGCGGCTCGTACCGTACGGGCCGCCGGGCGAGCCGGGCCCGTAGCGCCGGGTCCAGCCCGTCGGCGTACCCGAAGGAGACGTCGAGCCGCCCGGCCGCGATCTCGGCGGCGGCGTGGGTGAGCCCGCTCTCGAAGCGGGCCATCAGCTCGCAGTCCGGGGCGAGTTCACGGGCCCGCTGCAGCACGCTGTGCCCCGTGCTCGGGCCGTCGGTGTTGAGGTCGACGAGCAGCGCCCGGGGCTCGGCGGCCCCGCCGAAGGCGGCGGCGAGCTCCTCGTGGGCGCGCAGCACCCGCCGGGCCAGCGGCAGCAGCCGGTGCCCCTCCGCGGTGAGTTCCACCTGCCGGGTGGTGCGCGTGAACAGGGGCGCTCCCAGCGTCTGTTCCAGCCTGCGGATGTCCCGGCTGAGCGCCTGCTGGGCGACGTACAGACGGGCGGCAGCGCGGGTGAAGTGCAGTTCTTCGGCGGCAGCGACGAAACCGCGCAGCAGCCGGGGTTCCAGGTCGTGGGGTATCACCGGTGTCACCCCCGGAGACTAACAACGAAAGGGCGTGAATGGCCCCGGAACAGGTGTTGGACCGCGCCGGGGGCCCGGCCCGAGGCTTTCCCCATGCCCGCCACCACGACCACCTCCCGCACTGCCGCCCGTACCGCCGCCCGTACTGCCGCCCGCATCGCCGCCCGCACCGACGCTCCGACTGCCGCCCGCATGCCCCGGATGACCGTCACCGGCAGCACCCTCGTCCTCGCCGCCCCGGCCGAGGACCCGGCCCGCAGCCGTGCCCGCGCCCGGGCCCGCGCCCACGGGCCGTACCGCCGGCTGTTCGCCCTCCCCGGCACCCGCGCCTTCACCGTCGGCAACCTCCTCGCCCGGCTCCCCATCGGCATGTTCGGGATCAGCGCGGTGATGATGATCGCCGGGCAGCGCGGCTCGTACGCCCTCGCCGGCGCGGTCACCGCGACCGGGCTGGCCGCCACCGCCTTCGTCGCGCCCTGGACCGCCCGGCTCGTCGACCGCCACGGCCAGGCCCGGATCGCCCTCCCGGCCACCCTGATCGCGGTCCTCGGCTCGCTCGCCCTGGTCGTGTGCGTACGGACCGGCGCCCCCGCCTGGACGCTCTTCGCCTCGTACGCGGCGACCGCCACCACCCCCAACATCGGCGGCATGTCCCGTGCCCGCTGGACCCGTCTGCTGCGCGACTCCCCCGCCTCGCACCACACCGCGATGTCCTTCGAACAGGCCGCCGACGAGCTCTGCTACATGCTCGGCCCGGTGCTGGCCGCCTTGCTCTGCACCGCCGTCTTCCCCGAGGCGGGCACCCTCGCGGGCGCGGCCCTGCTCCTGACCGGCATGGTGGTCTTCCTCTCCTGCCGCTCCACCGAGCCCCCGGTGACGGCCGCGCCCCGCCACGGCTCCCCGCTGCGTGCCCTGGGGCCGCTGCTGCTGCTCTTCCTGGCGATGGGCCTGGTCTTCGGCTCGATGGAGGTCACCTCCATCGCCCATCTCGCCGCCCACGGCCTGGGCGCCGCCTCCGGCCCGGTCCTGGCCCTCCAGGCGGCGGGCTCCTGCGCGGCCGGCCTGCTCTACGGGACCCTGCGCCCCCGCTCGCTACGGGGCTGCGTGTGCGCCATGGCCGTCCTCATGACCCTGCCCTGGGCGGCGGCGGCCACCGGCTCACTGCCCGCCCTCGCGGGCGCCCTGCTGCTGGCCGGCATGGCCACGGCCCCGACGATGGTCACCGCGATGGCCCGGGTCCACGACCTCACCCCCGAGGGCCGCCTCAACGAGGGCATGACCCTCGCGGTGACCGCCATCCTCGCGGGCATCGCGGCCGGTTCGGCCACCGCCGGCCTGACCGTCGACCACCTGGGCACCGAAACGGCTTACGTCCTGCCCGCGGTGGCCGGGCTGCTGGCCCTTCTGGCCAGCGTGACGGGACGATCGATCCGGCGCCCGGGTGATCGCTCCCGCGTGGTACTCACGGCCGACGCTCAAGATCGGCAATAACTGGGGTGTCTTCCCCAGCGCCCTTCTCCTTTGCGGAGGAAACACGTCGCCCGGAACGGACGACCTTCCCGGGAGGCCTGGTTCTACTGGAACGGCCTGCGCGCCTCCGTCCCGTGCACGCGGTCCTCCGACGCCCGGCTGCTGACCTGCGAGGCCGGAACCCTCACGGCTTCGCTTCCCCGCGTAGGAGCAGACGCGGCTGGGCGTGTCCGTACGGGTGGACGCGGACGCCCTGGAGGGCACGACGCTGGACGGCGGCGAGTGGGCGACCGGCACCGACGCGCCCGCCTTGTTCGCCGTCTCCACCCCGATGTCCGGCCCCAAGGGGGACAAGGGAGACGACGGCAAGCCCGGAAGGCCCGGCCACCACGGCAAGCCGGGCAAGCCCGGCACCTGTGGGAAGTGCGGCGACCACCACGAGACCCCGAAGGCGAAGATCGTCGTCAAGGGCAAGGGACTCGGCATCCGCTCCGGCCCCGGCACGCACTACGCGAAGACCGGCAAGGCCGAGTCCGGCAGCGTCGTCGCCCTCCAGTGCAAGGTCAACGGCCAGAACGTCGACGGCAATTCGCTCTGGTACAAGCTCGCCGACGGCAGCGGCTGGATCGCCGCCCGCTACGCCCTGAACCTCAACAAGGTCCCGTTCTGCTAGCCGCCCCCGGCAGACATGGCGAAGGCCCCGCAGCCATGAGGCCGCGGGGCCTTCGCCAACAAGGGAAGATCGCCGTGCTGGCGCTACCCGTACCAAACGATGTTGCACACGTACACGCACTCATGGCGCGGAACGACGAGGAACTGGACCACGCCGCGACCGCCGAGGATGTCAAAGCCGCGCAGGCCACCCTCTTGGCCGGTTGGATTTCCGGCTCGCACAGCATCCCGGCCCAGAGCCGCGAGTTCCGTGGCCAGCCGCTCGACCTCGGCGATCACCCCGGGAGGCAGGCTGCTGGTGTGGTACGCGGGATCGTCCGTGTTGTAATCCCATCGCCACTCGCTCACAAACCTGCCTCGGCCTTCGCGCCGTCGAGGATCTGCTGGATCTCCGCGAGCGCTTCCGTAGGGTCCTCGTTCCCTGCATCGATGAGGGCCTCCAACGCGCGGAAGCGGGCAGCGCGAGCGGGGTGACGGGCGATGGCCACGTTGATGGCCCAGACGTGGATGAAAGCACGCAGTGGGGCCAGACTCTGGGCCTGCTGCGCGTTCGTGGCAGCCTCTGCCAAATGCTCGTCGAAGGCGCGGACGCGGGATGGGGTGATCCGGGCTACGGCACGCCTCATCGCGGCGACCGTGAGCTCCGGCATCGGGATCAGCGGCCCGTCGGCAGGGATCGGCGCAGTCACGTGTCCTCCTCAGTCGTGCGGGCCACTCGAAACCTCACCGTACCGCCGCGACGAGGGCGCGCGCCCGGCACTCCGGCAAGGGCTGAGGCCCGCATCCGCGAGGGGGTTCCCCGCTACCTTTGCCCGCATGATCGATGAGGCCGCCCTCATGTCCGCCGACGACTACGACTCGTGGCAGGAGACCCTCCACCTGCTCCGCTCCCCCGCCAACGCCCGACGGCTCATGGAGGCCGTGGCCCGTGACCGTGAGAGCACAGCCGCGGGGCAAGCCACCACTACTGACCCCTGACATGCGAGAACCCCCCGGTCCGGCGACGCTGTCGCAGACCAGGGGGTCCATCCACATGGGGTGGTGGAGATGGCGGGAATCGAACCCGCGTCCAACGGTGCAGAAGCAGGGCTTCTCCGAGCGCAGTCCGCTGCGCTTTTCTCAGCCCCGGAGATCACACGGACAAGTCTCCGACGGGCTCAGTCACTGTTTGGTTTCCCTCCAACCCCCGCGACCGGGGCTAGAGGTTTAGATCCCTAATTGACGCCAGGATCCGGACCGGGACCACTTCCGGGCTGACGCTCCTCACAGAGGCTTCAGCTCACTGTTATTAGGCAGCGAGGGTGAAGCGGGAGTTATCGCTCTTGGAGTTGGCGATTATTGTTTGCGACATGTGGTTAGCGAGATCATTGCCGCTTCCTCGGCTCGCTTCCCCTGCATCGACATCCGCTGTCGAAACCGATCATCCCCATGTTTCACGCTGTTCAGTTAGGTCCTGCTCGACCAGCCACCACCCGCAAGCGTGTGGTGCTGACGCCATGGTACGCGAAGTGGACCACGCTGTGCCAGGAGATTAAAGCTGGGCGCGCTCCTTGCGCTTCACGGCCGAGATGACCCGGTTCGTCTCGCGCGTGTCCTGCTTCTCCCGCAGGGACTGGCGCTTGTCGTACTCCTTCTTGCCCTTCGCCAGCGCGATCTCGATCTTCGCCCGGCCGTCCTTGAAGTACAGGGCGAGCGGCACGATCGTGTTGCCCGTCTCCCCCGTCTTCGAATCCAGCTTGTCGATCTCCTCGCGGTGCAGGAGCAGCTTGCGCTTGCGCCGCGCGCTGTGGTTGGTCCAGGTGCCCTGGCTGTACTCCGGCACGTGCACGTTGTAGAGCCAGGCCTCGCCGCTCTCCACCGACACGAAGCCGTCCACCAGCGAGGCACGGCCCTGGCGCAGGGACTTGACCTCGGTACCCGTGAGCACGAGACCGCACTCGTAGGTGTCGATGATCGTGTAGTCGTGCCGCGCCTTCTTGTTCTGGGCGATCAGCTTGCGCCCTTTTTCCTTAGCCATAGTGCGGCCATTTTCGCACTACGGACCCACCCCGAGGCCACCCAATACCTGCGCGGCCCGTTCCTCGACGCCCTCGCCCGCCGCCAGGTCCGGGGTGATGCCCGCGCCGTCCAGGCTGCGGCCCGCCGGCGTGCGGTACGTGCCCACCGTCAGCTCGGCCACCGAGCCGTCCGGAAGCTCCGTCGGCATCTGGACCGAGCCCTTGCCGAAGGTCCTGGTGCCGACCGCCACCGCCCGGCCGCGGTCCTGGAGTGCGCCGGTCACCAGCTCGGCCGCGCTCATCGTGCCGCCGTCCACCAGGGCCACCAGCGGCCGGGCCGTGTCCCCGCCCGGGGCCGCGTAGAGGGCGCGCTGGGAGCCGCGTACGTCGTACGTCGCCACGAGCCCGCCGTCCAGGAAGGCGGAGGCGGCCGTCACCGCCTCGGTGACCAGTCCGCCCGGGTTCCCGCGCAGGTCGAGCATGACCCCGGCGCCGGGCGGGGCCGCGCGGACGGCCGCCTTGACCCGCTCGCCCGAACCGCGGGTGAAGGAGGCCACCTTGATGACGGTGATCCCGCCGGGCAGCCGCCGTACGGTCACGGGCTCGGTGCGCAGCTGTTCGCGGCGGACGGTCTCGGTGAGGTCGGCGCCGTCCCGGCTCAGGTTCAGTACGACGGGGGTGCCGGCCCGGCCGCGGAGTAAGGCGATCACGTCGGCGACGGCCAGCCCGGTGACGGCCTGCCCGTCGATGCTCAGCAGCCGGTCCCCGGCGCGCAGGCCGGCCCGGGCGGCGGGGCTGCCGGGCTGGACCTTGTCGACCTCGATCCGGCCGGCCGGGCCGCGTCCGGCCCAGACTCCGACGCCGGTCCAGCTGCCGTCGAGGTCCTCGGCGAAGGCGGCGTACTCGCCCTGGTCGTAGACGGTGCCCCAGCGGTCGCCGCTGCGGCTGACCACCTCCTGGGCGGCCTTCTTCCCCGACTTCCCCTCGGCGACGGCTTCGGCGGCGGCGCGGGCGACGGCTTCCCGGTCGGCGGTGCCGGGGGTGCGGGGCGCCTCGGGCGGGGCGTCGTCCGGGGCGTCGTCCGTACGGGCGCCGTAGGCGGAAGCGGAGGCTGCGGCGGCTTCCCCCCGATCCCAGCAGCCGGTGCCCGCGGCGGTGGCGACGGACGCGAGGAAGACCAACGTCAAGACGGCCCCGCGACGCAGGTCGCGGGGCCGGAGACAGAAGGCGGGCAGACCCGGCATGGCGCCGAGTCTAGGACAAGCCCCGCGCCGGTACGGATGGTTGACCGGAACGCTCGCGGGGCGCTTGTCACACCTTCAGGTACTTGCGCAATGCGATGAAGGCGGCCATGGAGGGCATCAGGACGCCGATGAACAGGACGTACGGGAGCTTGCCCAGCACCGATCCCCAGCCCATGAAGTCGATGAGCTGGATCTTGTCCCGCAGCCCGACGCCGTGGTCGATCACGAAGTACTGGCCGGAGGCGAGCATGGCGCAGGCGAACAGGGCGCCGATCAGGCCCGCGACGGCGGCCTCCATGATGAAGGGGACCTGGATGTAGAAGCTGGAGGCACCCACCAGCCGCATGATCCCCGTTTCCCGCCGACGGCTGAACGCCGAGACGCGCACGGTGTTGACGATCAGCAGCAGTGCCACGACCAGCATGATCAGCATGATGCCGAGCGCGGCGAAGTTGAGGTAGTTGAGGATCCGGAAGAGGTCGTCGATCTCCTTGCGCTGGTCGTCGACGGTGTGGATGCCGTCGCGGCCCGCGAAGGCCGAGGTGACGACCTTGTACTTCTCCGGGTTCTTGAGCTTGACCCGGAAGGACTCCTGCATCTGGTCAGGGGTGATGGAGGAGGCCAGCGCGGTGTGGCCGTACTGCTCCTGGTAGTGCTTGAAGGCCTCGTCGGCCGACTCGTAGGCGACGGACTTGACCAGCTCCATCTGCTTGAGCTCGGACTCGATCTGCTGCTTCTGCTCCGCCGTCACCGCGCCCTTGGAGCAGGTGGCGACGCCGGTGGCGCCGCCCTGGCCGGAGTCCGGCTTGCCGGCCCCGCCCGCCTCCTCGGCGTCCTGCTTGTTGCACAGGTAGATCGAGACGTTGGCCTTGTCGTACCAGTAGCCCTTCATCCTGCTCACCTGCTCGCGCATGAGCAGGGAGCCACCGAACAGGGCCAGCGACAGGGCCACGGAGATGATGACCGCGAAGGTCATGGTGAGATTGCGACGGAGACCGACGCCGATCTCCGACATGACGAACTGGGCGCGCATTGCGTCTCAGGGACCTTTCAGTGCTGGTAGCCGTAGACGCCGCGCGACTGGTCGCGCACGAGTCGGCCCTGTTCGAGTTCGATGACGCGCTTGCGCATCTGGTCGACGATCTGCTGGTCGTGGGTCGCCATGATCACGGTGGTGCCGGTCCGGTTGATCCGGTCCAGCAGCTTCATGATCCCGACCGAGGTCTGCGGGTCGAGGTTGCCGGTGGGCTCGTCGGCGATCAGCAGGGCGGGGCGGTTGACGAAGGCACGGGCGATGGCCACGCGCTGCTGCTCGCCGCCGGAGAGCTCGCCGGGCATCCGCTCCTCCTTGCCGCCCAGGCCCACCAGCTCCAGGACCTGCGGGACGGCCTTGCGGATCTCGCCCCTCGGCTTGCCGATGACCTCCTGCGCGAAGGCGACGTTCTCCGCCACCGTCTTGTTGGGCAGCAGGCGGAAGTCCTGGAACACGGTCCCCAGCTGGCGCCGCATCTGCGGGACCTTCCAGTTGGAGAGCTTGGCGAGGTCCTTGCCCAGCACGTGCACCTGTCCGTGGCTCGCCCGCTCCTCGCGCAGGAGGAGCCTGAGGAAGGTGGACTTGCCGGAGCCGGAGGAGCCGACCAGGAAGACGAACTCGCCCTTCGCGATGTCGAGGGAGACATCTCTCAGTGCGGGGCGGCTCTGCTTCGGGTAGGACTTGGAGACACTGTCGAATCGGATCACGGGTGCACCACGGTCGCCGGGAGTAGGTGAGCGTGACCATACGCGAACGGGCGCGGGGTGTGGACCCGGCATCCGGAGATGCCCTATATGTCCCCGGCTCCCGGTGGTCCCCGACCGCGATTGCCCGGACGGGCCGCGCCGAATGTCCTCGAAGCTGGCACAGTGGTAGGGGGAACGGTCTCGTTCCCCAAGCCGTTGTCTCCACAGGAGACCAAGGGGACGAGAGGAGGAGCACATGACATATGACCGGCTCGTGTGCGCGAACTGCGCCGCACCCGTCAGCCAGGGCCGCTGCCGGGTGTGCCGGGCGAACCGGGAGCGCCTCCAGCAGGAGGGCCCCTTCTCCGGCCTGACCCCCGTTGCGCTCATCGCGCTTCTGGTGGTCCTCGTGGCGGCGCTCGCGCTGGTGGCCCAGCAGGCGGCATAGCCGCGCCGGGCACTGATCACACGCAGCCCGATCACACGCAGCGGAGGGGCCCGGACACCGTCGGTGTCCGGGCCCCTCCGTCATGCCGTGTGCGGGTTACGCGGTCTGCTCCTGCTGCTTGCGCCAGCGGATGCCCGCCTCCAGGAAGCCGTCGATCTCGCCGTCGAGCACCGCCTGCGGGTTGCCGACCTCGAACTCCGTCCGCAGGTCCTTGACCATCTGGTACGGGTGCAGGACGTAGGACCGCATCTGGTTGCCCCAGGAGCTGCCGCCGTCCTTGAGGGCGTCCATCTTGTCCTTCTCCTCCTGGCGGCGCCGCTCGAGCAGCTTGGCCTGGAGGACGTTCATGGCGCTGGCCTTGTTCTGGATCTGCGAGCGCTCGTTCTGGCAGGAGACCACGATGCCGGTCGGCAGGTGCGTGATGCGCACCGCCGAGTCGGTGGTGTTGACGCCCTGGCCGCCGGGGCCGGAGGCGCGGTACACGTCGACGCGCAGCTCGGTCTCGTCGATCTCGACGTGGTCGCTGGTCTCGACGACCGGCAGCACCTCGACGCCCGCGAAGGAGGTCTGGCGGCGGCCCTGGTTGTCGAAGGGGGAGATGCGCACCAGGCGGTGCGTGCCCTGCTCGACGGAGAGGGTGCCGTAGGCGTACGGGGCCTTGACCACGAAGGTGGTCGACTTGATGCCGGCCTCTTCCGCGTACGAGGTCTCGTAGACCTCGGTGGGGTAGCCGTGCCGCTCGGCCCAGCGCAGGTACATGCGCTGGAGGCGCTCGGCGAAGTCGGAGGCGTCGACGCCGCCGGCCTCGGCACGGATGTTGACGAGGGCCTCACGCTCGGAGTACTCGCCGGACAGGAGGGTCCGGACCTCCATCTCGTCCAGCGCCTTGCGGACGGAGACCAGCTCGGTCTCCGCCTCCGCGAGGGTGTCCGCGTCCTCCATCTCCTGCGCGAGCTCGAAGAGGACCGCGAGGTCGTCGATGCGGCTGCGCAGGTTCTCGGTCTTGCGGACCTCGGCCTGGAGGTGCGAAAGCTTGCTCGTGATCTTCTGAGCGGCCTCCGGGTCGTCCCACAGGGACGGCGCGGCGGCCTGCTCCTCGAGCACGGCGATATCTGCCCTCAGCTTGTCGAGGTCCAGGACGGCCTCGATCGACCCCATGGTCGAGGAGAGGGACTTCAGCTCTTCGGAAACATCGACGACTGCCACGGGTCCAGCGTAGCCGGTCCCCGGACGGCGCCGTCCGGGCAGTCCGGTTCACCCGTACTGATGGACGGCGGTACGGGCGTACGCTCACCGTATGACTGTTCGCCTCGTCAAACGCCGCCATGTGGACCACATGCGTGTCACGACGACGAGCTGTCGGCCGCCGGACCATCCCCAAGCCTGATCCACCCCGATCCGACTTGGTCCTGTACGCGGCTCACGCGGTCCCGGCACCATCCCTGCCGGCGGCCCTCCCCACCCGCGGTCCCCGCCATCTCCAGGGGAACAGGACCCCGTGACATCCGAAACGGAGCCGTCATGCCGTCCGCGCTTTCCCTTCCCGTCCTGGACCTCTCCCAGGCCGACGACCCGGCCCAGCGGGCCGACTTCCTGAAGAAGCTGCACGCGGCAGCCAGGGACACCGGTTTCCTGCACCTCACCGGCCATGGCGTCAGCGCCGCCGAGACGACCCGCATCCTGGACCTGACCAGGGCCTTCTTCGCCCTCCCGGAAGCCGACCGGCTGGCCGTGAGCAATCTGAACTCCCCGCACTTCCGCGGCTACACCCGGATCGGCCACGAGCTGACCGGCGGGGCCACCGACTGGCGGGACCAGCTGGACGTCGGCGCCGAGCGTCCCGCGCCGGTGCTGGGGCCGGACGACCCGGCGTACCTCTGGCTGGAGGGGCCCAACCAGTGGCCCGCGGCCCTCCCGGAACTGCGGACGGCGGTCCTGGAATGGCAGGCGCGGCTGGCGGCGGTGGCCCACCGGCTGCTCCAGGAGCTGCTGGTCTCCATCGGCGCCCCGGCGGACTTCTTCGACGAGGCCTTCGCGGACCGGCCGCACCTGCACACCAAGCTGATCCGCTACCCCGGATCCGCCCCCTCCGGCACGGACCAGGGGGTCGGCGCGCACAAGGACTACGGCTTCCTGACGCTGCTGCTCCAGGACACCGTGGGCGGGCTCCAGGTGGTCCGGGACGGCGGGTACGTGGACGTGCCGCCGCTGCCGGGGGCCTTCGTGGTCAACCTGGGCGAGCTGCTGGAGATCGCCACCGAGGGCTATCTGACGGCCACCGACCACCGGGTGGTCAGCCCGCCGGGGGCGGTGGAGCGGTACTCGGTGCCGTTCTTCTACAACCCGCGCCTCGACGCGGTGGTGGAGACCGTGCCGGGGGACTACCTGCGGTCCGCCCCGGGCATCGCGCACGACGCGACGAACCCGCTGCACGCGGAGTACGGCCGCAACGAGCTGAAGGGCTGGGTCCGCGCCCACCCGGCCGTGGCGCGGCGCTGGCACCCGGAGCTGGTGGCGGCCTAGCGGGGGCTCCACCCCCGCACCCCCGCCGGGCTCCGCCCGGACCCGCGCCTCAAACGCCGGCGGGGCTGGAATTGCACTGCGCGCATCCCAGCCCTGCCGGGCGCGGAGCCCGGACATATTCAGCCTCGCCGGCGATTGAGGCGCGGGGGGGGGGGGGGGGGGCGGGGGCAGAGCCCCCGACAGCGGCGCCGCACGGGCGTCAGGGGGTACGCGGGACCGACTGCTTGCTGTCCTGCGGGGACGGGGGTTCGTCGCCTCCGGAAACCGCGAACCACGTGCCCAGCCCCACCGCCGCGGCCAGCCCCACGGCGGCGGCCGAAAGGGCCAGTCGCCGCTTGCGCGCGGCCTCGGCCCGGTGCCGGGCGGAGCCCGGGCGGTGGCCGCCGGCGGGCCGGGGGACCCGGGCGGTGCCCAGCGCGCCGCCCGCCAGCTCGTCCGGCCCCGGCACCCGCATGGAGGTGTGCGTGTCCCGGTTGGAGTCGGTCGCGGAGCCCGGCACCAGCGGGACCACGCCCCGGCGGCGGACCGGCTCGGCGGACCCGGGTTCCTCCGAGGGCTCGGGCTCCGGCTCGGCGTCGTCCGGCTCGTCCACGTCCAGCGGCGGCATCCCGGCCAGCAGCGGCAGCAGGTCCCGCAGCCGGGCCGACAGCTCCGAGGCCCGCAGCCGCGAGGCCGGGGCCTTGGCCAGGCACTGCACCATCAGCTGCCACAGCTCGTCGGGGATCCCGGGCAGCGGGACGACCGTCTCCGTCACGTGCCGGCGCAGCACCGCGCCCGGGTGGCCGCCACCGAAGGGGGTGAAACCGGCCAGCAGCTCGTACAGGACGGTGGCCAGGGCGTATATGTCCACCGCCGCCCGCGGCGGGAGGCCCTCCACGATCTCCGGCGCCAGGTAGTCCGGCGTACCGATGATCCGGGTCGTCGGGGCCGAGGCCCGGCCGGCCGAGGCCCTGCGCGGGGAGTCGATCAGCTTGGCCACGCCGAAGTCGGTGAGCAGCGCCGGGTGCGCGCCGCCGGGGCCGAGCGGGCCCTGCATGTCCAGCAGGACGTTCTCCGGTTTGACGTCCCGGTGCACGACCCCCGCCGCGTGGGCCGCCGCGAGCGCGTCCGCCACGTCCGCGACGATCGCCACGGCCGCCTCGGGGGCGAGCCGCCGCTCGCGGTCCAGGCGCGTACGGAGGTCCGTACCGCGTACGAGGTCCATGACGAGGGCCAGGTCGTTGCCGTCCACGACGAGGTCGCGGACGGAGACCACGTGCGGATGGTCCAGGCCGAGCAGCGCGCTGCGCTCCTGGACGAACCGTCCGACCAGCTCCTGGTCGGACGCGAGGTCCTCGCGCAGCAGTTTGACGGCGACGGGCCCGTCCGGCCCCTCACCCAGCCACACCGTGCCCGCGCTGCCGCGCCCCAGGATCTGGTGCGCGGTGTACCGGCTGCCGATCTTCCGTGCCACGACTGCTCCCTCAGCGGCTGGCGTACGCACCAAAGCTACGCGGCCAGGTGGGGGTTGGAGGCCAGTAGGGGGCCCGAACCGCGGCGACCTTCACTTCTGCGGGCGAAATCACGCCCCAGAAGTCGATAAATCCACGAACTCGGCGCTGCGGCAGCCGGTCAGGACTGGGTGCCGCCGCCCGACGAGCCGCTGACGGAACCGATCCAGTCGGCGACGCCGGAGCCCCAACTCCACACCTGGTCCCACCAGCCCTTGCCGGTGCCGACCCATTCCTGAAGCGGGGTCAGCTCCCAGATCATCCAGCCCGCCACGAAGAACAGCAGGATCAGGAGCAGGCAGCCCTTGAGGCAGCCGAGGCCGGGGATGCGCACCGGGTTGGCGCTGCGCCGGCGCGGCTCGCGCGGCTCACGCGGGGCCCGGGGTGCCTGCTGCTGCGGCGGCGGACCCTGCGGGGGCTGCTGCTGCGGCGGCTGGGGCTGCTGCCGGTACTGGGGCTGCTGCGGCTGCTGGTACGGCTGCGGCTGGTGCTGCTGCGGCTGGTGCTGCTGCGGCTGGTAGTGCTGCGGCGGCGGAGGCGCGTACTGCTGCTGGTACGGCGGCTGTTGGGGCTGCTGGTACGGCTGCGGCGGAGGCCCCTGCCGGTACGGCTGCTGCTGCGGCGGCTGCTGGGGCCTGCGCGGCTGCTGCTGCGGCGGCGGGGGCGCCTGCCGCTGGGGGCGGCGGCGCAGCGGGTCCTCGTTCGGGTCGAGGTACTGGACCTGCGTCTGCTCGTTGCGGTCGCGGGCGGCCCGCATCTGCGACTGCCACGGGTGCGGCTGGTCCGGCTGCTGCACGGGGGGCATGACGGAGGTCGGGTCGGCCCCGGGGACGCCGGCACTCGGCAGCACCGAGGTGGCGTCGGCCGCTCCGACCGGCGGCATGACGCTGGTCATGGCGTTCGGGTCGTAGGCGCCCATCGGCGACTGGCCCGCTCCTGCGGGCAGCACCTGGGTGGGGTCCGCGGCGCCGGGGGTCTCGGGGACCGGGGCCGGCGAGGGGTCGGGGGCGAGCAGCGCGCCGACGCCGAGCGCGGCCTCCACCTCGGCGGCCGTGGAGTGCACGCCGATGCCGGAGGCGACCACGCGCAGCCCGCGGGCCAGGCTCACGGCGCTGGGGCGCTCGTTCGGCTCCTTGCGCAGGCAGCGCTCTATGACCGTCCACAGCGGCTCGGGCACGGTCGAGGGGCGCTGCGGCTCCTCGCTGAGGTGGCGGTGGAGCACTTCGAGCGCGGTACCGCCGGCGAACGGCGGGCGGCCGGTGAGCAGTTCGTAGAGCAGGATGCCGGCGCCGTAGATGTCGACGGCGGAGGTCTGCGGCCGTCCCTCGGCGGACTCGGGGGCCACGTAGGCCGGGGTGCCGACGAACTCGTGGGTGCGGGTCAGGCCCGGGGAGTCCGCGAGGCGGGCGATGCCGAAGTCGGTGAGCATCGGCTTCATCTGCCCGCCGCGCTCGTCGAGCAGCACGTTGGCGGGCTTCAGGTCGCGGTGGACCACCCCGTCGGCGTGGCTGGCGGCGAGCGCGTCGGCGATCTGGGCGGTGAGCAGGCTCGCGGCGACGGGGGTGAAGGGCCCGTTCTGGCGCAGGTACTTGTGCAGGTCGGGGCCCTCGATGAGGTCCATGACCAGCGCCAGCAGATCGCCCTCGACGACGAGGTCGCGGGTGCGGACGATGTTGGGGTGCGTCAGGCGCAGCAGCACCGAGCGCTCGCGCAGGAAGCGCATGACGATGTCCGCGTCCTGGGCCAGCTCCTCCTTGAGGACCTTGATGGCCACGGTCTCGCCGGGCTGCCCGGCGACGGCCGCCTCCGCGCCGGCGGTCTCGCGCTGGCGCGCACGCCAGACGGTGCCCGTGGCGCCGCGCCCGAGCGGCTCCTCGAGCAGATATTTGCTGCCGACTGGCCGCACGTCTCGCGCTCCCCTGCTGTAGTCATCCGCCGCTTGTTCCCGGCTTGGTTTTTCCGGCCCACTCTAGGGGGTGTCCCGGTGGAAGACGCTGAGCACCGGAGGTTGGTTGCCGTACGTATGTACGAAGGGTGATGTTCGTCGGGTATGCCGGAGGCGATTTTCCTCGGCTTTCCTCGCCATTCCTCGGGTTGCTGTCCGGATCTGCGCCGGGCCGCGACCAATCAAGATCACTTATTGCCGGGTGCCGGGCGTGTTGTCGGTGACAGGTGCGAGGATGCACCCGTACGGAACGGCACGGGACGGGAGCCCCGCCGGCCGTCAGACCTGACCGGACGACGCGTCCGTGCCGGGTGGGGGGTGATCGGGCGGGCACGCCCTGGACCTCCCTGCCGGGCGCACACACCGCGCACCGCGCAGAAGGGACCGCTGACTGCGATGCAGATCCGGCTGACCGTCCTTGGGTCGCGCAGCGGCCACCAGACCGCGACCTCGCCCGCCAGCTGTGACGTACTCGTCACGGCGCCCACCGGTACCGCGCTGGCCGCGGTCGCCTCCGGGCTCGCGGCCACCGTGGGCGGTCCCGACACCGGCGGCACGGTCGTGCTGTACGCCGGTGCCGAGCGGCTCGACCTCCAGCGCCGGGTGCTGGGCGAGCCCCCGCTGGTGGACGGCGCGGTGCTGGCGCTGCACGGGCCGGTGCCGGACGTACTGCCCGAGGAGAGCCTCGGCGCGCCGCAGCTGCACGTGGTGGCCGGGCCCGACGCCGGCGGGGTGCACCTGCTGCACAGCGGCCAGATCCGGGTCGGCCGGTCCGCCGACGCCGACGTGCCGCTGGACGACCCCGACGTGTCCCGGCTGCACTGCGCGGTGACGGTGATGCGGGACGGCCGGGTGGCGGTGGCCGACCTGGACTCGACGAACGGCACCACCCTGGACGGCACCCCCGTGGGACCCCAGCCGGTGGCCCTGCCGCCGGGGTCCCTGCTGCGCGTCGGCGAATCCACCCTGCGGCTGACGCCCGACGGCTCGGCCGCGCCCCTGACCGTGACCCCGGATCTGGAGGGCCACCTCGCGCTCCCGGGCCGCGGCCCCGCATCCGCCGCCGCGTCCGCCCCCGACCCGGCCGCAGCCGTCACTCCCGAAGCTCCCGCTGCCCCCGCCTCGCCGGACGGACCGGGCGCACCCGCGGCGACGCGTCCCGCGCTGCCCGGCACCGGCTGGACCGGCACCCCCGGCTCGGCACCCGACGCCTACGGCACGGCCGCGGACTCCCCCGGCGCCGTCCCGCCCGACGCCGCCCCCGCCCCCGCGGGCCGCCGCAGGGCGCTCGGCGCCTGGGCCCGGAAGTGGGTCCGGGGCGACGAGGCCGCGCAGCCGCTGCCCGGACCCGAGGCCGTGGCCGTCGCGGCCACCGCCGCACCCGACCCGGACGACCCGGCCGCGCTGCTGCTGGCAGCCCTGGGCCCCACCGAACGGCTGTGGTCCCGCGGCCCCGGCCACCCCGGGGTGCTCGACGTGGGCCTCGGCGCCGGGAGCCGGGTGGCCCTGCGTACGGTCGGCGCCCTCGGCGTCGCCGGTCCCCGGGCCCGGCTGGCCGGCGTCGCCCGCTGCGTGGTCGCCCAGCTGGCGGGCCTGCACGGGCCGGCCCAGCTGGAGATCGTGCTCGTCTCCACCGACCGGGCCCGCAGCCTCGCCGAACGGCGGCGCGACTGGGGCTGGCTGGGCTGGCTGCCGCACCTGCGGCCCGCGCACGGCCAGGACTGCCGGCTGCTCCTCGCCTACGACCGCGAGCAGGCCGCCGCCCGGGCCGGCGAGCTGACCCGGCGGCTGGACGAGGGCCCGCTCGGCACCCACTGGGCCGCCACCGACCCCGAGGGCGTCCGGCAGGCGGCCCGCGCCCACGCGGGCCCGTACACCCTCCTCGTCCTCGACGGCGACCCCGGCACCGGCGCCCTGCGGGACATCACCGGGCGGCTCGCCTCGCACGGTCCGGCCGCCGGCATCCACGTGCTCGCGCTCGCCGAGGCCCCGGCCGCCACACCCGCCTCCCCCGTCACCGACACCTACGAGGCCGCCTGCGCGAGCAACCCGGCCTTCCGGGACTGCGGCGCCGTGGCCCTGCTCAGCGGCGACGTGGCCACGACCGTACGGACCTTCGCGGCCGGCGGCGGCAGGCCCGTCCCCTCCGGCGCCACCGCCACCGCCGACGCCGTGTCCGTGGCCTGGGCCGAGCGGTTCGCCCGCGCCCTGGCCCCGCTGCGCGCCGACGGGGGCTCCGCGGAGCCCTGCCGGCCCACCGCCGCCGCGCTGCCGCCCACCGCACGGCTGCTGGACGAGCTGGGGCTGGCCCGCGCCACCCCGGCCTCCCTGATGGCCCGCTGGGCCGCCGCCACCGACCAAGGACAGGGCACGGGCGGACTGGCCGAGCTCGTGCTGGGCAGCGGGCGGCGCGGGGCCGTCGGCGCGGAGCTGGTCCACGACGGCCCGCACCTGCTCATCGAGGGGCCCGCGGGAAGCGGCCGGACCGAACTGCTGCGGTCGGTGGCCGCCTCCCTGTCCGCGGGTGCCCGCCCCGACCGGCTCGGGCTGGTCCTGCTCGACGGGGCCGGCGGCGAGCGCGGGGACGGGCTGGCGCCCTGCACCGACCTCCCCCACGTGTCCGCCCACCTCGTCGCCACCGACCCGCTGCGCATGCGGGAGTTCGCCCAGGCGCTCGGCGCGGAGCTCAAGCGCCGTGCCGAACTGCTGGACGGGGTGCCGTTCGCCGAGTGGCACGGTCACCGCGAGCTCGCCGAGCGGATGGTCTCGCCCCGCCAGCCCACCCCCGGTGAGCTGCGCGGCGACCTCGACCCCCAGCGTTCGGGCACGCTCCGGCTGCGCGCCGCGGCGCCTCGTACCGATCCGGGCGGGCCCAGCCCGCTGCCCCGCCTGGTGGTCCTGGTCGACGATCTCGACGCGCTGGTCGCGCCGGGGCTGGGCAGTACGGGCCGCCCCGCCGCCGGTTCGGTGGTCCGGGCGCTGGAGGCGGTGGCCCGCGACGGCGCCCGGCTCGGCGTGCACCTGGTGGCCACGACCGCCCGCCCGGACCGTACGGCCGACACCGGCCTGGCCCGGCTGGCCCGGCTGCGGGTGGAGCTGGACGCCCCCGACCAGCCGGGCCCCGGCCGCGGCCTGCTGCGGTACGCCGACGGCCGGACGGTTCCGTTCCAGGCGGGCCGGGTCACCGGCCGGATCCCGCGCACCGCGACCCTGCGGCCGACCGTGGTCCCGGTGGAGTGGGAGCGGATGGGTGACCCGCCGGCCCGCCGCCCGGTACGGGAGCTCGGCAACGGGCCGACCGACCTCGCGCTGCTGGCCAGCGCACTGGACCGGGCCTCGCACCTGGTCTCGGCGATACCCGTGCTGTTCCCGCCGGCCCCCTGAACACCCGCCGTGTCCAGCGTGACGCGGTATTGCGGGGCGGGCGGGTCGGGCGTAGACCTGTGGTCCAGGACACACCATGAGCCTCGGGGGCAGAGCCATGCGCAAGCACGGAACGAGCCGTACGACGATGAGCTGGACGGCCCTGGTGGCCGCGGGGGCGCTCGCGCTCACCGCGTGCGGGGGCGACCCGGCGCCGAAGGCGGACCCGGGCCCGAGCGCGGCCCCGTCCGGGACGAGCGTCGCCTTACCCCGGCTGGACGGCGAGAAGCTGGAGGTCGCGGCCGTCTGGACGGGACCGGAGCAGGAGAACTTCACCAAGGTCCTGAAGGAGTTCGAGAAGCGGACGGGGGCCACCGTCACCTTCGTCCCGGCGCAGGACCCGATCGTCACCTTCCTCGGTTCGAAGATCGCGGGTGGCGCTCCGCCGGACGTGGCGCTGCTCCCGCAGGTGGGGGCGCTGGTCTCGGCGGTGCAGAACAAGTGGGCGCAGCCGGTGGGCCCGGAGGCCCAGGCGCAGCTCGACAAGAACTACTCGGCGGGCTGGAAGTCGCTCGGAGCCGTCGACGGCACCCAGTACGGCGTGTACTACAAGGCCGCGAACAAGTCGCTGATCTGGTACAACGCGAAGGCCTTCGAGTCGGCGGGGGTCAAACCCCCCACCACCTGGAAGGAGTTGCTGGCGGTGGCCGACACCCTCTCCGCCTCCGGCACCCCGGCGGTCTCGGTGGCCGGCGCGGACGGCTGGACGCTCACCGACTGGTTCGAGAACATCTACCTCTCCCAGGCGGGCCCGGAGAAGTACGACCAGCTGGCCAAGCACCAGATCAAGTGGACGGACGACAGCGTCAAGCAGGCGCTGACCACGCTCGGCGAACTGTTCGGGCGCAAGGACTTCCTGGCGGGCGGGCCCAGCGGGGCGCTGTCGACGGAGTTCCCGAAGTCGGTGACGCAGACCTTCACGGGCGGCGACCGGCCGGCCGCCGCGATGGTCTTCGAGGGCGACTTCGTGGCGGTGAACATCGCGCAGACCGAGGCCAAGGTGGGCGAGGACGCCCTCGTCTTCCCCTTCCCGGCGGTCGGCGCCAAGGCACCGGTGGTCTCCGGCGGGGACGTGGCGGTCGCGCTGAAGCCGTCGAAGGGCGCGCAGGCGCTGCTGACCTTCCTGGCCTCGCCGGACGCGGCGCAGATCCAGGCCCGCGAGGGCGGCTTCATCTCCCCGAACAAGGCGGTCAGCCCGGCCGCGTACCCGAACGACATCCAGCGGGACATCGCCAAGGCGCTGATCGCGGCGGGCGACGACTTCCGCTTCGACATGTCGGACCAGGCTCCGGCGGCCTTCGGCGGGACCCCGGGCGCGGGTGAGTGGAAGGCTCTCCAGGACTTCCTGGCGAACCCGTCGGACGTGGCGGGCGCCCAGGCGAAACTGGAGGCGGACGCGGCCAAGGCCTACGGGAACTGATCCCGGTGACGGCCACGGTCACCACCACCGGCAAGGGGAAGGCCGCGAGGCCCGGGAGGACGGCACGCTCGGCGGAGGCCAGGCGCCGCCGCCTGATCGCGGCGGCCTTCCTCCTCCCGGCCCTCGTCCTGCTCGGCGCCCTCGTCGTGCAGCCGATCGGCTACTCGGTCTTCCGCAGCTTCTTCGACCGCTCCGGCTCCACCTTCGTCGGAGCCGACAACTACCACGAGATCCTGGCCAACGACACGATCCGCACCGCGCTGAAGAACACGGCCCTGTGGGTGGTGCTCGCCCCGACGACGGCCACCGCCCTCGGCCTGATCTTCGCGGTGCTCACCGAACGGGTGCGCTGGGGAACGGCGTTCAAGCTGCTGGTGTTCATGCCGATGGCGATCTCGATGCTGGCGTCGGGCATCATCTTCCGGCTCGTCTACGACCACGACCCCGACCGGGGCGTCGCCAACGCGGTCTGGGTCGGCGTCCACGACACCTTCGCGGAGTCCTCGGCCTTCCCCAAGGCCCGCCCGGGCCGGGACTCCCCGCTGGTGCCCGCCGAGGGCGGCGCCTTCGTGACCCGTGACCCCGTACGGGCGGGCGCGCCGGCGCTGCTCCCGCTGGTCGGGGTGGCCCCGGAGGACCTGCCCGGGGGGACCCGTACGGCCAGGGCGGCGGGCTCCGACCCGCAGAAGGTCACCGGCACGGTCTGGCAGGACTTCACCCGGGGCGGGGGCGGCACCACGAACACGGTGGACCCCGCAGAGTCGGCCTTCGCCGGGATGCGGGTCGAAGCGGTCAAGGACGGCAAGGTGGTGGAGACGGCGACGACGCGCGCCGACGGCACCTTCCTCATGTCGGCGAAGGCCGACGGCGCGCTGATCCGCCTGCCCGCGTCGAACTTCCAGGAGGCCTACGCCGGGGTCCAGTGGCTGGGCCCGGCGCTGGTGACCCCGGCGGTCATCGGGGCCTACGTGTGGATGTGGGCCGGGTTCGCGATGGTGCTGATCGGGGCCGGGCTGGCCGCCGTACCGCGGGAGCTGCTGGAGGCGGCGCGGGTGGACGGGGCGAACGAGTGGCAGGTGTTCCGCCGGATCACCGTCCCGCTGCTCGCACCGCTCCTGGTGGTCGTCCTCGTCACCCTCGTGATCAACGTGATGAAGATCTTCGACCTGGTCTTCGTGATCGCACCGGGCGCGGTCCAGGACGACGCGAACGTCCTCGCGCTCCAGCTCTACCGGACCTCCTTCGGCACGGACGCCGATCCGGGCCTGGGAAGTGCCATCGCGGTACTGCTGCTGGTGCTGGTGGTGCCGGTGATGCTGGTGAATATCCGTCGGCTGCGGAAGGAGCGGTCCCGATGAGTGCCTCTGACCGGGCCGGTTCGGGCAGGCGCGCCGCGGGCGTCCTGGCCGGCGGGGCCGTACGCGTCTTCCTGGTCCTCGCGGGCCTCTTCTGGCTGCTGCCCACCCTCGGCCTGCTGATCTCCTCCTTCCTCTCCCCCACCGACCTCAACAAGGGCGGCTGGTGGCAGGCGCTGACCGCGCCCGCGCGGCTGACCGCCGACAACTACGCGCGGCTGCTCGCCAATGACACGATCACCGGCTCCCTGCTGAACACGGTCGCGATCGCCGTCCCGGCGACCCTCCTCGTGCTCGTCCTGGGCGCGTTCGCCGGGTACGCCTTCGCCTGGCTGGAGTTCCCCGGCCGGGACTGGCTCTTCCTCCTCGTCGTCGGCCTGCTGGTCGTCCCCGTACAGGTGGCGCTGATCCCGGTATCGGAACTCTTCGGCTCCATCGGGCTGTTCGAGACCACCGCCGGGGTGGTGCTCTTCCACACCGCCTTCGGGCTGCCCTTCGCCGTGTTCCTGCTGCGCAACTTCTTCGCGGAGATCCCGCGCGAGCTGCTGGAGGCGGCCCGGCTCGACGGGGCGGGCGAACTGCGGCTGTTCGCCCGGGTGGTGCTGCCGCTGGGCGGTCCGGCGATCGCCTCGCTGGGCATCTTCCAGTTCCTGTGGGTGTGGAACGACATGCTGGTCGCGCTGGTCTTCGCGGACTCGGCGAACCCGCCGGTGACGGTCGCGCTCCAGCAGCAGGTACGGCAGTTCGGGAACAACATCGACGTGCTGGCGCCCGGCGCGTTCCTGTCGATGGTGATTCCCCTCGTCGTGTTCTTCGCCTTCCAACGGCAGTTCGTCTCGGGGGTGATGGCGGGCGCGATCAAGTGATGCGCCCCGCTCGACGTGCGGTGTTGACGCTGCGTAACCCGAATGCCACACCCTGCGTAACCCGATCACCACGCCGGGGGTTCCTGGGCCATATGCCCGCCCGCCGACCCCTGGATGTGCCGTGCCCCGGTTCAGCGTCATCGTGCCCGCGTACAAGGTCCAGGCGTACCTCCAGGAGAGTCTGGACTCGGTCCTGACCCAGTCGTACCCGGATCTGGAGCTGATCGCGGTCGACGACGCTTCCCCGGACGCCTGCGGCTCGATCATCGACGAGTACGCGGCCCGGGACCCCCGGGTCACCGCCGTGCACCTGGCGCACAACCTGGGCCTGGGCCCGGCCCGCAACGCGGGCCTGGCCCGGGCCACCGGCGACTACCTGGTCTTCCTCGACGGCGACGACACCCTCGCGGCGGGCGCCCTGCAGGCCATCACCGACCGGCTGAAGGACACCGGTTCGCCGGACGTCCTGGTGTACGACTACGCGCGCACGTTCTGGACGGGCGAACTCGTGCGCAACCGCCTCTCGAGCCGACTGTCCGAGGAGGGCCCGGCCAGCTTCCGACTCACCGACCGCCCCGCGCTGCTCGGCATGCTGATGGTCGTGTGGAACAAGGCGTACCGCCGCGAGTACGTGGAACGCGAGGGCTTCGCCTTCCCGCCCGGCTTCTACGAGGACACTCCCTGGACCTACCCGGCGCTGCTGGCCGCCGAGTCCGTGGCCGTCCTGGACCGGGTCTGCGTCCACTACCGCCAGCGCCGCACGGGGTCGATCCTGACCACCTCCAGCCGCCGCCACCTCGACATCTTCGACCAGTACGACCGGGTCTTCGGCTACCTCGCCGGCCGCCCCGAGCTGGAACGCTGGCGGCCCGCCGTGCACCGGCGGATGGCCGAGCACTTCTGCGCCCTGTACGCCGACCCGCGCCGCCTGCCGCGCGGGAGCCGGGCCGAGTTCTTCGCCCGGGCCTCCGCCCTGCTGCGCCGCTACCGGGCCCCCGGCGGCGGGGGCGCACTGCCGCTGTCGCTGTCCCGGACCGACCGGGTCCGGCACACCCTGATGCGGCTGGGCACCCGGCGCACCTACCGGCTGCTGTCGGCGCTGCGCTCGGCCGCGCTGGCGGCCGGGCGCGGGGCGACGACCGTGGGGCGGGGCCTGCGCGAGACCTTCCTGCGCCTGCACTACCGGATCCAGCGGATGCTGCCGCTGCGCCCGGAACTGGCCGTCTTCTCCGCGTACTGGCACGGCGGTTACGCCTGCAACCCGGCGGCGATCGAGGCGAAGCTGCGGGAACTGGCGCCCCGGATGCGGACGGCGTGGATCTGCGACCCGGCGCACGCCTCGACCCTCCCCCAGCAGACGACGGCGCTGCGCCCCGGCTCGGCGGCGTACTGGAGTGCGCTGGCCCGGGCCACGTACCTGGTCACGAACGTCAACTTCGAGCGGGCGCTGGTCAAGCGCCCGGGCCAGATCCTGGTCCAGACCCAGCACGGCACCCCGCTCAAGCGGGTCGGCCTGGACCTCCAGGACCGCCCGGCGGCGACCCCGACGACGGATTTCGCGGGCCTGCTGCGCGGCGCGGACCAGTGGGACTACCTGCTCTCCGCGAACCGGCACTCCACGCTGGTCTGGGAGAAGGCCGTGCCCTCCTCGTACACCACCCTGGAGTACGGCTACCCGCGCAACGACGTCTTCCACACGGCGACCCAGCCCGACGTGCTGGAGCTGCGCGAACGGCTCGGCATCCCGCCGGGCTCCACCGCGATCCTGTACGCGCCCACGCACCGCGACTACCGGCGCAGCCGCCCCGAGCACCTGGACTTCGAGCGGGTGCTGCGCGATCTGGGGCCGCGCTTCACGCTGCTGACCCGCACCCACCTGACGTACGCGGACTCGGGGTGGTCGCCCGAAGCCCACCCGCGCCTGGTCGACGTCTCCGCGTACCCCTCGGTCGAGGAACTGTGCCTGGCCTCGGACGCGTTGGTGACGGACTACTCGTCCCTGATGTTCGACTACGCGGCGCTGGACCGGCCGATCGTGATCCACGCGGACGACTGGGAGGCCTACGAGGCCGCCCGCGGCACCTACTTCGACCTGCGGGCGTGCCCGCCGGGGGCGATCGCCCGGACCGAGGACGAGCTGGTGGACATCTTCGCCACGGGCCACTGGCAGGGCTCCCGCTCCGCCCAGCTCCGGGCGGCGTTCCGCGCGCGGTTCTGCTCGTACGACGACGGGCACGCGGCGGAACGGGTGGTCCGCCGCGTCTTCCTGGGCCAGTCCGCCCCGGTCCCGGCGGTCGTCCCCCTGGAGGAACGCCGCCCCTGCCCTCCGGCGGCCCCCAGCCCCGCCCCCGTCCCGGGCACGGCCCCGGCCCCCGCCCTGGCCCACGTCTGGCCGTAACGCCGCCCCGGCGCGGCCCCCTGGGGCTCCGCCCCAGACCCCGCGCCTCAAACGCCGGCGGGGCTGGATTTCGCCTGGCGTCAACCTGCACGTACACGCCGCGCACATGGGCCCGCAGGGCAATTCCAGCCCCGCCGGCCCACCCCCAGCCCCGCCGGCGTTTGAGGCGCGGGGTCCGGGGCGGAGCCCACCCCCAGCCCCGCCGGCGTTTGAGGCGCGGGGTCCGGGGCGGAGCCCACCCCCAGCCTCGCCGGCGTTTGAGGCGCGGGGTCCGGGGCGGAGCCCCGGGAAGCCGGCCCGCAGGGTCCGGACGGCCCCCGCAAGCTCAGGCGGCGGCGCGCAGCCCGGCCACCACCGACCGGGCCAGGTCGTCCAGGTAGTCCCCTGGGACGGAGTCCCGGACGACAACCTGCCGCCAGTACAGCGGCCCGATCGCCAGATCGAGCGCCCGGTCCGGGCACGTACCCTCGGCCAGCTCGCCACGCGAAACCGCGCCGGAGACGATCCCCTCGGCCATCCGCCGCTGCCCGTCCACCAGCGCACCCCGCACCGCGTCCGCGATCTCCGGATTCCGCGCGGCCTCGACCAGCAGGTCGGGAATCACCGCCGAGGCCACCGGGTGCCGCAGCACGTGTGACATGACCTCCAGCAGCGCCCGTACGTCCCCGTACAGCGAGCCGGTCTCCGGCACCGGCAGGCCCTCGACGGCGAAGGCGCCCACGAGGTCCAGCACCAGGTGCAGCTTCGACTTCCACCGCCGGTACACCGCGGTCTTGCCGACGCCCGCCCGCCGGGCGATCCCCTCGATCGACATCCGCGAGAACCCGACCGCGGCCAGTTCCGCCACGACCGCCTCGCGGATCGCCTCGGTCACGTCCTCGCGCAGGACGGCGGCCCCGGCGGGGGCCCGGCGGGCGGGGGCGGCGGGCGCGGCTGGGCTGGCCGGGCCGGCGGGGGTGGCGGCAGGGTCCGTGGTCATGCACAGAGCATAACCGCGCACGCCAGCACCAGCCCGTCACGACGATACGGTTGCGTTCCGACGCACCACGCCCTACTGTCGCCGTAGCGACGATACGGATACGTTCCATCGCCAGCGACGCCCCGACCCCGGCGAAAGCGACCCTTGTGACCACCGCGACCGCACCCCCGACCGCACCCGCGCAGGGCCCGCCCCCGCAGGGCCCGTACCCCGCGACCTCCGCCGAGCGCACGGCGCTCGCGGCCGCCCACGGCCTGACCCTCAGCGGCGCCCGCCCCTCGCTCCCCCGCTACGTCGCGCAGCTCTGGGGCCGCCGCCACTTCGTGACTGCGTACGCCAGCGCCCGCATGCAGGCCACGTACAGCACGGCGAAGCTCGGTCAGGTCTGGCACCTGGTGACGCCGCTGCTCAACGCGGCCGTCTACTACTTCATCTTCGGCATCGTGATGAAGGCCAGCCACGACGTGCCGGACTACGTCCCCTTCCTGATCACGGGCGTCTTCGTCTGGGACTTCATCGGCAGCTCCATCAACGCCGGCACCCGGGCCGTCCACAGCAACCTCGGCCTGGTCCGCGCCCTGCACTTCCCCCGCGCCAGCCTGCCCATCTCCACCGTGGTGCAGCTCTTCCAGCAGCTGCTCGTCACCATGGGCGCCCTGGTCATCCTGCTCCTCGCCTTCGGCCAGACCCCGAGCCCCTCCTGGCTGCTGGCCCTTCCGACCCTCCTGCTGATGGCCGTCTTCGCCGCCGGCTGCGCCATGGCCATGGCCCGCATCGGCAGCAAGAGCCCGGACGTCAGTCAGCTGATGCCGTTCGTCCTGCGCACCTGGATGTACTCGTCCGGGGTGATGTGGTCCATCGACCAGATGCTCAAGACGGAAAACGTGCCGGACTGGGTCCTGGTGATGCTGAAGAACAACCCCGCGGCCGTCTACATCGACCTGATGCGCTTCGCGCTGATCGACAGCTTCGAGGCGCATTCGCTCCCGCCCCACGTGTGGCCCGTCGCCATCGGCTGGGCCCTGCTCGCCGGCGTCGGCGGCTTCATCTACTTCTGGAAGGCCGAGGAGGCGTACGGCCGTGGCTGACACCGCTGTGCAGACCGCAACCAAGACCCCCACCGTGATCGCGGACGAGGTCCACGTCGTCTACAAGGTCAACGGCGGCGGCCGCAAGGGCGGTGCCACCGCCGCCCTCAGCCGGGTCTTCTCCCGCAAGCCCGCCCCCGGCGGCCGCGAGGTGCACGCCGTGAAGGGCGTCAGCTTCACCGCGTACAAGGGCGAGGCCATCGGCCTCATCGGCTCCAACGGCTCGGGCAAGTCCACCCTGCTGGCCGCCATCGCCGGCCTCCAGCCGGTGGCCCGCGGCAGGATCTACTCCCACGGCCAGCCGTCGCTGCTGGGCGTGAACGCCGCCCTGATGAACGATCTGACCGGCGAGCGCAACGTGATCCTCGGCGGCCTCGCGATGGGCATGTCCAAGCAGCAGGTCCACGAGCGCTACCAGGACATCGTCGACTTCTCCGGCATCAACGAGAAGGGCGACTTCATCTCCCTGCCGATGCGTACGTACTCCTCGGGCATGGGCGCCCGGCTGCGCTTCTCCATCGCCGCGGCCAAGGACCACGACGTCCTGATGATCGACGAGGCCCTGGCCACCGGCGACGCCGCCTTCCAGCGCCGCAGCCAGGCCCGCATCGAGGAACTCCGCGAGCGCGCGGGCACCGTCTTCCTCGTCAGCCACGGCATCAACACGGTCCGCGAGACCTGCGACCGCGCGATCTGGCTGGAGTCGGGCGTCCTGCGCATGGACGGCCCCTCCGACGAGGTCTGCGCCGCCTACGAAGCCTTCACCCGGCGCTAGCGACCCCTCCAGCCCCGCTGCACCCTCCCCAGCCCCGCGGCACCACCCCCGCCCCGCCGCACCACCCTCCAGCCCCGCCGGCGTTTGAGGCGCGGGGTCCGGGTGCGGAGCCCCGGCAACGGCGCCGCACCCGGAACAGACGAACGGGCCGGGCCCAGGACCACAAAGGTCCCGGGCCCGGCCCGTTCCGTTCCGCGAGAACGACTAGCTATGGGCTCGCAGCAGCGACCGCATCGTCCGCATCGCCACCGACAGGTTCGCCAGGTCGAAGTCGTCCGAGCCGCGGATCTCGTCCAGGGTGGTCCGGGCCCGGCCGATGATCGCCGCGTTCTTCTCCTCCCAGGCCTTGAAGCGCTCCTCGGGAGTCGAGCTGCCGTTGCCCACCGACAGCACATCGGCGGTCAGGGCGGCGTGCGCCGCGAACAGGTCCTCGCGGATGGAGGCGCGGGCCATGGACTGCCAGCGGTCGGC
This sequence comes from Streptomyces sp. NBC_01408, assembly GCF_026340255.1. Classification (GTDB taxonomy): domain Bacteria; phylum Actinomycetota; class Actinomycetes; order Streptomycetales; family Streptomycetaceae; genus Streptomyces. The sequence goes on along the minus strand of NZ_JAPEPJ010000001.1, from coordinate 2,559,195 downwards.
CCGCGGCAGCTCGATGATCCGGTCCATCAGCTGGGTGATGTCCAGACGGTCGGCGAGGTCGTAGTACACCTCGGCGACGTCCAGCGGGGCCACACCGGTGCGGTCCGCGATGGCGACGACGTCGAGCGTCGGGAAGGCCGAGGAGAAGCCCGCGACCTTGGCCGCCAGTTCCTCCGGAACACCCTCGCCGATCAGCTCGTCCATGATCGACTGGTACCACTCCAGGTCCGCGCCGCGCACCAGCTTCGGCAGCTCGGCCCACACGTGCCCGACCCGCTCCGCGAAGAAGTCGATGGTCTCGGTCATCTGGAGCGGCTGCGGCCGGTTGTTGAGCAGCCAGCGCGTACCGCGCTCGACCAGGCGCCGCGAGTGCAGCCGGATACGGGTCTGGACACTGGCCGCGACCTTGTTGTCCAGCGCCTCGACCGCGTCCCACACCTCGGCCAGGCCGAAGATCTCGCGGGCCGCGAGCTGCGCCCGGACGATCTCCTCCGTGGAGGCCCCGGTCTCCTCGCGCAGGCGGTGCAGGAAGGTCGAACCACCGGTGTTGACGGTGTCGTTGACCAGGATCGTGGTGATGATCTCCCGGCGCAGCGCGTGCCCGTCGATCGCCTCGGGGAACTTCTCGCGCAGCGCCGACGGGAAGTACGCGAAGAGCAGGCGGCGCAGGTACGGGTCGTCCGGCAGCCCGGTGGCGATGAGCTCGTCCGCCACCGTGATCTTGGTGTAGGCGAAGAGCACGGCCAGCTCCGGCTGGGTCAGGCCCTTGCCGCTGCCGAGCAGTTCGCGGATCTGCCGGTCGGTGGGCAGGAACTCCAGCTGGCGGTCGAGCCGCCCGGCGCGCTCCAGGCGGCGCATGAACCGCTGCTGGGCGTGGAGCAGGCTCGGGGCCTGCGCCGCGCCGTTGGCGAGCGCGGTGTTCTGCGCGTAGTTGTTGCGCAGCACCAGGCGTCCGACCTCATCGGTCATCTCGGCGAGGAGCCGGTTGCGCTGCTTGACGGTCATGTCGCCGTCCGAGACGACCGCGTTGAGCAGGATCTTGATGTTCACCTCGTGGTCGGAGGTGTCCACGCCGGCGCTGTTGTCGATGGCGTCGGTGTTGATCTTTCCGCCTTCGCCGTCGGCGCCGGTCCGGGCGAACTCGATGCGGCCGAGCTGGGTCAGACCCAGGTTGCCGCCCTCGCCGATGACCTTGGCCCGGACGTCGGAGCCGTTGACGCGGATGGCGTCGTTGGCCTTGTCGCCGACGTCCGCGTGCGTCTCGGCCGTGGCCTTGACGTACGTACCGATGCCGCCGTTCCACAGCAGGTCCACCGGGGCCTGGAGGATCGCCTTCATCAGGTCGGCGGGGGTCATCTTGGTGACGCCCGCCTCGATGCCGAGGGCGGCGCGGACCTGCGCGTTGACCGGGATGGCCTTGGCGCTGCGCGGGTGGATGCCGCCGCCCGCGGAGAGCAGCGAGGTGTCGTAGTCGGCCCACGAGGAGCGCGGCAGCTCGAACAGCCGGCGGCGCTCCGCGTACGAGGTGGCCGCGTCCGGGGCCGGGTCGATGAAGATGTGCCGGTGGTCGAAGGCAGCGACCAGGCGGATGTGCTCGGAGAGCAGCATGCCGTTGCCGAAGACGTCACCGGACATGTCGCCGACGCCGACGACCGTGAAGTCCTGGTTCTGGGTGTCGTGGCCGAGCTCGCGGAAGTGCCGCTTGACGGACTCCCAGGCGCCGCGGGCGGTGATGCCCATGCCCTTGTGGTCGTAGCCGGCCGAGCCGCCGGAGGCGAAGGCGTCCCCGAGCCAGAAGCCGTAGGACTCGGCGACCCCGTTGGCGATGTCGGAGAAGGTCGCGGTGCCCTTGTCGGCGGCGACGACGAGGTAGGTGTCGTCCTCGTCGTGGCGGACCACGCCGGTGGGCGGCACGACCTCGCCCGCGACCATGTTGTCGGTGATGTCGAGCAGCGCCGAGATGAAGATCTTGTACGAGGCGATGCCCTCGGCGAGCCACGCGTCGCGGTCGACCGACGGGTCGGGCAGGTTCTTGGCGACGAAGCCGCCCTTGGCGCCGACCGGCACGATGACGGTGTTCTTGACCATCTGCGCCTTGACCAGGCCGAGGATCTCCGTACGGAAGTCCTCGCGGCGGTCGGACCAGCGCAGGCCGCCTCGGGCGACCTTGCCGAAGCGCAGGTGGACGCCCTCGACGCGCGGGGAGTACACCCAGATCTCGAAGGCCGGGCGGGGCGCCGGGAGGTCCGGGATGGCCTGCGGGTCGAACTTCATCGACACGTAGGAGTGCGGCTCGCCCGCCGCGTCCTGCTGGCCCCTGCTTTCGCTTCCCTCGCGGGCGCTCTGGAAGAAGTTGGTGCGCAGCGTCGCCTTGATGAGGGTGAGGAAGGCGCGCAGGATGCGGTCCTCGTCGAGCGAGGCGACCTGGTCCAGGGCCCCGTCCAGCTCCTCCAGCATGGCGTCGACGAGCTCGCTGCCGGCGGCCTGGCGGCCGGGCGACATCCGCGCCTCGAAGAGCGAGATCAGCAGCCGGGTGGTGTGGACGTTGTTGCGGAGGGTGTCCTCCATGTAGTCCTGGCTGAAGGTGGAGCCGGCCTGGCGCATGTACTTGGCGTACGCGCGCAGGATGACGGCCTGCCGCCAGGTGAGGCCGGCGCTCAGCACCAGGGTGTTGAAGTTGTCGTTCTCCGCGTCGCCCTGCCAGACGGCCGCGAAGGCCTCCTGGAAGCGCTCGCGGGCGTCGTCGCCGAGGTAGTTGGCGCTCCCCGCCGTGTCGCCGTTCCCGGAGGACGCGGGCATCCGCAGACCGAAGTCGTAGATCCAGGCGCTGACCCGGTCGGAGCGGCGCAGTTCGTACGGGCGCTCGTCGGTGACCTCGACGCCGAGGCGCTGGAGCACCGGCAGGACCGCGGAGAGCGAGACCTGCTCACCGGTGCGGTAGATCTTGAACCGGCGCTCGCCGGGGCCCGCGCCGACCGGCTCGTACAGCGACAGCGCGAACTCGCGGTCGCTGGCGGAGAGCCGCTCCAGGTGGCAGAGGTCGGCGACCGCGGCGCGCGGCGAGTGGTCGGCCTTGTAGCCCTCGGGGAAGGAGGTGCCGTAGCGGCGCAGCAGCTCGGCGGCGCGCTCCTCACCGAGTTCGGCGACCAGGGCCTCGCCGAAGCCGTCGGCCCAGGAGCGTGCGGCCTCGACGAGCCGGGCCTCGATGCGCTCGACGTCGGAGTCGGTGAGGACGGGCAGTTCCGTGCCCTGCGGGACGCGGACGACGAAGTGGATGCGGGAGAGGATCGACTCGGTGTTCCAGGCGGTGAAGTCGACGCTGGTGCCGTCGAGCTCCTCCTTCAGGATGTCCATCAGGCGCAGCCGGACGCCCGTGGTGAACCGGTCGCGCGGGAGGTAGACCAGCGCGGAGTAGTAGCGCCCGTACTCGTCCTGGCGCAGGTACAGCCGCAGCCGGCGGCGCTCCTGGAGGTACAGGACGGAGGTGACGATGGCCTGGAGCTGGTCGACCGGGGTCTGGAACAGCTCGTCGCGCGGGTAGGTCTCCAGGATCTGGAGCAGGTCGCGGCCGTCGTGGCTGCTCGGCGCGAAGCCGGCGCCTTCGAGGACCTCGGCGACCTTGCGGCGGACGACCGGGACGCGGCGCACCGACTCGGTGTACGCGGCGGAGGAGAACAGTCCGAGGAAGCGGCGCTCGCCGACGACGTTGCCGTCGGCGTCGAACTTCTTGACGCCCACGTAGTCCAGGTACGAGGGGCGGTGCACGGTGGAGCGGCTGTTGGCCTTGGTCAGCACCAGCAGGCGGTGCTCGCGGGCCTTGGCGCGGGCGTCGGCCGGCAGCCGGTTGAAGGACGGCGAGACGGGGTGGCCGTCCTCCTTGCCGCTGTGGTGCGGGTCGGCGCGCAGGATGCCGAGGCCGGTGCCGGGCACGGCGGACAGGGCGTCGCCGTCCACGAGGTTGTACTCGCGGTAGCCGAGGAAGGTGAAGTGGTCGTCGGCGAGCCAGCGCAGCAGCTCACGGGCCTCTTCGAGCTCGTACTCGCGCAGGTCGGGGGCGGTGGGCTCCTCGGGCAGGCCCTCGGCGATGCGCAGCGCGGCGTCGCGCATCTTCTCCCAGTCCTCGACGGACTCGCGTACGTCGGACAGCACGCGCAGCAGGTCGCCGGTGATCTGCTTGAGGTCGGCGCGGTCGGTCTCGCGGTCGATCTCGACGTGGATCCAGGACTCGACGAGCGAGTCGTGGGGGCGCGCGGTACGGGGGCCGTGCGCGTCGCAGTCGGGACCGAGGATCTCGATCAGCTTGCCGGTGACGTCACGGCGGACGACGACCTGCGGGTGGATCACGACGTGGATGCCGCGGCCCTGGCGGGACAGCTCGTTGGTGACGGAGTCCACGAGGAACGGCATGTCGTCGGTGACCACCTCGACGACGGAGTGGCTGGAGGTCCAGCCGTTCTCCTCCACCGTGGGGGTGTGCACGCGCACGTTCGCGGTGCCCTGCGGCCGGTTCTCGGCGAGCCGGTAGTGCGAGAGCGCCGCACCGAACACGTCGACCGGGTCCCGGTCCAACAGGTCCTCTGGGGCGGTGTGCAGGTAGTAGCGCTGGAGGTAGGCGAGCACCGAGTCCCGGTCGGGACGCTCCCCCTGGTCGGACCCAGTCGGAAGTAGCCCCCCGGCCGGGCTGTGCTCAGCTACCCGGGCCGCCCGTGCGAGCAGCTCGGCCTTTGCTTCGTCCAGCTTGGTCTGCATGTCCTCTGGCTCCTGTCGCGCGCCATTGCGTGACGTAGGTGAAGGAAGGAATGGCGTAGCGCCGCGATGCGGGATGCGCGTTCGGGATCGACGCTATGCCGTCGAGAGAGCCGACCGGGAGGGAATCAGCCATGATCGGCTGGAAGTCCCGGCAGCGGGGATCAGCGAAGGCCCGGGCACGGTTGTGCGCCGGGCGCAGGCCGGGGGCTTCAGTGCCCCCGATGACTATCGCGCTGATCACGGGTACAAGGCTATCTCCCCGCACCCCCAGCCCGTCATGAGCTGTATGTGTACAAAACCGGGGGTGGAACTTTGACACTCTGGACAGCGACGGGGCCGGGCATCCGTGCCCGACGCTATTCGGCCAGCTCGCGAGCTGTGCGGACGGCTTCGGCCAGGGAGTCCACGACGGGTACACCGGCCGATTCCAGACTGCTGCGACTGTGCGAACCGCCCGTGTAGAGGACGGCCCGCGCGCCCACGTGCGCGGCGGCGAGCGCGTCGTCCACGGCGTCGCCGATGAGGACCGTACGCCCCGCCGTCACGCCCGTGCCGTCCAGGGCGGCCAGGTGGCGCACCAGGTGTTCGGCCTTGGAGGTGTGCGAGGGGCCGGTCCTGCCGTCGACGCGCAGGAAGTGCCGGTCGATCCCGTGGAACCGCACCAGGGGCACGAGCTTGTCGTGGGGCGCCAGGGACAGCAGGGACTGGGTGAGCCCGTCCCGCTCCCAGCCCTGGAGCAGCTCCAGCGCGCCCTCGGCGAGCCCGGCGCTCTCGGCTGCGGCCCAGTAGTGGCGGTGGAAGGCCTCGTCCATGACGACCCATTCCTCGTCGGTGGGCAGCCTTCCCATCAGCCGCTCGTAGAACTTCGGCACCGGTACGACGTACAGGTCGCGGTAGGTCTCCAGGGTGATCGGCGCGAAGCCGAGCTCGGCGAAGGAGGCGTTGGTCGCGACTATCACGGCATCGATGTCGTGCAGGAGCGTGCCGTTCCAGTCCCAGACGATGTGGGTCGGGTGCGTCGTCACTTCAGCAGCCCCGGAATCTCCTGGACCCCGAACCACAGCAGCTCGTGGTCGTCGGCGCCGTCGACGGTGAACCGGGCGTCGTCGTCCCCGGCGTCCGCGGCCGCCAGCGCGCCCGCCGCGGCGGCGACGTCCTCCTGGGCCTCGTCGGCGTCCACGTGCACGGCGGCGGCCACGGAGAGCCGTACGGCGGCGGCGAGGGTCACCTGGCCGAGGGTGGCCTCGTCGACCCCCGGGGTGGCGGTGGCGGCCTTGTCGGTGACGTCCAGGGCGACGACCACGCGCTTGCGCGGGGCGCCCTCGTCCTCGGCGAGCAGCCGCAGCGAGGCCTCGGCGGCCCGGCTCAGCGCCGCGTACTCCAGCTCCTCGATGTCGTCCGACACGTACCACTCGCGGAGCCCGGGGGTGACGGCGTACGCACGCAGCGGGGCGGGGCCCAGCTCACCCGCCTTGTGCACCTCGGCGAGCCCGGGGAGGGTCAGGGGGACGTACACGCGCATGGCCGGCTGCTTTCGGTAGTCGGAAACGCCCCCAGGATACGACCGCCCGCCCGCAGCCGGGGGCTCCGACGGAGTGACGGCCCGCGTCCCCCATCGGGCTGCCGGACCGCCTGCGGCGGGCGTCCACCCCCGTACGTCCGCGGGCGCCCCCCGCGGGCCCCGGCGGGCGGTGGACGGCCCGGCGGACACCCGGATAGGTGAAGCGGGCCACGGGCCGGTACGGGGGCTTCGGGCGGTTGCGGAGCGTGTGCGGCGACCGTAGAAGATCCCCATCAAGTTACCGCCCGGTACCGCTCCGGGCCCGGCCTGTTCGGGGGCAGAACGCGATGGACACCACGACGCGTGGCACGATCGGCGGCGACGCGAGCCGCCGCGGCCCGGCCGGCCCGGCCCGCACCCGCCCCGCAGGCCGCCGGGACCCCCGCCGCCCGGCCGAGTCGGTGCGCCCGGCCGTCGCCGTGCGCACCGGGGCCCGTAGCGGGCCCCACCACTGGTTCGCGGAGCGCCTCCTGGCGGTGGTCAGCGGCCGCCGCCCGGTGCACTCGCTCCTCGGGCACACCGTCGGCCCCGCCTACCAGCAGCTGGTCACCCTGGCCCCGGAGGACCCCCTGCGCGACCGGCTGCGCCCGGTCGTCCGCCAGTGCGGCCGCTTCATCCCCGGCCCGGGCGTCATCGAGGCCTTCGCCCGGATCGCGACGGGCGACCGCGTGACGGCGATGGCCTTCCGCCTGGAACAGGGCCAGGACCTCCGCTGGCGCTGCGCGGCGGTAGAGATCCAGGGCCCCCGCCCATGACCCGGCCCGGCCAAATCCAGCCAGGGCCGGGCCGAATCCAGCCCCGCCGGCGTTTGAGGCGCGGGGGCCCGGGGGCAGCGCCCCCGGCAACGGCGCCGCACCGGCCCCCGCACCGCCACCACCGACACCCGCACCAGCCCCCGCACCCGCACCCGCACACGGCAAAGGCCGGACACCACGAAGGTGCCCGGCCCCGGCCGTGTGCGATGCCCCCAGCGGGGCTACTTCTTGCGGCGACGCCCGCCGGTGGCCTTCTGCGCCTTGCGGCGCTCCGCCCGCGTCATCCCGTCCCCGTCACCGGCGGAGCCGTTGTCGAAGTCGCCCTCGACCACACCGCCCTCACCGTCGACGGTCGGCGCCGAGAAGTGCAGCCGGTCCGGCCGCTGCGGAGCGTCCAGCCCCTTGGCCCGGATCTCCGGACGCGTGGCGGTGGCCACGGCCGACTCCTTGGTCAGGGACGGCGCCGCGTCCTGCACCGGAAGCTCCTCGACCTGCTGCTCGACCTGGACCTCCAGGTTGAACAGGTAGCCGACGGACTCCTCCTTGATGCCGTCCTGCATGGCGTTGAACATGTCGAAGCCCTCGCGCTGGTACTCGACCAGCGGGTCCTTCTGGGCCATCGCCCGCAGGCCGATGCCCTCCTGCAGGTAGTCCATCTCGTACAGGTGCTCGCGCCACTTGCGGTCCAGGACCGACAGCACCACGCGACGCTCCAGCTCGCGCATGATCTCCGAGCCGAGCGTCTTCTCGCGCGTCTCGTACTGCTCGTGGATGTCGTCCTTGACGGACTCCGCGATGAACTCGGCGGTGATGCCCGCCCGGTCGCCCGCGGCCTCCTCCAGCTCCTCGATGGTGACCTTCACCGGGTAGAGCTGCCGGAAGGCGCCCCACAGGCGCTCCAGGTCCCATTCCTCGGCGAAGCCCTCGACCGTCTCGGCCGCGATGTACGCGTCGATCGTGTCGTCCATCATGTGGCGCACCTGCTCCTGCAGATCCTCGCCCTCCAGCACCCGGCGGCGCTCGCTGTAGATGACCTCGCGCTGGCGGCTGAGGACCTCGTCGTACTTCAGGACGTTCTTGCGCGTCTCGAAGTTCTGCGTCTCGACCTGCGACTGGGCCGACGCGATCGCGCGCGTCACCATCTTGTTCTCGATCGGCACGTCGTCGGGCACGTTGGCCATCGCCATGACGCGCTCGACCATCTGCGCCTTGAACAGCCGCATCAGGTCGTCACCCAGCGACAGGTAGAAGCGGGACTCGCCCGGGTCGCCCTGTCGGCCGGAGCGGCCGCGCAGCTGGTTGTCGATGCGGCGCGACTCGTGGCGCTCGGTGCCCAGCACGTACAGCCCGCCGAGCTCCTTGACCTGCTCGAACTCGGCCTTCACGGCCGCCTCGGCGCGGGTGAGCGCCTCGGGCAGGGCGTGCGCCCACTCCTCGATGTGCTCTTCCGGGTCCAGACCGCGCTGGCGCAGCTCGGCCTCGGCGAGGTCGTCCGGGTTGCCGCCGAGCTTGATGTCGGTACCACGGCCGGCCATGTTCGTGGCGACGGTGACGGCTCCGCGGCGGCCGGCCTGGGCGACGATCGTCGCCTCACGGTCGTGCTGCTTGGCGTTGAGCACCTCGTGCTGAATGCCGCGCTTGGAGAGCTGCTGGGAGAGGTACTCGGACTTCTCGACCGACGTCGTACCGACGAGGATCGGCTGGCCCTTCTCGTGCTTCTCCGCGATGTCGTCGACGACGGCGGCGAACTTCGCGACCTCGGTCCGGTAGATCAGGTCCGCCTGGTCCTTGCGGACCATGGCGCGGTTGGTCGGGATCGGGACGACACCGAGCTTGTAGATCTGGTGGAACTCGGCGGCCTCGGTCATGGCCGTACCGGTCATGCCCGACAGCTTCGAGTACAGGCGGAAGAAGTTCTGCAGGGTGATCGTGGCGAGGGTCTGGTTCTCGTCCTTGATGTCCACCCCTTCCTTCGCCTCGATCGCCTGGTGCATGCCCTCGTTGTAGCGGCGGCCGGCGAGGATGCGGCCGGTGTGCTCGTCGACGATCATGACCTCGCCGTCGATGACGACGTAGTCCTTGTCGATCTTGAACAGTTCCTTCGCCTTGATGGCGTTGTTCAGGTAGCCGACGAGCGGGGTGTTCACCGACTCGTAGAGGTTCTCGATGCCGAGCCAGTCCTCGACCTTCGCGACACCCGCCTCGTGGATGGCGACGGTCCGCTTCTTCTCGTCGACCTCGTAGTCGCCGGTCTCCTCGATGCCCTTGAGCGGCTGGCCGGCCTCGCCCTTGGTCAGGCGGGTGACCAGCTTCGCGAAGTCGCCGTACCACTTCGTGGCCTGGTCGGCCGGGCCGGAGATGATCAGCGGGGTACGGGCCTCGTCGACGAGGATCGAGTCGACCTCGTCGACCACGGCGAAGTTGTGGCCGCGCTGGACGAGCTCGTCCTGGGACCACGCCATGTTGTCGCGCAGGTAGTCGAAGCCGAACTCGTTGTTCGTGCCGTAGGTGATGTCACAGGAGTACTGCGCGCGCCGCTGCGCGGGCGACATGTTCGCCAGGATGCAGCCGACCTCCAGGCCGAGGAACTTGTGCACCCGGCCCATCATCTCGGAGTCGCGCTCGGCGAGGTAGTCGTTCACCGTGATCAGGTGGACGCCCTTGCCGGACAGCGCGTTCAGGTACGCGGGCAGCGTGCCGACGAGGGTCTTGCCCTCACCGGTCTTCATCTCGGCCACGTAGCCGAGGTGCAGCGCCGCGCCACCCATGATCTGGACGTCGTAGTGCCGCTGGCCGAGGACGCGCTTGGCGGCCTCGCGGACCGTCGCGAAAGCCTCGGGCAGCAGGTCGTCCAGGCTCTCGCCGTCCTGGTAACGCTGCTGGTACTCGTCCGTGAGCGCTCGCAACTCGGCGTCGGAGAGGTTGACGAAGTCCTCTTCGATGGAGTTGACCTGGTCCGCGATGCGGTGCAGTTTGCGCAGGATCTTGCCTTCGCCTGCACGCATGAGCTTGTTGAAGACGGACACCGAGGTTTGTCTCCTTGCCGGTCGGGCCTGAGCACGTTACGTACGCGGGCACGGCAGGTGGGCCCCACCGCAACGGCCATCGTAAGCGAGGACGTGGCCGCGTCGGGAGGTCCGCCGTACCGCCAGGGCACGGGCGCCCGGAATGAGAACGTACGGAGGCCCGGGAAGGTGCCGCGGTTCACGGTGGTGATTCTGGAAAAGTGTTCGCCCCCTCCCCCGCCCGGGCGCCAGAATCCGCCCATGGATCCCACCACACTGCTCACGGACCGGCTGGAACTGCGGCCTTTCGTCCCGGCCGACGAGGACGAGGTCTACGCGGCCGCCCAGGACCCCGCCATCCAGCGCTGGACCATGGTCCCCTCCCCGTACGAGCGCCGGCACGCCCGCGCCTTCGTCGGCGAGACCGTCCCGGACGGCTGGCGCGAGGACACCGGCTACAGCTTCGCCGTCCGCCTGGGCCCCGGCGGCCCGCTGGTCGCCGCCGTCGGCGTCCACGTGCACGGCGAGGACGCGTACGAGATCGGCTACTGGACGGTGAAGGAGCACCGCGGCCACGGCTACATGACCGAGGCCGTGGGCGCCGTCGCCCGCTGGGCCTTCACCGAGCTGGACGCCGTACGGCTGGAGTGGCGCGCCGAGGTCGGCAACGACGGCTCGCGGGCCGTCGCCGAGAAGGCCGGCTTCCGGCTGGAGGGCCTGCTGCGGGCCGCCATCGTCAGGAACGGCACCGCGCGGGACTCCTGGGTGGGCGCCCTGCTCCCCTCGGACCTCGGCCTGACCCCCGCCCTCGCGTACCTGCCCGCTGTCAGTGGCACCGCCTAGGGTGCGGAGCATGACCTCGACCGCGCCCAGCCAGCCGCTGCCGACCGTGTCCCTGTCCGCCGACGAGGCCCGGCGCATCGCCCTGCGCGCCCAGGGCTTCACAGGAGCGCCCGACCGGCGCGCGGGGGTCCGCGGGGTCCTGCGCCACCTGGGCGCCGTCCAGCTGGACACGATCTCGGTCCTGGCCCGGTCGCACGAGCTGATCCCGTACGCGCGCCTGGGCGCGGTGGGCCGGGACACCGTGGAGAAGGCGTACTGGTCGGACCGCCACGCCTTCGAGTACTGGTCGCACGCGGCCTGCATCCTGCCCGTCGAGGAGTGGCCGCACTTCGCCTTCCGCCGCCGGGCCCGCTACGCCCGGGGCCACCGCTGGCACATCCTCCAGGACAAGGAGCGCTCGACGAAGGCGGTCCTGGACCGCCTCAAGGCCGACGGCCCGCTGACCTCCACCGAGCTGGGCGGCGCCAAGAACGGCGGCGAGTGGTTCCAATGGTCCGAGACCAAGATCGCGGTGGAGTGGCTCCTCGACACCGGCGAGGTGGTGTGCGGGGAGCGGCGCGGCTGGAAGCGGGTCTACGACCTGCCCGAACGGGCCGTGCCGGACGCACTGCTCCACGACGACCTGGACGACCGCGAGTGCCTGCGCCGCCTCGTCGCCCTCGCCGGCCGCTCCCTGGGCGTCGGCACCCGCGCCGACATCGCCGACTACCACCGCCTGGGCGGCGCGCAGGTGGACTCGGTGATCGCGGACTCCGGGCTGGTCCCGGTCGAGGTCGAGGGCTGGTCCAAGCCGGCCTGGGCGGATCCGCAGGCGCTCGCGACGGTCCCGCGGGGCCGCCACCGCACCACGCTGCTCTCCCCGTTCGACTCCCTCGTCTGGGACCGCCCGCGCACGGAGCGGATCTTCGGCTTCACGCACCGCCTGGAGGCGTACGTCCCCAAGCCCAAGCGGATACACGGGTACTTCGCGATGCCGCTGCTGGCGGGCGGGCGGCTCCAGGGCCGCGTAGACCCGGCCCGCGAGGGCGCCACCCTGGTCGCCCGCCAGCTCTCCCTGGAGACGCCCCGGGCCGCCGCCGCCATGGCCGAGGCCCTGTGGGAGGCCGCCCGGTGGGTGGGCTGCGAGGAGGTGCGCGTCGAGCGCGCCGCCTCCCCCGCGGAGGCGGCGGCCGTCACGGCGGAGCTGAGCGCGCTGCGCCGGTAGCCGGCCCTGCGGCGGGCGGCAGCGGGGGGCCGGGACAGCCGGGAAGGCGAAGGAGGGTGAGGGCAGGCGGGCGGGCGGCCTAGCGGATCTCGAGGATCTTCTCCCGCATCGCGTAGACCACGGCCTCCATCCGGGAGTGCAGCTGGAGCTTCTCCAGGATGTTGCGGACGTGGTTCTTCACGGTGTTCTCGGAGATGAACAACTGCTTCGCGATGTCACGGTTGTTCATGCCCGTCGCCACCAGCTTCAGGACCTCCAGCTCCCGGTCCGTCAGTCGCGGCGCCGGTACCAGCCGCCGCTCGTCCGTGCGCTGGATCATCGACTTGAACTCGGTGAGCAGCTTCGACGCCATCGAGGGGCTGATCTGCGACTGGCCGTCGGCCACCGCCCGGATCGCCGTGGCCACCTCGTCCGTCGAGATCTCCTTCAGGAGGTACCCGGTCGCGCCCGCCTTGATCGCGTCGTAGAGGTCCGCCTCCTCGTCGCTGATCGTCAGCATGATGATCTTGGCGGAGGGGGCCACCTCCTTGATCGAGGTGCAGGCCTCGATGCCGCCGCGCCGGGGCATCCGCACGTCCATCAGCACGATGTCCGGCAGCAGGTCCGCGGCCTTGTCCACCGCCTCCGCGCCGTCCCCCGCCTCACCGACGACCTGGATGTCCTCCTCCTGCGCGAGGACGATCTCCAGCCCGCGCCGGAAGAGGGCGTGGTCGTCGACCACGAGCACCCGGATGGGCTCCCCCGCGGGCGTCTGCGCGGGCCCGGCCGCCGGGTCCCCCTCGCGGCAGCCCGCGCCGCCGTCACCGCGCACCGGCCCGAAGCTGTCCGCCATCGTTCCTCCCCCTGCATGTGCCGAACTGCTGGGTCAACCGGAAAGGCATCGCCACCGGTTGACTGCCCGCCATGATTCCATGCCCGCACCACGGCGCGGAGGTCTGCGGTCACAGGTCTGGCGCATACGCGTTCATACAGGTGCCCCTGCGGGGCGCCTCGGCGTCCCGCAGGGGCAGCGAAATGGTGGGCTCAGCCTCCGAGCGCTCCGCCCGCGCCGCCGCGCGGTTCCTCAGAGCTGGAGGCTCCGTCCGGGTTCACATGGATGACGCCGTAGTCGTAGGCGTGGCGCCGGTAGACGACGCTGGGCAACTTGGTCTCGGAGTCGACGAACAGGTAGAAGTCGTGGCCGACCAGTTCCATTTCGTAAAGGGCCTGGTCGAGCGACATGGGTGCGGCCGAGTGGGTCTTCTCGCGGACGATCAGCGGGCCTTCGCCCTGCACTTCGATGGAACCGATCCGGGTGATCGGAACCCCGTTCGCCTTCTCCTCGGAGAACGGCTCGCCATTCGCGTTCAGCTGCGCGGCGTCCGGCACGACGTCGGCGACCTCTGCCGCCGAGAGCCGGCCCGCGCCCCTGCGGGTGTAGCGCTTGTCGTGCTGCTTGCGCAGCCGGGCCTCCAGCTTGTCCTGAGCCAGGTCGAGCGCCGCGTACGCGTCCGCGGCGGCGGCCTCGGCACGGATCACCGGGCCCCGCGAACGCAGGGTGATCTCCACGCGGTCGGAACGGTCGGCCTGGCGCGGGTTGTGCTCCTTGGACACCTCGACGTCCAAGCTGATCACCTTGGCGTCGAGCTTCTGGATCCGCTCCGGATTCAGCTTCTCGGCCACGTGCTTGCGGAACCGGTCGGGCACCTCGGTCTTGCGGCCCTTGACGACGATGTCCACGCAGAACTCCGTTCCCGGATAGCTCCGCCTCATGGGGCGAAGCGTCTCCCTTTCGCACCAGACTCCGATGAGCACCGGAGCCTCGGACTTGGCGACTTCCACCTCCTCCTCCCCCATCGGCAAGATCTGCACCCCACCGACTTCGGAGTCGAGAGACAGCCTCCTGACACGAAGATTTTCAAAACCTGCGATCCGATGCGTGGGGCCCAAGGTTCGCCAGTTCCTCACAACCGAACATATCTCTCAATGACGGTTGTCGGCACCCGCTACCGGAACGTACCTCCGTTCAGGTGGCCATTCCCTCTTACTAGCTGCAACGATGGGCCTTCCCCTCCAGTTCCAAATCTATTCACAAGATTTTTGCCCACTGCTCGTTGCCGACCGGTTCCGAACGAACGAGTCCGCCGCCGCGGCCACCACCGCCGCCCGCGGCGCGACCCCCCGCGCCAGTCCCGCCGCGCGCACCGCCCGAGCCGCCTCCGTCAGGGTGGCCCCGGTGGTGATCAGGTCGTCCACCAGCACGATCCGGGCCCCGGCCGTCACCCGCGCCCCGTCCCGGCACACCTCCAGCGCCCCCGCGAGGTTCTCCCGGCGCTGCCTCGCGCCCAGGCCCGCCTGGTCGGCCACCGCCCGCCGCAGCCGCAGTACGGGCGCCACACGCACGGGAACACCGGCCCGCCGCAGCCGCGCCGAGGCCGCCAGCGCGATCCTGCGCGCCGGATCGTGCCCGCGCGCCCGGACCTGCCGCCGCGCCGAGGGCACCGGGACCAGCGCCACCTCCCCGCCCGCCGCCCCACCAGCCCCCGCCAGGGCCGCGCCGACCGCGGCCGCCAAGGCCCCGCCGAGCCACCCGGCCAGCGGCAGCGCCCCGCGCTCCTTGTGCGCCAGTACGACGGCCCGTACGGCCCCCTCGTACACGGCGGCCCCATGCACCACGGGCAGCCCCGCGGGCCGCGGAGAGGGCCGCACAGGGCCCGCGTACGCCCCGCTCAGCGCACCCCGGCAGACGCCGCACAGCAGCACCCGGGCGGCCCCGCACCCGGCGCAGTCGACCGGCAGCACCAGACCCGCAAGCTCCTGCCACCACCCCCGCATGGCTCCACTCTCCCGGGCGGGGCAACACCCTGCCACCCCTGTGGACAACCACCCGGACCAGCCGCTCAGCCCGGATAGACCGGTGCCCGGCCGTCCGCCGCCACCGTGCGCCACTGCGCCCCCGGCGGCAGCCACACGATCCCGTCGTCCTCCAGGTGCGCCACGACCGGCCTGGCCTTCGTCTCGTCCTCCGAGGCCGCCACCCCGATGAGCCCCGTGGCCCCCGGCAGGCTGCCTGCGGCCATCGAGCCGTCCGCCAGCATGTAGCGGGCCTGGCGCACCCCGCGGCTCTCCCGGCCCACCACCAGCAGCCGGCCCTTGGGCGCCCAGCTCATCGCCGTCACCTCCGCCATCTGCGGGGCCGCCGGGCGCAGCTCGCGCACCGACACCGCCGAGGTGTCACCCTTGCCGTCGGGCCGCTCGATCCGCCCGATGTACAGGTTCTTGCGGCTGCCGCGCTCCACCAGCAGCGCGATCCGCACCCCGTCGGCGGACACCTTCAGCGAGATGATCCGCCCGCCGTCGAGCCCGGCCACCTGCACCTTCTCGGGGGCGGCCCCGACACCGGCCGGCACCCGCCACAGCCCGGCGTGCTGCGGATCCTGGTCCGCGACCCACACGTCGCCCGACACGTCGAAGCTGGGCGAGCTCAGCCCGTTCGGCTTGTTCCCCTTGCTGGTCACCGCCGGCTGCGGCATGGGCTCCGCGGCCGACAGCGGGACCACGTACAGCCCGTGCCCGTCCTCGGAGACCACCGCGGCCCGCCGCTCGTCGTGCGACACGGCCGCCGAGGCCGCCTTGAAACCGGCGGGCACCGGCATCGGCACCCGTTCGGGGCGGTTCTGCTGGTCCTCGCTGGTGACGTCGAGCTTCATCCGGACCAGCCGGCTCTCACCGTCCACGTAGTACTGGTACTCGGGGCCCTGTATCCGGTTCGCGATCACGGCCGCCGCCGCCTCCGTCACCACGCACAACGAGGAGGACTTGCCGTCGGAGCGCAGCAGTTCGACCCGCTCCAGCCGGGAGGCCGTCAGCTCCTTGACCGTGTACAGGAGTTGGGTGGCCATCTTCTGGCACTGCGGCTGCGCGACGTTGTCGGCCTTGTCGTTGAGCGGCACGCGCAGCGTGTTCTGGCCGTCGTACGAGAGGGACTTGGTGCCCGGGCGCAGCTCCGTACCGGTGGGGAAGCTGGAGGCGACGACCGGCCCGAGCCACTTGGACGGCCCGGCGAGCAGCGACTGCACGGTCTGCGTGGTGGGGTCCATCCGCGACTCGGGGTCGCTGCGCTGACGCACGTACACCTGGTCGGAGACGAGCGTGCCGCCCGCGAAGTAGTACTTGTTCACCGGCATGTAGATGCGCTGGAAGTCGGAGTCACTCAGGACGAGGCTGCTCGGCGGGGTCGCGATCCGCCACTGCTTGTTCTCCTGGACGAGCTGGAGGTACTCCTCGTACGCCCCGCCGCCGGTCTCCGGCTGGTAGGCGCTGCGCTCGTCCACCGTCGCCAGCTTCTTGCCGGTGACCTTCCAGCGGGGGCCCGACGGGTCCTTCTCGCCCTGCACCGAACGCCGGTCGAGCCCGGCGGAGAGCACGGTGACGGCCGCCCCGGGCTTCCAGGACTTCGCGGCTTCCTCGGTGAGGTACTGGCGGGCCGTCTCCAGCTGCGGGTCGTCACTGGTCATGGCTTCCAGGAAGCCGTCGACGATCTCGGCCGCGCTGGCCTTGTCGGCCGGCGGCACGCTGAACACCCGCACCTGGGAGTCGACGCCCTGCGAGGCCTCCAGCGGGCGGATCTCACCGTGGTCGGGCATGGAGGCGCAGCCGGCCAGCAGCAGCCCGGCCGCCCCGAACACGTAGGCCCGCACGGTCCGGGAGAGCCGCCCGCGGCCGCGCGTCCGGCCACGGCGGGACAGCCGCCCGCGGCCGGTCCGGGCACCGGCCGCCTCCGGGTCCCCCGCCGGCGAACTCCCCGTCCGCACACCCATGGGCTCAGCCTCCATCGGCTCCTCGGTCCTCCTGTGCTGACTGCCCGGCCGGCCGGGCCACCACCCGGGCTCCGCTGCCGGGCAGGGCCGTCGGGTCGGCGGGTACGGGCATCGCGTTGGCCACCGGCGAGCGGGGCGGTATCGGCGAGCGGTCGCCGGCGTCCGCCGGCTGCCGCTCCGCCGCGCTGCCCGCGGCCTCCGCGGCGGCCCGGGCCCGGTTGCCCCGGGAGTCCTCGGGCTCCAGCGGGATCGGCGAGCCCCGCAGCGGCTCGTCGGCGGTGCGCGGCAGGGTCAGGCGGAACTGGGAGCCCCCGCCGGGCTCCCCCCAGGCCTGGAGCCAGCCGCCGTGCAGCCGGGCGTCCTCGACGGCGATGGACAGGCCGAGGCCGGTCCCGCCGGTCGTCCGGGCCCGCGCCGGGTCGGCCCGCCAGAAGCGGTTGAAGACGCGGGTGGCCTCGCCGGGCTTGAGGCCGACGCCGTAGTCCCGTACGGCGACGGCGACGGCCCCGCCCGCGGACGCGAGCCGGACCACGACGTCGCGGCCCTCCCCGTGCTCCACGGCGTTGACGACGAGGTTGCGCAGCACCCGCTCCACGCGCCGCGAGTCCGCCTCGGCGATGACGGGCTGAGTGTCGCCCAGGACCCGGATCCGGGTGCCCTTGTGCTCGGCGAGCGGCTCGGCCCCGCCGATGACGCGGTGCACGACGTCGCGCAGGTCGATCGGCTCCGCCTCCAGGGCGGCGGCCCCCGCGTCGAAGCGGCTGATCTCCAGCAGGTCGGACAGCAGCGACTCGAAGCGGTCGAGCTGGCCCGCCAGCAGTTCGGCGGAGCGCGCGGTGACCGGGTCGAAGTCGACCCGGGCGTCGTGGATGACGTCCGCGGCCATCCGTACGGTCGTCAGCGGGGTCCGCAGCTCGTGCGAGACGTCCGAGACGAAGCGGCGCTGCATCCGGGACAGGTCCTCCAGCTGCTGGATCTTGTTCTGGAGGTTCTGCGCCATCTTGTTGAAGGCCTCGCCGAGGCGCGCGATGTCGTCCTCGCCGGTGACCTTCATCCGCTCCTGGAGCCGCCCGTCGGAGAGCCGCTCGGCGATCCCGGCGGCCATCCGCACGGGGGTGACGACCTGGCGCACGACGAGCCAGGCGATGCCGCCGAGGAGGACGACGACGAACAGGCCGGCGGTGGAGATGGTGACCTTGACCAGGTTGAGGGACTCCTCCTCCTGGGTCAGCGGGAAGAGGTAGTAGAGGTCGTACGGTTCCCCGTTGATGTCGGTGAGCCGCTTGCCCACGACCAGCGCGGGCTCGGGCGCCTTCTCACCGGCCCCGGCGGTGTACCGGATCTCCGAGAAGGTCTTGAAGGCCCCGGTGGCGTGGTTGACGGCCTGACGCAGCCCCAGCGGGACGCTCGCGGTCGGATCGACGTTGCCGGAGGCGCGCGCGCCGCGGACGCCGAGCGCGTTGGGGCCGCCCTGCTCCACCCCGGTGCCCGCGCCGAGCGCGACCACCTCGAAGGCGGTCTGGCCGCCACTGGCCAGCTGCTTGACGAGCGAGTTCATCCAGGTGCTCGCGTCGCGGCCGACCCTGTTGTCGGTGGCGTCGGGCCCGTCCACGGTCGCCGGGGTGTTGGCCTTCTCCTGTGCGACCGCGAACCCGCCCGCGGCCTGGCTCTGCGCGGCCTCCTCCTTGGCGTCGAGGAGGCCCGTGCTGACCTGGGCGATGACGACGAAACCGAGCGCGAGGACCACGGCCAGCGATATCAGCAGGGTGGCGGCGACCACCCGGAGCTGGATGTTGCGCCGCCACAGCCGGACAGCCGGAAGCAGCGGCCGTCGCACGAGGCGCACGAACAGCCGCAGCAGCGGGCCGGCGGCCGCCCCGTCATGGAGTAGCCGGCCGCCCCGCAGGATCCCCCGGCTGGAGGCACCCCGGTCCCGGCCGGGCTGCACGTCAGCTGGGTCCGGCCTTGTAGCCGACACCACGCACCGTCACTACGATCTCGGGGCGCTCCGGGTCCTTCTCGACCTTGGAGCGCAGCCGCTGCACATGCACGTTCACCAGCCGGGTGTCCGCCGCGTGCCGGTAGCCCCAGACCTGCTCCAGCAGCACCTCACGGGTGAACACCTGCCAGGGCTTGCGCGCGAGGGCGACCAGCAGGTCGAACTCGAGCGGGGTCAGGGCGATGGAGGCACCGTCCCGCTTGACCGAGTGCCCGGCCACGTCGATGACGAGGTCACCGATGGCCAGCTGCTCGGGGGCGGGCTCCTCCGACCGGCGCAGGCGGGCCCGGATACGGGCCACCAGCTCCTTCGGTTTGAACGGCTTGACGATGTAGTCGTCGGCACCGGACTCCAGGCCCACCACGACGTCCACCGTGTCGCTCTTGGCCGTGAGCATGACGATGGGCACCCCCGACTCGGCCCGGATCAGCCTGCACACCTCTATGCCGTCCCTTCCGGGCAGCATGAGGTCGAGCAGTACCAGATCCGGCTTCGCGTCCCGGAAGGCAGCCAGTGCCTTGTCACCGTCCGCTACGAACGACGGCTCAAAACCTTCTCCACGCAGCACAATGCCGAGCATCTCGGCCAGCGCGGTGTCGTCGTCGACGACAAGGACTCGTCCCTTCATGCTTGACATCATCCCATTAGCTAATCGTTACCTGGCGGTGAGCTGTCCCACAGCCAAAAGGGCTGGAAATCGCCCCTCGGACCTGCGTGGAGATCAGGTCGACCAGTCTGCCCCGGATCCGGGTGACAATTGAAGGTACGGGCTGCCGAGTATCCGGGGGGACGGCCAGGGGGTGTGCGGCGGATCAGCGCCGGGCCCGGAGCGTCGGCGACCGACGACAACGCGGGAAGGCGCGGCACCAGACGCCCCGGGCTATCCGCCTCTGATCCGCCGCACACCCCCTACCCCGTTCGTGTACCCCACATGGCACGATGGCAGCGACCAGCGCCCCCGCCGCAGCAGGTGCACGTGAAGGAGCGACGATGAACGACTCTCCGGGCTGGGCTACGCCCGGATCCTCTCCGTCCGACGGCGAGCGGCCGGGGGCACCAGCCGACCAGTCCGGCGCCGGCACCACCCAGCCGCCGGTCCCGCCCGCACAGCCCGCCGGCGACCAGAAGTGGTCGGCCCAGCAGCCCCCGCCCGGCCAGTGGTCGAGCCCGGGCACCGAGGCACCCCGGCCCACCGGCCAGAACGCCCCGCACGCGCCCCAGGGCCAGGGCTGGGGATCGTACGGCCAGCAGTACGGGCAACAGCCCGGCGGCGAGCCCGGAGCCCCGTACGCGGGCCAGTACGGCCCCTCCGGGCAGTACGGCCACCCGGGCGGCCCCGGCCAGTGGGGCAAGCCCCCCGCCGCCAAGCCCGGCGTGATCCCGCTGCGCCCCCTGGGCCTCGGCGAGATCCTCGACGGCGCGGTCAGCACCCTGCGCGCCCACTGGCGCCCCGTGCTCTCCATCAGCCTGGTCATCGCCGCCGTGTTCCAGCTGGCCCTCGTCCTCGTACAGCGCGCCACGGTGGACACCGCCGCGTTCAGCCCCGGCGAGAGGGCCACCCCGTCCGAGGCGCTCGACGCCATGGGCGACGCCATGCTCTTCTACGTCTTCAACTACTACGTCGAGATCCTCGGCCTGTTCCTGGTCACCGCACTCCTGGCACCCGTCGTCAGCAGCGCCGTCCTCGGCCACAGCTCCACGCTCTCCTCGACCCTGCGCGCCCTGCGCCCCATGTGGGGCCGCATGCTCGGCCTGACCCTCGTCCTGTTCGTGGGCTCGGTCACCGCCGGAGTCCTGCCGATGCTTCCCGGCATCCTGGCGGGCGAGGCCGCCCTGATCGCGCTCGGCGTCCCCGTCGGCCTCGTCCTGCTCGCCTGGTTCTACGTGGTCTTCCTCCTGGCACCGCCCGCGCTGATGCTGGAACGCGGCAGCGTGAGCGACGCCCTGAAGCGCTCCGCCAAGCTCGTCAAGGGCTCCTGGTGGCGCGTCTGCGGCATCAGCCTGCTCACCGGTCTCATCACCAAGGTCACGGCCGCGATCATCGTCATGCCCTTCGCGATCACCGCCATGTTCCTGGTCCCCGGCGGCATGCAGGGCTTCCTGGACGGCTCCGCCACCCAGAGCTGGAACTTCCTGGTCATCGGCGCGATCGGCTCGATCATCGCCGCCGCCGTCACCATGCCGATGCAGACGGGCGTCACCACCCTCCTGTACATCGACCAGCGTATCCGCCGCGAGGCACTCGACCTGGAACTCGCCCGGGCCGCCGGCGTCGAGAACTACGGCGCGACCACCGCACAGCCCGCGAGCGGACCGGTGACCGGAGGCTGATGCACCGATGATGAGTACGGGGGGCCTCATCAACCGCGCCGCGGCGCCGCTGCCGCGCGCGGAGACACCACCGGTGACGACACCGCGCGACCCCGCCCGGGAGGCGGCCGAGCAGGAACTGTCGAAGCGGCTGTACCACCAGAACGACCCGAGCCTGCTGGACCGCGCCCTGGACCGCTTCTGGGACTGGGTCGGCGGACTCTTCGACCGTGCCTCCGGGGCAACCCCCGGCGGCACGGTCGGCCTCCTCGTGATCCTCGTCCTCGTCGTGCTGGCCATCGCCGCCCTGTGGTGGCGCCTCGGCTCGCCCCGCCGGCCCACCAGCGACACGGGCACCCTCTTCGACGACGGGATCCGCAGCGCCGCCGACCACCGCAGGGCCGCCGACGCCCACGCCGCCGCCGGCCGCTGGACCGAAGCCGTCCAGGAACGCATGCGCGCCGTCGTCCGCTCCCTGGAGGAACGCACCCTCCTCGACCCCCGCCCCGGCCGCACCGCCGACGAGGCGGCGGCCGAAGCCGCCGTGTCCCTCCCCGACCACGCGGGGGACCTGCGAGCCGCCGCCCGCGCCTTCGACGACGTCACCTACGGCGGCCGCACCGGCGACCCCGAGACCTACGACCGGCTGCGCGCCCTCGACCTCACCCTGGACCGCGCCAAGCCGCTCCTGACGGGACCCACCGCATGACCGGCCCCACCCCGCCCCCGGGCTCCTCCGGCCACCCCACCCGGGGCGCACAGCACCCGGACCCGGCCGCCGCGCCCCCCACCACCCAGGCCGCTCCCGCCCCGCAGGCAACCCTCCCCACGGCAGCCCCCGCACCGGCCCCCGCCACCACCTCCACCGCCCTCAGCGGCGCGACGCTCTGGCGCCGGGCCCGCGCCGTCCTGGCCGTCCTCGCCTTCCTCCTCGCCTCCGCAGTCGCCCTCGCCGCCCTCGACAGCGGCACCCGGCACGGCTACCTCGACCCCCGCTCCGCCGACCCCACCGGCAGCCGGGCCGTCGCCGAGCTCCTCAAGGAGCGCGGAGTCACCACCCGCGTCGTCACCACCGCCCGCGAAGCCGCGGCCGCCTCCGGCCCGGACTCCACCCTCCTGGTCACCGATCCCGCCCTGCTCGGCGAAGCCCAGCTCCGGACCGTCCGCTCCGCCATGGACCTCTCCGGCGGCCGTACGGTCCTCCTCGGCCCGGACGGCCTGAGCCTGCCCGGCCTGGCCCCCGGCGTACGCACCGAGAACGGCTTCGGCGCCGACGACCTCGCCCCCGCCTGCGCCCTGCCCGCCGCCACCACGGCCGGCCACGCCACCACCGGCACCGGCCTGCGGTACAGCACCACCCTCCCCGGGGCCACCGCCTGCTACCCCAGCGGCGGCCACCCCACCCTCCTCGTCCTGCCCACCGGCACCACCGGCGGCGACACCGTCATCCTCGGCTCCGAGGCAATCCTCCTCAACGAGACCCTCGCGAAGGAGGGCAACGCCTCCCTCGCCCTCCAGCTCCTCGGCTCCCGCCCGGACCTCGTCTGGTACCTGCCCTCCCTCGCCGACACCGACCCGGACGCCGGCGCCGCCGACGAGGACAAGACCCTCTTCGACCTCATCCCCGCCGGCTGGTCCTGGGCCCTGCTCCAGCTGTTCGTCGCCGCCGCCCTCGCCGCCCTCTGGCGCGGCCGCCGCCACGGCCCCCTCGTCACGGAGCAACTGCCCGTCGCCATCCGCGCCTCCGAGGCCACCGAGGGCCGCGCCCGCCTCTACCGCAAGGCCGGAGCCCGCGACCGCGCCGCCACCGTGCTGCGCGCCGCCACCCGCGAACGCCTGGCCGCACTGGTCGGCGTACCGCACTCCCAGGCCCACGACCCCTCGGCACTGGTCCCCTCCGTCTCCGCCCGCCTCACGGACGGATCCCGGGACGTGACCACCCTCCTCTTCGGCCCCACTCCTTCCGACGACGCGGCACTCGTCGCGCTCGCCGACCACCTCGACGCCCTCGAAAGAGAGGTCCGCACGTCATGACGTACCCGGCCACCGAGTCCGCCGCCGCGGACAGCGCCCGCGCTTCCCTCGAAGCGCTCCGCACCGAGATCGGCAAGGCCGTGGTCGGTCAGGACTCCGCCGTCACCGGTCTCGTCGTCGCACTCCTGTGCCGCGGCCACGTCCTCCTCGAAGGCGTCCCCGGCGTCGCGAAGACCCTCCTCGTGCGGGCCCTCGCCGCCTCCCTCGAACTCGACACCAAGCGCGTCCAGTTCACCCCCGACCTGATGCCCAGCGACGTCACCGGCTCGCTCGTCTACGACGCCCGCACCGCCGAGTTCTCCTTCCAGAACGGCCCGGTCTTCACCAACCTCCTCCTCGCGGACGAGATCAACCGGACCCCTCCCAAGACCCAGTCCTCCCTCCTCGAAGCGATGGAGGAGCGCCAGGTCACCGTCGACGGCACCCTCCGCCCGCTCCCCGAGCCCTTCCTCGTCGCCGCCACCATGAACCCGCTCGAGTACGAGGGCACCTATCCCCTCCCGGAAGCCCAGCTGGACCGCTTCCTGCTCAAGCTCACCGTGCCGCTGCCCTCCCGCGAGGACGAGATCGGCGTCCTGACCCGGCACGCCGCCGGCTTCGACCCCCGCGACCTGCACGCCGCGGGCGTCCGCCCGGTCGCCGGCCCGGAGCAGCTCGAAGCCGCACGGGAGGCCGTCGCCAAGGTCTCTGTCTCCCCCGAGATCGCCGGCTACGTCGTCGACGTCTGCCGCGCCACCCGCGAATCGCCGTCCCTCACCCTCGGCGTCTCCCCCCGCGGCGCGACCGCCCTGCTCGCCACCGCCCGCGCCTGGGCCTGGCTCACCGGCCGCGACTACGTCACCCCCGACGACGTCAAGGCCCTCGCCCTGCCCACCCTCCGCCACCGCGTCCAGCTGCGCCCGGAAGCGGAGATGGAGGGAGTCAAGGCCGACGCCGTCATCACCGCGATCCTCTCCCACGTCCCCGTCCCGCGCTGATGGCCCTCACCGGACGCACCGCCCTGCTGGCGGCCCTCGGCAGCATCCCCGTCGGCATCCTCGAACCGAGCTGGGCGGGGATCATCGCGCTCAACGGCTCGCTCGCGCTGGCCTGCGCGATCGACCACGCCCTCGCGGCGCCGGTCCGCACCCTCGGCCTGACCCGCTCCGGCGACACCTCGGTCCGCCTGGGCGAGACCGCGGACGTCCACCTCACGGTGACCAACCCGAGCGGCCGCAAACTGCGCGCCCGCGTCCGCGACGCCTGGCCCCCGAGCAGCTGGCTGCCCGGCACGGAGATCGCGGCCTCCCGCCACGAGCTCACCGTCCCGGCGGGCGAGCGCCGCCGCCTGACCACCCGTCTGCGGCCCACCCGCCGCGGCGACCGCACGGCCGACCGCGTCACGATCCGCTCGTACGGCCCGCTGGGCCTGTCGGCCCGTCAGGGCACCCACGTCGTCCCCTGGACGGTCCGCGTCCTGCCCCCCTTCACCAGCCGCAAGCACCTGCCCTCCCGGCTCGCCCGGCTGCGCGAACTGGACGGCCGTACCAGCCTCCTGACGCGTGGTGAGGGCACCGAGTTCGACAGCCTCCGCGACTACGTCCCCGGCGACGACACCCGCTCCATCGACTGGCGTGCCACGGCCCGCCAGAACAAGGTGGCCGTCCGCACCTGGCGCCCCGAACGCGACCGGCACATCCTGATCTGCCTCGACACCGGCCGCACCTCGGCGGGCCGCGTCGGCGACGCCCCCCGCCTGGACTCCGCGATGGACGCGGCCCTGCTGCTGGCCGCCCTCGCCACCCGCGCAGGCGACCGCGTGGACCTGCTGGCCCACGACCGCCGCCCCCGCGCCCAGGTCCAGGCCCGCCCCGCCGCCGACGTCCTGCCGTCCTTCGTGAACGCGATGGCCCCGCTGGAACCGGAACTGGTCGAGACGGACTCCCGCACGCTGGTGTCCACCATCCTGCGCAGCGTCCCGCGCCGCTCCCTGGTCGTCCTCCTGACGAGCCTGGACAAGGCCCCCATCGAAGAGGGCCTGCTCCCCGTCCTCCCGCGCCTCACCCAGCGCCACACGGTCCTGGTGGCCTCCGTGGCCGACCCGCACGTCGCTGACATGACAACATCTCGCGGCAGTGTGGACGCGGTCTACGAAGCCGCCGCCGGCACCCAGGCCCAGACGGAACGCCGCCGCACCGCGGACCAGCTCACCCGCCACGGCGTCCACGTCGTCGACGCCACCCCGGACACCCTGGCCCCGGCCCTGGCCGACGCCTACCTCGCCCTGAAGGCCGCCGGCCGCCTGTAGCCGCCCCAATGAGCTGGGGGCGTCACCGTGCCGGGCTGGATACGCTGGTCGGACACCCACAGGAGGACACCATGGCCGACCTCACCCCCGAGCAGATGCACCGCATGCACGACTTCGCGGAGCAGCTCGCGGAGCTGGCCGAGCATCAGGAGGACTCGTGGAAGGTACAGACGACCGATGGTCAGATCTTCCTCACGATGATGAACCCCACGGCTCCCCACGGGCTCAACGTGGTGCGGCTACGCCGCCAGATCGAAGCCCAGACGCCAGAGGTCATGGCCCTCAACGACACGAACATGGGCGATCCCCAGACCGGCTCTGACCAAGGTCCCCGATCTCATGGTCATCGCGGAAGAGGACACCGACGACACGGCCAAGGTCGTCAACTCCCGCGATGTCCTCATGGTGGTGGAAGTCGTCTCCCGCACGAACTCGCTCACTGACATCCGCGACAAGCTGCACGACTACCCGAGGATGGGGGTCCCGCTGTATGTCGTGGTAGACCCCCGTAAGGACAAGAAGACCGTCACCGTACACAGCGACCCCTCAGCAGGTCCCGACGGCATCCGCTTCCGCAAGGCGGTCCCTTACGCCTTCGGGGACACTGTCGTCGCCGGCCGCTGGACGCTCGAAACGAGCACCCTCAAAAGCTATCCCGCCGACTGGTGAAGCCCAAGAGTCACACCACGCGGCGCGGGCCGCGAACTGGCCCGGAACGCAGAAAAGCCCCGCACCGAACCCGTAAGGGTTTGGTGCGGGGCTTCCGCAATGATTGTTCGGCGGCGTCCTACTCTCCCACAGGGTCCCCCCTGCAGTACCATCGGCGCTGAAAGGCTTAGCTTCCGGGTTCGGAATGTAACCGGGCGTTTCCCTAACGCTATGACCACCGAAACACTATGAAGTTAACCAACCGGGCATGGACACGGTTCGTTACTTCAGAACTAACACAGTGGACGCGAGCAACTGAGGACAAGCCCTCGGCCTATTAGTACCAGTCAGCTTCACCCGTTACCGGGCTTCCACATCTGGCCTATCAACCCAGTCGTCTACTGGGAGCCTTACCCTCTCAAGGAGGTGGGAATACTCATCTTGAAGCAGGCTTCCCGCTTAGATGCTTTCAGCGGTTATCCCTCCCGAACGTAGCCAACCAGCCATGCCCTTGGCAGGACAACTGGCACACCAGAGGTTCGTCCGTCCCGGTCCTCTCGTACTAGGGACAGCCCTTCTCAATATTCCTACGCGCACAGCGGATAGGGACCGAACTGTCTCACGACGTTCTAAACCCAGCTCGCGTACCGCTTTAATGGGCGAACAGCCCAACCCTTGGGACCGACTCCAGCCCCAGGATGCGACGAGCCGACATCGAGGTGCCAAACCATCCCGTCGATATGGACTCTTGGGGAAGATCAGCCTGTTATCCCCGGGGTACCTTTTATCCGTTGAGCGACGGCGCTTCCACAAGCCACCGCCGGATCACTAGTCCCGACTTTCGTCCCTGCTCGACCCGTCGGTCTCACAGTCAAGCTCCCTTGTGCACTTACACTCAACACCTGATTGCCAACCAGGCTGAGGGAACCTTTGGGCGCCTCCGTTACCCTTTGGGAGGCAACCGCCCCAGTTAAACTACCCATCAGACACTGTCCCTGATCCGGATCACGGACCGAGGTTAGACATCCAGCACGACCAGAGTGGTATTTCAACGGCGACTCCACAACCACTGGCGTGGCTGCTTCAAAGTCTCCCACCTATCCTACACAAGCCGAACCGAACACCAATATCAAACTATAGTAAAGGTCCCGGGGTCTTTCCGTCCTGCTGCGCGAAACGAGCATCTTTACTCGTAGTGCAATTTCACCGGGCCTATGGTTGAGACAGTCGAGAAGTCGTTACGCCATTCGTGCAGGTCGGAACTTACCCGACAAGGAATTTCGCTACCTTAGGATGGTTATAGTTACCACCGCCGTTTACTGGCGCTTAAGTTCTCAGCTTCGCCACACCGAAATGTGACTAACCGGTCCCCTTAACGTTCCAGCACCGGGCAGGCGTCAGTCCGTATACATCGCCTTACGGCTTCGCACGGACCTGTGTTTTTAGTAAACAGTCGCTTCTCGCTGGTCTCTGCGGCCACCCCCAGCTCAAGGAGCAAGTCCTCTCACCAGTGATGGCCCCCCTTCTCCCGAAGTTACGGGGGCATTTTGCCGAGTTCCTTAACCATAGTTCACCCGAACGCCTCGGTATTCTCTACCTGACCACCTGAGTCGGTTTAGGGTACGGGCCGCCATGAAACTCGCTAGAGGCTTTTCTCGACAGCATAGGATCATCCACTTCACCACAATCGGCTCGGCATCAGGTCTCAGCCTTAATGAGGGACGGATTTGCCTACCCCTCGGCCTACACCCTTACCCCGGGACTACCACCGCCCGGGCTGGACTACCTTCCTGCGTCACCCCATCGCTTACCTACTACCACCTTGGATCGGCGGCTCCACCACTTTCCTTTCCCCGAAGGGTCCGGAACGGCTTCACGGCCTTAGCATTAGAGGATTCGATATTGGGCGTTTCAAAGCGGGTACCGGAATATCAACCGGTTGTCCATCGACTACGCCTGTCGGCCTCGCCTTAGGTCCCGACTTACCCTGGGCAGATCAGCTTGACCCAGGAACCCTTAGTCAATCGGCGCACACGTTTCTCACGTGTGTATCGCTACTCATGCCTGCATTCTCACTCGTGAACCGTCCACAACTAGCTTCCGCTGCTGCTTCACCCGGCACACGACGCTCCCCTACCCATCACAGCGGGCGTTGGCCCTATTGCTGCAATGACACGACTTCGGCGGTACGCTTGAGCCCCGCTACATTGTCGGCGCGGAATCACTTGACCAGTGAGCTATTACGCACTCTTTCAAGGGTGGCTGCTTCTAAGCCAACCTCCTGGTTGTCTCTGCGACTCCACATCCTTTCCCACTTAGCGTACGCTTAGGGGCCTTAGTCGATGCTCTGGGCTGTTTCCCTCTCGACCATGGAGCTTATCCCCCACAGTCTCACTGCCGTGCTCTCACTTACCGGCATTCGGAGTTTGGCTAAGGTCAGTAACCCGGTAGGGCCCATCGCCTATCCAGTGCTCTACCTCCGGCAAGAAACACACGACGCTGCACCTAAATGCATTTCGGGGAGAACCAGCTATCACGGAGTTTGATTGGCCTTTCACCCCTAACCACAGGTCATCCCCCAGGTTTTCAACCCTGGTGGGTTCGGTCCTCCACGAAGTCTTACCTCCGCTTCAACCTGCCCATGGCTAGATCACTCCGCTTCGGGTCTAGAGCGTGCAACTCAATCGCCCTATTCGGACTCGCTTTCGCTACGGCTTCCCCACACGGGTTAACCTCGCTACACACCGCTAACTCGCAGGCTCATTCTTCAAAAGGCACGCAGTCACGACCCATTGGGTAAACCCAATGAGCGACGCTCCCACGGCTTGTAGGCACACGGTTTCAGGTACTATTTCACTCCGCTCCCGCGGTACTTTTCACCATTCCCTCACGGTACTATCCGCTATCGGTCACCAGGGAATATTTAGGCTTAGCGGGTGGTCCCGCCAGATTCACACGGGATTTCTCGGGCCCCGTGCTACTTGGGAGATTCTTAAGCAAGCCGCTGATGTTTCGTCTACGGGGGTCTTACCCTCTACGCCGGACCTTTCGCATGTCCTTCGACTACATCAACGGTTTCTGACTCGCCGACCGGCCGGCAGACCGATCAAAAGAATTCCCACAACCCCGCATGCGCAACCCCTGCCGGGTATCACACGCATACGGTTTGGCCTCATCCGGTTTCGCTCGCCACTACTCCCGGAATCACGGTTGTTTTCTCTTCCTGAGGGTACTGAGATGTTTCACTTCCCCTCGTTCCCTCCACACTGCCTATGTGTTCAGCAGTGGGTGACAGCCCATGACGACTGCCGGGTTTCCCCATTCGGACACCCCCGGATCAAAGCTCAGTTGGCAGCTCCCCGGGGCCTATCGCGGCCTCTCACGTCCTTCATCGGTTCCTGGTGCCAAGGCATCCACCGTGTGCCCTTAAAAACTTGGCCACAGATGCTCGCGTCCACTGTGTAGTTCTCAAGCAACGACCAGCCACCCATCACCCCACCAGACAAGCTGATGAGTGCACTGGGGCCGGCATCGCGAAGATAAGACCTTTACGGCCGTACCTTCAGATACCCAACAACGTGCCAGGCACCAGCCGTCCTCCGAACTCTCTTTCCACGCCGAAGCAGTACTCGAGAACCATCAGATCGTCTGGCGCCAAATAATCAACGTTCCACCCATGAGCTGACCGTGCAGAACATTTGTCTGCAATCGGTACTGTGCTCCTTAGAAAGGAGGTGATCCAGCCGCACCTTCCGGTACGGCTACCTTGTTACGACTTCGTCCCAATCGCCAGTCCCACCTTCGACAGCTCCCTCCCTTACGGGTTGGGCCACCGGCTTCGGGTGTTACCGACTTTCGTGACGTGACGGGCGGTGTGTACAAGGCCCGGGAACGTATTCACCGCAGCAATGCTGATCTGCGATTACTAGCAACTCCGACTTCATGGGGTCGAGTTGCAGACCCCAATCCGAACTGAGACCGGCTTTTTGAGATTCGCTCCACCTCACGGTATCGCAGCTCATTGTACCGGCCATTGTAGCACGTGTGCAGCCCAAGACATAAGGGGCATGATGACTTGACGTCGTCCCCACCTTCCTCCGAGTTGACCCCGGCGGTCTCCTGTGAGTCCCCATCACCCCGAAGGGCATGCTGGCAACACAGGACAAGGGTTGCGCTCGTTGCGGGACTTAACCCAACATCTCACGACACGAGCTGACGACAGCCATGCACCACCTGTATACCGACCACAAGGGGGGCACTATCTCTAATGCTTTCCGGTATATGTCAAGCCTTGGTAAGGTTCTTCGCGTTGCGTCGAATTAAGCCACATGCTCCGCTGCTTGTGCGGGCCCCCGTCAATTCCTTTGAGTTTTAGCCTTGCGGCCGTACTCCCCAGGCGGGGAACTTAATGCGTTAGCTGCGGCACCGACGACGTGGAATGTCGCCAACACCTAGTTCCCAACGTTTACGGCGTGGACTACCAGGGTATCTAATCCTGTTCGCTCCCCACGCTTTCGCTCCTCAGCGTCAGTAATGGCCCAGAGATCCGCCTTCGCCACCGGTGTTCCTCCTGATATCTGCGCATTTCACCGCTACACCAGGAATTCCGATCTCCCCTACCACACTCTAGCTAGCCCGTATCGAATGCAGACCCGAGGTTAAGCCTCGGGCTTTCACATCCGACGTGACAAGCCGCCTACGAGCTCTTTACGCCCAATAATTCCGGACAACGCTTGCGCCCTACGTATTACCGCGGCTGCTGGCACGTAGTTAGCCGGCGCTTCTTCTGCAGGTACCGTCACTTTCGCTTCTTCCCTGCTGAAAGAGGTTTACAACCCGAAGGCCGTCATCCCTCACGCGGCGTCGCTGCATCAGGCTTTCGCCCATTGTGCAATATTCCCCACTGCTGCCTCCCGTAGGAGTCTGGGCCGTGTCTCAGTCCCAGTGTGGCCGGTCGCCCTCTCAGGCCGGCTACCCGTCGTCGCCTTGGTGGGCCATTACCCCACCAACAAGCTGATAGGCCGCGGGCTCATCCTTCACCGCCGGAGCTTTCAACCCCCGCCCATGCAGGCAGGAGTGGTATCCGGTATTAGACCCCGTTTCCAGGGCTTGTCCCAGAGTGAAGGGCAGATTGCCCACGTGTTACTCACCCGTTCGCCACTAATCCACCCCGAAGGGCTTCATCGTTCGACTTGCATGTGTTAAGCACGCCGCCAGCGTTCGTCCTGAGCCAGGATCAAACTCTCCATGAATGTTTACCCGTAATCGGGTTCACACACACGAAAGAGCGGGCCAGTCTTGGTCGGAATAAGACCGACTGACCACAACGTCCTCGCTGTGTTTGTTGCCTGCAAGCACTCCACAAGGAAGCCTCACAGGTCTTTTTCAAAGGAACCTCATCCACCGAAGTGGACGGGGTATCAACTTTTGGCGTTGATTTTTGGCACGCTGTTGAGTTCTCAAGGAACGGACGCTTCCTTTGTACTTACCCTCTCGGGCTTTCCTCCGGGCTTCGTTCTTCGTTTCCGACTCTATCAGACTCTTTCGTGTCCGATTCCCGGTCGAAGCGGGTTTCGCTTTCCAGGTTTCCGCTTTCGCGTTTCCCTTTCCGGCGAGTCCGACTCTATCAGAAGTTTTCCACCGGATTTACCGGGCTTCGGATTCCTGAAAAAGGAGTCGACTGCGCCCCGCTGGAATTCAATTCCATGTGGGGACGAGAGAGATCATAAACCATCGCTGCCGAACTTGTCCAGTTCGAGGCAACCGTTTGAATCTACCTCCCCATCGCGGATATGTCAACACCCGCTCCGGGACCTGAGGAGACTAGCAGGTCAGTAGGGTCCGATGCACATCAGGCCGCGGTCGGCAGCGTCGCCGTCTGGTCGGCGGCCTCCACGTCGCCGGCCTCGCCGGCGCGGGAGGCGCGGCCTCCCAGGACGTAGACGTAGAGCAGGAAGGCCACCTCCGCGGCCACGCCGATCGAGACGCGGGCCCAGGTGGGGAGGCCGGACGGGGTCACGAAGCCTTCGATGAGGCCGGAGACGAACAGGACCACTGCGAGGCCGATGGCCATGCCGAGGGCGGCGCGGCCCCGTTCCGCCAGGGCCTCGCGGCGGGTGCGGGGGCCCGGGTCGATGACCGTCCAGCCCAGGCGCAGGCCCGTGCCGGCCGCGACGAAGACCGCCGTCAGTTCGAGCAGGCCGTGCGGCAGGATCAGGCCGAGGAAGACGTCGAGGCGGCCGGCGGAGGCCATCAGGCCGAGGCCGACGCCGAGGTTGGCCATGTTCAGGAAGAGGATCCAGAGCACCGGGAGCCCCAGGAACGCGCCCAGGACCAGGCAGATCGCGGCCGCCTGGGCGTTGTTCGTCCAGACCTGGGCGGCGAAGGAGGCCGCGGGGTGGCTGGAGTAGTACGTCTCGTACTCGCCGCCCGGCTTCGTGAGGGCCTTCAGCTCCTCCGGGGCGGCGATGGCGCCCTGGACCTCCGGATGCGTGGCTATCCACCAGCCGATGAGCACGCCCAGCGCCGTGGAGAGCAGCGCGGTCGGTATCCACCAGGCGCGGCTGCGGTAGACGGCGGCCGGGAAGCCGACGGTGAAGAAGAGGACCACGTCGCGCCAGCCGGCCCGGCGGACCCCGGTCACCGTGGCGCGGGCACGGGCCACCAGCTGGGTGAGCCGGCCCGTGAGCATGGGGTCGGGGGCGCTGGACTGGATGAGCGAGAGGTGGGTGGAGGTGCGCTGGTAGAGCTCGACGAGTTCGTCGGCCTCGGCGCCGGTGAGCTTGCGGCCTCGGCCCAGGAGCTGCTCCAGGCGGTCCCATTCCGCACGATGGGCCGCCACGAAGACGTCGAGATCCATCCGGTTACCGCTCCCCTGCCCCAGGTCCCCTGCTACTGCCTACTCCTGATGTGGTCAGCTTGGCAGACTGGATGCCGATGGGGCGGGGCAGGTCACGTGAAAGGTGCTGCGGTGAGCGATCTGGTGACGGGGGACGCTGTCGTCCTGGGGCTGCGGCCGGCGAGGCTGCCGAGCCGGGCGCTGGCGTTCCTGCTCGACGCGGCGGTGTACGTCACCGGATATCTGACGGTCTCGTTCGGGCTGACCCTGGCGACGGCCTCGCTGGACTTCGCCGCTCAGGCGGCCGTGGCGGTGGCCACCGTGCTGCTGGTGCTGGTCGGCGTGCCGATCGCGGTGGAGACCCTGACCCACGGGCGTTCGCTGGGCAAGCTCGCCTGCGGGCTGCGGGTCGTACGGGACGACGGCGGGCCGATCCGGTTCCGGCACGCGCTGGTGCGCGGGGCCATGGGGGTCGTGGAGCTCCTGCTCACCTTCGGGTCCGTGGCGTGCATCGCCTCGCTGGTGTCGGAGCGGGGGCGGCGGCTCGGGGACGTCTTCGGGGGGACGCTGGTCATCCGGGAGCGGGTGCCGGGCGCCCGGGTGATGCCGGTGCCCCCGCCGCCGCCGTGGCTGGCCGGGAGGTTCGGCGGGCTGGACCTGTCGGCCGTGCCGGAAGGGCTGTGGCTGGCGATCCGGCAGTACCTGACGCGCATGGGGCAGCTGGATCCGCAGGTCGGCGCCGCGATGGCGGTGCGGCTCGCGGACGATCTGGTGGCGCGTACGGGGACTCCGCCGCCGCCGGGGGTGCCCGCTGCCGCGTACCTGATGGCGGTGGTGCACGAGCGTCAGTCGCGGGACGCCGCCCGTGCCTTCGGCGGTGGCGCGGCGCAGGCCGCGCCCGTGGCCCCGGCTCCGCAGGTCGCCCAGTACGTCGCCCCGCACGCCACTGCGCATGTCGCTCCGTACGCCGCCCCGCAGGCGGCGGCGCCGGTCGCGGTGCCTCCCGTGCAGGTGGCGCCCGTACGGCCGCCGGGTGGCGGCGGGTTCGCACCGCCCGCCTGAGGTCTGCCCGGTCGGCGGCGCTACGCCTCGAAGGTCGAGGGCGGGGTCTCCAGGTGTTCGAGTTCGATTCCCGGGGCCGAGAGG
Organism: Streptomyces sp. NBC_01408; assembly: GCF_026340255.1. Taxonomy (GTDB): domain Bacteria; phylum Actinomycetota; class Actinomycetes; order Streptomycetales; family Streptomycetaceae; genus Streptomyces. The sequence goes on along the minus strand of NZ_JAPEPJ010000001.1, from coordinate 2,525,017 downwards.
ACCACGTCGCCCGCGATGTGGATCGTGTGGACCTCGCCGGTGTCCAGGGCGCTGACCTGGTACGCGTCCACCTGCAGCGGGCCGCTGTCCGTGGGGTGTTCCTCGCGCGCCAGCAGGGCCCAGGCCTGGTCGACCGTGCGCGGGGCGAGGACCGGGTCGGTGAGGGCGAGGAGCCGGACGCGGGTGGCGGGTGCGCCGGGGGTCAGGCGCAGCAGGCGGGCCGTCGCGATGAGGAAGGCCGGGGAGGTTCCGGTGAAGCCGGGGGCCTGGACGTTGCCTTCGGTGGCCTCGGTGCCGGTGGGGTCGGTGCGCACCCAGGTGACGCCGTCGATGGCGGCGCCGCGGACCTGCCAGCTGGAGGCGTTCAGTTCGAGGCGGATGGGGCGGCCGAGTTCGTCGACGGCGAGGTCGACGGAGCCTCGGTGGTCGCCGTTCGGGGCGGTGAGCTGGGAGACGTAGCGCCAGCCGGAGGGGCCGGGGGCGCAGTGGAAGTGCTCCTCCCCGAGGGGGGTGTGATCGTGCGGGTCATGGAGCGAGTAGCGGCCGCGGGGCATGGTGAGCACGTTTCGTCGGGTGGGCGGGCGGGCGGGGCACTGCCGGGCAGTGCGGTGCCGTCAACGTACCGCCGACCGCCCGCGGGGGCGCCGAAGGGGCAGGCCCCCGGCGACGTCCGCCGGGGGCCTGCTGGAGCTTCCGCTGATCGACGGCCGATCAGTGCTGATCGGCCATCGGTGCCGATCAGTAGCGGTAGTGGTCCGCCTTGTACGGGCCCTCAACCTTGACGCCGATGTACTCGGCCTGCTCGGGGCGCAGGGTGGTGAGCCTGACGCCGAGGGCGTCGAGGTGGAGGCGGGCGACCTTCTCGTCCAGGTGCTTCGGGAGGACGTAGACGTCGGTCGGGTACTCCGCCTGCTTCGTGAAGAGCTCGATCTGGGCCAGGGTCTGGTCCGCGAAGGAGTTCGACATCACGAAGGAGGGGTGGCCGGTGGCGTTGCCCAGGTTCAGCAGGCGGCCCTCGGACAGGACGATCAGGACCTTGCCGTCGGGGAACTTCCAGGTGTGGACCTGGGGCTTGACCTCGTCCTTGACGATGCCCTCGATCTTGGCCAGGCCGGCCATGTCGATCTCGTTGTCGAAGTGGCCGATGTTCCCGACGATGGCCTGGTGCTTCATCTTGGCCATGTCGGCGGCCATGATGATGTCCTTGTTGCCGGTGGTCGTGATGAAGATGTCGGCGGTCTCGACGACGTCGTCGAGGGTGGCGACCTGGTAGCCGTCCATCGCGGCCTGGAGGGCGCAGATGGGGTCGATCTCGGTGACGATCACGCGGGCGCCCTGGCCGCGCAGGGACTCGGCGCAGCCCTTGCCGACGTCGCCGTAGCCGCAGACGACCGCGACCTTGCCGCCGATGAGGACGTCGGTGGCGCGGTTGATGCCGTCGATCAGGGAGTGGCGGCAGCCGTACTTGTTGTCGAACTTCGACTTGGTGACGGCGTCGTTCACGTTGATCGCCGGGAAGAGCAGGCTGCCCTCGGCCATCATCTCGTAGAGGCGGTGGACACCGGTGGTGGTCTCCTCGGTGACGCCGCGGATCTCGGACGCGAGCTGCGTCCACTTCTGCGGGTTCTCTCCGAGGGTGCGGTTCAGCAGGGTGAGGATGTACGCGTACTCCTCGGAGTCCGCCGTCGACGGGTCCGGGGCCTCGCCGGCCTTCTCGAACTCGACGCCCTTGTGGACGAGGAGGGTGGCGTCACCACCGTCGTCGAGGATCATGTTCGGGCCGCCGGTGGGGGTGTTCGGCCAGGTCAGGGCCTGCTCCGTGCACCACCAGTACTCCTCCAGCGTCTCGCCCTTCCAGGCGAAGACGGGGACGCCCTGCGGGTTCTCCGGGGTACCGTTCGGGCCGACCGCGATGGCGGCGGCCGCGTGGTCCTGGGTGGAGAAGATGTTGCAGGAGGCCCAGCGGACGTCGGCGCCGAGGGCGGCGAGGGTCTCGATGAGCACGGCCGTCTGCACGGTCATGTGCAGGGAGCCGGTGATGCGGGCGCCGGCGAGGGGCTGCGCGTCCGCGTACTCGGCGCGGATCGACATCAGGCCGGGCATCTCGTGCTCGGCGAGGGTGATCTCCTTGCGGCCGAAGGCGGCAAGGGAAAGGTCTGCGACCTTGAAGTCCATGGGTGGTGCTCCTCATGGGTTCGAGAGGGTGGGTACGGCTGGGCCGCGCGCCGTTCGGCTGGGTCCGGTCCGGACGCAGCCTGGAGGAACGCGCGGAGCACACAGTCCGTCGGGAGCCCTCTCTCCCCTCGGCCGGTCAACGAGGACCGCCCGACCGCCATCAGCAGCGACGCCTGACACTGAGGACGAATCTACACCGATCGGCGGATCGTGCCCCAGTCGGCCGAGCCGCTGGACGAGTGAGTCCGAGGTGGCGTCGTCCGCCCGCAGGGCGGGCGGGGAGGCGTCAGGCGCGTGTGGCTGCAAGGCGGAGGAGGGAGTCGACGCGAATGGGGTCTCCCCGGCTCGAGCGAAGCCGAGAGCTTGGGGAAGTCGGCGACCGACGACAACGCGGCAGACGCGCGTGCCTGACGCCTCCCCGCAGGCGCCACCTCGGACTCACTCGTCTAGGGCGTGTCCTGGCTTCGGGCCCTACGGCGGGCAGGTTTGAGGCCTTTGGGACTTTTGATCGGCCCTTGACGTGGGGCAGGATGCCGGTGGATCGGAACTCTTGCGCGATCTCGCAGGACCCTTGCCGGCCCGGCCGTGAAGGAGATTTCATTGAATCCTCCCCTCCCTGAAGGGAGAGGATTCCTCACCCTCCAGGGCTGATCGGGGATTTCTAGCTCACGCTGCCAGGTGGGGCAGCGCCCCGATTGGTCTTACGCGATCAGCACTAGCCGGGTTGAGACCAGCCCGGACCAGCATCACGCGGGCGGAGTTCTTATCCCTGGGGGATACGGCTCCGCACGCGGTGCAGGCGTAGGTTCGTTCTGAGAGAGGTAGTGCGTGCTTGGTTCTCGCTCCGCACTGCGCACAGTCCATGGTGGTGTGCGCGGGGTGTACCAGGTGCACGGTCCGTCCGTGCTTGCGGCCCATCTCGATCAGGGCCGTCTTGGTGGCGCTGATGGCCGCGTCGGCGGCCTTGCGGGCCATGGTCGTCTTGGCGAGGAACTTCGGGCGGAAGTCCTCGACCGCCACGGCGTCGTGATCGCGGACTACGGACTTGGCCCACTTGCGGCCAGTGTCCTGGCGCTGCCGGGCGACCTTCTTGTGCAGCTTCGCGGTCTGCCGTTTCGCGTGCCGGTAGCCCTTCGACCCTGCCTTGCCCTTCGGTGGCTTGCGCCGGGCCATCATCCGCTGATGGCGCGCGAGGCCGGCGGCGGCCTTCTTGCCGTGCTCGACGTGCGGGAGGTCGTGGGCATCGCTGGTGGTGGTCGCGGTCTCCTTCACGCCCCAGTCCACGCCGATCACCGCGCCGGTCTCCGGAAGCTGCTCGACCTCGGCGGGGACGACGAACGAGCAGTACCAGTGCCCGACACTGTCCTGATAGACACGCACGCTGGACGGGTCGGCCGGGAGGTTCCGCGACCACACCACGGTCAGGGCGATACCGCCCGCCAGGTACAGGCGGCCGTCCTTCAGCCGAAAGCCGCGCTTGGTGTAGTTGAGGGACGGCAGCGCTTCCCGCTTCCTCTTCCACTTCGGCATCCCGGCCCGCTGCCGCATCGGCAACCGGTCCTTGATGTCCTTCTGCGCCTTGGCGCGGGACTTCCCGAAATCCCGGATCGACTGCTGCTGCGGAACCGAGGACCCTTCGCGAAGCCAGGTGTTCTTGGTACGGGCTTCGGTCAACATCTTGTCGAGCTGCGCCGGGCCACAGGTCCGCTTGTCCGTCCCCTCGGGCCGGCCCTTGTTCCACAGATGCGTCTGCTTCGACTTCGCGCAGCACTCGTTCCAGATCCACCGGCACCGGTCCCACTCCGCCATCAGAGCGGCGAGCGCGGAAGACGACACGCGGACGCGGAAGCTCCACCGGGCATGCCCGGCATCCCCCACCATCGCTGTCGCCGCCATCCCAACAACCTATCCCCGCCCACTGACAACAACCGAAAGAGCAGGCCAGACCAGATGCGAACCGACCTCCGGCGCTCTGCGCCTCCACACCAAGGACCCATTCCTCCCCGGCCTGAAGGCCGGGGCCTCCTGGGAGAAATCAGGTGACCAGTCCGGCCGGCCCTCCCGCAGGCGGGGGCGCAAGCGGGCAGAAGCGCCTGAAGCTGCTCGCCGTCACCGCGTGTCCCACGGGGATCGCGCACACCTACATGGCCGCGGAGAAGCTGCAACAGGCCGCCGACCGCCTCGGCATCGACATGAAGGTGGAGACCCAGGGCTCCATCGGGGCCGAGAACGTGCTCTCTGACAACGATGTCAGAGAGGCGGACGGCATCATCATCGCCGCCGACAAGGAGGTCGCCCGCGAGCGCTTCGCGGGCAAGCGGGTGCTGTCCACCGGTGTCGCGGACGGTATCCACAAGCCCGAGGAGCTGATCGAGCGCGTGCAGGGCGCGCCCGTGCAGGCCACGGCGGCGGCCGGGAGCGGCGGCGGCGAGGGCAGGGGCGGGGGCGGCCACGAGCGCAGCGCCGCGTACAAGGCGCTGATGAACGGCGTCTCGCACATGATCCCCTTCGTGGTGGTGGGCGGTCTGCTGCTCGCCATCTCGATCGCGCTCGGCGGGCACTCCACGCCCGAGGGGATCACGTTCGACGAGGGTTCGTTCTGGTTCTACGTGAACGCCCTGGGCACCCTCGGCTTCACGCTGATGCTGCCGATCTTCTCCGGATACATCGCCTACGCCCTCGGTGACCGGCCCGCGCTCGTCCCCGGCATGATCGGCGGTTTCCTGGCCGCCAATGCCACGACCATCTACAAGGCGGAGGCCAACGCGGGCTTCCTCGGCGCGATCGCGACCGGCTTCCTGGCCGGCTATCTGGTGATCTGGATCAAGAAGGTCAAGGTCCCCAAGTTCGTCCAGCCGATCATGCCGATCATCGTGATCCCGATCGTCTCGACGCTCGCCCTCGGCCTGTTCTACATCTATGTGATCGGGCAGCCCATCTCCTGGGTGTTCACGCACCTGACCAGCTGGCTGAACGGGATGACCGGCTCCAGCGCGGTCGTGCTCGGCGCCGTCATCGGCCTGATGATCGCCTTCGACATGGGCGGACCGGTCAACAAGACCGCGTTCCTCGTGGCGGTGGGCCTGATCGGCACCAACAACGCGGTCATGGGCATGGCCGCCGCCGCCATCCCGGTCATGCCGCTCGGCCAGGGCCTGGCGACGCTGCTGCGCCGCAGGAGCTACAGCGCCCAGGAGCGGGAGACGGGCATCGCCGCTCTGTTCATGGGCTTCTTCGGCATCTCCGAGGGTGCCATTCCGTTCGCCGCCGCCCGGCCGGCCCAGGTCATTCCCGCGAACATGCTCGGCGGTGCGGTGGCCGGTGCGATCGCGGGGCTGGCCGGGGTCGAGAACTCGGTGCCGCACGGCGGCCCGATCGTCTCGCTCTTCGGTGCCGTGAGCGGTGTCGCCATGTTCTTCGTCGCGATCGCGGCGGGCACCGTCGTCACCGCACTGGCCACGAACGCGCTCATCGGGATCAAGCAGCGCAGGGACGACCGGGCGGCGCCGGTCTCCCCCGGCCCGGCCGCGGAGCCGGAGGTGCTCTCCGGGTACCTGACCGCGCGGACCGTGAAGACGGAACTGGCCGCTGACTCCAAGGAGGCGGCGATCCGCGAGTTGGCACAGATGCTGGCGACCACCGGGAACGTCCGGGACGTGGACGAGCTCGTACGGGTCGCCCTGGCCCGGGAGGCGCAGGGCACGACCGGTCTCGGCGAGTCGATCGCGATCCCGCACGCCAAGACGGACGCGGTGGCCCGGCCCACGGTGGGCTTCGCCCGGTCCGACGAGGGCATCGAGTGGGGCTCCCTGGACGGCACGAAGGCCCGGCTGGTCTTCATGATCTCGGTGCCGGAGGCCGCGGCGGGCGACGAGCACCTGCGGATCCTGGCGCTGCTGTCGCGCAAGCTGATGGACGGCGGGTTCCGCGAGCGGCTCCAGGCCGCGCCCGACGAGGCGTCGGTCCTGGACGTGCTGCGCGAGATCCAGTAGCCGGTCCCCCGCCGGCCGGCGCCGTCCGGCCATGCGGCCGGGTCCCGTACCCCCGGGGTACGGGACCCGGCCGCTGTGCCGAGCCGGCCGAACCGTACCCTTCCGGCCACACGCACTGCTGGGAGGGGAACGGATTCATGGCACACAGACCTGGGCGGGGGCTGGGGATCGCGGCGCTCGTGCTGCTGGCGTTCGGGGTCCCGGTGACCGCCGGGTGCGCCGCGTACGGAGCCACTCAGCTCACCGGGGCGCGCGTGCCCAGCGACCACATGCGGCCCACCTACGTGCCCGGGTCGGCCGCCGTCTTCCGGACGGGCGGGACCGAGCCCCGGCGGGGCGACGTCGTGCTCTTCGACGGGTCGGCCTGGGGTGACGAGGACCGCCACATCGAACGCGTGGTGGCGGTGGGGGGCGACCGCATCTCCTACGCGGCGGGCGACGAGACCCTGACCCTCAACGGGCAGCCCCTCGACGAGCCGTACGTGCTCGGCGGAGCCCCCGGGGCCGGTGGGGTGAGCTTCGAAGTCACGGTGCCGGAAGGGCGGCTCTTCCTCCTGGGTGACAACCGCGGCAACTCCGCGGACTCCCGCTTCCGCAGGGCACACCACGAAGGCACGGTTCCGGTCACGGCGGTGCTCGGGGTCTCCGTCGACGAAGAGCCCCTGGTGATGGCCGGCTTCCCCCTGGTGTCCCTCGCCGGGGGGACCACCGTGCTCGTCGGTGCGGGGCTCGGGATCGCCTGGCTGGTGGTGCGGCGGCGGAAGCCGGTTCCGGTGCATCCCGTCTGGGGTGCACCGCACGTCGGATAGGCCGAAGGCCCCCGCGGGCTGCTGCTCGCGGGGGCCTTCGTACGTCGGTCAGGCCGGGGTGGTGCCCGGCGTCGCGGCCGGGTCGGACCGCTCGGCGCGGTAGATGTCCGGCTCCAGGTAGATCACGCGGGCGATCGGGACGGCCTCGCGGATGCGGTCCTCGGCAGCGTTGATCGCGTCCGCCACCTGGGTCGCGGTGTCGTTGCCCTCGACGGCGATCTTGGCGGCGACCAGCAGCTCCTCGGGGCCGAGGTGCAGGGTGCGCATGTGGATCACGCGGGTGACGACGTCCCCGTCGACGAGCGCGGCCGTGATCTTCTCGATCTCTTCGGTGCCCGCGGCCTCTCCGAGCAGCAGGGACTTGGTCTCCGCGGCCAGGACGATCGCGATGATGATCAGCAGGATGCCGATGCACAGCGTGCCGATGCCGTCCCAGATGCCGTCGCCGGTCAGCAGGGCGAGGCCGACGCCCACGAGGGCCAGGAACAGACCGACGAGCGCACCGAGGTCCTCCAGGAGGACGACGGGCAGCTCGGGAGCCTTGGCCCGCCTGACGAACTGGGTCCAGGTCTGCTTGCCGCGGATCTCGTTCGACTCCTTGATCGCGGTGCGGAAGGAGAAGGACTCGGCGATGATCGCGAAGACGAGGACGCCGACCGGCCAGTACCAGGCCTCGATGGCGTGCGGGTGGTTGATCTTCTCGATGCCCTCGTAGATGGCGAACATGCCACCGACGGTGAAGAGCACGATGGAGACGAGGAAGGCGTAGATGTAACGCTCACGCCCGTACCCGAAGGGGTGCTGCGGCGTCGCCTCGCGCTGGGCCTTCTTCCCGCCGAGGAGCAGCAGCCCCTGGTTCCCGGAGTCGGCCAGCGAGTGGACGCTTTCCGCGAGCATCGACGAGGATCCGCTGAAGAGGAATGCCACGAATTTGGCTACAGCGATGGCGAGGTTGGCGGCGAGTGCCGCCACGATCGCCTTGGTACCGCCCGACGCGCTCATGGATGCGGGGTGTCCTTCCTAGCCACTGACCTACCGGCCGCACATTGTTGCAGCCGCCGGGACGGAGGCTACGTCAGACCACCACGGTGGCGCGGAAGACGGTACCGGTTCCCGACAGTTCGACTGCTTCGCCCGCCGGTACGAAGACGGACTCGCCTGGGGCCAGGGCCAGTTCGCCGGCCTTCACGGAGCCCGCCGTGCAGAGCAGGATCTGCGGGGCGCCGCCGGGGAGGGTGCGGGAGGCGCCGCCCGGTGCGAGGAGGAAGCGGGAGAGCCGGAATTCGTCGATGGGGTTCTCGTAGACCTCTTCGGCGTCGCCCTCGGGGCGCAGCACCTTCGGGTCGCCCGACTCGAACTTCACGATCTTGAGCAGTTCCGGTACGTCCACGTGTTTGGGGGTGAGCCCGGCGCGCAGCACGTTGTCGGAGTTGGCCAGCAGCTCGACGCCGAGGCCCTCGATGTAGGCGTGCGGGACGCCCGCGCCGAGGAACATCGCCTCTCCGGGCTGGAGTTGGACGTGGTTGAGCAGCATGGCCGCGATGACCCCGGGGTCGCCCGGGTAGTCGTGGACCAGGGTGGCGTACGCCTTGTACGGGCCGCCCAGGCGTTCGGCGGCGGCCGCGGCCTCGGCGACGGTGGTGGCCATCTGCTCGCGGTCGGCGGTGAGTACGGCCGTCAGCACCTCGCGCAGCGCGGCGTCCTCGGGGTGGGCCCGCAGCAGGTCGGCGTACGGCTTGAGGGAGTCGACGCCGAGGCCTTCGAGGAGGTCGGCGGCCTCGTGCGGGGCGCGGAAGCCGCACAGCCCGTCGAACGGGGTGAGCGCGCAGATCATCTCGGGCTTGTGGTTGGGGTCCTTGTAGTTGCGGTGGCCCGCGTCCACGGGGACCCCGCGGCGCTCCTCGTCCGCGTAGCCGGCCTTCGCCTGTTCCAGGTCGGGGTGGACCTGGAGGGAGAGCGGGGCGCCGGCGGCGAGGATCTTGAGGAGGAAGGGCAGCCGGGGGCCGAACTTGGTGACGGCGGCCGCGCCGAGTTCGGCCTCGGGGTCGGCGGAGATGACCTCGGACAGGGTGGTCTCGCCGGAGCCGCGGTCGAGCCGGGAGGGGGCGCCGGGGTGGGCGCCCATCCACATCTCGGCCTGGGGCTCACCGGTGGGTTCAATGCCGAGGAGCGTGGGGATCGCGGTGGTGGATCCCCAGGCGTAGGGGCGGATCGTGTTGGTCAGGCGGTCCATCGTCGTCTTCCTGGATAGAGCCGGGCAGGAGAAGTGTGCCTCAGCTGTGTCCCCCGGAAGCCAACGCCAGGTAGGCGGTGGCGAAATCCGTGACGGCGAGGAGCTCGGCGAGCTGTTCCAGCTCGACGCCCTCCTCCGGTTCGAGCTCGCTGATGGCCGTGTCGTGGCTGAGGGCGAGCTCGCGTGCGGCGGGGGCGGCGCTGAGGCCGCCTGCCGGCCGGTCACGCAGCAGGACGATGCGGGCGCGCAGGGCCTGGGGCTCGTCGACCCGGTCGCGGAAGAAGTCTTCGGGATCGGCTCCGGCGGCGAAGGCCCCCGCGAGCAGGACGCCGTGGGCGGGGAGGGCCTCGGGCAGGACGGCGGCGAGCGCGGGGCGCCCGGCGAGCTCGGCCAGGGTCGCGGCGAAGCGGCGGCCCGCGGGTCCGGCGCCGACGCCCTCGCTCCAGATGAGCGGGAGGGAGTCGGCGAGCTCGGCGGCGAGGGTCTTGGCCGGGTTGGAGTAGGTGGCGATGGCGGGCCCGCAGCGTTCGGCGGTGCGGTCGAGCCGGTCGGCGACGAGCTGGAGGGCGGCGGGGTCGGCGGTGATCAGGCCGACCTTGTCGAGGAGCACCAGCAGCGGTGTCAGCAGGGCCCACAGCGCGCCGGGTCCGGCCGCGGCGGACTCGTCGTACTCCTGGTACGGGGCCTTGGCCATCGGTACGAGGAGCCCGTGCGCCCCGTCCACGGCCTCGCTCAGCGGTGAGCGCTCGGGGGCGACGGCGACGACGTTGCAGCCTCGCCGGTAGGCCTGCTCGGCGAGGACGGCGAGCCCGGGCTCGGTGCCGTCGGTGGTGGCCAGGAGCAGCAGGTCGACCGGGCCGACCCAGCCGGGCAGTGCCCAGCGCAGGGCGCCGGCGGCGTGCGCGACGCCGGCGGGGTCCAGCCGGATGACGGGGGCGGAGGCGCCGGCGAGGGCGCCGAGCAGGTCGGCGACGCCGGTGGCGGCGGTGCCGGGCCCCGCGATGAGGACGGCACGGGGGCGGCCGTCGGGGTGCAGGTCCGCGAGGCCCGCCTCGGCCGCGTGCCGGGCTGCGGTACGGACCCTGGCGCCGGCCTCGGCGGCGCCGCGGAGCAGGCCGCGGCGGTCGGCGCGGGCGAGCGCCTCCGGTGCGTCGAGGAGCGACTCGTCGAGCATGGCGGCCTCCGGCTGTTGTGTGACGGAACCAGTCTGCGCGTCCGGGGCGGTGCCGGCCCGGACGCGGGCCCGGGGGGTTCAGGCGGGGCGGCGGGCCTCGTCCACGAGGAGCACGGGGATGCCGTCGCGGACCGGGTAGGCGAGTCCGCAGTCCTGGCCGGTGCAGATCAGCTCGGGAGCCGTCTCGTCGGCCGACTTGTCCTCAAGGGGCGAGTGGCAGGCGGGGCAGGCGAGGATCTCCAGAAGACCGGCTTCGAGCGGCATGGGGCGGTTCCCTTCGAACATGCGGTTTGGGCGAGGTCAGCGTACCGCCGAGTCACCTCCGGTGCGGTCCGAAGGTGTCCGCGTTGCTCCGCCGTCGGGCGGGTGCGGCGCCGGGTCACCTCCGGTGCGGTGCGGAGTCCCGGGGCTGCGCCCCGGGAGACCCCGGCTCCGCCGGGCACCGGGCTCTGCCCGGAGCCGCGCCTCAAACGCCGGCGGGGCTGGAGGTGCGGGTACCGGGGCTCTGCCCGGAGCCGCGCCTCAAACGCCGGCCGGGCTGGAGGTGCGGGTACCGGGGCTCTGCCCGGAGCCGCGCCTCAAACGCCGGCCGGGCTGGAGGTGCGGGTACCGGGGCTCTGCCCGGAGCCGCGCCTCAAACGCCGGCCGGGCTGGAGGTGCGGGTACCGGGGCTCTGCCCGGAGCCGCGCCTCAAACGCCGGCCGGGCTGGAGGTGCGGGTACCGGGGCTCTGCCCGGAGCCGCGCCTCAAGCGGCGGCGGGCCTGGATGGGCGGGGCTGGAGGTGCGGCCCCGCCCGGCGTCGGCTCAGGCGCGGATGAGGGCGAGGACCTCGTCGCGGACCTTGGCGAGGGTGGCGGTGTCGCGGGCCTCGACGTTCAGGCGCAGGAGCGGTTCGGTGTTGGAGGCGCGGACGTTGAACCACCAGTCGGCGGCGGTGACGGTCAGGCCGTCCAGCTCGTCCAGGGTGAGGTCGCCGTGGGCACCGTACGTCTCCTTGACGGCGGCGAGCCGGGCGGCCTGGTCGGCGACGGTCGAGTTGATCTCGCCGGAGCCCGCGTAGCGGTCGTAGGAGGACACCAGGTCCGACAGGGGGCCGTCCTGGCCGCCGAGGGCCGCCAGCACGTGGAGCGCGGCGAGCATGCCGGTGTCCGCGTTCCAGAAGTCCTTGAAGTAGTAGTGCGCCGAGTGCTCGCCGCCGAAGATCGCTCCCGTCTTGGCCATCTCCTCCTTGATGAAGGAGTGGCCGACGCGGGTCCGTACCGGGCTGCCGCCGTGCTCGCGGACGACCTCGGGGACCGACCAGGAGGTGATCAGGTTGTGGATCACGGTGCCGGTGTTGCCGTTGCGGTCCAGCTCGCGGGCCGCGACCAGGGCGGTGACGGCGGACGGGGAGACGCCCTCGCCGCGCTCGTCGACGATGAAGCAGCGGTCGGCGTCGCCGTCGAAGGCGATGCCGAGGTCGGCGCCCTCGGCGAGCACGCGGGCCTGGAGGTCCACGATGTTCTTCGGGTCGAGGGGGTTGGCCTCGTGGTTGGGGAAGGTCCCGTCCAGCTCGAAGTACATGGGGACGAGGTCCAGCGGCAGGCCCTCGAAGACGGTGGGCACGGTGTGGCCGCCCATGCCGTTGCCCGCGTCGACGACGACCTTGAGCGGACGGATGACAGTGAGGTCGACCAGGCCCTTGAGGTGCGCGGCGTAGCCGGTCAGGGTGTCCTGCTCGGTGACGGTGCCGGGGACGGTGCCGGGGGCGATCGCGGGCGCGCCCTCGTCGCTCCACTTCTCGGCGAGCTCGCGGATCTGCCCGAGGCCGGTGTCCTGGCCCACGGGGGCGGCGCCGGCCCGGCACATCTTGATGCCGTTGTACTGGGCGGGGTTGTGCGAGGCGGTGAACATCGCACCGGGCAGGTTCATGGAGCCCGAGGCGTAGTACAGCTGGTCGGTGGAGCACAGGCCGATCAGGGTGACGTCCACGCCCCGGGCGGACGCGCCGCGGGCGAAGGCGCTGGACAGGCCGGGCGAGGAGGGGCGCATGTCGTGGCCGACCACGATCGCCGTGGCGCCGGTGACCTCGACGAACGCGGCACCGAAGAGTTCGGCCAGGGGCTCGTCCCACTCGTCCGGTACGACGCCACGCACGTCGTACGCCTTGACGATGTTCGAAAGATCTGCGGCCACTGCCTGCCCTCCTGAAGGTCCTGTGCGGACAGCAAACCTACCTTGAACGCGGAGCAGGTTTTCAGACGATCTGAGCGTCAGGAGTCCGGCGAACGCAGGACGCGCAGGTGTCCGCGGCGGGTCTCGCCGGTCACCGGGCCGCCGCGGCCGCCGGGCTCCACCGCGCGCTCGGGCGGACGGGCGGCCTCGCGCACGGCGTTGGCGAGGGCTTCGAGGTCGTCGCCGCTGGGGCGGGACGGCGCCGAGCCGTCGGACAGCCGGACGACGTCCCAGCCGCGCGGGGCGGTCAGGCGCTCCGAGTGCTCGGCGCACAGGTCGTAGCAGTGGGGTTCGGCATAGGTGGCGAGCGGGCCGAGGACTGCGGTCGAATCGGCGTAGACGTACGTCAGCGTCGCGACGGCAGGGCGGCCGCACGCGGTGCGCGAACAACGACGTACAAGGCTCACGACGTTGGACGGTACCGCACTCTTGACCGGGCCGCGACGACGCTCCCACCGCTCACTCCCCCGTGTCGTGCCGAGAGCTACCCTGCGGGGGTGACCGACAGCCCGCTGCCGCCCCGTCCCGCCCAGCCCCCGACCGGGGCCCCCGCCGAGCCGCGCCCGCGTCGGCGGGACCGGCACGGGCGCGGGATGCGCGGGCCGGTGGCGCCGCCGCAGGTGCCGCTGTCGGCGAGCCGGGCGGAGCTGTTCGGGGACCTCGTACGGGACTCCGTGGAGCGGCTGGAACGGCGCTGGCCGCAGCTGGCCGAGGTGGAGTTCCTGATCGGGGACGTCCCGGGCCCGCCGGGCGGCCCGGACGCCGGCTGGAACGACGAGGCGGTGCCGCTGGGCGCCCTGTACGAGTCCCGCGAGGGGCGGCCCGCCCGGATCGTGGTGTTCCGGCGGCCGGTGGACATCCGTACGAAGACGCGCGACGAGAAAGCGCTGCTGGTGCACGAGATCGTGGTCGAGCAGGTGGCGGAGCTGCTGGGGCTCTCGCCGGAGACGGTTGATCCGCGTTACGGGCAGGACTGAACCCGTTTTGGCTGCGCCGGCGTCGTAAGGTGCGGCGCCGTTGCGGGGGCTCTGCCCCCGAGCCCCCGCGCCTCAAACTCCCCCAGACTCCGTCGGGGGGACCCCCGGGCGAGGCTGAACTACCCCGTCAGCACCGAGAGGTCTTCCGTGGCCCTCGGGACCGAGACCGTGGAGTGGTCGTCGGACAGGGTCTGGACCGTGAACATCGCGATGTCCTCGTGCGGGAGGGACAGGGTGCGGGCCGCGTGGACCGGGCCGCCCGAGAGGGTTTCGACGGTGAGGGCGTAGGAGCCCTTTCCGCCCGCCGGGGCCAGTGACACGGGCTGTGTCGTGCCCGCCTTGACCACGACCTCCTGGGAGGCGGGCTCACCTCCGCCGGTGGTCGGCGAGGCCGTCACCTTGACCTTCGCGTCGGCCGTGCCGGGCACCGTCAGCGAGAGCAGGGTCGCCTTCTCCTCGGTCCGGTTGTCGGCCACGGTCGCCCGCGCGCCCACCGGCCCGGTCGCCTGGACGAAGCCCAGCTCCTGCTTGGCGCCGCTGCCGCGGACCACGCGTACCGCCGCGACCACGGGTGCGGCCTTGCCGGCGTCCGCCGGGGCCAGCAGGAGGGAGCCCGCCTCGCCGCGGGTCAGGTCCTTGAGGTCCACGCTCGCCGTCATGCCGGCCTTGACGTGCAGCTGTTCGTTGCCCGCCGGGCTGATGGCGCCGTTCGGTCCGGCCAGCCGGAGCTTCAGGTCGGCGTCCTCCTCGCCGGGCGCGAAGACGACCAGCCGTACGGAGGCGGCGTCCGCCGGGATGCCCGGGAGCACCAGCGAGCCCGCCGGGTCGGTGGAGGCCGCCAGCCAGTCGGCGCCCACCCCCTCCTCGGCGACCTGCACCGAGGCGCCGACGCGGCCCGCACGGGTCGTCACGTGGGCGGTGGCGTCCGCGAGCTGGGCTCCGGGGGCGAGGGAGGAGAGCAGGACGGACTTGGTGGACTTCGGGTCGATCCGGATGTTCTCGCTGGTGCCCTGGTCGGGCTTGGCCAGCCCGTCGGGGCCGAAGAGCCTGATGTCGACGACGGCCGCGGCGTCGTCCGGGTTGGTGAGGTGGACGTAGTCCTCGCGGCCCTTGGCCGTGCTCACCCCGGGGAACCAGAAGTCGGTGCCCGGTGCGGTGCAGCCGGTCCCGAGGACGCCGCGCGCGCGGCCGACCGAGACCTTGGTGGTCAGCTGCGCGGTCCAGCCGGGGGCGAGGACGCCCTCGGCGCTGCCGGTCAGCGCGGGCGCGTCGGCCCCGGTGGCGGTGGCCCCCGCGGGCTTGCCGACCTCCTTGAGCTCCAGCACCGGCTTGGCGTCCTTGTTCGCGCCGAGCAGCCGGGCCGCGCCCTTGCCCTCGGCGGATCCGGCCGCGCCCGGGGTGAACGCCGTGTACGTGGTGTCCGCGATGTCCGAGGTGCTGGGCGCGGGGCACACCAGCAGGGACCGCTCCACCGGCATCCGGGCGGCGGCGGCCGCCGCCTTGCCTTCGGCGGCCTTCCCCTCGGCGGCGGGAGCGGTGAGGGAGGCGATGCCGGTGACCGCGGCGAGGGCCGCGGCCACGGCCGCCAGCGTCAGAGGTGCGCGCTGCTTCACTGCTGGGGGCTCCCGTCCGGACGCACGTCGTGCTGGGGGTGGGGGTCGTACTGGGCGTGGGGGTCGTACGGCTGCTCGTACGGGTAGGGGTACGGCTGCTGCTGCGGGTAGGGGGTGTCGTACACCGGCGCGCCCTGCTGCGGGTAGGGGTACGGCTCGTACTCCGGCGCGGGCGTGTAGGGCTGGGCCGGCTGCTGCTCGTAGGCGTAGCCGCCCTGGTCCGGCTGCGGCTGGTAGGCGTAGGCCTCCTCCCCGTACACCGGCTGCGCCGGGATCTGCGCGTACGGGTCGGCGGCCGCGGCCGTCTCCACGGGCGCGGCGGGGGCGGGCTCCGCCTCCGCGCGCAGCCGGCGGGCGCGGCGGCCCGTTCCGGCCTCGCCCGGGCCGGGCTGGGAGGGCAGTACGGCCTCCTCCTCGGGCAGGTCGTCGTCGAGCCGCGCCCGGCGGCCCGGCAGGGCCATGACCAGCAGTACGAGGGCGAGGAGGCCCTGGGCCCAGTGCCAGGCGGTGCGGGTCAGCGAGGTCTCGTGGACGAGGTCGAGGCGGCCGCCGGCGGCGGGCAGTTCGAAGCCCTGCGCCCAGCCGTCCAGGGTCTTGGGCTCGAGGGGCTTGCCGTCGAGGGTGGCCTGCCAGCCGGGGGCCGCGCGGTCGGCGATGCGCAGCACGCGGCCCGCCTCGCCGGCCGGGATCTTGCCGTGGGCCTCGACGGGACCGGAGGCGACGGGGATGGGGGCCTCGCCCGCCTTGCCGGGGACGATGACGGCGCGGGGCAGCCAGGGTTCGACGCCCCACAGTGCGGTGCCGTCCTGCTGGTGGCGCCGGCTCAGGCCGGGGGTGGCGTCGAGGACCCGGCGGATCTCTTCGGGGCCGCCGGGCCGGAACATCACGAAGCGGATGGCGTAGGCGCTGAGCTGGCTGGACTGGTCGGCTCCGGAGCCGGCGACGAGGTTGGAGACGACCTTGTCGAGGCGGGGGTCGCTGCCGCTGCGGGCGGCGGTCTCCGCGGCGCCGAGGCGGCCGCCGGAGCCCCGGACCAGGCTGTAGGAGATGGTGGCGGGCGAGCCGGGGTCGAGGATCAGGGTGCGGGTCTGGTTGTCGTCCCCGCCGGCCTCGGCGACGAAGGCCGGGACCTGTACGGGGTCGCGCCGCTCCAGCGGGCCGTCGGCGCCGGCGAGCAGCCAGCCGGCCGCGCCGAGGACGGGGCCGGCGGCGGCGGCGAGGGCGATGAGCGCGGCGAGCGGCTGGCGCCAGCCGAAGCTGCTGGCGGCGACCCGCTCCTTGGCCCCGTCGGCGCCGAGCGCGGCGGCCGCGAGGAGGGCCAGGCCGTAGAGGAGGGTGGCGGGGCCCGCCCAGGCCGTGCGGTTGAGGAGGACGGCCAGCGGCAGCGCGGTCAGGGCGACGGCCCAGGCGGTACGGATGGCGAACTGCCGGTCGGTGCGGAGCAGGGCGGCGAGGGCCGCGAGGACGATCCCGGCGAGCAGCAGGCCGCCGGAGGTCCCCGGGCCGCCGGGGCTGAGGCCGAGCAGGTCCAGGGCGGTGGCGGAGCCGGTTCCGTAGGGCAGTCCGGCTTCGCGCAGGAAGCGGCCGGGGTCGGTGAGCAGGCCGAGCGACCAGGGGGCGAGCGCGAGGAGGGGCACGGCGAGGGTGGCGAGCAGCCGCGGGCCGTACGTCTTCCAGTGCGCGCGTTGCAGGACGAGCGCGGCGGTCCCCAGTACGGCGGCCAGTGGCCAGACGACGGGGGTGAAGGCGGTGGCCAGGGTCAGCAGCAGTGTGTACGTCCACACCGCGCGCCAGCCGCCCTTGGCGCCGCCGCGGGCTTCGCCGTCACCGAGGGCGAAGGCGGAGACCGCGGCGCGGGCGGTGAGCGGCAGCAGGACGGCGAGGACGGCGGTGCCGAGGCGGCCGCCGGCGAGGGCTCCGGTCACGGCGGGGAGGAAGGCGTAGGCGATGGCGGCCCAGGCGCGCAGCAGGCGGGATTCGACGAGCGGCCGGGACGCGAAGTAGGCGGCGAGTCCGGCGAGCGGGACGGAGCCGACGAGCAGCAGGGTCAGGGCGGCGTGGGTGGAGCCGAACAGCAGGGTGGAGAGGGCGCCGAGGACGGCGAGGTAGGGGGGTGCGTCGGCGGTGGAGCCGGTGCCTACGGCGTGCCAGGTGTCGGTGTAGCCGCGCCAGAGGTCGAGGCCGCTGTCGGGGGCGGGGAGCAGGGCGCCGCCCATGAGGGAGCCGCCGCCGATCAGGGAGCGGCAGGCGGCGAGGGAGACGAGCACGAGCAGGCCGAAGAGGACGGGCGCGGGGTTGCGGGCGATCCGCTTGAGGCGCGCGAAGCGCTCGGTGGTCTCCGGGTAGTCGCCGTCCTCGCCGGGCGCGGTCAGGACGCTGGCCGCGCCGTGCCGTCCGGCGGCGGCGGACTCGGTGTCGCGGTCGCCGCCGAAGTATCCGGCGAGCTGTTCGGCGTTGGCCCGCAGCGAGGCGCCGGGCGGCGGGAAGAGGGGGCGCAGTTCGGCGGCGGGGACGGCGGGGCGGCGGCGGGCCCTGCGGGCGGTGAGGACGCGGCCGGGCCGGAGCAGGGTGGCGAGGAGGCCGGTGAACTCGTCGACGGCCTGGCCGGGGGCCTTGCCCACGAGGTAGGCGAGGGTGCGCAGCACGGTGCCGAGGAGCAGGCGCAGCAGGACGTAGGGCAGGGCGCGGCCGGAGCTGTTGGCGAGCATCGTGTAGACGGCGCCGGCCTTGTCTACGCGGTGCGGGCTGGACGTCGTACGTCCGGCGCAGTCGACGGTGCGGCGCTCGCGGGCGGAGGCTTCGGCGTGGCGCAGGACGGCGTCGGGGGCGATGAGGACGGTGTGGCCGGCGCTCTGTGCGCGCCAGCAGAGGTCGACGTCGTCGCGCATGAGGGGCAGGCGTCTGTCGAAGCCGCCGAGGGCGTCGTAGACGTCACGGCGCACGAGCATGCCTGCGGTGGAGACGGACAGGACGGGGCGGACCTGGTCGTGCTGGCCCTGGTCCTGTTCGCGGCGGTCGAGCCCGGTCCAGCGGCGGCCGCTGCGGGCGATGCTGACGCCGGCTTCGAGGAGCTGCTTCTTGTCGTACCAGCCGCGCAGTTTGGGGCCGATGACGGCGGCGTCGGGGTTCTCCTCGGCGACGCGCAGGAGTTCGGTGAGGGCGTCGGGCTCGGGGGCGCTGTCGTCGTGGAGGAGCCAGAGCCACTGGACGGGTTCGCCGTGGGGGAGTTCGGGTAGGTCGTAGGCGTCGTCGCGCCAGGTGCGGCTGACGGGGTCCCAGCCGCTGGGGCGCTTGAGGTAGGGGAGGTCCTCGGGGGTCAGGGTGCCCGCGGTGCGGGCGGCCTCCTCGACGGCGGCGCCGAATCCGGTGCGGCGGGCGAGGTGGAGGACCCGGTCGTCGCCGAGGGCCTGGTGGAGCAGGCTCGCGGAGTCGTCGGCGCTGCCGGTGTCGGCGGCGATGTGGTTCTGGGCGGGGCGTTCCTGGCCGAGGAGGCCGGCGAGCGTCCGGGGCAGCCAGCGGGCGCCGTCGTGGGCGACGAGGACCGCGGTGACGACGTGCCGGGGGAACTCGGGGGTGGCGGGGGCCTGGTGGGAGGCCGTCGACTGGCTGTGCAGGGACATCGCGGTACGGGCCCTCCGGCCGGGGGTCCGGGGGTGGTGTGCCCTCGGAGGCTGCTGGACAGGCGGCCCAGACTAACGGCTGGCAGCAGAGCGGTCCGCCTCCTGCGGGGAAGGTGCGGGAGGCGGACCGTTTGCTCCAGCCGGTGCTCCGTCGGAGATGCGGCTCGATATGCCGTGCGATGGATCGTGTGACGGGTCCTGCGATGTGTGCTGCGATATGCGGTCGGCGGCTTGCGGGGAGTGCCTCGGGAGCCTCAGACCGCTGCCTTTTTCAGACGGCGCCGTTCGCGCTCGGACAGGCCGCCCCAGATGCCGAATCGCTCGTCGTTGGCGAGGGCGTACTCAAGGCATTCGGAGCGGACTTCACAGGCCAGGCAGACCTTCTTGGCCTCGCGGGTGGAGCCGCCCTTCTCGGGAAAGAAGGATTCGGGGTCGGTCTGGGCGCACAGAGCGCGCTCCTGCCATCCGAGCTCCTCGTCCGCCTCCTCGACCAGCAGTTCCTGAAACAGCTCGGTCATGTGCGCCCCTCGCTCTGTCTGTGCGTCCCCGTGGTGTTGCCGTCACTGATCGCTACGTAACGACACGAGTGAAATTACAAGTGCGTGGCTCCGGAGCAGTCAAGCCGAGATCTGCTATTGGGCCCCTTATTCACTCTGCGGAACCAAGCGTATGCAGAAAGTGTTCATATCGCCAAAAATCGTGACACATGCAACGAGCGACACAAGATCCCGTCTTCACCTGTAATCCACGTGCCACCCTGCGGTGCGGTTGCGATCAAGCGGGTGAAGCGGCGCAGATCACATTCCGGTCACGACATGGCGGGACGGGTTTGAGCCCGGCCAACGCGGCACATCCCCCGGCCCGGACTGCACAAACCTTTCTCCCTGCACAGCAACCGGATGAGGTGAAACTTTTGCCCCAAACCAGACATTGGGTTGACAGTCCGACCCCCGACCCGTTCTCCTTGTTCGCATGTCAGTGACCGCAGCCACCCCCGGGACCCCCATTCGTGGGTTCCTGTGCGCTGCCCAGGTTCACTGTTGCTGTTGCAGCTGTTGATGCCCGTGGAGCCACGGCTCCGCTGAGCTCCGGCCAGCCCCCACAGCAACCGCCAGCACCACTGACATCCGTCGAGGTACCTCCACGATGAACAGCACCACCACCCCCCTCACGAAGCTCACGAACACCGAGAGCGACCTGCAGATCGCCGGCGACATCCTCGCCGTCCAGCACCTCCTCCAGCCCGCCCGCGAGCACCCGGCCACCGTCGCCGAGTTCGCCGGCCTCGCCCGCTCCGTCGCCGATGACCGTGCCTCCTGGGAGCACCTGGTCCAGTACGACGCCACCACCCGCTGGTACCACCGGCTGCGCACCGGCCCCGGCTACGAGGTCTGGCTGCTCAGCTGGGTCCCGGGCCAGGGCAGCGGCCCGCACGGCCACGGGGACTCCTCCGGCGTCATGACCGTCCTCGACGGCGAGCTCACCGAGCACAGCCCCCGCGGACGGCTCTCCCTGCGCGCCGGCTCCCAGCGCGTCTTCGCCCCCGGCTACGCCCACGAGGTCGTCAACGACACCCTCGACGGAGCGGTCAGCCTGCACGTGTACTTCCCCGGCCTCACCGAGATGCCGATGCACAGCTGCTCCCCGGCCGGTTCCGAGGCCGAGCCCGAGGCCGTCTCCGCCTGAGCCCCGCGGCCTGACAGACTTCGGTGCATGCGCATCGTTGTTCTGGCCGGCGGTATAGGCGGCGCCCGGTTCCTCCGCGGACTCAAGTCGGCTGTGCCCGACGCGGACATCACGGTCATCGGCAACACCGGTGACGACATTCACCTGTTCGGGCTCAAGGTGTGCCCCGATCTGGACACGGTGATGTACACCCTCGGGGGTGGCATCAACGAGGACCAGGGCTGGGGGCGCGTCGACGAGTCCTTCACCGTCAAGGAGGAACTCGCGGCGTACGGGGTCGGACCCACCTGGTTCGGCCTCGGCGACCGCGACTTCGCCACCCACATCGTCCGGACCCAGATGCTGGGCGCCGGCTACCCGCTGAGCGCCGTCACCGAGGCGCTCTGCGACCGCTGGCAGCCCGGGGTCCGGCTGCTGCCCATGACCGACGACCGGGTCGAGACCCATGTCGCCGTCACCGACGCGGGCACCGGGGAGCGGCGGGTCATCCACTTCCAGGAGTACTGGGTCCGGCTGCGCGCCTCGGTGGACGCGGAGGCCGTCGTACCCGTGGGCGCCGAGCAGGCCAAGCCCGCACCCGGGGTGCTGGAGGCCATCGCCGCGGCCGACGTGATCCTCTTCCCGCCCTCCAACCCGGTGGTCTCGGTGGGGACCATCCTCGCCGTGCCCGGCATCCGCGACGCCGTGGCCGCCGCCCAGGCGCCGGTCGTGGGCCTGTCCCCCATCGTCGGCGGCGCGCCCGTGCGCGGCATGGCCGACAAGGTGCTGGCCGCGGTGGGCGTCGAGTCCACCGCCTCGGCGGTCGCCCTGCACTACGGGACCGAGCTGCTCGACGGCTGGCTCGTGGACACCGCGGACGCGGACGCCGTGGCCGGGGTGGAGGCCGCCGGGATCACCTGCCGGGCCGTGCCCCTGATGATGACGGACCTGGCGGCGACCGCCGACATGGCCCGGGCCGCGCTGGACCTGGCCGAGGCCTCCCGGTGAGCGCCGCGCACGGATCCCCCGGGCACGGACCCTCGTACGAGGTGCGGGCCGTCGAGGGGATCCCGGAGGTCAGGGCGGGGGACGACCTGGCGAAGCTGATCACGACGGCCGCCCCCGGTCTGCGGGACGGCGACGTCCTGCTGGTCACCTCGAAGATCGTCTCCAAGGCGGAGGGCCGGATCGTCGAGGCGGACTCGCGCGAGGCGGCCATAGACGCCGAGACCGTACGGGTCGTCGCGCGCCGGGGCACCCTGCGGATCGTCGAGAACCGGCAGGGCCTGGTGATGGCAGCCGCCGGGGTGGACGCCTCCAACACCGTCCCCGGCACCGTGCTGCTGCTGCCCGAGGACCCCGACGCCTCGGCCGCCGCGATCCGCGCGGGGATCCGCGACGCGCTCTCCGTGGACGTGGGCGTGGTCGTCACGGACACCTTCGGGCGGCCGTGGCGCACCGGGCTCACCGACGTGGCGATCGGCTCGGCCGGCGTACGGGTCCTGGACGACCTGCGCGGGGGCACCGACGCGCACGGCAACCCGCTGAGCGCCACCGTGGTGGCGACCGCCGACGAACTGGCCGCCGCGGGCGACCTGGTCAAGGGCAAGGCGGCGGGGCTGCCGGTGGCCGTCGTACGCGGCCTCGGCCACCTGCTGGGCGAGGGCTCGGCGCGCGAGCTGGTCCGCTCCCCGCAGGACGACATGTTCCGGCTGGGGACCTCGGAGGCGGTACGGGAAGCCGTGACGCAGCGCCGCACCGTACGGGCCTTCACGGCGGAGCCGGTGGACCCGGGCGCGGTGCGCCGGGCGGTGGCGGCGGCCGTGACGGCCCCGGCCCCGCACCACACGACGCCGTGGCGGTTCGTGCTGCTGGAGTCGGAGGCCTCGCGGATACGGCTGCTGGACGCCATGCGGGACGCGTGGATCGCGGACCTGCGCGCGGACGGCAAGTCCGAGGAGTCCGTCGCCAAGCGGGTGCGCCGGGGCGAGGTGCTGCGGGCCGCCCCGTACCTGGTGGTGCCCTGTCTGGTGACGGACGGCGCGCACCACTACGGGGACGCTCGGCGCGACGGCGCGGAGCGGGAGATGTTCGTGGTCGCGATGGGCGCGGGCGTGCAGAACTTCCTGGTCGCGCTGGCCGGGGAGCGGCTCGGCTCGGCGTGGGTGTCCTCGACGATGTTCTGCCGTGACGTGGTGCGCGAGGTGCTGGGCCTGCCGGAGGGCTGGGACCCGATGGGGGCGGTGGCCGTGGGACACCCGGCGGCGGCCCCGGCGGACCGGCCGGGGCGGTCGGCCGCGGAGTTCATCGAGGTCCGCTGAGCGCGGTCACAGCTTCCCGATGTCGGTGCGCGGCATGCGGGGGGTGCGGCGCGGCGGGACGTGCCCGGCGAGGAGGACCAGGCGGGCGGCGCGGTGGCGCTGGCCCGCGTACGGGGCGAGGAGCTCCAGCATGACGGCGTCGTCGGCGTCCCGGTTCCCGGCGAGGGCGTAGCCGATGATGCCCGGCAGGTGCAGGTCGCCGGTGGTCACGGCGTCGGGGTCGCCGTTGCTGCGCTGGAGGGTCTCCGCGGAGGTCCAGGGGCCGATGCCGGGGACGGCCTCCAGCCTCGCCGCGGCCTGCTCCGGCGCCATCGCCGCCGCCTCCTCCAGGCGGTGGGCCACGCGGGCGGCCCGCACGATGGTCGCCGAACGCTTGGCGTCGACACCGGCCCTGTGCCAGTCCCAGGACGGGATCATGGCCCAGGAGCGGGCGGAGGGCATGACGTACAGGCCGAGGCCGTGCGGACCGGGCGCGGGCTCCCCGTACTGGCACACCAGGCGGCGCCAGGCGCGGTAGGCCTCGTCGGCGGTGACCTTCTGCTCCAGGACCGTGGGGATCAGGGACTCCAGGACCAGCCCGGTGCGGGTGAGGCGCAGGCCGGGGCGGCGGCGGTGGCTGGCGTGCACGAGGCGGTGGCGCGGGACGAAGGCGGCGGGATCGTCGCCGGAGCCGAGGAGCGCGGGCAGCTGTTCGAGGATCCACTCGGCGCCGGGTCCCCATGCCTCGGCGTGGACCTCCTCCCCCGCCTTGGACACCCGGAGGGTGGCGGGGCCCTGGGGGGTCAGGCTGGTACGCCAGACCGAGCCGTCGGGGGTGGCGCGGAAGGTGGGGTCGGCGGGGCCGCGCCGGAGCGGGCCGAGGGTGAGGCCGAGGTCGACGGGTCCGCCGCCGGGCGCCCATGCCCGGGCTTTGGCCCCGGCCCCGGATGCCTGGCCCTGGCCGGCGGGCACGTCGGTGCGGCCACCTCGTACGGCGGCACGGGTGAGCGGGGGATCGAAGCGGCCGGCCATGGGTCGAGCGTAGCCCTGCGGTGAGATCGGCACCCGCGCACGAGCCGAGGAGTCAGCCAAGGTCCGTTGAGCTACTGCATGACGGGCCGATGTCCGCCAACCGGGAGCCGATACACCACGTTCCGTCGCAGCGGCCCGGCGGGCACGCTCATGTCGTCGTAGTCCTCGGCGGGGTCGTGGGTCATACCGATACGGCGCATCACCGCCTGTGACGGGAGGTTGGTGGCCGTCGTCAACGCCAGGATCTCCCGCAGCGCAAGGGATTCGAAGCCGAAGGTCAGGGCCGCCAGGGCAGCTTCGGTCGCATAGCCGTGCCCCCAGGCGGAGCGGGCCAGACGCCAGCCCGCTTCCACACCCGTGAAAGGCGTGTCTTCATCGACTGAATCCAGTCCGGTGAACCCGATGAACTCGCCGGTCGCCGCCACCTCCACCGCCCACCAGCCCCAGCCCCGCTGGTCGAGATCGGCCTGGAAGCGAGCCGCGGACGCCTCGCTCTGCTCACGCGTGAGCACATCCGGAAAGTACTTGCGGACCTCGGGATCAGCATTCATCGCCGCCCACGGGCCAAGATCGGAGTCCCGCCACCCGCGGAGCACAAGACGGTCGGTTCGCAGTTCAGACATCACGCCAACCTAACGTGATCACCAGTGGGGAGTCGATCGGAAAAGGAAGCGAACCTGCCCGCTGCCCCGGCACGGGTGCCATCCATGCGGCCCCCGTGGCCGAGGTTCTTGATCTTGCGGCACGGCGGGCAGCAGTACGCGCAGTCCCTCCCAGGACCGGGCGGTCGGTCACTGGGTCCACTCCTGGATCCGGATGGCGTTGATTTCCGTCGGGTGTGCGGCACGCAGGTGCTCAGGCATCGCGATCCACTCGTTGCCGCCGCCGAGCGGGCGTACGTACCCGTAGCCGGGGAAGGCGTCCGTGTGGGTGCCGTACCGGGCGAGAACACCTACGGCCAGGTGCTCAGGGGCTTCCATGGCGCGGACTATCGTGCCCGGCTCGGGCCAGAGGGGGTGGGGCAGCGCAATGGCGCGAGGGAATGGGTTCTCGTGGTCCTGTAGCTGCGTCATCATCGTCGCCGCCCCGGGGGTCGTATGCGTGGAGTAAGGCCCAGGCGGCTCCTGCTGCCTGCCCAGCCCTCTTCCGGCTGGACGCATCGCCTGGTGCACGATCAGAGTGCGTCCACATACGGGGACTTGGACACCACGCGGCTGGACGCCCGGGACGTCCTCTGTAGCGTTCCGCAGGACGAACACGTCCCTGGACGTCCCTGGGGGTACGGATGGCGAACGAACGACTGCGGTCGGCGATGATGACGCTTGGCATCACCCTCGACACCATGGCCGGGCATGTCGGGGTCGACCCGAAGACCGTAGAGCGCTGGATCACGAAAGGCCGCGCACCCTACCGACGGCACCGCCTCACCATCGCCGCGTTCTTGCGCGAGGATGAGGCATATCTGTGGCCGGACGGTCTCCCTGACGGGCAGCGCAGGGACGCGGCTGATGCGGAAGTCCTGAAGGTCTACCCACACCGCTCCTACGTGCCGACAGACCTCTGGCTTCAGCTGTTCGGGCGGGCTGAGCGCGAGATCGGCGTCCTGGTGCACGCAGGCGTGTTCTTGGCGGAGAACCCGCGGTGGACACAGCTACTCAGGCGGAAAGCGGCTTCGGGCGTCCGGACGCGCATCCTGCTCGGCGATCCCGACAGCCAAGAGGTCCAGCGTCGAAGCGAGGAAGAGGAGATCGGCGAAGGGGTCGCCTTCAAAGTGCGGGAGGTGATGAAGCTCTACCGTCCGCTCTACTCGGTTCCCGGAATCGAATTCCGCCTGCATCGGTCGACCCTGCACAACTCGCTTTACCGGTCGGACGACGAGTGGCTGGTCAACACGCAGGTCTACGGAGTGAGCGCTCCCATGACCCCTGTCCTGCACCTGAGGCGGGTTGCCGGCGCCGAGCTGGTCTCGACGTACCAGCAGAGTTTCGAGAGGGTCTGGAGCGAGGCGGTTTCGATCGAAGGGCGGGCATGAGTCGCACCGACTACTTCAACGATCCCTCCGCACCAAGAGCGAACAGCATCGTCCCTGCGGTGACGGCCTTCGTTGTCGACGATGACGGTCAGATCCTGCTGGAGCGGCGATCCGACAACGGGCGTTGGGGGATGCCGGGCGGTGTGCAGGAAATCGGTGAGAGCATCACCGGGACGGTGATCCGGGAGGTTCTGGAAGAGACCGGAGTCCAGGTCGAGGTGGTCGGGTTGGTGGGCGTCTTCACGGACCCTGGACATGTCATCGCGTTCTCGGACGGCGAAGTGCGGCAGGAGTTCTCGCTCTGCTTCCGCGCCCGGCCCCTCACCAGCGATATCAGAGTCAGTGCGGAATCGCTTGCGGTGCGCTGGGTTCCCCGATCGGAGGTGGAATCGCTGGACATGTCGCCGACCACTCGGATGCGGCTCGAAGAAGGCTTCCGCGGCTCTCCGACCCCCCGGATCAGTTGAGCCGGTCGGGTTCTCCTACGGCGCCCCCGGGCGCGGCCCGGGGAGGGGCACGGCCCGGGGAGGGGCACGGCCCGGGGAGGGGCACGGCCCGGGGAGGGGCACGGCCCGGGGGTTGCCGGCCGCCGGGGGATAGGGGGACACCCCCTAAGGGCGGCCCTGGAGTTTGGCCGATGAGGTGCGGGTCGCGCCGAGTTGGCCGTACAGCTGCTTGCCCGGGCATTCCGTGGCGAAGCCGTCGCGGTGGCCCGAGATGACGTTCATCGACACGTTCTTGCCCTTGGGATAGCGGTTGCCGCCGCCCGAGGTCAGGGTCGTCTTCGCGCGCGGGTCGCGGCCGAAGAGGCCGAGCTTCCAGGCCGTGAGGCGGGCGACCGCGTCGACCGCCACCTCCGGGGGCGCCGTGGAGGAGTACGTGCCCAGCACCGCGATGCCCACGCTGTTGCTGTTGAAGCCCAGGGTGTGCGCGCCGAGCACCGCCTTGGAGACCCCGCCCGCGCGGCCCTCGTACACGGTGCCGCACTTGTCGACGGCGAAGTTGTAGCCGATGTCGCGCCAGCCGCTGCTGAGCACGTGGTAGCGGTACAGGCTGCGCAGGACCGCCGGGGCGTCCTTGCAGGCGTAGTTGTTGCCGGAGGCACTGTGGTGGACGAAGGCCGCCTTGACGGTGCTGGTGTAGACGAAGCCCGATTCGCGCAGCGACTCGTCCGCACCCCACCCCTTGCGGGTGACGATCCGCGGGCGCGGGCCGATGAACGGGGCGGCCGCCGCGCTCAGCGCGCCGTCGCTGGCGAAGACCGCGTCGGCGGTGGAGTCGGCCTTGTCGAGCGCGGTGATCTCGTTGGCGCCGAGGGCCGCGTGCGGCAGGTTCGCCGCGGAGGACTCCGCCGTGGCCATCGACAGGCCCGGCGCGACCACCTCGCCCTTGTCGTCGCCCACGGGGCCGCCGTTCTTGCCGTCCGGCGCCGCGGGCTGGTCCGCGCCGGGGTCGATGAGCTCGATCCGCAGGCCCGAGGGCAGCCGGGCGCGGGCGCGGGTGGCGGGGGCGCCTGGTTCCGCCTGTACGCGGACCTCCACCCCGTCGGACTCGCCGACCCACAGCGGGGCGGTGGCGCCGCGGACCCGGCCGGAGCCGCGCTCCGCCGCGTCCGGGTCGGCGGCGTGCTCGCTGTTGTGCGTCTCGACGTCCTGCCAGTCGGACCACGTGGCGGTCCGCGTGGAGCGGGTGCGTACCTGGACCAGGCCGTGGAGCTGGCTGCTCACGTCGTCCCAGACGACGCCGACCAGCGAGAAGGTCTTGACCTCGCGGACGGGCAGGCCCTGCGTCTCGGGCACCTGCGGTGAGGCGCTCATACCGGGGACGCCCGGGGTCCGGTCCACCGCTGGTCCCAGGGGGACGAGCGGCAGCGACTGGGTGGACCCGGCCGGGGCCACGGGGACGGACTCAGCCAGGGCCGGAGTGGGGAGCGCGAGGGGCAGGGCCAGTACGGCGGCCGTCGCGACGCCGATCGAGGAAGCAAGGAATCCACGCATGACAAGGATGGTGGGCAGGGTCATCGCCCGGCGCCATCCGAGAACTGACTGTCCGTCCGACGCGGCTCGCGTACCCCTCCCCCGTACGGTCGATCCGGCGGCCCCCGTACGGGGGACGGGCCCCGCGTACCCTGTGCCGGGTGAACGCCACTGACCGCACCCCTGCCGACCTGCTGCGATCCGCGCTCGCCGCCGATCCCGGCCGCCCGCTCGTCACCTTCTACGACGATGCCACGGGCGAGCGCGTCGAATTGTCCGTCGCCACCTTCGCCAATTGGGTGGCCAAGACCGCCAATCTGCTCCAGGGCGACCTGGGCGCGGAGCCGGGCGACCGGCTCGCGCTGATGCTCCCCGCGCACTGGCAGAGCGCCGTCTGGCTGCTCGCCTGCGCCTCGGTCGGGGTGGTCGCCGAGGTGGGCGGGGATCCGGCCGGGGCCGATCTCGTCGTCAGCGGGCCGGGCACGCTGGAGGAGGCGCTGGCCTGCTCCGGGGAGCGGGTGGCGCTGGCGCTGCGCCCGCTGGGCGGGCGGTTCCCGCAGCCGCCGGCCGGGTTCGTGGACTACGCCGTGGAGGTGCCGGGGCAGGGCGACCGGTTCGCTCCCTTCGTTCCGGTGGACGCCGAGGGGCCGGGGCTGGTCGTAGGCGGCGAGGAGCTCTCGTACGCGGAGCTGACCGGGCGGGCCCGGCAGGACGCGGCGAAGCTCGGCCTCGGGGAGGGCTCCCGGGTGCTCACCGGGCTCGGCTACGACACCTGGGAGGGGCTCTCGGCGGGGCTCTTCGCCGCCCTGGCCTCCGGCGGGTCGGTGGTGCTGTGCCGCAACCTCGACCGGCTGTCGGAGCCGGCGCGGGCGCAGCGGATCGAGAGCGAGCGCGTCACCCACACCGTCTGATCCGTGCGTCACACCGTCTGATCCGCGCGTCACCCACCCTGCCCAACTGCGGGAACGACCCGATTTGTCACCCGGACGGCCCTAGACAGGACCCTGCCCCCGGGCTGCCCGGACACCCCGGGGGCAGGATCGGCAGTGGCCGTACTCACCCGTACGGCTTGTTGTCGCAGCGGCGAGGGGACGGACGCGAGTGACCGACAGCGCGGGCATACCGGGTGGCACCGATGCGGCCGGAGGCACTCGCAGGCCTCCGCACAGCCGCCGGCGCCGCCTGCTGCGCTGGATCGGCCTCGGGGTGGCCCTGCTGGTGCTCGCGGGGGCCGCGACCGGCTGGTGGCTCTACAACAAGCTCGACGGGAACATCACCGAGGACACCTCCGCCGCGGCCGAGCTGTCCCGCTACGAGCGGGAGCGCCCCGCCCACTTCACCACGGATGCCCAGAACGTCCTGCTGATCGGCTCGGACTCGCGCTCCGGGGAGGAGAACGCCCGGTACGGGCAGGACCGCGGCACCCAGCGCTCGGACACGACGATCCTGCTGCACCTGCCGGCTGACCGCCGGAGCGCGACGGCGGTGTCGATCCCGCGGGATCTGATGGCGCGGATCCCGGCCTGCCTGAAGGCGGACGGGAGTCGCACCGCCGAGCAGCTCGCGCAGTTCAACTGGGCCTTCCAGTGGGGCGGGGCCGCCTGCACGATCCGTACGGTGGAGAAGCTCACCGGGATCCGGATCGACCACCACGTGGTCATCGACTTCGGGGGTTTCAAGAAGATGGTCGACGCCATCGGCGGGGTGGAGGTCTGCCTCAAGGAGCCGGTGAACGACTCCGAGGCCAAGCTGAGGCTGCCCGCCGGGCGGCAGGTCCTGGCGGGCGAGCAGGCGCTGGGCTTCGTCCGCGCCCGCTACAGCCTGGGCAACGGCAGTGACACCGAACGGATGGAGCGTCAACAGCAGTTCCTCGGCTCCCTCGTCAGAAAGGTGCAGAGCAACGGGGTCCTGCTCAACCCGGGCCGCTTGTACCCGCTCCTGGACGCGGCGACCTCCTCGGTGACCACGGATCCGGAGCTGGCCTCGCTGCGGGGCCTGTACGAACTCGTTCGGGGGGTACGGGACATACCCACCGACCAGGTCAAGTTCCTGACGGTGCCCCGCCGGCCGTACGCCGCCGACCCGAACCGGGACGAGCTGGTGGAGCCGGACGCGGCGCGGCTGTTCGAGCAGCTGCGGACGGACCGGCCGGTGACGGTGGCTCCGCCCACGCCGGGCACCCGGGTCGAACCGGCGGAGGCCGACGCGACCGTGGGGCCGGGCGGGAAGGCGGGCGAGACGGCAGGTGAGACGGCCGGCGAGACAGCAGGTGAGGAAACCGGCACGGCCCCCGTTCCCTTCCCCACTTTCACCGGCACCACGGCGGGTACGGCCGACTGCCGGTAAAGCAATCCAAAAAGCCGGTGACCGAACCGAGTGGGATGAGTAGTTCGCCCCGTTATAAGGGGAGTGGAATTTGTCACCAGCATGGTTTGCAGCCGAACCTGGCGGATAAGGTGAGCGATCCGGTGCACCGGCCAGCCAAGAGGCCGTGCACCAGCAGCCGGATCGTTGACCGTGCGCCTGGGGGGAGGCGCGTCGCGAGGCACCGACGGAGGATTCGAGCAACCGTGGACGCGCAAAGCCGTGGGCGGGCAGACGAGATCGACCCCGCTGACCAGTGGGTGATCAACCCCCGCACCGGCCACTACGAACTGCAACTGAGCCAATCCGCTCCGCAGTCGGCCCCTTCAGTCACCCCGCCGCGCAGATCGGCCCCGACGCGCACGGCCCCGGCCCCCACCCCCACCGCCCCCTCGCCCGCGGTGCCCAAGCCGCGGCGCGGCGACGGGCCGCCCGGCGGCAGGCGCGGCGGGCGCTCCCGCAAGATCGGCGGCGGCAGCCGCCGCAAGGCGCTGCTCATCACCGGCGGGACCCTGGCGTTCCTGCTGGTCGGCGGCTCGTTGGCGGCGTACCTCTACTACGACCACCTCAACGGCAACCTCAGCGTCACCGACATCTCGGGCGCGGGTACCGGTGGTTTCAAGAAGAACCAGGCCATCAACATCCTGGTCATCGGCACCGACAAGCGCAGCGGTGCGGGCAACGAGGGGTACGGGGACGCGGAGAGCGTCGGCCACGCGGACACCACGATCCTCTTCCACGTCTCCAAGGACCGCAGCAACGCCACCGCGCTGTCCATCCCCCGGGACCTGATCTCCGACATCCCGGTCTGCCCGACGAAGCAGCCCGACGGCACGACGAAGAACGTCCCCGCGTCCAAGGGCACCCGCTTCAACAACAGCCTGGGGCAGGAGGGGCGCGACCCCGGCTGCACGATGCGCACCGTCACGGGGCTCACCGGCATCGAGATCGACAACTTCATGATGGTCGACTTCAACGCGGTGAAGAACCTGAGCACGGCGGTCGGCGGAGTCCCGGTCTGCGTGGAGAAGCCCGTCGACGACCCGGATTCGAAGCTGAAGCTCCCGGCGGGCGAGAGTCGACTGTCGGGCGAGCAGGCGCTGGCCTTCGTACGGACCCGGCACGCCTTCGGCAACGAGAGCGACCTGGACCGGATCAAGACCCAGCAGGCGTTCCTCAGCTCGATGATGCGCGAGATGAAGTCGAAGGAGACGCTGACCAGCCCGAAGAAGTTCTTCTCGCTGGCGGAGGCGGCCACCAAGTCGCTGACGGTGGACCAGGGTCTGGGATCGATCGGCAAACTCACCGATCTCGCCGGTGAGTTGAAGGACATAGACCTCAAGAACATCACCTTCACCACGCTTCCGGTGCTCGACAACCCGACGGAGAAGGTCAAGGCCACCGTCGTGCTCGACCAGGCCCAGGCCGACCCGCTGCTGCAGATGATCCGGGGGGACGTCTCGCTCACGGAGGTCGAGAAGAAGGAGCAGGCCGCGAAGGAGGCGGCCGACGCGGAGGCGAAGGGCAAGCAGGACGCGCTGCTCCAGGGCAACCGGGCGGCGCCGGGCGACGTACGCGTGGACGTCTTCAACGGCGGCGGGCCCAAGGGCGCGGCCTCCTCCACCTTGAACTGGATGCAGAACACCAAGGGCCTCGCCCGGGCCAGCAATCTCGGCAACGCCGCGAAGGTCGGGGCCACGCAGCTGGAGTACGCGCCCAACCAGGCCGATCAGGCCCGCGCCCTGGCCGACATCATGGGGCTGCCGGCCTCCGCCCTGAAGATGGGGACCACGGACGCCGGGCCGAAGACCCCGATGAAGCTGACGCTCGGTCCGGACTTCAAGGAGGCGGGAACGCCGCTGACGGCCCCCGGCCCGCAGGAGCTGTCCGACGACGTCCAGCGGATCGAGGCGGACAAGTCGGTCTGCGTGAAGTGACGGAGCACGGCCGGTAGGACCGGCACGAACAGACCACATGGGGATTTTTCAAGGGGGGTACGTGTGAGGCACAGCAGCGTGCGAGGGGAGGGGGCGCCCGCCCAGGCCACCGGTGACCTACCCGGCGACGGCACGGACGCGTCCGGCGCGATACCCGCGCCCCGGGGCGGCTCCCGGGCGGCCCGCCGCGCCGCCGGCCGTCGGAACCGCCGGGGGCGGCGGCGCGTACTGCGCTGGGTGTCCTCCGTACTGGCCCTGCTCATACTCGGGACGGCGGCGGGCGGTTACCTCTACTACCGCCACCTGAACGGCAGCATCAAGACGGACCCGCTGAACCTCGGCGAGACCAAACTGGGCGGATCCAAGCCCAACGCCTTCGGGCAGACCCCGCTGAACATCCTGCTCATCGGTTCCGATGCGCGCGACGGCGCGGAGAACCAGGCGCTGGGCGGGGCCTCGGAGACCTTCGGCGGCCCGCCGCTCGCGGACGTGCAGATGCTGCTCCACCTGTCCGCCGACCGCACCAACATGTCCGTGGTCTCGATGCCGCGCGACACGATGCTGATGATGCCCAAGTGCACCGACAAGAGCGGCAAGGTGTACCCGGCCAGCAAGGGCCTCGTCCAGACGAACGAGTCCCTCCAGCGCGGCGGCCCCGGCTGCACGGTCGCCGCCTGGACCGAGCTGACGAAGATACCCATCGACCACTTCATGATGATCGACTTCAAGGGCGTGGTCTCGATGGCGGACGCCATCGGCGGCGTCCCGGTCTGCGTCGAGCAGAACGTGCACTCCCGCAACGACAGGGGCGAGGGCTCCGGCCTGAAGCTCCCGGCGGGCGAGAGCGTCATCCAGGGCGAGCAGGCCCTGCAGTGGCTGCGTACCCGCTACGGCTTCGAGGACGGCACCGACATCGGCCGCACCCACGCCCAGCACCAGTACATGAACTCGATGGCCCGCGAGTTCCGCAAGAACGCCAAGCTCACCAATCCGGTGAAGCTCAACAGCCTGGCGCAGGCCGCGATCGACGCCATGGTCGTGGACCCCGGCCTGGACAAGATCGACAAGCTGTACGACCTCAGCATGGAGCTCAAGAAGGTCCCGCCGGGCCGGATCACCATGACCACCATGCCGTGGGTCTACAGCACCCGGCCCGGCATGGACGGCCGGGTCGAGCCCCTGGCGGGCGAGGCCGAGGCCCTGTTCCGGATGGTCCGCGAGGACATCGCCCTCGACGGCCAGGGCTCCGCGGCCCCCGCGGACGCCGCCTCCCCGTCCGGGGCCCCGTCCGGCTCCCCCGCCGCCTCGACCCCCCCGGGCCAGCAGCCGAGCAGCCCCGCGGCCGCCGGCACCACCGCCCCGGCCTCGCCGACCGCCGCACCGGGCGCGGCCTCGGCCGAGGCCGCGGCGTCCGCCGCGGCGCGCTCGAAGATCGCGGTCAGCGTCCGCAACTCCACCGGTGGCAAGGACGGCGCCGAGGCCAAGGCCAAGGGGCGGGCGACCGAGGTCGCGGCCCTGCTGGCCGGCAAGGGCTTCACCAAGGCCACCGCCGACAGCCAGACCGGCGCCGAGGACACCACGGTGGTCCGCTTCGCCCGTACGGACCAGGAGGCGGACGCGAACGCCCTGGCCACCGCGCTCGGCCTGCCCGCCACCTCCGTGCAGAAGTCCGAAGCGGTCGCCGGGATCGTCCTGTTCGTCGGCAAGGACTGGCGGACCGGCGACCTGCCCACCCCGCCGCCGCCCGCCCCCACCAAGGCACCGGACTCCGCGCACCCGCTCAACGGCGACAACGACAAGGCCTGCATGGCGGTCCAGCCGGGCTTCACCTGGTAAGCGCACACGACGCGCACGAAGGGGGCCCGGCGGCTGTGATGCCACAGCCGCCGGGCCCCCTTCGCGTGCGTCTCAGACCTGCGAGGCGTCGCTGTGCACCGCCGGGCGGCGGCTCGCGATGACCTTGTTCGCGAGTGCGCGCGGGCTGGTCAGGAAGCCGAAGCCCCAGCACAGGTGCATGGTCGCGAGGGCGACGGGAATCTGCGCCCGCGCCTTCAGCGGGAGGCCCTTGCCCGCCGGTACGGAACCCGCGGTGATCGCCGCGAAGTAGGCGGCCGGGAGGGCGAAGCCCCACGGGGTGACGGCCACGCCGACGACCGCAGCGGCCGCGAGCGCGGACACGAGGGTCGGCGGGGCCAGGTACCGCACGTTGATGGAGCCCGCGTGGTAGCGGGCCACCACGT
Source organism: Streptomyces sp. NBC_01408 (assembly GCF_026340255.1). Classification (GTDB taxonomy): domain Bacteria; phylum Actinomycetota; class Actinomycetes; order Streptomycetales; family Streptomycetaceae; genus Streptomyces. Next base: position 2,490,663 of record NZ_JAPEPJ010000001.1, on the reverse strand, counting down.
GCCGCCACCGGCCGTAGTCCTTGTACTGCTTGGCCAGGGCCCGCACGGAGCGCCGGGGGCGGTACTGGACCTTCAGCTCCGGCGAGAACCAGATCAGCCCGCCGGCCTCACGGATGCGGAAGTTCAGCTCCCAGTCCTGGGCGCGGATGAACTCCTCGTTGTAGCCGCCCTGCTGCTCCAGCGCCTCACGGCGGAAGACGCCCAGGTAGACGGTTTCGGCGGGTCCCGCCTGGCCTCCGGTGTGGAAGGGCGCGTTGCCGACGCCGATCCTGGAGGTCATCGCGGCCGCGACGGCCTTTTCCCAGGCGTTCTGGCCCTCGGCGTGCATGATGCCGCCGACGTTCTGCGCGCCCGTCTCCTCCAGGAGGCGGACGGCGGTGGCGATGTAGTTCGGCGAGAGCATGCCGTGGCCGTCTACGCGTACCACGATCGGGTGATGCGAGGCCTTGATGGCGGCGTTGAGGGCCGCCGGGGTCCGGCCGGTGGGGTTCGGGACGGTGTGGACTCGGGGATCCTCGGCGACGAGTTCGGCGGCGATCTCGTCGGTGCGGTCCGTGGACGGCCCCAGCGCGATCACCACCTCCATCTCGCCCGCGTACTCCTGTTCCAGGATGTGGCGGACGGAATCGCGGAGGTAGTGCTCCTCGTCGAGCACCGGCATGATCACCGAGACTGCGGGCTGCTGGGCGGGCATGTGGTCCTTCAAGGTCGGGTACCGGTGTCACGTTACCGCGTACGGGGGAACCGGGTGCGCGCCGAGCGAGCGGTACGGACAGAGGCTGATCGTATGGGCCTACTGTTCTGACGAATCAGACGATTCTGGCCCATCTGTCGACCCGGTCTTCCAGCTGACCCCCGCGGAGGTGTCCACCGTGCCCCAGCCGCACCGTCCCACCCGTCCCGCCAGGCCACCCCAGCCGCAGCGTGCGCGGCGCGGCGGTGGCGGTGGCCGCGGCGGTGGTCGCGGTGGCGGTCCGGCGCGGCGCGGGGCCGACCGGCCGCGGTGGGGGGTGCGGATCGCGGCCGGGCTGTCGCTGGCGGTCCTGGGCTGCGGGGCCGTCGGGCACGCGGTGATGACCGGCCTGGACACCGGGATCCAGCGCGTGGACCCCTTCAAGGACATGAAGAACCGGCCGCAGGCCGGGCACGGGCTGAACTTCCTGCTGGTCGGCACCGACGGCCGGGAGAAGATCGGCCCGGACGAGAAGCGCGAGTACCGCCTCGGCGGAGCGCCCTGCCACTGCACCGACACGATCATGCTGGTGCACCTGTCGGCCGACCGGGAGCGCGCCAGCGTGATCAGCCTGCCCCGCGACAGCTACGCCCAGGTGCCCGCGCACCACGACCTGGTCACCGGCAAGGCGCACAAGGCCCACCCCCTGAAACTGAACGCGGCGTACGCCGAGGGCGGCCCCGGCCTGACGGTGCGGACCGTCGAGAACATGACCCGGGTGAAGATCGACCACTACCTGGAGGTCGACTTCACCAGCTTCATGAAGACGGTCGACGCGGTCGGCGGCGTGGAGATCTGCACCGCCAAGACCATGCGCGACCCCAACACCGGCCTCGACCTGCTGCCCGGCACCCACCGGCTCAGCGGCGGACAGGCCCTGCAGTACGTGCGCTCGCGCCATGTCGACGGCGCCTCCGACCTCGGGCGGATGCAGCGCCAGCAGCGGTTCGTCGCCGCCCTGATCAAACAGGCGACCAACGGCGGCGTACTGCTCAACCCCGTCAAGTTCAAGCAGGTCAGCTCCACCCTGCTCGGCTCCGTACGGGCCGACAAGGGCTTCGGCTCCGAGCAGATGCTCGCGCTCGGCCAGGCCATGCGGGACTTCACCCCGGTCTCCTCCGAATTCGCCTCGGTGCCCGTCGGCAATCCCTCGTACCGGGCCAAGGGCATCGGCTCCACCGTCAAATGGGACGAGCCGAAGGCCGCCAAGCTGTTCGAGGCCCTGCGGGAGGACCGGCCGCTGGCCCCGGCCCGGCCCGGCCGCCCGGCCGGGCGGCCCGCCGCGGTGCCCGTGGACGTGCCCCCGCAGCAGATCCGGGTCCAGGTCGAGAACGGGACGCGGATCGACGGGCTGGGCGGGCGGGTCGACGCGGCGCTGCGCGCCACCGGCTTCGACACCACCCGGGCCCCCGGCAACGGCGCCAGCCGCGAGGTCAAGCGCACGGTGATCACGTACGACCCCCGCTGGGACCGCTCGGCCCGGACGGTGTCGACCGCGCTGCCGGGCAGTGAGCTGCGGGCGGTGGCGGGCCAGGGGCGGACGGTGCTGGTGACCGCGGGCGCGGACTACCGCAAGGTGGTGCCGGTGCGGGCCGAGGACCCGTACCAGGGCCAGTTCGGCGTGGTCACCGGCGACCAGGTGGTCTGCGGGAACTAGGACGGCTCTTTCGGACCCCGCCGAGCCCGGCCGGCAGGGCAGGGGTGACAGGTCAGGGGTGACAGGTCAGTCGTCGAAGCCCTGCGCCGCCCGCTCCTCGCGCAGCGCCATGATCGCCTGGCGGCGGGCGAGGCGGTGGGTGCGGCGGATCTGGGCCTCCTGGTAGCGCCGCTCGTCCTGCTCCGTCTCGGGGAGCACGGGCGGGACCGTACGGGGCTTGCCCTCCGCGTCCACCGCCGCGAAGACGAGGTAGGCGCTGCCGACCTGGGTGGCGGGCGTGGACTCGTTCCACCGCTCCGCGAGGACCCGTACGCCGATCTCCATGGAGGAGCGGCCGGTCCAGTTGCACTGGGCCTTCACATGGACGAGGTCGCCCACGCGCACGGGGGCGAGGAAGGCCATCTCGTCCATGGAGGCGGTGACCGCCGGGCCGCCGGAGTGGCGGCCGGCCACGGCACCGGCCGCGTCGTCCACCAGCTTCATGATCACGCCGCCGTGCACCGTGCCGAGGAGGTTGGTGTCGTTGGCGGTCATGATGTGGCTGAGGGTGGTCCGGGAGGCCGAGGTGGGCTTCCCCGGCAACTCGCCCGCTATCTGTGTCATACGCACACCTTAGAGCCGTACCGGAGGCATCAGCTCTGCAACAGCCCCGGTACGGAACCCCCACCGGGGTGTCGGACGACACGCCGGGCCAGGCATCCTTGTGCGCATGAATGACTGGCCAGAGGGGTGGACCGGCGACCGCGGCGAGCGCGGCCGGCGCGACGACGGATACGGGCACGGCAGCGCGCAGGCGCAGCCCGAGGGCGCGCAGCGGATGCGGCACGTCCAGCGGCAGACGCCGCAGCCGCCGCAGCCCCCGCAGCGGCGTCCCGGGCAGCCGGCGGTCCCGCCGCCCGGCCGGCCCCCGGCGGGCCCGCCCGCGTACGGGGTGCCCCCGCAGCAGACGCCGGGCCACGACACGTACGGCGGCTACGACAGCGGCTACAACACCGGCCAGGTCTACGGCGCGCCCGCGGGCGGCGCTCCGGGCGGACCCGGCGGGCCGGGCGGACCGGGCGGACCGGGCGGCGCCCCCGTCCCCGTCCGGATCGTTGTCGACTGGCGCAAGCGGATCAAGGTCGGCTCGATCGTCCTGGTCTCCGCGCTGCTGGTGACCACGGTCTCCACCTACTTCTGGGCCGACTCCAAGGTGCGCCGCGAGGTGGACCTGTCCAAGGTCATCGAGCGCCCCAAGGAGGGCGACTGCACGACGTACCTGATCGTGGGCTCCGACAGCCGCGAGGGCCTGTCCGCCGAGGACAAGAAGAAGCTCCACACGGGCTCGGCCGACGGCAAGCGGACCGACTCGATGATGATCCTCGCGAAGTGCTCCAGCGGGAACACGATGATCTCGCTGCCGCGCGACTCGGACGTGGAGATCCCGTCCTTCGTCGGCTCCCAGTCCGGCAAGAAGTTCGCCGCCGAGGGGCGCCGCGTCAAGCTCAACGCGGCGTACGCGGAGGACGGTCCCGAGCTGCTGGTGCGCACGGTGGAGCACAACACGGGTCTGCGCATCGACCACTACGCGGAGATCGGCTTCGCCGGCTTCGCGAACATCGTGGACGCGCTCGGCGGCGTGGAGCTGAACATCGAGGAGGGGTTCAAGGACGAGAAGTCGGGCGCCGACTTCAAGGCCGGCAAGCAGACGCTGAACGGCGAGCAGTCCCTGGCCTTCGTACGCACCCGCTACGCCTTCGCGGAGTCGGACCTCCAGCGGACCAAGAACCAGCAGAAGTTCCTGTCGGCCCTCGCGAGCCAGGCGGCCACCCCGGCCACGGTCATGAACCCGTTCGCCCTGTACCCGACGCTGGGCGCGGGTCTGGACACCCTCATCGTGGACAAGGACATGGGCCTGTGGGACATGGGCCAGATGTTCTTCGCGATGAAGGGCGTCAACGGCGGTGACGGCGTGTCGCTGAACATGCCGATCTCCGGCCAGCGCGGCGGCAACCTGGTCTGGGACAAGGCCAAGGTGAAGGAACTGGTGACGCAGATCCAGAACGACGAGAAGGTCACCGTCCGCGGGAACTGACCGCGGCGGCGGGCGGCCTGCGGCGCGCGCGGTGCCTCGTACGGCAGGCGCGCGCCGGGGGCCGGCCGCGGCGGTGACCCGGTGTCAGGAGTCCGAGGAGAAGCGGATCGCGGCGGCGGGCAGCTGGGTCTCGCACCACACGCGGGCCCCGGTGCGCAGCTCGTTGTCGGCCCCGACGACGGCGCCGTCACCGACGACGGTGCCGTCCAGCACGGTGCGCGCGCCGACCTCGGCGCGGGCGCCGATCAGGCTGGCGTTGACCTGGGCGTCCGGGCCGATGACGGCGTCGGCCAGGACGATGGAGCCCTGTACGACGGCGCCCGCCTCGATACGGGCGCCGGCGCCCACGACGGTGCCGCCCGACAGCTTGGCTCCGGCGGCCACTTCGGCGCCGGGCAGCACCAGGGACTCGCCGCGGCGTCCGGGGACGGCCGGGGAGGGGACGACGCCGCGGACCAGGTCGGCGGAGGCCTGGATGATGGACTCCGGCTTGCCGAGGTCCATCCAGTACGTGTTCTCGGTGACGCCGTGCAGCCGGGCGCCGGAGGCGAGCAGGCCGGGGAAGGTCTCACGCTCGACGGAGACGGGGCGGCCGGCCGGGATGGAGTCGATCACGCTGCGGCGGAAGACGTAGCAGCCGGCGTTGATCTGGTCGGTGATGATCTCCTCGGGGGTCTGCGGCTTCTCGGTGAAGGCCAGCACCCGCCCCTCGGAGTCGGTGGGGACCAGGCCGAAGGCGCGCGGGTCCTCGACCTGCACCAGGTGCAGGGAGACGTCGGCGTCGGCCGCCCGGTGGGACTCGACCAGGCCGGCGATGTCCAGGCCCGTGAGGATGTCGCCGTTGAAGACGAGGACGGAGGAGTCCGGGCCGCCGGTGAGGAGCTGCGCGGCGTTGCGGATGGCGCCGCCGGTGCCCAGGGGCTCGTCCTCGACCACGTACTCGAGGGTGAGGCCGAAGTCGGATCCGTCGCCGAAGTAGGGCTCGAAGACCTCGGCGAGGTAGCAGGTGGCCATCACGATGTGCGTGACACCGGCGGCGGCGGCCCTGGCTATCTGGTGGGCGAGGAAGGGGACACCAGCTGTGGGAACCATCGGCTTGGGGGTGTTCACCGTCACGGGCCGCAGACGCGTCCCCTGTCCGCCGACCAGCAGGATCGCTTCCGTCATTACGTTCTCCCCAACCGGTTCTGGCGTACGAAGGTTCAAATTTAGCCCATCCGGGGGCATGAAAAGGCCGGAGGCGGGTGATGAGATCCGCCTCCGGCCCGGTACCGCTTACGGCAGGTTGCGCGCCATCACGATCCGCTGGACTTGGTTCGTACCTTCGTAAATCTGTGTGATTTTCGCATCGCGCATCATGCGCTCCACCGGGTAGTCACGGGTGTAGCCGTAACCGCCCAGGAGTTGGACCGCGTCGGTGGTGACCTCCATGGCCACGTCGGAGGCGAAGCACTTGGCCGCGGCGCCGAAGAAGGTGAGGTCCTCGTGGGCGCCGCCGGCGGAGACGCGCTCCGAGCGGGCCGCCGCCGCGTAGGTCAGCTGGCGGGCGGCCTCGATCTTCATGGCCATGTCCGCGAGCATGAACTGCACGCCCTGGAAGTCGCCGATCGGCTTGCCGAACTGCTTGCGCTCCTGGACGTAGCCCTTGGCGTAGTCCAGGGCGCCCTGCGCGATGCCGAGGGCCTGGGCGGCGATCGTGATGCGGGTGTGGTCGAGGGTCTTCATCGCGGTGGCGAATCCGGTGCCCTCGGCGCCGATCATGCGGTCGGCGGGGATCCGGACGTTGTCGAGGTAGACCTCGCGCGTCGGGGAGCCCTTGATGCCGAGCTTCTTCTCCGGGGCGCCGAAGGAGACGCCCTCGTCGCCCTTCTCCACGACGAAGGCGCTGATGCCCTTGGAGCGCTTCTCCGGGTCGGTCACGGCCATGACCGTGTAGTACTCGGAGACGCCCGCGTTGGTGATCCAGCGCTTGACGCCGTTGAGGACCCAGAAGTCGCCGTCGCGTACGGCGCGCGTCTTCATGCCGGCGGCGTCGGAGCCCGCGTCCGGCTCGGAGAGCGCGTAGGAGAACATCGCGTCGCCCTTGGCCAGCGGGCCGAGGTACTTGGCCTTGAGCTCCTCGGAGCCGGACAGGATCACCGGGAGCGAGCCGAGCTTGTTGACGGCCGGGATGAGGGAGGAGGAGGCGCAGACGCGGGCCACCTCCTCGATCACGATCACGGTGGCGAGGGCGTCGGCGCCGGCGCCGCCGTAGGTCTCGGGCACGTGGACGGCGTGCAGGTCGCTGGCGACCAGGGCGTCCAGGGCCTCCTGCGGGAAGCGGGACTCCTCGTCGACCGCGGCTGCGAACGGCAGGATCTTCGCCTCGGCGAGCGAGCGGACCGACTCGCGGAGCATGTCGTGCTCCTCGGCCGGGCGGTACAGGTCGAAGTCGGCAGAACCCGCCAAGATCTCTCACTCCCCAAGATGATGCGTGATGCTAACTACCGTTAAGTAACCCAAATCTTAGTGTCCGGCGTCCCGACAGCGATATGTGGGGCGTACGTGAGCTGCGTGACAGCCGTACGGAGCCGGGCACCCGCTGGAGAACGTCCCCCCGGACGGGCCCGACTATGCTCAGTGGCCGCAAACGGCCCCGCACCTCTGGAGCACCCATGGCCCCCCTCAGGATCACAGTGATCGGCACCGGATACCTCGGCGCGACCCATGCCGCGGCGATGGCGGAGCTGGGGTTCGAGGTGCTGGGGCTGGACGTGGTGCCCGAGAAGATCGAGATGCTGGCCTCGGGCCGGGTGCCGATGTACGAGCCCGGGCTGGAGGAACTGCTGGCCCAGCACGTGGCCGGGCTGCCGGGCTCGACGGGACGGCTGCGGTTCACCACCTCCTGGGAGGAGGTCGGCGCGTTCGGCGACGTCCACTTCGTGTGCGTGAACACCCCGCAGAAGCACGGCGAGTACGCCTGCGACATGTCCTACGTCGACTCCGCGATCGCCTCGCTGGCCCCGCACCTGACCCGGCCGGTGCTGGTGGTCGGCAAGTCGACGGTGCCGGTGGGCTCGGCGGAGCGGCTCGCGGCGAAGCTCGCGGAGCTGGCTCCGGCGGGCGCGGACGTGGAGCTGGCCTGGAACCCGGAGTTCCTGCGGGAGGGCTTCGCCGTGCAGGACACCCTGCACCCGGACCGGATCGTGGTCGGCGTACAGGGCGAGCGCGGCGAGAAGCTGCTGCGGGAGGTGTACGAGACCCCCATGTCGGAGGGGACCCCGCTGGTCGTCACCGACTTTCCGACCGCCGAACTCGTCAAGACCGCCGCTAACTCCTTCCTCGCCACCAAGATCTCCTTCATCAACGCGATGGCGGAGGTGTGCGAGGCCGCCGGCGGTGACGTGGTCAAGCTGGCGGAGGCCATCGGCTACGACGAGCGGATCGGCGCGAAGTTCCTGCGGGCCGGGATCGGCTTCGGCGGCGGCTGCCTGCCCAAGGACATCCGGGCCTTCATGGCCCGCGCCGGTGAACTGGGGGCCGACCAGGCGCTGACCTTCCTGCGGGAGGTCGATTCCATCAACATGCGCCGGCGCGGGCACATGGTCGAGCTGGCCCGTGAGGCCGTGGGCGGGTCGTTCCTCGGCAAGCGGGTCGCCGTGCTCGGCGCCACCTTCAAGCCCGACTCGGACGACGTACGGGATTCGCCCGCCCTGAACGTGGCCGGACAGATCCACCTCCAGGGCGGGCAGGTCACCGTCTACGACCCCAAGGGCATGGACAACGCCCGGCGCGTCTTCCCGACGCTGGGGTACGCGGACTCCGCGCTGGAGGCGGCCCGGAGTGCGGAGGTCGTACTGCACCTGACCGAATGGCGCGAGTTCCGCGACCTCGACCCGGCGGAGCTGAGCGGCGTCGTCACCGACCGGCTGATCCTGGACGGCCGCAACGCGCTGGACCCTGCCGTGTGGCGTGCCGCCGGCTGGACCTACCGGGCGATGGGCCGCCCGCGCGCCTGAGCCGTGGCCCTGCGGGGGCGGGCGGGGCCGGGCGGGTGCGGCGCCGTTGCGGGGGCGCCGCACCCGAGCCCCCGCGCCCCAAACTCCCCCAGACTCCGTCCGGGGGGGGACCCCCGGGCGGGGCTGGATTTGCCCGTCAGGAAGGGCTGGTCCTGCGGTGCTGGGCCGCGCGGGCGGTGAATTCCGCGTCGCGGATGACCCGTTGGGCGTTGCCCCAGGTCAGCAGGGCCAGGTCGGATTCCGGCCAGCCCCGGTCCAGCAGTTCCGCGATCAGCCTCGGGTAGCCCGAGGGGTCGGTCAGGCCGGACGGGCGGGGGCTGCCCGGCTCCGCACCGAAGGCGGCGCCGAGGCCGACGCAGTCCGGGCCCGCGACGGCCCGTACGTGCTCGACGTGGTCCGCCACCGCGTGCAGGGAGTCCCCGGTCCGCGCGGTGTCGAAGGTGACCATGGCCAGGCCGTTCGCCGCGTGCAGCGCGAGCAGCACCTCGTCGGTCACGTTCCCCGGGTGCGGGTTCAGCGCCGCCGCGGCCGTGTTCGAGATGATCACCGGGGCCTTGGAGGCCCCCGCGAGCTGGCAGGCCGCCGCCGACGAGCAGCCGGCCAGGTCCAGCAGCACCGAGAGCCGGTTCGCCTCCCGGACCACCTCGTGGCCGAAGGCCGTGAGGCCCTCCTGCGCCCAGGGGGCTCCCGCGGGCGCGAGGATCCGTACGCCCAGTGCGTGGAAGGCCCGCAGCGCACCCAGGGAGTCGATGAGGGCGCGGCCGGGCACGGGTCCGAGGAACGAGGCGATGCGGCCCCGGTTGCGGGCGTCCGCCAGGTCGTCGGCGCTCAGCGCGAGGCAGAGGCTGTCGGGGTAGCGGTGCATCAGGGCCAGCGCCACGTCGATCTGTTCGAGGGTGTCGGAGACCACCTGGTCGGCGGCGGGCGCCGCGTGCGGGGTCAGCAGCGACCAGAACTGGGCCCCCACCCCGCCGGCGCGCAGCCGGGGGATGTCGGTGTCGACCCCGGTGTCCGGGGTGTCGATGTCGTGGTACGGGCTCTGGCGCAGGGTCCAGACCAGGGTGTTGCACCCGTCCGCGACGGGATGGACGGACAGCAGCGCGGTGGCCCGGTCGAGGGCGCTGAACGCCGTCGTGGCGGGGATGTCCTCGGCTCCGAGGGAGCCGGGGCCGACGGGGACGTGGCCCGCGTCGGGTCGTTCATCCTGCAGGTCGGCCATGGCAATCGCTCCGGTCTCGGCGGCAGCAGGGAGAGGTGCTGCCACCGTGACACGTGGGACGCGATTGCCGCCCGGCGGGTGTGGCGTTCGGGTGGCGGCCCTTGCCGTGGCTGGGCCCTGGGGCTCCGCCCCAGACCCCGCGCCTCAAACGCCGGAGGCGCACTCAGCCTCGCCGGCGTTTGAGGCGCGGGGACTCGGGGGCGGGCCCCCGCAGCGGCGCCGCACCCGACGGCGGGGCTACAGCACCGCGTTCGACGGGCCCCGGGTGGCCGACAGGTCGCGGGCGACCGATTCCGCGTCGCGCAGTGCCCGTACCGCGTTCGACCAGGTCAGCTTCGCCAGGTCGGCCTTCGACCAGCCGCGGGCCAGCAGTTCCGCGATCAGGTTGGGGTAGCCCGCCACGTCGTCCAGACCGGCCGGGGTGAAGGCCGTGCCGTCGTAGTCCCCGCCGATGCCGATGTGGTCGACGCCCGCGACCTCGCGCATGTGGTCGAGGTGGTCGGCGACCGTGGCGGCCGTGGCCACCGGCCGCGGGCGCTGCGCCTCGAAGGCCCGGTGCAGGGTCATCGCCTCGGGCGTGGTGTCCAGGTGGTGGAAGCCGTGCGCGCGCAGGTTCTCGTCGGCGGCCAGGGTCCACTCCACCGCGGCCGGCAGGATGAACTTCGGTACGAAGGTGGCCATCGCCACCCCGCCGTTGGCCGGGAGCAGCTCCAGCACGTCGTCCGGAACGTTGCGCGGGTGCTCGCACACCGCCCGGGCGGAGGAGTGCGAGAAGATCACCGGCGCCTCGGAGACCGCGAACGCGTCCCGCATCGTCGTCGCGGCGACGTGCGAGAGGTCCACGAGCATGCCGACGCGGTTCATCTCGCGGACGACCTCGCGGCCGAAGTCCGTCAGGCCGCCGTGGCGCGGCTCGTCGGTCGCCGAGTCCGCCCAGTCGATCGTGTCGTTGTGCGTGAGCGTCATGTACCGCACGCCCAGCTGGTGCAGGGCGCGCAGGGTGGCGAGGGAGTTGTTGATGGAGTGGCCGCCCTCGGCACCCATCAGCGAGGCGATCCGGCCGTCGGCGCGGGCCGCCTCCATGTCGTCCGCCGTCAGGGCCCGCACCAGGTCGCCGGGGTAACGGTCGATCAGCTGGGCGACGGCGTCGATCTGCTCCAGGGTGGCGCTGACCGCCTCGTCGCCCGCGTAGTCGGAGCGGACGTACACCGACCAGAACTGCGCGCCGACCCCGCCGGCCCGCAGCCGCGGGATGTCGGTGTGCAGGCGCCCGCTCTGGTCCGCGGCGATGTCCCGCCGGCCGAGGTCGTAGCGCACCTGCTGGCGCAGCGCCCAGGGCAGGTCGTTGTGGCCGTCCACGACGGGGTGCTCGGCCAGCAGCTCACGCGCCTCGGCCAGGCGCTGCGCCGCGCTCACTTGCCGAATCCGAAGGAGTCCGCGCCCGCGACCTTCGTGCGCAGCCGCTTGCCCTTTTCGGTGGCCTGGTCGTTCAGCTCCTGCTGGAAGTCCCGCATCCGGGCCAGCAGCTCGGTGTCGTGGGCGGCGAGGATGCGTACGGCCAGCAGTCCGGCGTTGCGCGCCCCGGCGACCGAGACGGTGGCGACGGGAACCCCGGCCGGCATCTGGACGATCGACATCAGGGAGTCCATGCCGTCGAGGTACTTCAGCGGCACCGGCACGCCGATGACGGGCAGCGGGGTGACCGAAGCGAGCATGCCGGGCAGGTGGGCGGCCCCGCCTGCGCCCGCGATGATCGCCTTCAGGCCGCGGTCGGCGGCCTGCTCGCCGTACGCGATCATCTCGCGCGGCATCCGGTGCGCGGAGACGACGTCGACCTCGTACGGGATCTCGAACTCGTCGAGGGCCTGGGCGGCGGCCTCCATGACCGGCCAGTCCGAGTCCGAACCCATGACGATGCCGATGACGGGACCGGCGGAGGACGTGCTCATCCCTATCTCCTTGCTTGAGAAACCCCGGCTGCAGCCGGGGCAGGAAACGCATCCGTGGCTTGGAGCCGCGCAACGGCGATGTGCCGCTCCGTGATGCTATGACCTGTATTTGTGTTCGGATCGTGACCGCCCCTAGCGTCCGGGGCGTGGGGACTTCTTCTTCCGTGAAGCGGGCGTTCAAGTACCGCTTCTATCCGACGGACGCGCAGGCAATTGAGCTGCAGCGGACGTTCGGATGTGTGCGGAAGGTCTACAACCTGGCCCTCGCCGCCCGCACAGAAGCACGGACGCGCGGGGAGCGGGTTGGCTACGGTCAGACGTCGACGCTGCTCACGGCTTGGAAGCGGACCGAAGAGCTGGCGTATCTGGCTGAGGTGTCCTCGGTTCCGCTTCAGCAGGCGCTGCGGCACCTGCAGAGCGCGTTTACGGGATTCTGGGGGAAGCGTGCGAAGTATCCCCGCTTCAAGTCGAAGCGGGGATCCCGGGCCTCTGCCGAGTACACACGCAGTGCGTTCCGGTACACCAACGGCCGCCTGACGCTCGCGAAGGTGCCGGAACCGCTGGACATCGTATGGTCCCGACCCCTGCCCGCAGGTGGGGATCCGTCCACCGGCGAGAAGATCCGGAACCCCAAGCATGAGCGCAGGGACCGGGAGCAGCTGGCGCGCGCCCAGCGAGCGCTGTCGCGGAAGGAGAAGTGCAGCAACAACCGGGCCAAGGCCCGTATCCGAGTGGCGAGGATCCACGCCAGAATCGCGGACCGCCGCAGGGATCACCTGCATCAACTGACGACTCGTCTCGTGCGCGAAAACCAAACGCTCGTGATTGAGGACCTGACCGTCAAGAACATGCTGGGGAACCACAAGCTCGCGCGCGCCATCGGCGACGCCGCCTGGCGTGAGCTGCGCTCGATGCTGGAGTACAAAACAGCCTGGTACGGGCGCGAGCTGATCATCGTCGACCGGTGGTTCCCCAGTACACGCCTGTGCTCGACCTGCGGGGCCCTCGCAGACCCGATGCCCCTTGACGTCCGTCACTGGACGTGCGGGATCTGCGGAACCACCCACGACCGGGACCGGAACGCCGCAATCAATCTTCTGGCCGCCGGGCTGGCGGTTGCTGCCTGTGGAGCGGATGCAAGACCTCATCGGGAGTCCCCCTCTCGGTCGGGGCGGTCCGTGGTGAAGCAGGAAGCCCCACCCGTGAGGGTGGGAGCCTCTTCCCTTCCGGGAAGAGGCGAGGTCAAGCGGTGATCGTTCCCCTGAGGTAGCCGGCCGCGTGACGTGCGCGCTCCAGCACATCGTCCAGGTCGTCGCCGTAGGTGTTGACGTGACCGACCTTGCGGCCGTGTTTCACGTCCTTGCCGTACATGTGGATCTTCAACTGCGGATCGTGGGCCATGCAGTGCAGGTACGCGGCGTACATGTCGGGGTAGTCCCCGCCCAGCACGTTCGCCATGACCGTCCAGCGGGCGCGCGGGCGCGGGTCGCCGAGCGGCAGGTCGAGGACGGCCCGTACGTGGTTGGCGAACTGGGAGGTGATCGCCCCGTCCTGGGTCCAGTGGCCGCTGTTGTGCGGGCGCATGGCCAGTTCGTTGACGAGGATGCGCCCGTCGGTGGTCTCGAACAGCTCCACGGCCAGGTGGCCGGTCACGCCGAGCTCCTTGGCGATGCGCAGGGCCAGCGCCTGGGCCTCGCCGGCCAGCGCCTCCGAGAGGTTCGGAGCGGGGGCGATCACCGTGTCGCAGACCCCGTCCACCTGGACGGACTCGACGACGGGGTAGGCCACCGCCTGGCCGTGGGGGGAGCGGACGATGTTGGCCGCGAGCTCGCGGACGTAGTCGACCTTCTCCTCCGCGAGGACCGGGACGCCCGCCTTGAACGGGGCCTCCGCATCCTCGGGGGTGCGGACGAACCACACGCCCTTGCCGTCGTATCCGCCGCGCACCGTCTTGAGGATGACCGGGAAACCGCCCACCTCCTGTGCGAAGGCGCCCACGTCCGCCGGATCGCGCACGATCCGGTGGCGGGGGCTGGGCGCGCCGATCTCGTCGAGCTTGGCGCGCATCACCCCCTTGTCCTGGGCGTGCACCAACGCGTCGGGCCCCGGGCGGACGGGGATGCCGTCCGCTTCCAGGGCTCGGAGGTGTTCGGTGGGCACGTGCTCGTGATCGAAGGTGATCACGTCACAGCCGCGCGCGAAGGCGCGCAGGGTCTCCAGATCGCGATAGTCGCCGATGACGACGTCGCTCACGACCTGGGCCGCCGAGTCCTCTGGGGTGTCACTGAGGATCTTGAATTTGATTCCGAGGGGGATACCCGCCTCGTGGGTCATGCGGGCGAGCTGTCCGCCGCCGACCATGCCGACTACCGGGAACGTCACTCCTCCAGGGTATCCGCCGGTATTCGGCCATCAGGACGCACCCGGGCGCAGCCCTGGCGCGGACCCGCCGGTGTGCCGTGCGTCGCAAGGGGCTCCATGGAACAGACGGACCACAGGGGGGACACTTACGATGAGTGGGTTGACGATGATCCGGACGTCCCCGCGCGGGGCGGTGACCGACAGGGACTGAACCATCAGATGAGCACTCCGGGGAACGGTTCCGCCGTCGAACGCGTACGCGGCCTCATTCGAGAGGTCGCCAAGTTCGGGGCGGTCGGCGGCCTCGGCGTACTGGTCAACCTGGGCGTCTTCAACCTGATCCGCCACACGACCGACCTCCAGGTGGTCCGCGCGAGCGTGATAGCCACCGTGGTGGCCATCGCCACGAACTACCTCGGCTTCCGGTACTTCGCCTACCGGGACCGCGCGCAGAGCGGCCGCACCCGCGAGCTGACCCTGTTCGCCGCCTTCAGCGCGATCGGCCTGGTCATCGAGAACGGCGTGCTGTACACCGCCACCTACGGCTTCGGCTGGGACGGCCCGGTCGCGAGCAACGCCTTCAAGTTCGTCGGCATCGGCACCGCCACCGTCTTCCGCTTCTGGTCCTACCGGACCTGGGTCTTCAAGGCCCTGCCGGTCCCCGCGGCGGACTCACCGGCCGAGCCGATACCCGAGCCGGCTCCGCTGCCGAGGCCCGAACCCCGGCCGCAGCCCCTGCCCGAGCCGGAGCCGGCGAACAACTAGTCGAGCAAGTCCCGTCCCGCCAGACGCCTCGCGCCTCACGCCTCACGCCTCAGCGGACCGTGGTCTCCGGTTCGGTCCGGTCCGGCGCGGTGCGGCTGAGGAACAGCGCGAACACCGGCGGCTCCGCCTGGAGCAGCTCGAGTCGGCCTCCGTCGGCCTCCGCCAGGTCCCGGGCGACCGCCAGGCCGATGCCCGTGGAGTTGCGGCCGCTGATGGCCCGCTCGAAGATCCGGTTGCCGAGGTCCGGCGGGACTCCCGGCCCCTCGTCCGTGACCTCCAGCACCGCCTGGTTCCCGATCACCCGGGTGCGCAGCGCGACCGTGCCGCCGCCGTGCATGAGGGCGTTCTCCACCAGCGTCGCCAGCACCTGCGAGACCGCGCCGGGGGTGCCGACGGCCCGTACGCCCTGCTTCCCGGAGCGCACGATGGCCCGGCCCGCACTGCGGTAGGCCGGGCGCCACTCCTCCACCTGCTGTTTGACGACCTCGTCGAGGTCGAAGGGGACCGCCGAGCCCGTACGCGGGTCCCGCGAGTTCGTCAGCAGCCGCTGCACCACGTCCGTGAGCCGCTCCACCTGGGTCAGGGCGATCGTCGCCTCCTCCCGTACGGTCTCCAGGTCGTCCGTGACCGTGATCTCCTCCAGCCGCATCGACAGGGCCGTGAGGGGGGTGCGCAGCTGGTGGGAGGCGTCCGCGGCCAGGCGCCGCTCGGCGGTCAGCATCCGGCCGATCCGTTCCGCGCTGGAGTCCAGCACGTCCGCGACCCGGTCCAGCTCGGGGACCCCGTACCGCCGGTGCCGGGGGCGGGGGTCGCCCGATCCGAGGCGTTCCGCGGTCTCGGCGAGGTCGGTGAGCGGGGAGGTCAGCCGGTTCGCCTGCCGTACGGCGAGCAGTACGGCCGCCACGACGGCCAGCAGCGCCACCGCGCCGACCACCGCGAGGGTCCGCCCGACCTCCCGGGTGACCGTGGAGCGGGACTCCTCGACGATCACGGTCTCGCCCTGTTCGCCGCGTGCGGTGCCGCGGACGACGCTGCCGTCGATCCGGTGCCCGACCTCCACGGCCTCGCGGCCGGGGATCACGACGCGGGCGTAGTGGCCGGCGTCGAGCTGCTCGGCGAGCGTGCCGGCGGCGACCGGCTTCTTCTCCAGGACGCTCGCCTCGACGATGCCCACGAGCCGCAGCGCCTCGGAGTCGATCCGGTCCTGGGCGCTGCTGGTGATCGTCCGGGTCTCCACGATGACGAGGGAGACCCCGAACACGGCGATCACGACGAGCACCACGGCGAGCGTGGAGTTGATGAGGCGGCGGCGCATGCTCTAGAGCATGCCCTAGATGAGTGAGTCCGAAGTGGCGCCTGCGGGCGGACGACGCCACTTCGGACTCACTCGTCTAGCCGACACTGCGGCCGGGCGGTCAGCTCTTCTCGAAGCGGAAGCCGACGCCGCGGACGGTGGCGATGTAGCGGGGGTTCGCGGCGTCGTCGCCGAGCTTCTTGCGCAGCCAGGAGATGTGCATGTCGAGGGTCTTGGTGGAGGACCACCAGGTGGTGTCCCAGACCTCGCGCATCAGCTGGTCGCGGGTGACGACCCGGCCCGCGTCCCGGACCAGGACGCGCAGCAGGTCGAATTCCTTGGCCGTGAGCTGGAGCTCCTCCTCGCCCATCCAGGCGCGGTGGGACTCGACGTCGATCCGCACGCCGTGGGTGGCGGGGGGCTGGGCGGTCTCATTGGCGCCGCGCCGCAGCAGGGCCCGGACCCGGGCCAGCAGTTCGGCGAGCCGGAAGGGCTTGGTCACGTAGTCGTCGGCGCCCGCGTCCAGGCCGACGACCGTGTCCACCTCGTCGGCGCGGGCGGTGAGCACCAGGATCGGGAAGCCGTGTCCCTCCGCGCGCAGCCGGCGGGCGACTTCCAGCCCGTCCATGCCCGGCAGGCCCAGGTCCAGGACGACGAGGTCGACGCCGCCCTGCAGTCCCGCGTCCAGGGCGGTGGGGCCGTCCTCCCGGACCTCGACCTCGTACCCCTCCCGGCGCAGGGCGCGGGCCAGGGGCTCCGAGATGGATGCGTCGTCCTCGGCGAGCAGTACACGCGTCATGTGGGTGATGGTAGTCCGCGAGCGGTGAAAGGAGGGGCGCGCCTGCATACCCCTCGCGATCTGGGGTTATGAAGTACTAAGGACCTTCGAATAGCGGCAGACGGTTCCCTGGAACCCTTGTGATCCATATCTCAAGTCCTTCCATATGCCGCAGTGTCGTGTCGTATGGTGGCGAGACGCCTGATGCAATACCCAGGGGACCTTTGTGCCGAAAAGCGCGCCTTAGGTCTCTGTTTTCTGTTCTGGCCGGATCGGCAGTCTTGACGGACTGACACCACGGACTGCCCTGTCCGGCTCGATGACAGTGAATGACCTGTGGGCCGGGCCCTGCGCGCGAAGGTGCGCGACAGGGTGTGGATCCCGGATACGGCTGAACCTTCGCCTCCGACGCACACGTCGGGGGACGAGACCCCAGGGCGTGGGGTTCGGGACATCCGTCGCCGGTGCCGGCCACCCCCCACCGGGCGCGGATGAGCTCACGAAGCCAAGCGTCCCGAGCAAGCAAGGATCGACCATGGCTTCCAGCCTGACGACGGCCTCACCGAGCCCCGCTCACGAGAAGACCGTCCTCGGCCACCCGATCGGCCTGGCCACGCTGTTCATGACCGAGATGTGGGAGCGCTTCTCCTACTACGGCATGCGTGCGCTTCTCGTTCTGTACTTGGTCTCCGGCGGTGTGGACGCCGCGACCGGAAGCCAGGGCGGCGGGCTCGGCTTCACAGCGGCGACGGCCACGGCGATCTACTCCGTGTACGTGGCCATGGTCTACCTCATGGCCATGCCCGGCGGCTGGTTCGGTGACCGGGTCTGGGGCGCCCGCAAGACGGTCGCCGTCGCCAGCTTCATCATCATGGCGGGCCACGTGGCGCTCGCCGTGCCCGGCCAGCTGGCGTTCTTCGTCGGCCTGCTGCTGGTCGCGGTCGGCTCCGGTCTGCTGAAGGCCAACATCTCCACGATGGTCGGCCACCTGTACAAGGACGCGGACGACCCGCGCCGTGACAGTGGCTTCACGATCTTCTACATCGGCATCAACGTGGGTGCCTTCGCGGCGCCGATCGCCATCGGCACCATCGGCGAGACCGTCAACTGGCACCTCGGCTTCTTCCTCGCCGCCATCGGCATGGGCGTCGGCCTGGTCATCTTCCTGCTGGCCGGCCGCACCCTGAGCCCGAAGAGCAGCATCGTCCCGAACCCGCTGACCCCGGCCGAGCGCAAGGCCGTGATCGTCAAGGCCCTCGCCGTCCTGGCCGTCATCGCCGTCTTCTACGGCGCCGTGGTCGCGGCGGACATGTTCACCATCAAGTGGGCCCTGTACCCGATCACCATCGCCGGTCTGATCATCCCGGTCGCCGTCCTCACCCGCATCAAGCGGGACAAGGACCTGTCCAGCGTCGAGCAGAGCCGGATGAGCGCCTACATCTGGTTCTTCGTGGCCGCCGCCGTGTTCTGGATGATCTACGACCAGGGCGGTTCGACGCTCTCGCTCTTCGGTGACAAGAACTCCGAGCGCAGCCTGCTCGGCTGGGAAGTCCCGACCGTCATCTTCCAGTCGCTGAACCCGCTCTTCGTGGTGGCCCTGGCCCCGATCTTCGCCGCCGTGTGGGTGGCCCTGGCCCGCCGGAACCGCGAGCCCAGCACCATCGCGAAGTTCTCGGTGGCCCTGATCATCGTCGGCGCCTCGTTCTTCGTCTTCGCCCTGCCGCTGAGCCAGACCGCCGGCAACGACACCAAGGTCACCATGTGGTGGCTGGTGCTGATCTTCCTGATGCACACCCTCGCCGAGCTGTGCCTGTCGCCGGTCGGCCTGTCGGTCACGACGAAGATGGCGCCGCAGAAGTACGGCTCCCAGATGATGGGCGTCTGGTTCCTGGCGGTCACCGCCGGTGACTGCATCACCGGCCTGCTCGGCCTGGCCGAGGTGCAGCTGAACGGCGTCGGGGTGATCCTCTTCCAGGCGACCGCCGCCGTGCTCGCCGGTGTCGCGATCTTCATGTACCGCAAGAAGGTCAATGAGCTGATGGGCGACATGAACTGACGCGTTCGCGCCCCGTCCGACGGAACGGCCCGGCACACCGGAAGGTGTGCCGGGCCGTTCCCTTTCCGCCGTGACGGACTACCGGGTGCCGCGCAGCCGGCGCCACGGGGTGAAGGTGAAGACCGCGCCGCCGAGCAGGATGACCGTGCCGGCGACCAGGGCCAGGGCCTTGATGCCGCCCTCGTCCTCGGCGCCGGTGTCGGCGAGCCCGCCCGAGCTGGTGGGGCCGGTGGAGGTGTTGCCCGTGGTGGACGGCGAGCCGGAGCCGCCCGACTGGGCGGTGGTGTCCAGCTCCAGCGAGACGCCGCTGCTGGCCGCCTTGCAGGGCACGTTGATCGGCGTGGCGCCCGGGGCCATCGTGACGTCGATCGTCAGCTGGTCCGGGCTCAGCGTCACCTTGCCGCTCTTGCCGGGTGTGTAGGTGCCGGTCATGTCGCTGAGGCTGACCGGGGCCTTGTCCGGGATCGGCTCCGCGTTGGCCGGGCCGGCCACCTTGACCGTGCCGCTGTCGGCGCCGCCCAGCTTGACGTTCATCGAGGGCTTGAGGGCCCCCGCGGGCAGCGCCATGGGCGCGGCCATCGCTCCCTTCGCGGTCTTGACCGTCAGGTCGTACTTGCCGCCGTTCTTCTTGGCGTTGATCGTGACGGGGGTCTTGATGCCTCCGGGGACGACCGGACCGCAGTCGAAGGCCACCTCGACGGCCTTGCCCGGGAAGTCGGTCTGGCCGCCGCCTCCGCCGCTGGTGGTGCCGCCGGAGCTGGTGGAACCGCCCGAGGTGGAACCGCCCGAGGTGGTGGCGCCCCCGGAGGAGGTGGAGCCGCCGCCCGTCGTGCCACCGGTGGCGGTGGAGCCACCGGCCGTGGAGCCCGCCGACACGTCGATGGTGGCCCC
Source organism: Streptomyces sp. NBC_01408 (assembly GCF_026340255.1). GTDB lineage: Bacteria > Actinomycetota > Actinomycetes > Streptomycetales > Streptomycetaceae > Streptomyces. The sequence continues at coordinate 2,470,888 of NZ_JAPEPJ010000001.1, read as the reverse complement.
GGCGCTCACCTCGCCCTGCGGGGCGCACTTGGTGACGAACGTGCCGAAGGAGAAGGTCACGGCCACGTCGTACTTGCCGGGCGTCAGGGTGATCTTGCCGGCCTTGGTGAGCTTCAGCTTGCCCTTCATGGGCGACATGACCATGGGGGCCTTCTTGGGGATCGGCGGGTTCTTCTTCTCCCCGACCACCTTCAGCTCGCCCATCCCCCCGCCCAGCGCGATCCAGCCGGTGGGCTGGACCGCGTCCTGCGGGATGTCCATCAGGTCCGTGTTGTTCGAGGCGGGCTTGACGGTCTCCCAGACCACGTCGACCTCGTCACCGACCTTGGCCGTGGCCGGGGCGGTGATCTTGGCGGTGGTCGTTCCCTCGACCGGGTCGCCACCGCCCGCCGGGGGAACGCACTTGACCTTGTACGTGGCCTCGCCGGCCAGGGCGGGAGAAGCCGAGATGGCGATACCCGCGCCGCCGAGCAGCAGCGCGACCGCGGCCGCGCTCACCCTCCGTTGGGTTTTCACGTATGTCCCTTCGTCGTCGAACGGTTCTCAGACGGTGCGGACGTCTGTGGTGCTGTCTCCGGCGCGCTGTCCGGGGTGAACCACGGCAGGACCGCCGTGGGGGTCTCGGGGGGCTCCGCCGAGGGGGCGGAGCGGGCCGGCGCGGATCCCCGTACGCCGAGGCCTCCGGGCCGTACGCGGGGCAGCCGGGCCGTCACGGCCGCCGCCGCTTCCGGGAGCCGGGTGCCCCGGTGGCGGCCGGGGGGCGCGGGGCGGCGCGGGCGGACCCTGTCGACGACGGCCATGCCGGTACGGAAGACCGCGGCCGGGACGACCACCAGGAGCAGGCCCCAGAAGAGCAGGACCCCGTACGGGCGGTCCACGCCCCAGGGCTGGGTGGCCAGGACCGTCTCGCCGTACTTGAGGGAGATCGTGTAGTCCCCGTACGCGCCCGCGGTGAGGGCCACGTCCAGCGCGATCTCGGCCTTGCCGCCCGGCGGGATGGTGCCCTTCCACCGGACCTCCTCCCACAGCGGGGCGAACACCCCGTGGGCGGTGCCGAGCTGGAAGACCGGGTCCTTGACCGGGGCGGAGCCGAGGTTGCCGACGGTGACCGTGAACTTCCGGCCGGGCGGGGAGCCGAACCAGGTCAGCACCCCGTCCTCGCCCTTCAGCCGGACCCCGGTGAGCATCGCGAGGCGCGGGGTACCGGATTCGGCGGGCAGCTCGGCGACGGGATGGCCGGTGATCTTCAGGGGGACGGCGACGGTGGACTGGTCGCCGTTGACCGAGGTGACGTTGACGACGCAGGGGCAGGGCTTGGGGGGCTCCACCACCGGCAGCTGGGCGGCGAAGCGCCCGTCGTCGGCGACCGAGACGGCGGCCCCGTCGGCGTTGGCGCAGCTGTTGGTGCCGCCGATCATGTTCTGCCCGCAGACCAGCAGCATCACCAGGGTCTTGGCCCGCCAGCCGGTGCCGGTGACGGTGATCTCCGTGCCCTTGGCGGCCTCCTGGAGGGAGAGGGTCACGGCGGGCTTGCCCTCGTCGGCGGCGGCCGGGGCCGCCGGGAGCAGGGCCAGGGCGCACACCGCCAGCCCCGCCGCGAGGAGGGCCCCGAGCCTTCCGGTGGCTCCGGATCGGATGCCGGCGCCGGCCTTGGCACTCACCTGGATACTCCCGTCAGTTCGTGTTCCGGTGCGCGGCTGCCGCGCTCGGGGTCCGGCGCCTGGTCCGGCGGCGTCCCCGTACGGGCCCGCCTGCGTACGAGGAGCAGGGCGGCCGCGGTGGTCCCGCCGAGGAGGAGCAGCCCGGCGCCCGTCCAGCCCGCGATCCCCCAGGGCACGAACCACGCCGAGGCGCCGGCGGTGGCCCGGGCGCCGCCGGGGGCGGTGACGGTGAGGGTGAGGTCGACCCGGTCGAGGACGGGGGCGCCGGGCCAGGGTTCGGTGAGCTCGACCCGCTGGCCCGGGAGCAGTTCGAGGGGCAGGGCGCGGGCCGCGCGGCCGGGCACCTCGCCGAGGCGGCCCTTCGCGCGGATCTCCAGCTCGGGGGCGAGGGCCACGTTGCCGCGGTTGACCAGGGTGTACGCGACCTCCGCGGCGGAGCCCCGGCCCCGGACGGCGACGTCCTCGACGGTGAGGGCCGCCAGGGCGGGGCCGCTGACGCGCAGGTGGACCCGTACGCCCGCCTCGCGGCCGGCTTCGGTGGCGACCACCGCGGCGGGGTGGTCGCCGGGCGGGGCGGCGGGCGGCACGGTGACGGTGAAGGGGACCACGGCCCGGGTGCGGGGCGGGATCCGCACGGTGGTGCCGGTCCCGAAGCTGATCCACGATCCGGCCCCGGCGGCGGCCCCGGCCGGGGGTGCGGCGGGGCGTACCGCGAGGGCGCCGTCGGCGGTGTTGTAGGCGTCGGCCGCGCGCAGGGTGACGGTGCGCTCCTGGTCGGTGGTGTTGGCCAGGGCGAGGCGGTCCTCCAGGACGGTGCCGGGGGTGCCCGCGAGGTAGAAGTACGGGCGGGCGCCACCGGGCCTGGAGGTGGCCGTTCCGGCGGCGGGTTCGGCGGTCCAGCCGGGTTCGTCCGCCGTCGCGGGTTGCGCGGAGCCCGCGTACAGCGCGGCAGCGGTGAGGAGCGGCACGAGGAGGCGGACGTGCCGCTTGAGGGCGTGGAGCACGGGCATGGCCGGGGGTGCTCCGTTCAGGACCGGGCCCGCCCACCGCGCCGGGTCAGCCAGAGCACGCCGGCGGCGCCGGAGAGCAGCACGGTGGCGCCGAGGGTGCCGAGGGCGAGGGCGGAGTCGGTGGGTCCGGTCTGCGGGAGGGTGCCGGGGCCCTCGCCGCCGGGCGGCGGGACGCTGCCGGCGGGGGCGGTGACGTCCAGTTCCAGGGCCGGTCCGGGGCTGTTGCCGGGGGTGCAGGTGGTCGTGGTGCCCATGGCTTTGATGGTGAGCACCCCGGCGGTGAAGGTGACCTTGCCGCTCTTCTTGGGCGTGTAGGTGCCTGAGAGGTCGGTGATCTTGATGGGGGTGTTGGCGGGTGCGGCCTCCGGGTTGGGCGGGCCGGACACCGGTACGGAGACCTTCTCGGCCCCGTCGACGAGGATGACCGCGCTGGGGTTCATCGCGCCCTTGCCGAGCTCGATGGGGCTGGACGAGACGCCCTTCTGGAAGGACATCGTCAGCTTGTAGCCGTCGCCCTCTTTGACGGCCTTGATGTCGATGGGCGACACCGCCGACTTGTCCCCGATCGGGGTCTTGCAGTCGTAGGCCACGTCGACGACGGCGGCGTGCGCCGCGGGGGCGGCCAGCAGTACCGCCGATCCGGCCAGCGCGGAGGCCAGCGCGAGCGCGGTGGAGCGTTTCCGGTTGGACACCTTCGTCTTCCCCTCGGGCCACAAGTTACTGACGACACATCAGATTGGTGGCTCAAGGTACGCCCGGGACCTTACGGAGGGAAGACAAAGGACAGCCCGGATCAGCGGCCCGTCGGCCGCACGGTTTCAGCCGTTTCCGCGCGTTCAGACCACCCGTACGCCCCGCTGCCAGACGGCGGAGACGAGCGGGACGCCGGGCCGGTAGGCGAGGTGGACGTGGCTGGGGGCGTCGAGGAGGGCCAGGTCGGCGCGGGCCCCGGGGGTGACGGCGCCGATGTCGCCGCGGCGCAGGGCGCGGGCGCCGCCGGCGGTGGCCGACCACAGGGCCTCGTCGGGGGTCATGCGCATGTCCCGGACGGCGAGGGCGATGCAGAAGGGCATCGAACTCGTGTAGGAGGAGCCGGGGTTGCAGTCCGTGGAGAGGGCGACGGTGGCGCCCGCGTCGATCAGGCGGCGGGCGTCGGGCCACTGGGCGCGGGTGGAGAACTCGGCGCCCGGCAGCAGGGTGGCGACCGTGGTCGCGGCGGCCTGTGCGAGGGCGTCCACGTCCGCGTCGGTGAGGTGGGTGCAGTGGTCGGCGGAGGCGGCCTCCAGCTCCACGGCGAGCTGCACGCCGGGGCCGTAGGACAGCTGGTTGGCGTGGACGCGCGGGATCAGCCCGGCGGCGGCGCCCGCGGTGAGGATCGCGCGGGCCTGGTCCCCGTCGAAGGCGCCCTTCTCGCAGAAGACGTCCACCCAGCGGGCGTACGGGGCGCAGGCCTCCAGCATCTCGCCGGTGACCAGGGCCACGTAGGCCGCCGGGTCCTCGGCGTAGTCGGGGGAGACGATGTGCGCGCCGAGGTAGGTGACCTCCTCGGTGTGCGCGGCGGCGATGCGCAGGGCCCGGGCCTCGTCGGCGACGGTGAGGCCGTAACCGGACTTGGTCTCGAAGGTGGTGGTGCCCTGGCGGCGGGCCTCGCCGAGGTGACGGACCAGGTTGGCCTCCAACTCGTCGTCGGTGGCGGCGCGGGTGGCGGCGACGGTGGTGCGGATGCCTCCGGCGGAGTAACTGCGGCCCGACATCCGGGCGTTGAACTCGGCGGTGCGGTCGCCGGCGAAGACCAGGTGCGAATGGGAGTCGACGAAGCCGGGGATGACGGCGCGGCCGGCCGCGTCGTACGCGGTGTCCGCCGGCGGGGCCTGTGCGGTGGGGCCGACCCAGGCGATCCTGTCGTCCTCGATGACGACGGCCGCGTCCTGGATCAGGCCGAGGGGGGTGCCGTCGCCCAGGGCGGGGTCGTTGGTGACGAGGCTGCCGATGTTGGTGATTGCGGTGGTGGTCATGGGTTCCTCTCGGGGCTTGCCTGTCCCCCACCCCGCCCCTTCCCGAAACCGGGCTCTGCCCGGACCCGGTCCTCAAACGCCGGACGGGCTGAAAGATTCAGCCCCTCCGGCGTTTGAGGAGCGGGGTCTGGGGCGGAGCCCCAGTTCGGGAAGGGGCGGGGTGGGGAGAAGGCCCGCCGCAGGCGTTGCGGTCAGGCGCGGAGGGCGGCGATGGACTCGGCGAGGGCGGACGGGACGTCGGGGACCAGGCTGTGGGCGCCGTCGCGGACGATGTGGCGGCCACCCACGACCGTGTGGCGGACGTCCGCCGCCGTCGCGGCGAAGACCGCGGTCTCGGCGCCGAGCCGCGGCAGTGGACCGGCCGTCCGTACGGAGTCCAGCGCGACGGTGGTGAAGTCCGCGAGCGCGCCCGGCTCCAGGCGCCCCGCGTCGGGCCGGCCGAGCGCCGCATGGCCATCGGCGGTCGCCGCCGACAGCAGGGCGTTCGCCGTCCAGTGGCCCCGGGTACGGCTGCGCAGGCGCTCGTTCAGCTCCATCGCGCGGGCCTCTTCGAACAGGTCGATCACGGCGTGGCTGTCGCTGCCCAGCGACAGCGGGCTGCCCGCCTGCTGGAGGCGGACCGCCGGGCCGATGCCGTCGGCGAGGTCGCGTTCGGTGGTGGGGCACATGCAGGTGCCGGTGGTGGTGCCGCCCAGGAGGGCGATGTCCGCGTCGGTGAGGTGGGTGTTGTGGACGCCGGTGGTGCGCGGGCCGAGCACCCCGTGGTCGGCGAGGAGCTGGGTGGGGGTGCGGCCGTGGGCGGCCTGGCAGGCGTCGTTCTCGGCGGTCTGCTCGGAGAGGTGGACGTGCAGGGGGGCCTGGTGCTCCTCGGCCCAGCGGGCCACGGTGGCGAGCTGGCCGGCGGGCACGGCGCGCACCGAGTGGATCGCCGCGCCGATCAGGGCGTGCTCGCGGGGCTTCAGCGCGCCGACCCGCTCCGCCCACGCCTCGGCGGTGCCGTCGGAGAAGCGCAGCTGGTGCGGGTCGGGCGCCCGCCCGAATCCGGCCGAGAGGTACGCCGTGTCCAGGAGGGTGATGCGGATGCCGGCCGCGGCGGCCGCCTCGATCAGGGCCTCGCCCATGGCGTTCGGGTCGGCGTAGGGGGCGCCGCCGGGGGCGTGGTGGACGTAGTGGAACTCGCCGACGTTCGTGATGCCCGCCAGCGCCATCTCGGCGTAGACGGCGCGCGCGAGCGCGAAGTAGCTGTCCGGGGTGAGATTCTGGGCGACCTTGTACATGAAGTCGCGCCAGGTCCAGAAGGTGCCGCTGCCCACCTGGACGGTGGAGCGCAGCGCGCGGTGGAAGGCGTGGGAATGCGCGTTGGCCAGGCCCGGGAGGGTCAGGCCGCGCAGGACCTCCGCGCCCGGGGGCGGGGTCTCGACCCCGGTCCGCACGGCGGCGATCCGCCCGTCCTCCGCCACCTCCAGGGCAACGCCCGGCTCGACGTGGGTGCCGAGCCAGGCGTGCTCCAGCCAGTACGTCCTGTGCGCAGTCACCGCGTGCCCCTTCAACTGCATGCGAGTCCTTCCAGTACGTCGGCGAGGGCGAGGACTCCGGCCACGCAGTCGTCCTCGGCGGCGAACTCCTTCGGGGAGTGGGAGACGCCGGTCGGGTTCCGTACGAACAGCATCGCGGTCGGGACGGCCGCGGAGAGGATTCCGGCGTCGTGTCCCGCCCCGGTGCCGAGGACGGGGACGGACCCGCCCAGGATCCGGTTCATCTCGTCGCGCAGGGCGTGCTCGAACTCGACGACCGGGGTGAAGGACTCCCGGACGACCGCGAGGTCGATGCCGTCCTGGCCGGCGCGCTCGTGGGCGGCCTTCTCGATGGCGGTGACGACCGTGTCGAGGGTGGCCTGGTCGGCGGCGCGCGAGTCGAGCCAGCCGCGCACCAGGGACGGGATCGCGTTGACCCCGTTGGGCTCGACGGAGATCTTCCCGAAGGTGGCGACCGCCCCGGCGAGGGCCGCCTCGGTCCGGGCGGCCAGCACGGTCGCCGCGTAAGTGAGCATCGGGTCGCGGCGGTCCACGAGGCGGGTGGTGCCGGCGTGGTTGGCCTCACCGCGGAAGTCGAACCGCCAGCGGCCGTGCGGCCAGATCGCGGAGGCGATGCCGACCCGGTCGCCTGAGAGGTCCAGGGCCCGGCCCTGTTCCACGTGCAGTTCGACGAAGGCGCCGATGCGGCCGAGGCGTTCGGGGTCGGCCCCGATGGCCTCGGGGTCGTAGCCTGCGGCCTCCATGGCCTGGGGCAGGGCGATGCCGTCGGCGTCGCGCAGCTCGTACGCCTTCTCCTTGGTCAGCTGTCCGGCGGCGAGCCGGGAGCCGACGCAGGCGAGGCCGAAGCGGGCCCCTTCCTCGTCACCGAAGTTGGTGATGGCCAGGGGCCTGGCGAACTCCGCACCCCTCCTGCGGAGTTCGTCCAGGGCCGCGAAGGAGGACACCACCCCGAGGGGGCCGTCGAAGGCCCCGCCGTCGGGGACGGAGTCCAGGTGGGAGCCGGTGACCACGGCGTCCCCCGCGAGGGGGTCGCCGAGCCAGGCCCACTGGTTGCCGTTGCGGTCGGTCTCGTACGTCAGCCCGCGCGCCTCGGCCTGGGCCTGGAACCAGGTCCGGCAGTCGGTGTCGGCCCCGCTCCAGGCGTACCGGCGGTACCCGCCGGTGTCGGCGTTCCTGCCGATGGGTGCGAGCTCGGCCCACATCTCGTGGAAGGTCACGCGTCGTCGCCCTCGCGCATCGGGACGCGGACCCCGCGCTCGTCCGCGACGGACTCCGCGATGTCGTAGCCCGCGTCGACGTGGCGGATGACGCCCATGCCCGGGTCGTTGGTGAGGACCCGGCGGATCTTCTCGCCGGCGAGCGGGGTGCCGTCGGCGACCGTGACCTGGCCGGCGTGGATGGAGCGGCCCATGCCGACGCCGCCGCCGTGGTGGATGGAGACCCAGGAGGCGCCGGAGGCGACGTTGACCATGGCGTTGAGCAGCGGCCAGTCGGCGATGGCGTCGGAGCCGTCGAGCATGGCCTCGGTCTCGCGGTACGGGGAGGCCACCGAGCCGCAGTCGAGGTGGTCGCGGCCGATGACCAGCGGGGCGGCCAGTTCACCGCTCGCGACCATGTCGTTGAAGCGCTCGCCGGCCTTGTCGCGCTCGCCGTAGCCGAGCCAGCAGATGCGCGCGGGCAGGCCCTGGAAGTGGACGCGCTCGCCCGCCATCTTGATCCAGCGGTGCAGGGACTCGTTCTCCGGGAAGAGCTCCAGCATCGCCTTGTCGGTCTTGTGGATGTCGGACGCCTCGCCGGACAGGGCGGCCCACCGGAAGGGGCCCTTGCCCTCGCAGAACAGCGGCCGGATGTAGGCGGGGACGAAACCGGGGAAGGCGAAGGCGCGGTCGTAGCCGGCCAGCTGGGCCTCGCCGCGGATGGAGTTGCCGTAGTCGAAGACCTCGGCGCCCGCGTCCATGAAGCCGACCATGGCCTCGACGTGCGTGGCCATGGACTCGCGGGCCCGGGTGGTGAAGCCGGCGGGGTCCTTGGCCGCGTAGGAGGCCATGTCCTCGAAGGCAACGCCGGTCGGCAGGTAGGCGAGCGGGTCGTGCGCGGAGGTCTGGTCCGTGACGATGTCGATCGGCGCGCCCTCGGCCAGCATCTGCGGGAGCAGGTCGGCGGCGTTGCCGAGCAGGCCGATGGAGAGCGGCTTGCGGGCGTCGCGGGCCTCGACGGCCAGCTGGAGGGCGTGCTGGAGGCTGTCGGCCTTCACGTCCAGGTAGCGGTGCTCGATGCGGCGCTCGATGGCGCGCGGGTCGACGTCGATGCAGATCGCGACGCCGTCATTCATCGTCACGGCCAGCGGCTGGGCGCCGCCCATGCCGCCGAGGCCGGCGGTGAGGGTGATGGTCCCGGCCAGGGTGCCGTTGAACTTCTTGGCCGCGACGGCCGCGAAGGTCTCGTAGGTGCCCTGGAGGATGCCCTGGGTGCCGATGTAGATCCACGAACCGGCCGTCATCTGGCCGTACATGGTCAGGCCCAGCTGCTCCAGGCGGCGGAACTCCTCCCAGTTGGCCCAGTCGCCGACCAGGTTGGAGTTGGCGAGCAGGACGCGCGGCGCCCACTCGTGGGTCTGCATCACGCCGACCGGGCGGCCGGACTGGACCAGCATCGTCTCGTCCTGCTTGAGGGTCTGCAGCGTGCGGACCATCGCGTCGTACGAGCGCCAGTCGCGGGCGGCCTTGCCGGTGCCGCCGTAGACGACCAGCTTGTCGGGGTGCTCGGCGACCTCGGGGTCGAGGTTGTTCTGGAGCATCCGCAGCGCGGCCTCCTGCTGCCATCCCAGGGTGCTGAGCTCGGTGCCTCGCGCGGCCCGTACGGGGCGGGGTCCTGACATGGCGGTGCCTCCTCCGATGTTGGTCAATCTATTCACATCCTCCCGCCCTGAATAGATTCAGTCAACAGCTGCGGGCGGCGGCGTCGGATGATGGGATGGCGGGCATGGCTGCCGAGACGCACACGCCGACGGACCCGGAAGGCGCCGCCGCGCGCCGCGACCGGGCCGTACGGGCCGCCGTCGAGCAGGGCCTCGTCGGCGGGGCCGACACCGCCGAGCCGCTGACCTGCCTGCTGGACACGGCCGGGATCCGCGCCTCGGCCGCCGCCCTGACCAGCGCCTTCGCGGCCGCACTGCCACCCGGCACCCCCGTCCTGCACGCCTTCGCCGTCAAGGCCGCCCCGCTCGTCCCGGTGCTGCGGCTGCTCGCCGACGCCGGTCTCGGCTGCGAGGTGGCCAGCCCCGGCGAACTGGCCCTGGCCCGGGCGGCCGGGGTGGGGCCCGAGCGGACCGTCCTGGACTCCCCCGCCAAGACGGCGGCCGAACTGCGCGAGGCCCTGGCCCTGGGCATCGCCGTCAACGCCGACAACCGGCAGGAGCTGGAACGCCTCGACGCGCTCGTCGCCGCCGCGCCCACCCGGTCCCCGGTCGGGATCCGGATCAACCCGCAGACCGGGGCGGGCGCCATCGACGCGCTGTCCACCGCCACGGCGACCTCGAAGTTCGGCGTCCCGCTGCGCGATCCCGGCGCGCGCGCATGGCTGGTACGGGCCTGCCTGGACCGGCCGTGGCTGACCCGCCTGCACACCCACTCGGGCTCCCAGGGCGTCCCGCTGCCCCTGATCGCCGAGGGCGTACGGGAACTGCACGCGCTGGCCGAAACGGTCAACGCGGCGGCCGGACGCCGGCAGATCGACACCCTCGACATCGGGGGCGGCCTCCCGGTGAACTTCACCTCGGACGCCCACACCCCGGGCTACCCGGAGTACGTGGCCGCCCTGCGCGCGGCCGCCCCGTCCCTGTTCGACGGCTCGTACGGCCTGGTGACGGAGTTCGGCCGGTCCCTGCTGGCCAAGCACGGCCTGGTCCTCGCCCGGGTCGAGTACACCAAGACCACCGGGGCCCGCCCCATCGCCCTCACCCACGCCGGGGTCCAGCTGGCGACCCGTACGGTCTACGCCCCGGCGGCCTGGCCGCTGCGGATCCTGCCGTACGACGCGAAGGGCGGCCCGAAGACCGGCGACCCGGTCGCCCAGGACATCGCGGGCCCGGCCTGCTTCGCGGGCGACCTCCTCGCCACGGGCCGGGAGCTGCCGCGGCTGGCCCCGGGCGACCTGATCGCCGTCCCGGACACCGGGGCGTACTTCTTCACCGCCCACTACGGCTACAACAGCCTGCCGCGACCGGCGGTGCACGGCTTCACGGTGGATCCGGCGGGCGGCGTCCGCTTCAGCCTGGCCCGCCCGGAGCAAAGCCTGTCCGCGATCGTCGCGGAGGCGGGCGGCGGCTTCCGGGACGCGCTGCTGTAACCGCTGCGCGCGGGCTCCTGGGGCTCCGTCCCAGACCCCGCGCCTCAAAGGCGGGCGGCGTCAGCCAAATCCAGCCTCGCCGGCGTTTGAGGCGCGGGGGTGCGGGGGCGGGGCAGGCCCCCGGGCGGAGCCCCCGGCAGCGGCGCCGCAGGGCGTCAATCCACGAACAGGCCCCGCGCAGCGGCCCTGGCGTCGAAGGCCTCCAGCCGTGCCTGCGCGTCCGGCAGCGCGTCCGCCATCGCCTCCAGCAGGACCCGGCCCAGCAGCATCGGCGCGCAGGCCGTGTCGAAGGCCAGGCCCGTGCCGACCGGCGCCGGGATCAGCAGGTCCGAGTGGCGGGCCACCGGAGCGAAGACCGAGTCGGCGACCGTCACCACGGTCAGCCCGGACCGGCGCGAGCGTTCGAGGGTGTCCACGACCTCCCGGGGGTGGCGGGGCAGCGCGAAGCAGAGCAGCGCCGTGGCGCCCTCGTAACGGGCCGCGTCGATGCGGTCCTCCAGCATCGAGCCGCCCTCGTCGAGGAGCCGTACGTCGGGATGCACCTTGGCGGCGAAGTACGCGAAGCCGCGCGCCTGCGAGGACGCCGCCCGGAGCCCCAGCACCGGCAGCGGGACCGAGGCGGCGAGCAGCCGGCCCGCCTCCTGGACCGGCGCGGGGTCGGCGAGCATCGCCGCCAGCTGCCGCAGGTTCTCGATCTCGCCCTGGACGGCCTGCTGGTACTCGTTGTACGCGTCCTCGTGCGCGGCGCCCGCCCGCTCCGCCGGAGCCACCTCGCGCAGGTGCCGGCGCAGGGCGGGGTACCCGTCGAAGCCGAGGGCCACCGCGAACCGGGTCACCGAAGGCTGGCTCACCCCGGCCAGTTCCGCGAGCTCCACGCTCGACAGGAAGGGCACCTCCGCCGCTCCGCGCACCATGCAGTGCGCGATCCGCCGCTGGGTAGGTGTCAGCCGGTGGCCCTCGAACAGCTTCTGCAACCGCGCGGCCGGGCTGTCGCTCATCCCGTCCCCTCCGTCCCGGTGATTTATTCAGTCACGGAGCACTCTGCATGCGGTTATGCAGCTCGGCAAGCCGGTGCCGGTCCGCGAGACGGTCCCGGCGGGGATACGGGGGCTAGCCCCAGTGCCGGGGGCCGCGGCGGTTCCTACGGTGGGGCCATGGACGCGCACGCCCAAGAGCTGAAGAAGGAACTCGACGCCACGCTGGACGCCCGGCGGGAGCTGGGTCCGGAGTACGAGTCCGCGCTGGTGGACTCGTTCGTCGAGAAGGTCGACACGCAGGTCCGGCGCCGACTCGCGGAGGAACGCCTGTCCGCCGCGCGCGGCTCCGCCGGTCCTGCCGTGGTGGACGGGAACTTCGGTGAACGTTTCGGCTTCGCGATCATCACGCTGGTGCTGGCGATTCCCTTGTCCGCCATTGCCGCTACTCAGGCTCATCTGCCGGGCCTGCTCGTCGCCTGGGGCGGCATCGTGGGCGTGAACTTCATCCACGCCACGAAGCGTTTCCGGCGGGGGTCCGCCGAGTAAGTCCGGGCGCGGCGCCGCTTCGGGGGCTCCGCCCCCGCACCCCCGCGCCTCAAACGCCGGCGAGGCTGAGTTGTGCCAGGCGGGCGGCATCAGCCAAATCCAGCCTCGCCGGCGTTTGAGGCGCGGGGTCTGGGGCGGAGCCCCAGGAAAGGGTGTGGCGCGGGGACCGCCGCACCCCGGTTGCCCGGGGGCGGGACGACGGCGGTCCCCGCGATGGACACGGCCGGGTCAGGGCCTTCCGCGTCCGAGACGTCCACGTGGTCCGGGAGCCGCTCCGGAGGCACGCAACGCCGTTCGGTGACGCCGGCCGGGATCCGGTCTCCCGGGCTTCCCTGCCGACGAACACCACTGTGCCGGAGCCGTGTTAAGCCGGTGCTGCCGTCACGTGTCGGGCCCGTACCGTTTGCACGACGGCCGAGCGCGGCCGCGTCCCGCGAGCCCGCGGGCTACTTCGCCGTCTTGGCCAGGAAGGCGAGCAGGTCCTGACGGCTCACCACGCCGGTCGGCTTGCCCTCGACCAGCACGATCGCCGCGTCCGCCTCGCCGAGCACCGACATCAGCTCGGCCACCGGCTCGCCGGAGCCGACCTGCGGGAGCGGGGCGCTCATGTGCTTCTCCAGCGGGTCGCCGAGGGAGGCCCGCTGCGCGAACAGCGCGGCGAGGAGCTCCTTCTCGACCACGGAACCGATGACCTCGGCGGCCATCACGTCCGGGTGTCCGGCGCCCGGCTTCACGATCGGCATCTGCGAGACGCCGTACTCGCGCAGGACCTCGATGGCCTGGCCGACCGTCTCCTCGGGGTGCATGTGGACCAGGGAGGGGATGCCGCCCTCCTTGTCGGCGAGCACGTCGCCGATGCGCGCTGAGGGCCCGGCCTCCTCCAGGAAGCCGTGCCCGGCCATCCACTCGTCGCTGAAGATCTTGCTGAGGTAGCCGCGGCCGCTGTCGGGCAGCAGGACGACGACGACGTCGTCCGGGCCCAGGCCCTCGGCGGCGCGCAGGGCGGCGACGACCGCCATGCCGCAGGAGCCGCCGACGAGGAGGCCCTCCTCCTTCGCCAGCCGGCGGGTCATCTGGAAGGAGTCCTTGTCGGACACCGCGATGATCTCGTCGGTGACGTTCGGGTCGTAGGCGGTCGGCCAGAAGTCCTCGCCGACGCCCTCGACGAGGTACGGGCGGCCGGAGCCGCCGGAGTAGACCGAGCCCTCGGGGTCGGCGCCGACGACCTTGACCTTGCCGCCGGACACCTCCTTCAGGTAGTTGCCGGTGCCGGAGATCGTGCCGCCGGTGCCGACGCCCGCGACGAAGTGGGTGATCTTCCCGTCCGTCTGTTCCCACAGCTCGGGACCGGTGGTCTCGTAGTGCGAACGCGGGTTGTTCGGGTTGCTGTACTGGTCGGGCTTCCAGGCGCCCGGCGTCTCGCGCACGAGGCGGTCGGACACGTTGTAGTACGAGTCCGGGTGATCGGGGTCGACGGCGGTCGGGCAGACCACCACCTCGGCGCCGTACGCGCGCATGACGTTGATCTTGTCGAGGGACACCTTGTCAGGGCAGACGAAGATGCACTTGTAGCCCTTCTGCTGGGCCACGATGGCGAGTCCTACGCCCGTGTTGCCACTGGTCGGCTCCACGATGGTGCCGCCGGGCTTGAGGGCTCCGCTCTGCTCGGCCGCCTCGATCATCCGTACGGCGATCCGGTCCTTCACGGATCCGCCGGGATTGAAGTACTCGACCTTGGCCAGCACGGTGGCCTGGAGGCCTTCGGTCACACGGTTGAGCTTCACCAGCGGGGTGTTGCCGACGAGGCTGATCATCGAGTCGTGGAATTGCACCATGTTCTCCAAGGAGGGGACTCCACGGGTTCTCCGGGAGGTCCGGCCAGAGTATGCGGAAAGGGATTGGCCGACCGTCCGTACGGGGCAGGTAGGTCAAACGAGGCTCAGTCAGGGAAGCGAGGTGGCCTGAAGAGTGTCCAGAGCGAGAACAGCCCGTCGGATCGCGGCGGGGGCAGCGTACGGCGGGGGCGGACTCGGACTGGTCGGGGCCGCCGCGGTGGGACTGGTGCTGGCGGAGGTGCAGTTCGCCAAGCGGACGGTGGGCACCGGACTGGGGGACCCGCCGCGCGCGGACGGGCTGTACGGGAGCGAGTTCTCCGGGCCCGAACAGAGCCCCGGCCCGCTGCGCCTGGGGATGCTGGGCGACTCCACGGCGGCGGGCCTCGGCGTACGGCGGGCCCGCCAGACCCCCGCGGCCCTGCTGGCCTCCGGGCTGGCGGCGGTGGCCGAGCGGCCGGTGGAGCTGCGCAACGTGGCCCAGTCGGGGGCCATGTCGGACGATCTGGACCGGCAGGTGAACCTGCTGCTCGACGGAGCCGCCGGGCACGAGGCGCCCGCCCCCGACGTGTGCGTGATCATGATCGGCGCGAACGACGTGACCCGCCGGATGCCGCCCACCCAGTCGGTGCGGCTGCTCACCTCGGCGGTCCGCAGGCTGCGCCTGGCGGGGACCGAGGTCGTCGTGGGCACCTGCCCGGACCTGGGCACCATCGAGCCGGTGTACCAGCCGCTGCGCTGGATGGCCCGCCGGGTCTCGCGCCAGCTGGCCGCCGCGCAGACGATAGGGGTGGTCGCGCTGGGCGCCCGTACGGTCTCGATGGGGGATCTGCTGGGTCCCGAGTTCGCCGCGAACCCGCGCGAGATGTTCGGTCCGGACTCCTACCACCCCTCGGCTGAGGGGTACGCGACCGCCGCCATGGCCGTGCTGCCGACCCTGTGCGCGGCGCTCGGGCTGTGGCCGGAGTCGGACCGGCTGGACGTGTCGCGGGACGAGGACATGCTCCCGGTGGCGAAGGCCGCGTCCGCTGCCGCGGGCGAGGCGGGTACGGAGGTCACGGCGGCCCGTGGCCCCTGGGTCCTGCTCAAGCACCGCCGCCGGCGCCGGGTCGAGGCCGAAGACCTGGCGTCCCCGGCCGCGGAGGTCGCCGGCCCGGTATAGCCGCTGCGCGGTGCCCGACGCGACTGAGCCAAATCCAGCCCCTCCGGCGTTTGAGGAGCGGGGTCCGGGGCAGAGCCCCGGCAGCGGCGCCGCACCGGTCGACACCGGCAGACCCCGCGGGAGCGACCGGCATCACACCCCCCACCCGGTGAATTCCACCGTACGGGGCGGTAACTTCGCATGCGGTCCCGCAACGTCGCACCCCTTGGAGCCCCGATGCCCGAAGCCGTCATCGTTTCCACTGCCCGCTCGCCCATCGGGCGCGCCTTCAAGGGTTCCCTCAAGGACGTCCGCCCGGACGACCTGACCTCCACGATCATCCAGGCCGCCCTCGCCAAGGTCCCCGGGCTGGACCCGCGCGAGATCGACGACCTGATGCTCGGCTGCGGCCTCCCCGGCGGCGAGCAGGGCCACAACCTGGGCCGCATCGTCGCCGTGCAGATGGGCATGGACCACCTGCCGGGCCTCACGGTCACCCGCTACTGCTCCTCCTCGCTCCAGACCTCCCGCATGGCGCTGCACGCCATCAAGGCGGGCGAGGGCGACGTCTTCATCTCCGCGGGCGTCGAGATGGTCTCCCGCTCGGTGAAGGGCTCCTCCGACGGCCTGCCGGACACCCACAACCCGCTCTTCGCCGACGCGGAGGGCCGTACGGCCGCCGTCGCGCAGAGCGAGGGCGCGTCCTGGCGCGACCCGCGCGAGGACGGCCTGGTCCCGGACGCGTACATCGCGATGGGCCAGACCGCCGAGAACCTGGCCCGCCTCAAGGGCGTGACCCGCCAGGACATGGACGAGTTCGGCGTGCGTTCGCAGAACCTGGCCGAAGAGGCGATCAAGAACGGCTTCTGGGCCCGCGAGATCACCCCGGTCACGACCCCGGACGGCACCGTCGTCTCCACCGACGACGGCCCGCGCGCCGGCGTGACCCTGGAGGCCGTCCAGGGCCTCAAGCCCGTCTTCCGCCCCGACGGCCTGGTCACGGCCGCCAACTGCTGCCCGCTGAACGACGGCGCCGCCGCGCTGGTCATCATGAGCGACACCAAGGCGCGGGAGCTGGGCCTGACCCCGCTGGCCCGGATCGTCTCCACCGGTGTCACCGGCCTCTCCCCCGAGATCATGGGCCTGGGCCCGGTCGAGGCGTCGAAGCAGGCCCTGAAGCGGGCCGGTCTGACGGTCGGCGACATCGACCTCTTCGAGATCAACGAGGCCTTCGCGGCGCAGGTCATCCCGTCCTACCGCGACCTGGAGATCCCGCTGGACAAGCTGAACGTCAACGGCGGGGCCATCGCCGTCGGTCACCCGTTCGGGATGACCGGTGCCCGCATCACCGGCACCCTGATCAACAGCCTCCAGTTCCACGACAAGCAGTTCGGCCTGGAGACCATGTGCGTCGGTGGCGGCCAGGGCATGGCCATGGTCATCGAGCGGCTGAGCTGAGCCGCAGCGGAGGGTAGGGGTCGCCCGAGGGACGAGGGCGGCACCTGCCCGCAGCGCAGGCGAAGCTCAGCGCGACCAAGAGAGAGAGCGGCTCAGCTGATCACCGCTGAGTAACCGTGAAAACACGGCATCTGGGCCAGACGGCCGCTGACCTGCGTACTGACGCCGGATCTAATCCCGTCGCGGCCCATCTGTGACCGAATCTCCCCCAGGATGTGACCTTTGTCCTGGGGGAGAGGTATTTCCGCAGGTCAACACCGGTACGCATGGGACGGGTGTGACCAAAGCCCTGTCCAATTCGTGACGTAATGCACTGCACGCCATTCCCAGGTCAGGACACTCTGATGTAGGAAGTCGGGGGATCGAACACAACGGGAGTTAGTCAGTGAGCGCCATGTCTCTTGCCCTGCTGCTGACCACGGCCGCTGCCACGGCCGTGGGCGCTGCTGCGCTGCACGCCGTCCACGGACTGCGCAAGCAGGTCACGGCCCTGCGCGGTGACCTGGCCGGACCGGCCCACCCTCGCGGTGTGACCGTCCCGCACGCCCGCCACGCCGTGGAGTCCCCCGCCGCGGAGATACGAGCCGCCGTGGCCGAAGCCCTCGCCGAGGAGCGCGAGCGCGAGCTGGCCGAGGCGCGGGCCTTCTGGGCCGCTCAGGAGGCCCGCGACGCCGCCGACGCGCCGTCCCTGCTGGGCGGTCTGCCCGGGCTCGGCGAGGACGCACCGGTCTTCCTGCCCCGGCAGGCCGACATGGTGGGTCTGGACCAGGTCCTCGGCGACGAGGCCGTCGACGAGTACCCGGCCTACCCCGAGGATTCGGCCGAACTGGCCGCCGCCCGCCGGCGCCACCCCTCGCACCCGGACTTCGTGCCGGTGCAGGCCTCGCACCCCGGCGCCGACCACGAGCGCACGGTGAGCCGTCTGGAGGAGCTCGCGGAGGCCCGTACGGCCCTCGCGGACGTCCGTCCCGGCCCGCTGGGCACCCTGGACGTGTACGTCTTCACCGACGGCACCACGCTGTGCATGACCCCGGGCCACCGGGAGACCGCCGAACGCCTCGCCGAGGCCCTGCGCTCGGGCACCGCTCCCGTCCTGCTGGGCGGCTCGGGCATCTCCGGCGCGTACGCGCTGACCTTCTCCTGCGGTGACGCCGAGGACCCCGACAGCAACGTCTACATCCTCGCGGACCGCGTCATCGCCTCGCTCTGACTTCCGCCTGCTCCACCAGCCGCACGGCCTCGTCCAGCACCTCGGACGGGGCCGTCGAGCCGTTCCGGTCCGGCGCGGTCCGCAGCGCCTCGGCGAGGTCCAGCCCGGCCACGGCCACCTGGTCCCCTACGACGAACAGGCCCGCCTCCGGCATCCGGCGCACCGGGCCGCCCCGCTCCAGCCCCTGCGCCGTGGCGGAGAGCTCGCGGGCCAGTTCGAGGGCCACGGCGGCGGCTCCCTGCCGGAGGCGGCTCTGCGGGGCGGCCCGGAGCCAGTCGGCGAAGCGTTCCACGACGGCCGTCAGGGGTGAAGTATCGAGCACGCGGCCGACCTTACGCGCCGCCCGGGCACCATTGCCAACGGGCGAACTCTCCGGCACGGTGTCGTGAAGAGAACAGCACGGCGATACCTCCGGAGGCGCCCATGTCCGTAGAGTTCTCCGAGCAGACCCACCGCAACATGATCGACAGAATCCCCCGGGCCACCGGTCGTGGCATCATCGACTGGCTCCGCGCCGTCGACGAGGGCCCCTCCCTCGTCCGGTTCGAGGAGAAGGTCAGCTGGCTCCTCGGCGCGCACGAGCTGTCGTACGGCCAGGCCAAGGCGATCATCCACGAGTACGACCTGCGCAGGGCCGCACGCCGCTTCGGCTGAGCCCCTGATTCCCGCCCCCGACTCCAGTCCCCCGACCCCTGTCGCCTAGGAACGCGGGAAGGCCCCGCGAGCGGTGTGCTCGCGGGGCCTTTCCGGTGCTGCGGGCGACCGGACGGCTGCTGCCGGTCCGGCCGGGTCCTGCTAGTCGTCGCCCGAGAGGATCGAGAAGATGCGCAGCATCTCCATGTAGATCCACACCAGGGTCATGGTGAGGCCGAAGGCCGCCAGCCAGGCCTCCTCGCGCGGGGCGCCGTACGCCACGCCGTCCTCGACCTGCTTGAAGTCGAGGGCGAGGAAGCAGGCGCCGAGGATGACGCCGATGGCACCGAACAGGAGGCCGAGGCCGCCACTGCGGAAGCCGAGGCCGTCACCGCCGCCGAAGACGGAGAACAGCAGGTTCGCGACCATGAGCAGCATGAAGCCCATGGCTGCGGCCATCACGAAGCCGTAGAAACGGCGGGTGACGCGGATCCAGCCCATCTTGTAGGCGAAGAGCACCGAGGCGAAGACGCACATCGTGCCCAGCACGGCCTGGATGACCACACCGGGGCCCAGGTAGGTGCTGACGGCGGCGCTGATGACGCCCAGGAACACACCCTCGAAGGCCGCGTAGCCCAGGATGAGCGCCGGGACCGCCTTGCGCTTGAAGGCCTGGACCATCGCGAGGGCGAAGGCGACGAGACCCGCGACGATGGCAATGCCGTACGACGTGCCGAGGTTGGCGGGGTCGACCGGCAGCAGGACCCAGGCGAGGGTCGCCGTCAGAACGACCGTGCCGAGCGTCATGGCCGTACGGCTCACGACGTCGTCCATGGTCATCGCGTTGGTGTGCGGCGCCGCCTGCGGCATACCCGTGGTCGGGTCGGTCGCGTACGGGTTCGTCGCGTACGGGTTGGTCGCGGCCCCGGCCTGCTGGTGCTGCTGCGCGTCGAACTGCGCGTAGCCACCACCGGTGTCGCGGCTGAACCCCCGTCGCGAGAAGACCGGGTTACTGCTCCTCATCTCACTCCTCCGTGGCCACGGTGCGCGGCCTTGCAACAAGAGTAATGCGCTCGCAAAGAAAGCACCCTACTGCTGGAGGAGGATCTTAGGAGAAGGCACGGCGAAGCGCAGGGGATATACGAGGAGCCGCGCGAGAGCTGCGGAGCGCAGAGCTGCGGAGTGCCCGGAGCCGGACTTGAACCGGCACGGCCCGAGGGCCAGCGAGGTTTAAGCTCGCCGTGTCTGCATTCCACCATCCGGGCAGGGCGTAGTGGCCCCCGTAGAAAAGCCGTGAACACTGCGCCGAGCCTATCCGGAACGGACTGGCCGCCATCGGGCGCTCTAGCCGATGTTGTCTGATTTTATTGGCGCTTGAGTGGCCGTCAGACCCGAGAATGCGCGGTCGGCCCGTTTCGGGCCGCTATCGCCCCCGGTACGGGATTGACGGGATTTCGATGGCCCGCGCCACCCCGCGCGCCACCCCTGCGCGCCACCCCGTTGCTCCGGTCGGCCGTCAGGGCTCCTGTCATACCAGAGGAGGACACGGGAGGCCCGGTGATCAGACTCCAGTGGGCCGGAGAACGGGCACCTCGGCTGATCCCGAGCGGGGTCGGGTGCGGCGACGATGGGAACGTCCCGCCGTACTGCAGCCCCAGTCCCGAACAGGAGTCGCTTCCGTGACCACCATGAACTACGCCCCGCACACCGCCCAGGCCGTGGCCGCCCGCGCCACCGGCCTCTCCAAGGTGTACGGCCAGGGCGAGACCCGGGTGGTCGCCCTGGACAACGTCTCCGTGAACTTCGCCCAGGGCGAGTTCACCGCGATCATGGGCCCCTCGGGCTCCGGCAAGTCCACCCTGATGCACTGCGTCGCCGGGCTGGACACCTTCTCCGCCGGCTCCGTCCGCATCGGCGAGACCGAACTGGGCTCCCTCAAGGACAAGCAGCTCACCCAGCTGCGCCGGGACAAGATCGGCTTCATCTTCCAGGCCTTCAACCTGCTGCCGACCCTGACGGCCCTGGAGAACATCACGCTCCCCATGGACATCGCCGGCCGCAAGCCCGACCGGCAGTGGCTCGACACCGTGATCGCCATGGTGGGCCTCTCCGACCGCCTCTCCCACCGCCCGACCCAGCTCTCCGGCGGCCAGCAGCAGCGCGTGGCCGTGGCCCGCGCCCTGGCCTCCCGCCCCGAGATCATCTTCGGTGACGAGCCCACCGGCAACCTCGACTCCCGCTCCGGCGCGGAGGTCCTCGGCTTCCTGCGCAACTCCGTCCGCGAGCTCGGCCAGACCGTCGTGATGGTCACCCACGACCCGGTCGCCGCCTCCTACGCGGACCGCGTCATCTTCCTCGCCGACGGCCAGATCGTCGACGAGGTGCTCAGCCCCACCGCCGACGGCGTGCTCGACCGCATGAAGGCGTTCGACGCCAAGGGCCGCACCAGCTGACCCAGCCGGCCGGGGACCGCCCCGCGGCTCCGCAGCACGCCCTCGGAAGCCCTTGAGGCCTCCTCCAGACTTTCCAGCCCCAGGACTGAGACCCCCATGTTCCGTACCGCCCTGCGCAACGTCCTCGCGCACAAGGCCAGGCTGCTGATGACGGTGCTCGCCGTCACCCTCGGCGTCGCCTTCGTCTCCGGCACCCTCGTCTTCACCGACACGCTCAAGAAGTCCCTCTCCAGCCAGTCCGCCAAGAGCTACGAGGGCGTGGCCGTCTCGGTCACCTCGTACGGCCAGGGGCGCAACGAGAACGGCCAGAAGGAGGGCGAGCCCGGCCTCAGCCAGGCGACCCTCGACAAGGTCAAGGCCCTCAAGGACGTCGACTCCGTCTCCGGCCGCGTCTCCGGCTTCGCCGGCGTGGGCGACGAGAACGGCAAGCTGATCGGCGCCGGCTGGTCCAACAAGGGCGCCAACTACACGCCCGTCAAGGACGGCAAGGACCCGCACTACTCCTTCGTCCAGGGCGCCGGCCCGGTCAAGGCCGACGAGATAGCACTCGACAAGGCGACCGCGGAGGCGGGCTCGTACAAGGTCGGGGACAAGGTCCGCGTCGCCACCAACGGCCCGGTCAAGGAGTACTCCCTCGCCGGTGTCTTCACCACCGAGGACGGCGCCGTGCAGGCCGGCGGCAGCCTGGTGCTCTTCGAGACCAAGGTCGCCCAGGAGCTCTACCTCCAGCCCGGCTTCTTCCAGGAGCTGTCGGTCGGCGCCAAGGGCGGCGCCTCCGCGGACCAGCTGCTCGCCGAGATCAAGCCGCTGCTCGACAGCAAGAACACCAAGGCGCAGACCGGCGCGGCGCTCGCCGAGGAGCAGGCCAAGGACATCGAGAAGGGCCTCGGCCAGCTGAGCACCATGCTGCTCGTCTTCGCCGGCATCTCGCTCTTCGTCGGCGTCTTCCTCATCTACAACACCTTCACCATGCTGGTCACCCAGCGCACCAAGGAGCTGGCCCTGCTCCGCGCGGTGGGCGCCAACCGCGGCCAGGTCATGCGCTCGGTCCTCGCCGAGGCCCTGGTCGTCGGCATCCTGTCCGCCGCCGTCGGTCTGATCAGCGGCATCGGCCTGGCCGTCGGCATCCGCTCCCTGATCGGCTCCTTCGGCGCCAAGCTCCCGGGCGGCGGCCTCGTGATCGCGCCGGCCACGGTCGTCGCGGCCCTTGTCATCGGCGTCCTGGTCACCACGGTCGCCGCGGTACTGCCCGCCTGGCGCACCGGCCGGATCGCCCCGGTCGCCGCCATGGGCAGCGCCCACCTGCCGGCCAGCGCGAAGTCCCTGGTGCTGCGCAACGTCATCGGCTCCGTCATCGGCGTCCTCGCCGTCGGCCTGGTCCTGCTCGGCGTGTCCATGGGCAAGGACGAGGGCCGCATGACCATCGGTGCGGGCGCGTTCTTCATGCTCATCGGCATGATCGTGCTGCTGCCGCTGCTCTCGAAGCCGGTCATCGCGGCCGTCCGCCCGCTGCTGCAGAAGGTGTTCGGGGTCCCCGGCAAGCTGGCCGCCCAGAACGCCGTCCGCAACCCGCGCCGCACCGCCGTCACCGCCGCCTCCCTGGCGATCGGCCTCACCCTGGTCACCACCCTGTCGGTGCTCGGCATCACCGTGGGCAAGGTCGTCGACCGGATGAGCACCGAGAAGCTCCGGGCGGACTACCGGGTCTCCATGGCGGGCGACATGGGCAGCCTGGACAAGTCGGTGGCCGAGACCCTGGCCAAGGCCCCCGGGATCAAGGCGGTCTCCCCGGAGGCGGCGGGCTACTTCACGGTCGGCGAGGACTTCCGGTCGGCCTCCGGCGTCAACCCCGCCACCATCGGCCAGATGCTGAACATCGAGGTCACGAGCGGTTCGCTGGACAGCCTCGGCAAGGGCGAGCTCGCGGTCGCCGAAAAGACCGCGACGAAGCAGAAGCTCAGTGTCGGCTCCACCCTCCAGGTCCAGTACGAGGACGGCCAGAAGGGCACCCTGAAGGTCGGCGCGGTCTACAAGGACATGGAGGGCATGCTCTCCCCGTACGTCCTCGACAACAAGATCCTCAGCGAGCACAGCGAGGAGCAGTACACCCCGAAGGTGTACGTCAACGTCGACGGCGGGGCCTCCGCGGCCGGCCAGCAGAAGGTCGTCGACGCCCTGGGCAAGAACCCGGCCATCACCGTCGCCACCCAGCAGGACATGCGCAACGAGATGGGCGGCCTCATCAACACGATGCTGAACATCATGTACGGCCTGCTCGGCATGGCGCTGATCATCTCGGTGCTCGGCGTGGTCAACACCCTGGCGATGTCCGTCTTCGAGCGGACCCAGGAGATCGGCATGCTGCGGGCGATCGGTCTCGACCGGAGCCGGGTCAAGAACATGATCCGCCTGGAGGCCGTGGTGATCTCGCTCTTCGGCGCGGTCCTGGGCATCGCCATCGGTGTCTTCCTCGCCTGGGCCGTCGGCAGCACGCTGGCGAAGTCCATGCCGAACTACGAGCTGGTCCTCCCGTACGACCGGATCGGCATCTTCCTCCTGCTGGCCGCCGTGGTCGGCGTCCTGGCCGCCATGTGGCCGGCGCGCAGCGCCGCCCGCCTGAACATGCTCACCGCCATCAAGACCGAGTAGCGGTACGGGTAGACGCGCAGGGCCCGGGGCTGCAGCCCCGGGCCCTGCGCGTCTACCCGCCTACGCGCCCCAGGTGCGCAGCCGCAGCGGAAGCCCGGAGTCGCCGCCCGCCGCGGGTTTCACGGCGAGCACCTGGTTGACGCCGAGCCGGGCCCGTTCGAAGCCGAGCGCGCACGCCGCCATGTAGAGCTGCCAGACCCGGGCCCGGCCGGGCGAGGACAGCCGTACGGCCTCGTCCCAGTGCTCCTCCAGCCGCGCCACCCAGGCCCGCAGGGTCAGCGCGTAGTGCTCGCGCAGGGCCTCCACGTCGCGGACCTCGAAGCCGGCCCGCTCCAGTTCGCCGACCGTGGTGCCGAGCGGGGAGAGTTCGCCGTCCGGGAAGACGTAGGCGTCGATGAACCGGTCGATCCGGTACGCCTCTTCGTCGGGCGCCGGGCGGCGGGCGATCTGGTGGTTCAGCAGCAGGCCGCCGGGCCGCAGCAGGGCGTACAGGGTGCGGGCGTACTGGCGGTAGCGCTCGGACCCGACGTGTTCGGCCATCCCGATGGAGGAAATCGCGTCGTACGGCCCGTCCCTGACGTCCCGGTAGTCCTGGATCCGGATCTCGACGAGGTCGGCCAGGCCCTCGTCGGCGACGCGCTTGCGGGCGTACGCGGCCTGCTCGCGCGAGAGGGTGACGCCCGTGACCCGGACGCCGTACTCGCGGGCCGCGTGCAGGGCCATCGAGCCCCACCCGCAGCCGACGTCCAGCAGCCGGTCGCCGGCCCGCAGCCCGAGTTTGCGGCAGACCAGGCCCAGCTTGTCCCGCTGGGCCTCCTCCAAGGTGGAGCCGGGGCTCCAGTAGGCGCAGGAGTACACCATCGAGGGGCCCAGCACCCGCTCGTAGAAGGTGTTCCCGACGTCGTAGTGGTGGCTGATGGCCGCGCGGTCGCGGACCTTGGTGTGCCGGGGCCCGGAGTGCCGGGCGACCTCCTCGGCGGGCGGCGGGGGCGGCGGCAGCGGCCCGGCGAGGGTGACCAGCTCCCGGAGGGCCGCCCGCCGCACGGGATCGCGCAGCAGGGCGGTCAGGCCCGCGGGAGGGCGCGCCGGGGCCTCGTCGCCGGCAGGCGGTTCCACGGCGGCGGTCTCGGGCGGCCGCTCCCACAGCAGGCCCGCCACGCGCTCCAGCACGGCGTACAGGTCACCCTCCACCGTCAGCTCCCCCGCCACCCAGGCGCGGGCGAGGCCCAGTTCGCCGGGCTTCCACAGCACCCGGCGCAGCGCGCGGCGGTCGTGCACGGCCAGGAGCGGGGCTCCGGGCGGGCCCGCCTCACTGCCGTCCCACGCCCTGATACGGACGGGCAGCGGGGCGCCCAGCAGGATCTCGGCAACAGCGGCCAGCCGCGGCGCGGCGTCGGTCATGGCGCACCTCCACAAAGGTCCGACAGAACCGTCTACCCATCCGCCGCCCCGGGTAAGCCGCCCGTCCGTCCACACGCCCCTCCGGGTACGCCGAAGGGGCCGCCCGCACCACGGATGGCGGGCGGCCCCTTCGGGGTCGTGCTCAGCTGTTCAGCGGGAACAGCGGGTCAGGAGGCCTTGGCCTTCTGGGGGGTGTTCGCCGCGGCGGCCGGGGCCGGCGCGGGCTTGGCGGCCTCGTAGAACTCCTCGCGGGGAGTCTCCAGGGCGCCGAGGGAGACGACCTCGCGCTTGAGGAACATCGCGAGGGTCCAGTCGGCGAAGACGCGGATCTTGCGGTTCCAGGTCGGCATGGCCATGCCGTGGTAGCCACGGTGCATGTACCAGGCCAGCCGGCCCTTGAGCTTGATCTTCGTCTTGCCCATGACGATCATCGCGACGCCCTTGTGGAGGCCGAGACCTGCCACCGCACCCTTGTTGGAGTGCGAGTACTCGGTCTGCGGGAAGCCCCGCATGCCCGAGATGACGTTGTCGCCGAGGACCTTCGCCTGACGCAGCGCGTGCTGGGCGTTCGGCGGGCACCAGGCGTTCTCGACGCCGGCCTTGCGGGCGGCCACGTCCGGGACCTGGGCGTTGTCGCCCGCGGCCCAGATGTAGTCCGTGCCCGTGACCTGGAGGGTCGGCTGGGCGTCCACGTGGCCGCGGGGGCCCAGCGGCAGGCCGTAGCGGGCCAGGGCCGGGTTCGGCTTGACGCCGGCGGTCCACACGATGGTGTTGGAGTCGACCTCGAGGCCGTTCTTCAGCACCACGTGGCCGTCCACGCAGGAGTCCATGGAGGTGCTGAGGTAGATCTCGATGCCGCGGGACTCGAGGTGCTCCTTGCCCCAGGTGCCGAGCTTGGGCCCGACCTCGGGAAGGATCTTGTCGGCCGCGTCGACCAGGATGAAGCGCATGTCCTCGCGCTTGATCGTGGAGTAGTACTTCGCGGCGTCCCGGGCCATGTCCTCGACCTCACCGATGGTCTCCGCACCGGCGAAGCCGCCGCCGACGAAGACGAAGGTGAGGGCCTTGCGGCGGACGTCCTCGTCCGTCGTGGACTCGGCCTTGTCGAGCTGCTCGAGGACGTGGTTGCGCAGGCCGATGCCCTCTTCGACGCCCTTCATACCGATGCCCTGTTCGGCGAGGCCGGGGATCGGGAAGGTGCGGGACACGGCGCCGAGCGCGATCACCAGGTAGTCGAAGGGCAGCTCGTACGCCTCGCCGACCAGCGGCGTGACGACGGCGACCTTGCGGTCCTGGTCGATGGTCGTGACCCGGCCGGTGAGGACCTCAGCCTTGGGCAGCACGCGTCGCAGCGGGACGACGACGTGCCGAGGCGAGATGCTGCCTGCGGCCACTTCGGGGAGGAAGGGCTGGTAGGTCATGTACGAGCGCGGGTCGACAACCGTGACGGTCGCCTCGCCGTAACGCATCTTCTTCATGATGCGCTTGGCTGCGTACAGGCCTACGTACCCACCTCCTACAACGAGGATCCTGGGACGCTCCGTGGTGCTCATGGAACGAGTATCCAGCACCCAAAGGGGTGCCGCTCGTGAGCCCCTTCACAAGCAGTCGGAGACCCTCTGCTACACTGCGCGGCCCACGTGACCCAGGTCATGGCGCCCAACGGGAACCACGGTGTAACGGGAGTCGTTGTACACCCGCCCTGAACTGGCCTCCAGGCCCTCAACCGGACTGGACCACGGCTCTTTGTCCGTACCTCTGATACGGAACCCGTCGCGTCCGCTATTCGTACGAACGACCCCCGAGGACGCCCTGAAGCCCTCCGGAGGGGCCCGAACGACCCTCGTGTTGACCCATCGGACCCCAATTCCTTGTGAAGAACTTCACGAAGTTCATGTGGATCACGGGACCAAAGTCCCCTCCAGCCCCCTCTTCAGGCGACCCACCAGCCGGTTCGGCCTGCGAATCAGGGCCTCCGGCGCCCCGCTGGCTGCCCGCGACGAGAGCGCCGAACGCGGCGTACGAGAGCAGCAGGGCGGGGCTGACCGACCTCCGGGCCCCCGGCGAAACCGCGGGGGCCCAAGGCTGTCGGCCGGGGCTCAGGCGGCGGACCAGGCGATTCCGTCGAGGATGTCGTGCTCCGAGACCACGACCTCCGAGGCTCCGATCCGCTCCATGACGGCCAGCAGGACCAGCGCGCCCGCGCCGATCACGTCCACCCGGCCGGGGTGCATGACCGGGATCGCCGCGCGCTGCGCGTGCGTCGACGTCAGCATCCGCTCGGTGACCTCGCGGACCTGCTCGTAGGAGATCCGGGAGTGGTGGATGGCCGAGGAGTCGTACTCCGGCAGGCCGAGGGCGATCCCGGCGACCGTGGTGACCGAGCCGGCCAGGCCCACCAGGGTGCGGGCCTCGGCCAGCGGGACGGACTCGGCGGCCAGGTCCAGCGCCGCCTCGATGTCGGACCGTACGGCGGCCACCTGCTCCCGCGTGGGCGGGTCGCTGACCTGGCCGTCCACCGCCAGGTGGCGCTCGGTCATCCGGACGCAGCCCACGTCCACCGAGCGGGC
This sequence comes from Streptomyces sp. NBC_01408, assembly GCF_026340255.1. Taxonomy (GTDB): domain Bacteria; phylum Actinomycetota; class Actinomycetes; order Streptomycetales; family Streptomycetaceae; genus Streptomyces. The sequence goes on along the minus strand of NZ_JAPEPJ010000001.1, from coordinate 2,443,450 downwards.
GGACCGGACGTGGTCCTCGCCGACGACGAACTCCGTCGAGCCGCCGCCGATGTCGACGACGAGGAACGGCCGCTCCAGGTGGTCGTGAGCGGTCAGCTCCCTGGTGGCGCCGGTGAAGGAGAACTCGGCCTCCTGGTCGCCGGAGATCACCTCGGGCTCCACGCCCAGGATGTCCTTGACGCCCTGGACGAAGTCGGCGCGGTTCTCCGCGTCCCGGGAGGCCGAGGTGGCCACGAAGCGCACCCGGTCGCCGGAGACGCCGTGCCGCGCGATGATCTCCGCATACACGCTGCACGCGTCGAAGGTCCGCGCCAGGGCCTCGGGGGCCAGCCGGCCGGTCTTGTCCACGCCCTGGCCGAGCCGGACGATGGTCATCCGGCGGTCGAGTTCGACCAGTTCTCCGGTGGCCGGGTCGCAGTCCGCGACGAGGAGCCGGATGGAGTTCGTACCGCAGTCGATGGCCGCGACCCGGGTCACTCGGACTCCTTCTTCTCGCCGCACAGGGTGACGCAGGCACCCTTGGCCCACCACTCCGGCAGCATCGCCAGGGCCTCGTCGCCGAACGGGTTCACGCCCGGGCCGGCCGCCAGGGAGTGGCCGACCAGCACGTGCAGGCACTTGACCCGGTCCGGCATCCCGCCGGCGCTCGGGAAGCCCTGGAGCACCTCGATGGCGTCACGGCGCTGGATGTAGTCCTCGTGCGCGGCCCGGTAGGCGGCGGCCAGCTCCGGGTCCTCGGCGAGCCGGGCCTGCATCTCCTTCATGACGCCGTTGGCCTCCAGCGTGCCGATGGCGCCGGCCGCGCGCGGGCACGTCAGGTAGTACAGCGTCGGGAAGGGGGTGCCGTCGGGGAGCCGCGGGGCGGTCTCCACCACGTCCGGCTGGCCGCACGGGCAGCGGTGCACGATGGCGCGCAGCCCGCGCGGCGGGCGGCCGAGCTGCTGCTCGAACGCTTCGATGTCCGCGTCGGTCGGCTCGGTCCGGTCGGTCTGGGGCGGGGGCGTCTGCATGCCTGGAGGAAGTCTCTTCGTTCTCGTGGATGGGTGCGGTGCTCGACGGCGCTGGTCAGGCGCCGGTGATGGTCAGTCGCCGGGGCGGTCGGCCTTGTCGACGCCGTCCCAGACGTTCGAGTACCAGGGCCGGTCGGACCCGGCCTGGCCGGTGCGGCGCGGCTCGGGACCGCCCGCCCCGGGGTCGTTCATGATGTAGCCGGTCTCCCCCGGACGGAGGTAGTGCAGGTGCTTGCGCGCCTGCTGCTCCGCGTAGGCGTCGTCCTGCCAGCGGGCCTTCTCGTCGCGCAGCCGCTCGAGGCGTTCGCGCGCGGTGGCGGCGGCCCGCTGCTGCTCCGCGATCTCCGAGCGCTGGGAGACGTACTGGCGCATCGGATACGCGAGGGCGACGACCAGCGTACAGAGGACGAGCACCAGCAGGGCTGCCCGGCCGGTGAGCCGGCTGCGGCGGACCTGACGGCGCGACTGGGAGCGGTAGACGTGGGCGGCGGTCCGCTCGCCGAGCTGCTTGAGCCTGGTCGCGGTGGAGAAGGTGGAGAACCGATCCCGGTTCCCGGCCATTGATCCCGCCTCCCCTATATGCGTACGACGCAATACGTCCCCGCACACGGTACGGGACCGAGTGCGGGGACGTACGGAGGCAAGAGCGTGATTAGCCCTTGAAACGCGGGAAGGCGCTGCGGCCCGCGTACACCGCGGCGTCGTCGAGGATCTCCTCGATGCGCAGCAGCTGGTTGTACTTGGCGACGCGGTCCGAACGGGCCGGGGCGCCGGTCTTGATCTGACCGCAGTTCACGGCGACGGCGAGGTCGGCGATGGTGACGTCCTCGGTCTCACCGGAGCGGTGCGACATCATGCACTTGAAGCCGTTGCGCTGGGCCATCTCGACGGCGTCGAGGGTCTCGGTCAGCGAACCGATCTGGTTCACCTTGACGAGCAGGGCGTTCGCGGAGCCCTCCTCGATACCGCGGGCCAGACGCTCCGGGTTGGTGACGAAGAGGTCGTCGCCGACGATCTGGACCTTGGTGCCCAGCTTGTCGGTGAGGGTCTTCCAGCCGGCCCAGTCGTCCTCGTACAGCGGGTCCTCGATGGAGACCATCGGGTACGCGGAGACGAGCTCCTCGTAGTACTCGGTCATCTCGGCGGCCGAGCGGGACTGGCCCTCGAACTCGTACTTGCCGTCCTTGTAGAACTCGGACGCGGCGACGTCGAGCGCGAGCGCGATGTCCTTGCCCGGGGTGTAGCCGGCCTGCTTGATGGCCTCGACGATGAGGTCGAGCGCGGCGCGGTTGGACTCCAGGTTCGGCGCGAAGCCGCCCTCGTCACCGAGACCGGTGGAGAGGCCCTTGGTGTGCAGGACCTTCTTGAGGGTGTGGTAGACCTCGGCACCCCAGCGCAGCGCCTCGGAGAAGGACTCCGCGCCGATCGGGGCGATCATGAACTCCTGGATGTCCACGTTGGAGTCGGCGTGCGACCCACCGTTGAGGATGTTCATCATCGGAACGGGCAGCAGGTGCGCGTTCGGACCGCCGAGGTAGCGGAAGAGCGGCAGGTCCGAGGCCTCGGACGCGGCGTGCGCGACGGCCAGGGAGACGCCGAGGATGGCGTTGGCGCCGAGCGAGCCCTTGTTGTCGGTGGCGTCGAGGTCGAACATGGCCTGGTCGATCAGGCGCTGCTCGGTCGCGTCGTAGCCGACGAGCTCCGGCCCGATCTGCTCGATGACGGCCAGGACGGCCTTCTCGACGCCCTTGCCGAAGTAACGGTTGGGGTCACCGTCACGGAGCTCGATGGCCTCGAAGGCACCGGTGGAGGCGCCGGACGGAACTGCAGCACGGCCGGTGCTGCCATCGTCGAGGCCCACCTCGACCTCGACCGTGGGGTTGCCTCGGGAGTCCAGGATTTCCCGGGCTACGACGACGTCGATGGACGGCACGAGCATCTCCTTCTGGGATGTGACGCTGGGTGTGCGGTGGCGTGTCAGGCCGTGGGACGGCCTTGCCGACTAGAGCCTAACCGGCTCCGGGCGATCGGCCCGCCGACCGCCCGCCTCCTGGGACGAAAAAGGGCCCGAATACACGTCTTCCAGGACATAGGACCCCTGCCCGGGGCGGTTCTGACGGTGCACATGCCACCGCCCGGCGCGTGGAAGGGGCGCGCCGGGCGGTGGGTGGTGCATGCGTTCAGCGGCGGGCCGCGAACTGTCCTGCGGTCATGACCGCAGTGTTCAGCTGAGCTTCAGCTTCTGACCGGGGAAGATCAGGTCGGCGTCCGCCACGATGTCCTTGTTCAGCTCGTGGAGGTGCTGCCAGCCGCCCTGGACGCCGTTGGCCTCGGCGATGTTGCCGAGGGTGTCGCCGGGCTTGACCTCGTACGAGCCGTTGCCGGTCTTCGGGGCCTCGGTCTTGGGGGCCTCGGTCTTCGGGGCCTGGGCCTTCGGCTTGGCCGGGGCCGGGACGGCGGCCGTGGAGCGCTCGGAGCGGGTGGTCGGAGCCTCGGAGCGCTTGGTCTCCTTCTTCGGCTCGGCCTTCTTCTCCTGCTTCTTCGGCTCGGCCTTCGGCTTGGAGGGGGTCTCCGCCGCGCCGCCACCGGTGTACGAGGAGTTGGACAGGCCGACGCCGCAGGACGGCCAGGCGCCCTTGCCCTGGCCCTTGAGGACCTTCTCGGCAATGGCTATCTGCTGGGACTTGGTGGCCTGGTTGGCCTGGGCGGCGTACGCCTTGCCGCCGTAGCCGGCCCAGGTGGAGGACGAGAACTGCAGGCCGCCGTAGTAGCCGTTGCCCGTGTTGATGGCCCAGTTGCCACCGGACTCGCACTGCGCGACACGGTCCCACTCGGAGCCCGTGGCGGCGCTGGCGGAGCCGGCCGCCATCAGGGGGGCGGCGACTGCCACACCGGTGACACCGGCGAGCGTGACGATGCGAGCGGCCTTGGAGGCGCGGCGGTGCTTGCCCTTGCCGGAAAGCAGCATGGAGTTTCTCCTCACCGACGCCTACGAGGTGAGCTGTCGGGTTCGGGCGAGTGAGTTGCCCGGCCGTGCGACTGGCGCACGTCTTTACCCCAAGCCGGTGGCGTGACCGTCTCTCAACGGCCGCTCCCGGCGCCTACCTTGGTTCCCCCGCTCCTGCCTTCGGCGCTTGACGCGACGACTGTTCCCCCCGTCCGCCGGCAGGATTCGGCGATGCGGTCGAAGGAGCCCGCGGTGGCGAGCGATTCAGAAGGTAGACAGGTCTCTCCCCGATGTTCAACGAGCGACATCGGGGAGAAACGACCCCTACTTGCGCCCTCCGCAAGGCTGTTTGCGCAGGTGAGGGCGGGGTTTGCAGCAGCTTCCGGGCAGGACACGCCAGTTGACCTGAAGAGACACATGTCTCACTTACAGAAAACCGACATTCAGCCCTTTCCGGATGCCCGAAGTGCCGCTATTTCTTACTTAGATCCAGATTCTGACCGGGCTTGATCAGGTCGGCATCCCCGCCGATGACCTGCTCATTGGCCTGGTAGAGCGCGTTCCAGCCCCCCTTGAGCCCCTTGGCGTCCGCGATGCCCGTCAGGCTGTCGCCCGCCTTCACCGTGTACACGGGGTCCGACGCGGCATCAGGTGTGCCGGGGGCCTCGACCGCGGGCGTGCCACGGTGCTTGCCGCCGCCCTCGGCCGGGGCGGAGGGGTCGGCGGAGGGGGCCGGGGCCGTCGGGTCGGCCGAGGCGCCCGGGGTCGCCGGGTCCTTCGGGCCGGACGGGCCGGACGGGGAAGTGCTGGGGGCCGTGGGCGCCGTCGGGTCCGGGGAGGGGGCCGGAGTGGTCGGGTCCACCGGAGCGGTGCTCTCGCCGCCCGGGACCTCGGGGCTCACCGGAGCGGACGGGTCCACCGTCGGGGGGAAGTCCGGCGCGGGCATGACGGGCAGTCCGCTGGACGGGGCGAGCGGGCCGTCGGGGATCACGAACGACGGGGTCCCGGACGGGCTCGGCTTCGGGGTCGGAGCCCCGAAGTCCTTGGCCGGCGCACCCTTTCCGGCGGGCGGCACCACGTCGTCCGGCCGGGACGGGGAGGGCTTGACGGGCCCGGAGCCGCCCGGGTCCACCTCGGCGGCGGGGCCCTGCTGGCTCAGCCCGGCCGAGGCCGCGCACAGCGGCCACGCCTGCGGTCCCTGGGAGGCGAGCACCCGCTCACCCACGGCTATCTGCTGGGCCCGGCTCGCGAGGTCGGGCCGCTCGGCGAAGTCGAGCCCGCCGGCGCCCTGCCACTGCTCCTGGGTGAACTGGAGCCCTCCGTACGCGCCGCTGCCGAAGTTGGCGCTCCAGGTGCCGCCGCTCTCGCATTCGGCGACTTTGTCCCAAGTGGAGGTGTCGGCGGCCGTGGCACTGGTGGCGGCAAGCAGCGGCAGGGCCAACGCGGAGCCAGTGACTCCGGCGGTGACTACCAGCGCGGGGACCTGGCGGGGGCGTCTGTGGCGGCCGTTCCCGGAACGCATGAGGGTGCACCTTTCGCATAACGGCGGGGTAACGGCAGAACCTAGCCTCCTTCGAACGGTTGTCACAAGTTCCGCCGATAACTGACTTCCGGTCAGCGTGCCTTCAGACGTTTGGGGGTGTGAAGCGGACGGGAAGGGTGCGCAGGCCACGCATGATGAGCCCGCCCCGCCACCGCAGGTCTTCGGGGGGAATGGCAAGTTCCAGATCGGGCAGACGCGTCAGCAAACTCGCGAGCGCCGTCTGCCCCTCAAGTCGCGCGAGCGGAGCGCCCAGGCAGTAGTGGATCCCGTGCCCGTAGCCGAGGTGCTGGTTGTCCGTCCTGGAGAGGTCGAGGGTGTCCGGATCGGCGAACCGCTCCGGGTCCCGGTCGGCGGCCGCGAGGACGACCAGCACCGGATCGCCGGCCGCGACCTCCTGGCCGCCGAGGGTCAGCGCCTCGGTGGCGAACCGCCAGGTGGCCAGCTCCACGGGGCCGTCGTAGCGCAGCAGCTCCTCGACCCCGGTCTCCAGCAGGGCGCTCTCACCTGCGGCGAGGGAACGCTGGAGGCGCTCGCGCTGGCCGGGGTTCATGAAGAGGGAGTGGACTCCGTTGCCGATGAGGTTCACGGTGGTTTCGAAACCGGCGAAAAGCAGGATGAAAGCCATGGCGGTGGCTTCGGCTTCCGTCAGGTGGTCGCCGTGGTCGCTCGCCCGGATCAGGTCGGAAATAAGGTCATTGCCCAGATCATCCCGCTTGCGGTGGATGAGTTCCCCGAGGTAGGTCCGCATCTGCTTCACGGAACGGGCGACGCCGCCGCGCGGGCCGCCGCCGTGGCGGATCATCATCCCGGCCCAGTCGCGGAAGTCGTCCTGGTCCTCGCGCGGTACGCCGAGCATCTCGCAGATGGCGTAGATGGGGAGCGGGAAGGCGAACTCGTGGATGAGGTCCGCCTCACCCCTCTCCGCGAACTGATCGATGAGGTGGTCGGTCAGCTCCTGCACGCGCGGGGTGAACTCGGCGACGCGGCGCGGGGTGAACGCCTTGGAGACGAGGCGCCGCAGCCGGGTGTGGTCGGGCGGGTCGATGTTGAGCAGATGCGTCATCAGCTCCGCCTTGCGCTCCCCCGGGATCCCGGTCTTGCCCTTGGCGTGCGCCGATCCCTCGTGGTGCGCCGGGTTCTTGCTGAGCCGCTGGTCGGCGAGGGCCTGGCGGGCGTCGGCGTACCGGGTCACCAGCCAGGCCTCGACCCCGCTGGGCAGCTTGGTGCGGTGCACCGGGGAGTGCTCGCGCAGCCAGGCGTACGCCGGATAGGGGTCGGTCGCGAACTCCCAGTCGAAGAGGGTCGGACCCTCGGGTCCGGGGGTGTCGGCTGGGGCTGGGGGAGTCTGCTCATGCACCCGATGACCGTATCCCGGCCCGCACCCGGCACCCCATATGGGCTGTTCGTCGCGGCTGTCCGTAGATCCCCCTTCCCTTGACCTCAGGTTCCCCCGCGTTCCTACTTTCGGTTTTGTGGATGTGAGGATCTTGAAAAGCAGCTTCGCGGTGGTGGAGAGACGGGCCGAGCACGCGGTCAAGTTCTTCTACTCCCACCTCTTCTGGCACAACCCCGGCATCCGTGACCTCTTCCCGGCCTCCGCCCAGGACATGGAGCGCCAGCGGGACCGGCTCTTCGCCGCGCTCACCCACGTGATCGCCCACCTGGAGGACGACAGCCTCCTCCCCTATCTCCGCGACCTCGGGCGCGACCACCGCAAGTTCCTGGCCGGCCCCGAGCACTACTCGGCCGTCGGCTCCAGCCTGCTCGCCGCGCTCGCCGCGACCTCCGGCGAGGCCTGGAACCCGGACGTGGAGAAGGCCTGGGCCGAGGCGTACCAGGTGATCGCCGACGCGATGACGGCCGGCGCCGACGAGAGCGAGGACCCGCCGTGGTGGGACGCCGAGGTCGTGCGCCACCTCCAGTACGGGCAGGACATCGCCGTACTGACCCTGCGGCCGCACGCGCCGCTGCGCCATCTGCCCGGCCAGTACGTGAGCGTCAGCAGTGACCGGGTCCCGACGACCTGGCGCACGTACTCGATCGGCAGCGCCCCGCGCCCCGACCACACCGTCGACCTCCACGTCAGCCGGATCGAGCACGGGCGGCTCAGCAACGCCCTGGTCCGCGAGGTCCGGCCCGGCGACGTGCTGCGGCTCGGCGCGCCCGCCGGCCGGCTGACCTTCCGCCGCGAGGACCGCCCGGTCAGCTTCATCGCCGCGGGCACCGGCTGGGCGCCGATCCGGGCCATGCTCGAAGAACTCGCGGAGCACCCTCCCGATCAGGACGTACGGCTCTTCGTGGCCGCCCGGGACGCCGCGCACCTCTACGACCGCCCGCTCATCGACGCGTGGGAGGCCGCCCGCGACTGGCTCGCCGTCACCTACATCACGCCCGCCCCGGGGCAGCACCGCAACCAGGCCACCGACCGGCTCGCCACCGCGCTCGGCCACCGCGCCATGTGGCCGGACCAGGACGTCTACCTCAGCGGACCGCCGCTGTTCATCGAGGCGACCGCCGGCCTCCTGGAGGAGCTGGGCGCCCGCCCCGGCCGGATCTTCTACGACTCCGTACCCGCCACCGGCCGCGACAACGGCGCGGGCGGCCGCCCGCTGGGCTTCGGCGAGTGGTTCCTGAACCGGCCCGCCCCGCACTGGCACAACCCCTCGGGCCGCGCGCCGGGGAACCACTGACCTCCGCCGGTGCCGTGGCCGGAAGGGTTTGCCGGCGGCGCGACCCGGTGGACCTTTCCGGTCGCAGTATCAGGGAGTAACGCCCTCGGCGGCCCGGATCGCGTCCCGGTAGGCGCGGGCCGCCGCGCGCAGCGCGGTCTCCGGGTCGGTGCCCGCCGCCTCGGCGCGCGCCGCCAGGGCCAGCAGCTCGTAGCCGATGCCCTCGCCGCGGGGCAGTTCCACGGCCACCCCGCCCGCGCGGACCCGGCCCGCGAGCTTGGCCGCCAGCGCCAGACCGGGCTGGCCCAGCGGGATCCCGTCCGTGACGGACTCCCGCTGCTTCTCGACCGCCTTGGTGCGCTGCCAGTGCGCGTGGACGTCCTCGGGGGTCTCGGCCTTCGCGTCGCCGAAGACGTGCGGGTGGCGGTGGACCAGCTTCTCCACGAGGGTCCCGGCGACGTCGTCGATGGAGAACGCCTCGTCCGCGTCCTCGCCGGTGCCCTCCTGCGCGATGCGGGCGTGGAAGACCACCTGGAGGAGTACGTCCCCGAGCTCCTCGCGCAGTTCCTCGCGGTCCCCGTCCTCGATCGCCTCGACGAGCTCGTACGCCTCCTCGATCGCGTACTTGGCCAGGCCCCGGTGGGTCTGCTGCGAGGTCCAGGGGCACTCGCGCCGGACCCGGTCCATCACCTGGACCAGGTCGAGCAGGCGCGCGCCCGGCAGGTCGTAGGAGCCCGGCAGCAGTTCCAGGTCGGGCATCTGGACCCGGCCGGAGCCGGCCAGCCGGGCCAGCCCGTCGGTCAGCCGCTGGTCGCCCTCCCCGCCCGGCAGGACCACGACGGTCCGGCCGCCCGCGCAGGCCTCGACCAGCGCCTGCGCGTCCGGGCTCTCGTGGACGACCTCGACCCCCGCCTCGCGCAGGTACGGCAGCTGAGGGTGGCCGGGGTCGGCGCACAGCACCCGGTCCGCGGCGTGCAGGGTCTGCCACGCGGGCCAGGACAGCACGCCGGGGGCGACCCGGTGGCTGGTGGTCAGCAGGACGATGCGGCCGGTGGGCTCGGCCGTGGTGAATTCGGAGGGGTCGTGGTCGGTCACCCTCCGAACCTACCTCCGGTCGCCGGTGTCAGGCTCCGGCGGGGGGCGCCTGCTCCGGTGCGGTCCGCTGGGTGATCCAGGGGGTGTCCGCCGCACCCAGACCGATCTGGCGGGCGTCCCATGCCCCGTAGCGCGGGTTCACCTCGATGTCTAGCTGCTCGGCGGCCTGGGAGAGCGGCTGGAGGATCTTGTCCTCGCCGAAGCGCTCGGTGAGCTTGCCGAGCAGCAGCTGGAAGCGCAGCTCCTCGTCGATCTGCGCGGGCGCGAGGGGAACCCGGCCCTGGAGGGCCCGTTCCTCCAGGCCTCCCGCGCCCTTCTCCTGCGCCTCGCGGGATTCCTCGATCTCCTTGGTGCTCACCGAGATCCCCGCGCCGTCCGCGGCCTTCTCCAGCACCCGGAGCTGGATCATCTTGCCGAGCTTGGCCCGCTCCAGGTTGGGGGTGCGGGCGATGAGTTCGGCGGCGGCCTGGCCCGAACGGTTCTGCGCGGCGCGGACGTCGTTGACCTGGGCCTGGAGCGCGGAGGTGGTGATCCGTTCACCGCCGACGACGGCCGCCGTGCCGGGGCGGGTCTCGCCCGAGCAGGCGGACAGGAGGGGAGCCGCCACCAGCAGGGCGGCGGAGACGGAGAGCGCTGTGCGACGGTGCAAAGGAGCCTCCAGGGCCGGGAGATTGTGCGTTCTTGCACAAGGCCGTGCGGTGATCGATGTTATGAGGTCAGAGTGGTCCGAGCCACCGGTTCGACCAACGATTCCCGGGGTGTTGGGGTTCGCGTTCACCCGGTGGCCATCCTTCGGACCCCCGGTGCTGCCAGGGTCGCCCCACCATGTCGACACCGCACCGCTCGCCGCGCCGCCGGAGCCTGTCGGGCTCGGCGCTCGCCGCCCTGATCACGACGGTGGCCGTGTGCGCCGGGGACGCCGCCGCCCGCGTCTTCCCGTACGGACCGCGCCACCGCAGCATCAACGACCTCGGCAATCAGTTCGTGCCCTTCCACGCGCACCTGTGGGACCTCCTGCACGGCCGTGCGCAGGGCGGACTGCTGTTCAACTGGCAGTCCGGCTACGGCACGAGCTTCCTGCCGGACCTGGGCACCTATCTGGCCAGCCCCTTCGCCGTGCTCGTCGGGCTCTTCCCGCGCGCGGACATAGACCTCGCGGTGTACGTGGTCACCGTGGCGAAGACGGCCGCCGCGTCAGCGGCCATGACCTGGCTGCTGCGCACCCAGCGGCGCGGGCCGTGGTGGGCGGCGGGGCTGCTGGGGGCCTCGTACGGGCTGTGCGGCTGGTCGGTGATCGAGGCCGCCTACAACCCGATGTGGCTGGACGGGCTGATCGCCTTCCCCCTGCTGTGCCTGACGGGCGAATGGGCCCTGCGGGGGCGCCGGCCGGTGGTGGGGGTGCTGGTGGTCGCCCTGTGCTGGACGGCGAACTTCTACACCGCCTACATGGCGACCCTGGGCGCGGCGCTGGTGCTGCTGGTACGGGTGGTGCTGACCCGGGAGGGCGCGGCGGAACGGCTGCGGGTCGTCGGCCGGGCCGCGTTGGCGACCGTCCTCGGGATCGCCCTCGCCGCGCCGGTGCTGGCCCCGCTCTTCCTCAGCTCGGGACAGGCCTACCCGGGGTGGGTCAAGGAGTTCCGCCCGGTGTCCTGGGCGGACCTGTTCGCGCGGCTGCTGCCGGGCACGTACTCCTTCTCCTCCCCCGCCGTCTTCGTCGGCACCGGAACCCTGCTGCTGCTGGCCGCGCTGCCCTTCCACCGGGCCGTGCCGGCGCGCACCCGGCTGTACTGGGCGGGGCTGACGGCCGTCGTCGCGCTGTCCCTCCAGTGGGCGCCGGCCCACCTGGCCTGGCACCTCTTCGCGACGCCGAACGGCAGCCCGTACCGGCAGACCTTCGTGCTGGCCGGGATCGCCGTGATCGCCGCCTGGACCGGGCTGGCGGCGGGCCTGCCGGGGGTGCGGGCGCTGGCGGCCGGGACGGGGCTGCTGGCGGCGGCCGCCTGGTGGTCCCGCGGCAGCACCCTGGCGACGTCCTCGGGGTACGTGCTGTTCTGCGGCGGGCTCGCGGTGGCCGGCGCGGCCTGGTGGGCGCTGCGCCGGCGCAGCCTCGTGCTCCCCGCGGCGGGCCTGCTGGCGACGGTGCTGCTGGTCCAGGCCGCGGCAACCACCGCGTACGGGCACAAGGGCAAGCTGGGCGGCCTCGACGACTACCCCTCCTGGGGCCCGGCCCACACGGCGCGCGCCGAGGCCCTGGCCGGGGCGGAGGGCTGGCCCGCGTACCGCACCGACCCGAGCCGGCCCGCGCTGTCGGGCAACGACCCGCTGCTGCTGGGCGGGGAGGGCGGCTCGTACTACAGCAGCCACACCCCGGCGGTGTTCACGGACACGATGGTGGCCCTCGGGGCGGGCTGGACCTCGCGCGGGCGCAACGTTCAGAGCATCGACAACCCGGTGACGGACGCCGTGTTCGCGGTCGGCGCCCGGCTGCGGCCCGACGGCACGATCGGCCGGGCCGAGGTCCCGCCGCTGGTCACCGTCCGCCCGCCGGGCCCGCTCCGGGCCTACGGGGACTCCCCCTTCGCCAACCAGGAGCTGCTGCTGGGCGCGAGGGTGTACGAGGACCCGGTCGCGCCCGGGGTCTGCCGCGCGGGCACGGAGGCCTACCTGTGGGCGCCGGAGTACAACGCGACGGCCCGCCTCGCCGACGGGCCGGGCTTCCGGCTGAACGGCAGCGCCCCCCGCAACCGCGCGGCGCTCCAGCCGATGGGTCTCTCCCGGGGGCCCTCCTCGGCCCTCGTCTTCGACGCGGCCCCGCCGCCCCGGTGGACCCTGTCCTGCCTGGACCGGCCGCTGCTCGACGCGGCAGTGGTGTCCCTGCGCGCCTCGGCGGCGACCTCCCTGCGGGTGGGCTCCTCGGACATCCGGGCCGAGCTTCCCCCGGGCGCCACGGGCACGGCGGTCCTCTCGGTCCCCGCGATCGCGGGATGGAGCTGCAACGGCCGCCCGGCCGCGGCCCACCTGGGCCTGGTGTCGGTCCCCCTGGACGGCCGGACCACACGGGTGACCTGCATCTTCCGGCCTCCGGGCCTGTTCCCCGGGCTGGCACTGGCGGGCGCGGCCCTGGCCGCACTGCTGGCCCTCCGCCTCTCCGCCCGCCACCGCGGGAAGGCCACGGTCACTCGTTCGGACGAAACCGCCCTTCCGGCGTAGAACACAACGTTCTACGCTGACAGCATGGACCGCATCCCTGTACGTGAACTCAACCAGCACACCAGCGCCGTGCTCGCGCGAGTGCAGCGCGGCGAGTCCCTGGAGGTCACCGTGAGCGGAACGGCCGTTGCCCGGCTCGTCCCCGTCACCGCGACGCAGTCCCTGCTCGATCGCCTGGTTGCGGAGGGGCGCGCCACCGCCCCCCTCTCCGGCGGACCTTTCCCGCTCCCCCCCGTTCTGGGGGATCCCGGGGTGGATTCCGCCGCAGAACTCGCTGCCGCGCGTGACGAGGAGCGCTGGTGATCTACCTCGACTCCGCGGCCGTCGTGAAGCTGGTGCGCCGGGAGCAGGGCAGCGCCGAGCTGGTCGAGTGGCTGGCCGAAAGGCCTCAGACGCCGCTGGTTTCGTCCTCCCTGGTCGAGGTCGAGGTTCCGCGAGCCCTCCGCCGGTCCGCCCCGCAGGCGCTGGCCGGCGTACCGGGGGCGCTGACGCGCCTGTACCGGCTGGAGATCGACCACGCCGTGCGGGCAACGGCCGCCGCCTACACGGACCCGCTGCTGCGGTCGCTCGACTCCCTCCACCTCGCCACGGCGCAGCTCCTGGCCGGCCAGCCCGGCGCCGAGCCGCTCACCTTCGTGACGTACGACCAGCGCCTCCTGAAGGCGGCGGAGGCGCTGGGGCTGGCGATCGCCTCGCCGGGCGCCTGAGGCGGCGTCAGCGCACCTGGCCCAGCCACTGGAGGGTGCGGCGGATCTCGGCCGGGAAGGCGTGCGCCGGGCCGTGCAGCCGTTCCGCGTCGAACAGCAGCCGGGCCAGGGTGTCGTGGGCCGCCGGGCGGTCGCCCAGGGAGAGCAGCAGGTGGGCGATGCGGCGGCGGACCTCCAGCGGGAGGCCGGGGTCCGGGTTGGCGTAGTGGTTCTCGAACAGCGGGAGCAGCGAGCGGTACTCCGCCAGGGCGGCGGCCGGTTCGCCGAGCTGTTCCAGGCACTGCGCCGAGTCGTAGCGGAAGCGCAGCGACTGGGGGTCGCCGGCCGGGAACTCGTCGGCGAGACGGCGCAGTTCCGGCAGGGCGCGACGGTACTGGCCGTCGTCCATCAGCGTGGCGGCGTACTGCTTGCGCAGGGAGCGGACCACCGGGGAGTGCTCGCCGTGCTCGGCGGCCGCCGCCGGGAGGATGCCGCCGAGGATGTCCCCGGCCTGGGTGAGCCGGCCCTGGTCCAGGAGCTTGCGGGCCTCGTCGACGGCGCCCGGGATGTCCGGCTTGGGCGGCGCCGGGGGCGCGCTCGGCCGGGGCGGGATGACGGCCGCCCGGTCGGGCCAGGGGGCGTGGGGGCGCAGGAAGGGCCGGGTCGGGTCGAGCGGGCCGGCCGGGCCGGCGCTGCCGCGGGAGGGCAGCAGCGGGGAGAGCGCCTCGTACACCTCCTGCGCGGAGCCGGGCCGGTCCTGCGGGTCCTTGGCGAGGAGGTGCATCAGCACCGCCTCCAGCTCGGCCGGGATCTCCGGGCGCAGCCGCCGGACGGGGAGCGGCGGCTCGTACAGGTGGCGGTGCAGGACGCCGAGGGCGGTGGATCCGGCGAAGGGGACGTTGCCGCTGAGGAGTTCGTACAGCAGCACGCCGAGCGCGTACAGGTCGGTGGCCGGGCCCACCGCGCCGCCCATGGCCTGCTCGGGGGCCATGTACGCCGGGCTGCCGATCGGTGTTCCGGTGCTGGTGAGGCGGGTGGTGTCGGTGTCCATCACCGAGGCCACGCCGAGGTCCAGGACCAGGACGGTGCCGTCCGGGCGGACCATCACGTTGCGGGGCTTGAGGTCGCGGTGCACGATCGGCACCGCGTGCACGGCCGACAGCACCGCGCACAGCTGCGCGGCGACCGCGACCGCCCACTGCCAGGGGTACGGGTCGTGCTCGGCGAGGTGGTCGGCCAGGTCGGCGCCCTCGACGTAGCCCATGACGAGGTAGAGCTCGTCGCCGTCGCTGCCCGCGTCGTGCACGGTGACCAGGCCGGGGTGGTCCACCTGGGCGGTGACCCGGCACTCGCGCACGAAGCGGCGGCGCAGCTCCTCGGCGACGGTACCGGGGCCGGCGACCTTGTCGGGGCGCAGCAGTTTGACGGCGACGCGCCGGTCCAGGCGGCGGTCGTAGGCCGTCCAGACCTGGCCCATGCCGCCCTGGCCGAGGACGGTGGCGAGCTGGTAGCGGTCACCGATGAGGCGGTCGGTCACCGGTTCGTATCCCCGTCGGGGGACGTCTGGTCGCGGGGCGGCTGGTTGCGCAGGAGCTCACTGAGCTCGTCCAGTTCGGCGCGGACCTGCCCGATGCGCGGCTGCGTCTGGGGCTGGGGCTGGGGCTGCGGCGGCATCGGCGGGTGCGCGGGGGCCTGCTGCTGGGCCGGCGGGTACCCGTACCCCTGGACCGGCGGCTGCGGCTGGGGCTGCGGGGGCACGTAGGGCGCGGGCTGCTGCGCCGGGTACCAGTGTGCGCGCTGGGCCGCGGACTTGGCCTCGTAGTGCTTGATGTCGGCGACGAGGTAGTACACGCAGATCGCGAAGCCCGTGAAGAGCGAGCCGCCCATGCCGAGGTTGCCCTGCCAGCCGCTGGTGTCCTCCGTGGGGTCCATGCCGACCAGGACGAGGAAGGAGACGGAGAGCACGCCGCTGACCACGAGCAGCACCCAGTCGTGCGCCTTACGGGTGAGCAGCGCGAGCCTCAGCATCGTTCCCCAGGCGAAGAACCCGCAGGTGAGGATCGGCAGCAGCGTGAACAGCACCCGGAGTGCCACCACGCCCCCGGTGGTGGGCTGGTGACCGTGCTGCGGCGGGAGGCCGGGGCCGTGCATCGCTGCTCCTGACGGGCCGTGCGGAAAGGGTTTCGGGTCTGAGCGTATACAGCGTCCCCGGCCATCGGTGAGGGGATGCCCCAACCGTTGTACGGTCGCCGCACAACCGCTCACTCCGGCAGGACCGTGCCGTCCGACAGACCGTCGTACAGGCCCTGCACCAGCTGCTCCCCGAGCCGTCCCGCCAGCCGCAGCGCGTCCTCGAACTCGGCGAGCGCGCGGAAGCGGACCCCGTAGCGCTGCTGTCGCTCCAGCGGCAGCCGGGGCAGCTGCACACGGCGTACGTCGAGCCGGCTGGTGGTGGAGGCGTGGCTGCTGGCACGGCGGTTGTTGGCGCTGCCGCGCAGGAATCCGGCCAGGAACCACGGGTCGAGGGCGGCCGGGTCGGGGCGCAGCAGGACCAGGCCCCGGCCGGGCACCGCGCCCGCGGTGGCGGCGGAGACGACGCGGGCTACGGCGGCGCCGCCGGCGACGGGGACGAGGACGTCGCCGGGGGCGGTGAGTACGGGCTCGTCGGCGGCGGCCGCCAGGGTGCCGGAGGGGCCGCGGGCGGCGTACACGTCCTGCTCGGTGAGGACGGGCGCCGTACCGGTTCCGCTGCCGGTGCCGGTGTGCAGCGCCAGGGCTCCGGCGCGCAGGAGTTCGCCGACGGTGGTCAGCGGCGGCCGGGACGCCGGGGCGGTGGGCGGGGCGGGCGGGGGGCTCAGCCGGGCCGCCCGGGCGAGGCTCTCGTCGAGCCGTTCCCGTACGGCGTCCAGCCCGGCCGGTCCGCCGCCCGCGGCCGGGGGCGGCAGGTGGCGGGCCGGAGTGAGGTCCACGTCGTCGTCGAGGAGGTCGATGACCGGCACCAGGCGGCTGAAACCCGGGACCTCCTCCACCGCACCGGTGCGGTCGTACGCCGCCCAGGCCTCCTGCACCGCGTGGTGCACGGCGGACCACCGGGCCCGGGGGCGGCCCTCGGCGAAGGGTCCCGCGGCCGGGGTGTCGCCGGCGGGGGCTGCGGCCGCGCCGTCGATGAGGAGCAGCCCGGCCGGGGGCGCCACCTGCGGGGCGGGCCTGCGCAGCACCCACAGGTGCAGCGGAACCCCGTGCGGCGGGGCCGCGCCGGCCGGGAGCGCGACGACGGCCCGCAGCGCGCCGCGGCGCAGCAGGTCGGCGCGGATGCGGCGGCCGGAGCGGCGGGCGGCGACGGCGGGCGGCAGGAGCAGGACGGCGGTGCCGCCTTCGCGGAGGTGGGCCAGGGCGTGCTGGACCCAGGCGAGTTCGGATTCGGCGCGGGCCGGGAAGCCGTACTCCCAGCGCGGGTCGTAGGCCAGTTCCTCGTGTCCCCAGTTGCGTTCGTTGAACGGCGGGTGGCTGAGGACGGCGTCGACGGCGGGCCGGGCGAAGGCGTCTGCGCGCAGGCTGTCGCCGGCGGCCGTCCGGATCCGTGCGGAGCCGTGCAGGGCCAGGCGCAGGGCGGTGAGGGCGGCGAGTTCGGGCGAGGAGTCCTGGGCGTACAGGGCGGTGTCGCCGTCAACGGCGCTGCCGGCACGGACGGCCCGCAGCAGGGTGCCGGTGCCGCAGGCGGGGTCCAGGACGGTACGGCAGGAGGGTCCGGCGAGGGCGGCCATCAGCTCGGCGAGGGCGTCGGGGGTGCGCGTGTACTGCCGGGGGTTGGCGTCGAGGTGCCGGCCGAGGAGGAACTCGAAGGCCTTGCGGGCGCCGAGTTCGGCGGCGAGTTCGGCGGCGGCGCGCAGCAGCGGCCCGGCCGCGGGCGGGACCGGGGCAGAGGCGAGCGGGTGGGCGGGCCCGAGCCGGGCGCCGAGCACCTGGTCGAGGACGGGGCGCAGCAGGGTGACCATGCGCTCGTCGGAGACGGCGGTCAGCTCCAGCCAGTCGGTGGGCCGGTCCCGTACGACGAGGAGCGCGCCGCCCACCTTCACCAGCGCGGCGACGGCTCCGCCGGGATGGGCGGCGACCTGCTGCCAGACCCGCTCGCGCAACGGGACCTCGGCGAGCTTGCCCTGGGCCCGCAGCCAGTCCCGCACTGCGGGCAGGGAGAAGGAGGGGCTGGTCTCGGTGCCTCCGACGGGCTTGGGGAAGTCGGCGTGGCGGCGGCGCCAGTTGCTGACGGCGGCGCGGCCCACCCCGGCCAGGCGGGCGACCTCGGCAGCGGTGACCTCCGCGCCCGCGGCTACGGCGTCGGCGGGGGCTGCGGCGTCGGCGGGGGCTGCGGCTGGGATTGCTGCGCCGGCTGCGGCGTTCTCGGCGGCGCCGGTCTCCTCGAACATGCCGGGGAGCATACCGGTACACACACGAGAGACCGATTCACAGCGTGAACTCACCAATTTTCCACACAGCCCGTCAACTCGGTTCACACGTATGCTGGTCGGGCTGACGCGCCGGGCCACAACCCCCGCGCGCACGACGGGTGATGACGGCTAGTCTCGTGGGCTGACGTTGTTCCAGGGGGGAAATGTTCATGCGTACTCGAACGATCGCCGTGACGGCGCTCGCCACCTCGGCCCTGTGCGCCCTGACGGCCTGCACGGCCGTCGGCGGCGGGGACAAGGCCGCGGAGATCGGCCGGGCGGCCCGCACCCCGGTGGGGGCGGCGGGCGGGACGCCCGCGCCCTCCGCCTCGCCCTCCGCGCCGGCCGGCGGCTCCGGTGACTTCGCCGACCTGTCCGCGGCCGAGATCCTGACCCGTTCCCGCGAGGCGACGAGCAAGGCCGAGTCGGTCCACGTGACCGCCAAGGTCACCGAGGACGGCAAGCCGATGGAGATCGACCTCTCCCTCGACAAGAAGGGCAGTTGCAACGGCGTCATCCGGCTCCAGGGCATGGGCACGCTGAACCTCATCAAGTCCCCCGACCTCATCCACTTCAAGGGCGACGCCGCCTACTGGCGGGGGGCGGCCGGGATGAAGAACACCCCGCGCAAGCAGACCGACCAGATGGTGGCGACCCTCGCCGACCGCTGGGTGAAGATACCGACCTCCGACCCCCGCGCCGCCACGATGACCAGCAGCTGCGACCTGTCCCATCTGACGGGCGGCACGACCAAGGCCAGCCCGCTGGCCCGCAAGGGCGCGGCGACGGTGGTCGACGGCCAGCCGGCGATCACCATCACCTCACCGGTCCGCGAGGGCACGTCCGTCGACACCGTGGCCACCCGGGGCACGCCCTACCTGCTGAAGTCGGTCATCTCCGGGGACAGCGACGGGGAGATCCTCTTCTCCGCCTACGGCACCCCCGTCGACACCACCTCCCCCAAGGACGCCGACGTCCTGGACCTGTCGAAGCAGGGCGGCGGCATCCCCGGCGAGGCGGCCTGAGCCCCGGTCCGGCGCTGCCGTCGTGGTGCCGGACCGGGGATCAGCTCGTGGTCACGAACCGAGGATCGTGGTGAGGAACTCCCCGGTCCAGGCCAGCAGTTCCCGCCCGACCAGCGGCTTCCCGCCGACCCTGGCCGTCTTCGGCCGCGGGATCAGCACCTGCGAGGTCGCGGGCTTGAGCACCGCCCCCGGGTAGAGCCGCTTCAGGCGCAGCTCCTGCGATTCGCGCAACTCCACCGGCCCGAAGCGGATGTTGGGGCCCTGGAGGGTGATGTCGCCGACCCCGCAGGCCCGGGCGAACATCCGCAGCCCCGCCACCATCAGCAGGTTCTCCACCGACTCGGGCAGCTTGCCGTAGCGGTCGGTGAGCTCCTCCCGTACGGCCTTGATGTCCTCCTCCGAGTTCGCGGAGGCGATGGACCGGTAGGCCTGCAGGCGCAGCCGCTCGCCCGGCGCGTAGTCGTGCGGGACGTGCGCGTCGACCGGCAGCTCGATCTTGACCTCCAGCGGCGGCTCCTCCTCCACCCCGCCTTCGACGGCCGCCCGGTAGTCGGCGACGGCCTCGCCGACCATGCGGATGTACAGGTCGAAGCCGACGCCCGCGATGTGGCCGGACTGTTCGCCGCCGAGCAGGTTGCCCGCGCCGCGGATCTCCAGGTCCTTCATCGCCACGTACATGCCGGCGCCCATCTCGGTGTGCTGGGCGATCGTCGCGAGCCGCTCGTGCGCGGTCTCGGTCAGCGGCTTCTCCGGCGGGTACAGGAAGTACGCGTACCCGCGCTCGCGGCCGCGGCCCACGCGGCCGCGCAGCTGGTGCAGCTGGGAGAGGCCGAAGTTGTCGCCGCGCTCCACGATCAGGGTGTTCGCGTTGGAGATGTCGATGCCCGACTCCACGATCGTGGTGGACACCAGCACGTCGAACTTCTTCTCCCAGAAGTCCACGACGACCTGTTCCAGGGCCTGCTCCGACATCTGGCCGTGCGCCGTCGCGATCCGCGCCTCGGGCACGATCTCGCGGAGCTTGGCGGCCGCCCGGTCGATGGACTCGACCCGATTGTGGATGTAGAAGCACTGGCCCTCGCGCAGCAGTTCGCGGCGGACGGCCGCGCCGATCTGCTTCTCCTCGTACGGGCCGACGAAGGTGAGCACCGGGTGCCGCTCCTCCGGCGGGGTGGTGATCGTCGACATCTCGCGGATGCCGGTCACCGCCATCTCCAGGGTGCGCGGGATCGGCGTCGCGGACATCGTGAGCACGTCGACGTTGGCGCGGAGCTTCTTCAGCTGCTCCTTGTGCTCCACGCCGAACCGCTGCTCCTCGTCGACGATGACCAGGCCCAGGTCCTTGAACTTCGTCTCCTGCGAGAACAGCCGGTGGGTGCCGATGACCACGTCCACCGAGCCCTCGCGCAGCCCCTCCAGGGTGACCTTGGACTCGGCCTCGCCCTGGAAGCGGGACAGCGCCTTCACCTTCACCGGGAACTGGCTGTAGCGCTCGGAGAAGGTGCCGAAGTGCTGCTGCACGAGCAGCGTGGTGGGGACCAGTACGGCGACCTGCTTGCCGTCCTGCACCGCCTTGAAGGCGGCGCGGACCGCGATCTCCGTCTTGCCGTAGCCCACGTCGCCGCAGATCAGCCGGTCCATCGGGACCGACTTCTCCATGTCCTCCTTGACCTCGGCGATGGTGGTGAGCTGGTCGGGCGTCTCCGCGTACGGGAAGGCGTCCTCCAGCTCGCGCTGCCAGGGGGTGTCCGGGCCGAAGACGTGGCCGGGCGCCGCCATGCGCGCGCTGTAGAGCTTGATGAGGTCGGCGGCGATCTCCTTGACGGCCTTCTTGGCGCGCGCCTTGGTCTTGGTCCAGTCGGCGCCGCCGAGCCGGTGCAGGGTCGGGGCCTCGCCGCCGACGTACTTGGTGACCTGCTCCAGCTGGTCGGTGGGGATGTAGAGCCGGTCGCCGGGCTGGCCGCGCTTGGCCGGCGCGTACTCGACGAGGAGGTACTCGCGGGTGGCGCCCTGCACCGTCCGCTGGACCATCTCGATGTAGCGGCCGACGCCGTGCTGCTCGTGGACGATGTAGTCGCCGACCTCCAGGGTCAGCGGGTCGATCGTCTTGCGGCGCCGGGTCGGCATCCGGCCGAGGTCCTTGGTGGCGGTGCGCTGGCCGGTCAGGTCCGTCTCGGTGAGGACGGCGATCTTGAGCGCCGGGTCGACGAACCCGTTGTCGAGGGAGCCGCAGGCGACGTGGACCAGGCTGGGCTCCAGGGTGCGCAGGTCCGCCTCCAGGCGGGCCGCGATCCCCTCGCCGCCGAGCACCTCCACGGTGCGGGCGGCCGGGCCGTGGCCCTCGGTGAGGTAGACGGTGTGCCAGCCGTCGGCGATCCAGCCCTTGGTGTCGGCCAGCGCCCGGGCGGTGTCACCGCGGTAGGCCTCGGGGGCGTGCATGCCGAGCTTGAGGGTGTCCCCGCCGGCCCACGCCGCGTCAGCGGCATGTGTCAGCGTCTCGTCGGCGGCGAAGGGGGAGACCGACCACCACATCATGTTCAGCTCGCGGGCGTGATCCCGTACGTCCGCGATCCCGCGCAGCGAGGCGGCGCCCACGTCGATGGGGGCCTCGCCGCCGCCCGCGGTGGCCGCCCAGGAGGCCATCAGGAACTCCTGGGAGGTGGCCACGAGGTCGGCGGCGCGGGTCCGTACCCGCTCGGGGTCGCAGACGACGGCCATCGCCCCGGCGGGCAGTACGTCGATCAGCAGCTCCATGTCGTCGACCAGGACCGGCGCCAGGGATTCCATGCCCTCTACGGCGATCCCCTCGGCGATCTTGTTCAGCAGCTCGCCCAGCTCGGGGTGGGCCTCGGCGAGGGCCGCGGCCCGTTCGCGCACCTCGTCGGTCAGCAGCAGCTCGCGGCAGGGCGGGGCCCACAGTCCGTGCTCGGCGATCTCCAGGGACCGCTGGTCGGCGACCTTGAAGTAACGGATCTCCTCGACCTCGTCGCCCCAGAACTCGATGCGCAGCGGGTGTTCCTCGGTGGGCGGGAATACGTCGAGGATGCCGCCGCGCACGGCGAACTCCCCGCGCTTCTCGACCAGCTCGACGCGGGCGTACGCGGCGGCGGCCAGCGCCTGGGTGATCTCGCCGAGGTCGGCGCTGCCGCCCTGCCGCAGGCTCACGGGTACGAGGTCCCCGAGCCCCTTGACCTGCGGCTGGAGCACGGACCGGATGGGGGCGACCACGACCGAGACGGGCCCGGCGGCGGGGTCGTCCGCGACCGGGTGCGCGAGCCGGCGCAGAACGGCGATCCGGCGGCCGACGGTGTCGCTGCGCGGGCTGAGCCGCTCGTGCGGGAGCGTCTCCCAGGACGGGTAGTCCACCACTTCGTCGGGCGGCAGCAGCGAGCGCAGCGCGGCGGCGAGGTCCTCGGCCTCGCGCCCGGTGGCGGTGACCGCGAGGACGGTCCGCCGGGTCTCCCGGGCCAGCGCGGCGATCGCGAAGGGCCGCGCCGCGGCCGGGCCGACCAGGTCCACGTGCATGCGGTTGCCGTCCCCGGCCGCGGTGACCGCCTCGGCGAGAGCGGGATCCCGGGTGACGGCGTCGAGCAGTCCGTGCAGGCTCATGAAGGGGGCTTTCCGTCCGGTGAAGGTCGTGAGGGTGCGATGGGGCAACGCGAAGGGCCCGACACGTCTCACGGGCCGGGGGTTCCCACCCTACGACGCCCCCGGGTCCCCCGCGCGTGGGATTCCGGTCCCCGTGCGGGTGACGGAGCTGGCGCGGACTGCTCCGATCTGATTACGCTTGGTCCAGCGGTTAGCCCACCACACCTGCCTTGGAGTGCCCATGGAAGCGGCCCGGCAGTACAACGTCCACGAGGCGAAGACGAACTTCTCCAAGATCCTGGAGGCGGTCGCGACCGGCGAAGAGGTGATCATCAGCAAGGCCGGCGAGCCGGTGGCGAAGGTGATCCCGCTCTCGGGGAAGGTCCTGCGGACCTCTCGCGGATCCCTGCGGGAGCCTGTGGTCTTCGCCGACGACTTCGACGACATGTCCGACGACCCCGGCTTCGCCGAAGCCTTCGGCCTGCTTCCGCACCCCGAGGGCGCCGGGGCAGCCGAGTGAAGCTCCTGGCCGACACGCACGTCGTCGTGTGGTGGCTGACGGACTCGCCGCAGCTGTCGGACGGGGTCAAGGACCTGCTCGACACCGAACGGCTCGCCTACGTCAGCGCCGTCACCCCATGGGAACTCGCGGTCAAGCAGGCCCTCGGCAAGCTCGAAGGCCCCGAGGACCTGCCCGAGCGGGCCCGGGACTGCCAGCTCCGGCCGCTCCCCGTCACCGCGCTCCACGGCATCCGGGCGGGACAGCTCCCCCTCCACCACAGGGACCCCTTCGACCGGATGCTGATCGCCCAGGCCCAGTCGGAAGGGCTGACCCTCGTCACCCGGGACAAGTTCATCCCGCTCTACGATGTCGACGTACTGACCGTCTGAGCTCGCCGCGCCGCGTCCGCAGGAGTTCACGCCGCCCGGCCGAGGAGCGCCAGACCCGTGACGAGCGATGCGATAACCCGCCCTGCCCCCGCGTCCCCGGCCGCGGTGAGGCAGGGCCGGGTCCCGTGGCCGGGGCCCTACGTGGTGGCCGCCGGGCTGTTCCTCGTCTATCTCGTACTGTCCGTCGGGCGCTTCCGGCGGATGGAGTGGGCCTCCTGGGACCTGGGGATATTCGAGCAGGCCATCCGCGCCTACGCGCACCTCCAGGAGCCCGTGGCCGACCTGAAGGGGCCCGGGACGAACATCCTCGGGGACCACTTCAGCCCGATCATCGCGCTCGTCGCCCCCCTCTACCGGGTGTTCCCCGGCCCCGTCACCCTGCTCGTCGCCCAGGCCGGGCTGTTCGCGCTCTCCGCCGTCCCCGTCACGCGGGCCGCCGCGCGGCTGCTGGGACGGGCCCGGGGGATCGCGCTCGGGGTGGCGTACGGGCTCTCGTGGGGGGTCCAGCGGGCCGTGGAGTTCGACTTCCACGAGATCGCCTTCGCCGTGCCCCTGCTGGCCTTCGCCCTGGAGGCGGTGCTCGCCCGGCGCTGGGGCGCCGCCCTGCTGTGGGGGCTGCCGCTGCTGCTCGTCAAGGAGGACCTCGGTTTCACGCTCGCCGCCCTGGCCGCGGTGGTGGCCTGGCGGGCCCTGCCCACCGACCGGCGGGCCGCCTGGACGGCCGTCGCCGTCGCGGGCGGGGCCTCGGTCTTCGCGGTCCTCGTCTTCACCGTCATCGTCCCGGCCTTCGCCACCGACGGGTACGGCTACTGGGACAAGATCGACGGCGCGGGCCCGTTCGCCGGCATCGGAACCAAGCTCGCCACCCTCGCGTGGGTGCTGGTCCCCACCGCCGGCCTGCTCGCGCTCCGCTCCCCGCTGCTGCTGGTCGCCGCCCCCACCCTCGGCTGGCGGTTCCTGTCCGGGGACGACCACTACTGGTCCACCGACTGGCACTACAGCGCCGTCCTCATGCCGGTCGTGACCCTCGCCCTGGTCGACGCCATCGACACCGCCCGGCGGGGCGACCGGCCCTGGCTGCGCGCGTACGCCCTCCAGCTGCCCACCGCCGTGCTCGCCGCCGGGCTCGCCCTCAGCGCGACCGCCCTGCCGACCGAGAAGCTCGCGCGGGCCGGTACGTACGAGAAGCCCGACCGGGTCGTGGCGATCGAGCGGCTGCTGGGCCGGATCCCCGACGGGGCGACCGTGGAGGCCGACACCGGCCCGCTGACCCGGCTGACCTCCCGCTGCCGGGTGTTCTGGATCGGCGGCAGCCGCGGGGAGGTCCCCGACTGGATCACCCTCGACAACTCCTCCGCGTGGGCCGGCGAGAACCCGGTCGTCTACGCCGGCCAGCTGCACCCCGGCCACCGGTGGGAGCTCGTGGGCGAGGCCGAAGGGGTCGTGCTGATCCGCAGGCGGTGAACGACGCCGGCCCCGGACCGCCCTCTCGGACGGTCCGGGGCCGGCGCCCTCCCCTGTTGGTTCCCCCGTTGTCTCCCCCGTGGGTTCCCCGTTGTTCCCCCGTTGTTTCCCCCGTACGACCGCGGCGGTCGTTACTCGCTCGCGATCGCGTTCAGTACGTTCATCCGCCCTGCCCGGAAGGCCGGGACCAGTGCGGCGAACAGGCCCACGAAGGCCGAGGCGGCGAACACCCCGAGGATCGTCGGCCACGGGATCTCCAGCACCTTCAGCCCCTGGAGCGCGAGCAGCTGCTGGGCGGTGGCCCCCCAGCCCATGCCCAGCCCGAGGCCGAGGAGGGCGCCGAAGAGGGCGATGACCACCGACTCCAGGCGGATCATGCGGCGCAGCTGGCGGCGGGAGAGGCCGATGGCGCGCATCAGGCCGATCTCGCGGGTCCGCTCCACCACCGACAGGGCGAGGGTGTTCACGACGCCCAGGACCGCGACGATGATGGCGAGGGCGAGGAGCCCGTAGACCATGTTCAGGAGCTGGCCGACCTGGTCCTTCAGCGCCTGCTTGTAGTCGGCCTGGTTGCGCACCTTGTACTGCGGGTACTCGGCGAGCGCCGCCTTGACCCCCTGGTACGCGGCGGCGTCCGACTGCCCGTCCTTCGCGCTGGCCAGCAGCATGAAGGGGCGCGGCATCCGGTCGGCCGGGATGTTCGCCTCGGCGAGGGCGGTGCTGATGTACTTCATGCCCTTGTCGAGGTTGCCCTCGTCGCTGGTGATCGCCGCGACCTTCAGCTTGACGGTGTTGCCGCCCGTGAAGGCGACCGTCAGCTCGTCGCCGAGCTTGATCCCGTGCGCGGTGGCGTACTCCGAGCCCACCGACATGGAGTCCTTGCCGTACGCCGCCGCGTGCTCGCCGGCGATCATCTTGCGCCGGAGGTCCTTGGCGTACGTCGGGTCGGTGGCGCCGAGGCCCACCTCTTCCTCGGTGGCGCCGTCGGGGGCGGTGAGCTTGACCGTCACCTCGCGGTAGGCGGTGACGTGGTCCAGGCCCGGGGTGGCGCGCAGCGCCTGCTCGGCCTGGGGCAGGACGGGCTGGCCGGTATCGGAGTTGACGATGTAGTCCGCGCCGACCGACTTGTCGAGCTCGTCGGTGGCGGAGGCCACCATCGAGGAGCCGACCACCGACAGGCAGGCGACCAGGGCGAGGCCGATCATCAGCGCGGCGGCGGTGGCACCGGTGCGGCGCGGGTTGCGCAGCGCGTTGCGCTCGGCGAGCCGGCCCACGGAGCCGAAGGGCCGCAGGACCAGGCCGGAGAGCACCCGTACGACGCCGGCGGCGAGCAGCGGGCCGATCACGATGAAGCCGATCAGGGTGAAGACCACGCCCAGGCCCAGCCACATCGATCCGGGGCCGGCCTTCTCGGCGGCCGCGGCGAGGAAGAGCCCCGCGCCGCCGATGCCGGTGAGGACCAGGCCGAGGACGGCTCGGATGACGCCGGCCTTCTTGTCGCCGGGGGTCCCGGACTCGCGCAGCGCCGCCATCGGGGAGACCTTGCCGGCCCGGCGGGCCGGTATGAAGGCGGCGATGGCGGTGATCTTGATGCCGAGCAGCAGGCCGACCACCGGGGTCTTCCAGGCGACGGTCAGGTCGTCGGTGGACAGGTTCATGCCCATCTGGCCCATGAGCTCCATGAGTCCGATGGCCAGGCCGATACCGGCGCCGACGCCGAGGACCGAGCCGACGAGGCCGAGGAGGTAGGCCTCCAGGACCACGGACTTGAGGACCTGTCCGCTGTCGGCGCCGATGGCGCGCATCAGGCCGATCTCGCGGGTCCGCTGGGCGACCAGCATCGAGAAGGTGTTGAAGATGAGGAAGATGCCGACGAGGAAGGCGATCCCGGCGAAGCCGAGCATCACGTACTTCATCACGTTCAGGAAGGAGCCGACGTCCTTGCGGTTGGCGTCCGCGGCTTCCTTGGCGGTCTGGAGCTTGTAGGTGTCCGCGCCGACGGCGCTCAAAGTGCTCTCGATGTGCCGCTTGAGCTGCTCGTCGCTCACCCCGTCCTTGGCGGTGACGTTGACGTGCGTGAAGGAACCGGGCTCGCCGAGCAGCTGGCGCTGCGCGGTGGCGGTGTCGAAGTAGACGATCGCCGCACCGGGGTTGGTCACGGTGAAGGCGGCGATACCGGTGATCTTGGCGCGGATGTCGCCGGTGATGGCGATGGTGCGCAGTTCGTCACCGAGTCCGAGGTGGTGCTTCTTCGCGGTGTCGGCGTCGACCATCACCTCGGTGGGGCCGCGCGGCGCGTGGCCGGCGGTGATCTTCATGGACTTGAGCTCGTTGTCGTTCCAGTTGCCCGCGATGGTCGGGGCGCCGGTGGTCGAGCCCATGTTCTCGTTCTTGGCGTTGACCACCGTGACGGACATCGACAGGACGGCGCCCTCGGCGCCCGCCACGCCCTCGGCCTTCTTGACCTGCTCGACGGCCGAGCCGTCGAGCGTCTCGGGCCTGCCGCGGTCCGGGATCTCCTCGCCGCTCTTGGCTTCCTTCGGGCTGACGGTCACGTCGGAGCTGGTGACGGCGAACAGCTTGTCGAAGGTGGTGTTCATGGTGTCGGTGAACACCAGGGTGCCGCAGACGAACGCGACGGAGAGCATGACGGCGACGGCGGACAGCGCCATCCGTCCCTTGTGCGCGACGAAGTTGCGCCGCGAGGTCTTCCAGACGGTGCCGCTCATGACGTCCGTCCGCGCGCGTCGAAGTCCTTCATCCGGTCCAGCACCTGGTCGGCGGTGGGCCCGTACATCTCGTCGACGATCTGGCCGTCGGCGAGGAAGATGACGCGGTCCGCGTAGGAGGCGGCGACCGGGTCGTGGGTGACCATGACGATGGTCTGGCCGAGCTCGTCCACCGAGCGGCGCAGGAAGCCGAGGACCTCGGCACCGGCCCGGGAGTCGAGGTTTCCGGTCGGCTCGTCGCCGAAGATGATCTGCGGGCGGGCCGCGAGGGCGCGGGCGACCGCCACGCGCTGCTGCTGGCCGCCGGAGAGCTCGGTCGGGCGGTGCTTGAGGCGCCCCGCGAGGCCGACGGTCTCCACGACCCGGTCCAGCCACTCCTTGTCGGGCTTGCGGCCCGCGATGTCCATGGGGAGCGTGATGTTCTCCAGGGCGTTCAGCGTGGGCAGCAGGTTGAAGGCCTGGAAGATGAAGCCGATCCGGTCGCGCCGCAGCTGGGTGAGCTTCTTGTCCTTCAGCCCGGTGATCTCGGTGTCGTCCAGGTGGATCTGGCCGCTGGTCACCGTGTCGAGACCGGCCAGGCAGTGCATCAGCGTGGACTTGCCGGAGCCCGAGGGGCCCATGATCGCGGTGAACTGGCCGCGGCGGATGTCCACGTCGACCTCGTTCAGGGCGACGACGCGCGTCTCGCCGGAACCGTAGGCCTTGACGACCTTCCGTGCCCGGGCCGCGACGGCTTCATGGCCGCCAGTGCCCCCGTGCCTGGTCTCGGTCATAGCCGTTGTCACGGTGTTCCCCCTCGTTCGTTGTGCGTGCGCCGCATGCGCCGCGGGTACGTGTGTGCCCGCGTGTCGCCGTCATGGAGTCTGCTGGCCGGGGGCATCCGGCGCGCTGGTGCTCATCGCCGTATCCGCCGGGGGGTTAACCCCACCCCCCGGCGCCCCGCCCGTATGAACCAGTTAAGGACCTGCCCCGGCCCCGCACCTCCTCCGCCGGGACGAACGACCCCTGGCCCCTAATGTGGAGGGCCCCTTAGGGGTTCTCCCCCTGCAGGGGGAGGCGGCCTGGGGGATACCGCCCGGCGGACCCGCGGTGAGAAGGTGTTCCCCGCAGTTACGTGCAGGGGGAAGGAATCTTGGTGACCTCAGGGGAGAGCCCCGGCGGCCGTCCGGACGGCCCGTCGGCGGCGGGATCCGGTGCAGTGGGCGCCGGGGCGGCAGGGCCAGGAGCAGCGGACGCCGGAGCGGCGGGCGGCTCCGGGGCGGCGGGCGCCGGGACGCACGCGCCGGGCAAGGCCCCCGCGAGCGGGAGGCCGCCGGCCGCCGTGGTCGCCTCGCTGATGCTCGGCATGGCCCTGGTCGCCCTGGACAGCACCATCGTCGCCACCGCCGTCCCGCAGATCGTCGGCGACCTCGGCGGGTTCTCCGTCTTCTCCTGGCTCTTCTCCGGCTACCTGCTCGCCGTCACCGTCACCCTGCCCGTCTACGGCAAGCTGTCCGACACCCTGGGCCGCAAGCCCGTCCTGCTCTTCGGCATCGCGCTCTTCCTCGTCGGCTCGCTGCTGTGCGCGCTCGCCTGGAACATGGCCGCCCTCATCGCGTTCCGGATCGTCCAGGGCCTGGGCGGCGGCGCCCTCCAGGGCACGGTCCAGACCCTGGCCGCCGACCTCTACCCCCTCAAGGACCGGCCGAAGATACAGGCCCGGATGTCCTCGGTCTGGGCCACCTCGGCCGTGGCCGGGCCGGCCCTGGGCGGGCTGCTCGCCGCGTACGCGCACTGGCGCTGGATCTTCCTGCTCAACCTGCCGCTGGCCGCGCTCGCCCTGTGGATGGTGGCCCGTCACCTGACCGAGCCCGTACGGTCCCCCGGGCGCAAGGGCCCCGTCGACTGGGCCGGGGCGCTGTCCATCTTCGCCTGCGGCGGCGTCCTGCTCCTCACCCTCGTACAGGGCGGCGTCGCCTGGCCCTGGCTGTCCGCGCCCTCCCTGGGACTGCTGGGCGCGAGCGCCCTGCTGGCCGCCCTGGTGGTCCGGGTGGAACGCCGGGCCGAGGAACCGATCCTGCCCGGCTGGGTGTGGCGCCGGCGCACCATCGCCGCCGTCAACCTGGCCCTCGGGGCACTCGGCCTGCTCATGGTCGCGCCGATGGTGTTCGTGCCCACGTACGCCCAGTCCGTACTCGGCCTCGACCCCATGGCCGCCGGCCTGGTCATGTCCGTGATGACCCTGAGCTGGCCCATCAGCGCCGCCCTGAGCCAGCACGTCTACCGGCGCATCGGCTTCCGCAACTCCGCGGCCGTCGGGATCTCGCTGGCCGCCGTCATCCTCTACTCCTTCACCCTGCTCCCCCACCCCGGCGAACCCTGGCAGCCCGCCCTGGTCATGCTGCTGCTGGGCGCCGCCCTCGGCCTCTTCCAGCTCCCGCTGATCATCGGGGTGCAGTCCACCGTGGGCTGGGCTGAACGGGGCACCACCACGGCCTCCGTCCTCTTCTCCCGGCAGGTCGGCCAGAGCGTGGGGGCCGCCCTGTTCGGGGCCGTCGCCAACGCGACCATCGCCGCCCGGCTGGCCGACGCCCCGATGCCCGGCCTCCCCGACAGCCTGGACGAGGTGTCGAAGGCCCTCGACCAGCCGGGGCTGCTCCCCCGGGCCGCCTCCGACTACCTGCGCGACGCCGTGGCCACGGCCGTGGACCACGTCTTCCTGGGCGCGACGTTCGCGGCCGTGGCCGCGCTGCTGGTCCTGCTGCTGATGGCACCGCGGAAGTTCCCCGTCCTGCCGGAACACCGGGAGGAATGAGGGCCCCCCGGCGGTTCGGCTTGTCATGACCCGGGCCAGTGGGTAAGTCTCTAGGCAAGGACCGTTCTCCGGGGGGACGACATGGTTTCCGCACTCCTAGCGCTCGCACTGCTGGCCGCCGTGGCCGGACCGATCGCCCTGCGGCTGCGCCGCAACCAGCGCTTCGTCACCGGCCGCGACGGCCGCCTGTCCACCTCGACCACGCTGGCCCTGGCCTGGACGGTGATCCTGCTCTGGCTGCTCCTCGCGATCCTGGTCTACGGGCTCACCGCGGGCGGCGGCGTCGGCTGGTTCCAGGGCGAGCACGGCCCCCTCTCCACCCTGACCACGGTGTACCTGCCGCTGCTCGGCGGCCCGTACGTGGCCCTGATCGGGGCGAAGACGGTCGTCGGCCTGCGCGTGCAGAACGGCAGCATGGCCAAACCGGCCGCACGGCCGACGGCTTCGGGGCAGCGGCCGCTGCGGGAGCTGATCGCGAACGACAGCGGGCGGACCGACCTCGTCGACCTCCAGTACGTCGCCCTCAGCGCCGTCACGATGCTGTACGTGGTGCTGTTCTTCCTCGCCGACGTGGGCGGCGGACTCCCGCACCTGCCCGAGGAGATGTGGGCCCTGACGGGCGCCCCGGCGGGCGCGTACCTGGTGAACAAGATGGCCACCCGCGCCACTCCGGTGATCACGGACGCCACCGTCTCCGACGGCCTGCTCACCGTCGAGGGCGGCGGCTTCACCGAGCCCCGCCTCGCGGTGGACGACACCCCGCTCCCCGTCACGGCGGACCCGCTGACCGGCGCCCTGACGGCCCCTCTGCCGCCCACCGCGCGGCCCCCGTTCACGGTGGTGGTCACCTCACGCGGCCTGCGCAGCGACCCGTACCGGTACGAGGGCACCGCGCCGAAGCTCCCGGCACAGCAGACGCCGGCCGACGAGCGGGCCGACGGGCCCACCGGCTGAGCCCTGCCTCCGGGTCAGCCGCCGGGGTCGGCCTTGTGGCGGGAGTAGTAGCGGGCCACCCTGGCCCGGTTGCCGCAGGCCGAGGCCACGCACCAGCGGCGCCGGGGGTGCGCCGGGAGGAAGAGGAGCACGCAGTCCTCCGCCTCGCACGCACGTACCTCCGCCACCCGGGGGGCGGTCAGCAGCTCGGCCACCGCCTCGGCCAGTTCCGCCGCGAGGCGCACGGCCGGGCCCGCCTCCCGGCGCGGGTCCGCCGTCAGGCCCGCCCCGGCGCTCCAGAGCAGCTCGCGGTGGGAGGGCGCCGCGGCCAGCGCCCCGTTCAGCACGCGCAGCGCGTCGGCCGGGGGCCGTTCACCGCGCCGGGCGGCCTCCAGGGCCGGGCGCGCGGCCTCGCGTACGGCCCGTACGGCCGCCACCTCGGCCGGGCCCACCGCGGCGACCGGGGTCAGCCGGCCCGCCTGCGCGGCCAGCCAGGCCTCCAGGCCCGCCGGGTCGGAGACGAGGTCGCCCGTCGCGGGCCGGGTGTTCAGCAGGTCCAGGGCGAGGGGTTCGCCCGTGAGCGGAAAGGTCACTGTCACGGCTCTAATGCTACTGCACCCACTTGACCCATTAGCGATCACCGGCAAAACTAATGGAACCAAAGCCGCAGGAGGCATGTGATGACCGCTCGCCCCACCCCTTCGCCCGTCCGGCACCACACCATCGACGTGGACGGCGTCCGCATCGCCTACCGCGAGTCCGGGCCGGCCGACGGACCCGTACTGCTGCTCCTGCACGGTTTCCCCACCGCCTCGCACCAGTTCGCCCGGCTGATGGACGCGCTCGGCGACGGCCCGTACCGCCTGATCGCCCCCGACTACCCGGGCTTCGGCCGCACCGAGGCCCCGGCCGGGTTCACCTACACCTTCGACCGGCTCGCCGACGTCATGGAGGGCTTCACCGACGCCCTGGGCCTCGAACGCTTCGCCCTCTACGTCTTCGACTTCGGCGCCCCGGTCGGACTGCGGCTCGCCGCACGCCGCCCCGGCCGCGTCACCGGCCTGATCGTGCAGAACGGCAACGCCTACGAGGAGGGACTCTCCGACGCGGCCCGCGAGTTCGCCGGACTACGGCGCGAGGTGCCCGGCGCCGAGGAGCGGGTCCGCGGCCTCTTCACCCTGGAGGGCACCCGCTTCCAGTACGAGACCGGCGTCGCCGACACCAGCCTGATCTCCCCCGACAACTGGACCCTGGACGTCCACTACCTCGGCCTGCCCGGGCGCGCCGACGCCCAGGCCGACCTCGCCTTCGACTACTCCTCGAACTTCGCGCACTACCCCGCCTGGCAGTCCTGGCTGCGCACCGCACGGCCGCCGGTCCTGGTCGTCTGGGGCGCGGGCGACCCCTTCTTCACCCCGGCG
The DNA here is from genome assembly GCF_026340255.1 of Streptomyces sp. NBC_01408. GTDB lineage: Bacteria > Actinomycetota > Actinomycetes > Streptomycetales > Streptomycetaceae > Streptomyces. Next base: position 2,411,000 of record NZ_JAPEPJ010000001.1, on the reverse strand, counting down.
GGCGCCAAGGCCTACCTCCAGGACGTCCCCGACGCCGAGGTCCACGTCTTCGAAGGCGCGGGCCACTTCGCCCTGGAGACCCACCTCCCGACCATCGCCCCCCTGATCACCACTTTCCTGACGGAACTCCCGTAGCGGGTGCGCGTGCCGCTGCCGCTGCGCGGAGCCGGGCCGGGGCACAGAGCCAGGGTCGAGCCGGAGCCGGGGCGCGCAGCGCGGAGCCAGGCCGGGGCGCGGAGCCGGGGCCAGGGCCGGGGCGCGGAGCCAGGCCGGAGCCGGAGCGCGGAGCCGGGGCCAGGGCCGGGGCCGGGGCCGGGGCCGCTGCGCGGAGCTTCTCCCCCACCCCGCCCTTTCTCCGTTTCCCGGGCTCTGCCCGGACCCGCGCCTCAAACGCCGGCGAGGCTGGAAGGTGCCCGGGACGGGGACGGGGTGGGGTGTCGGCCGGGACGTAGAACGTGATTTGTTGGCGCACCCACAGGCTGCGCCGACGAAGCCGGCCCAGGGCGCCATAAATCATGAGTCCCGGCCGACACCCCACCCCGGCCCCGTCCCCCGAAGCCCGGCCGGCCCGGCGCAGCCAACCCCGAACCGCCCAGCCCAGGAGCGCGGGGCAGCCGACCCGAACCGCCCAGCCCAGCCCTCCGCAGGAGCACGGCCCCCGCCAGGGACCCCGCTCAGCCCTCCGCAGGAGCCCGGCCCGTCAGGGCCGCCAAACTGGCCCGGACGTGGTTCATGTGCGCCCGCATCTCCTCCTGGGACTCCGCGTGCTCCCGCAGGATCCGCTCCGTCTCCCGCCCCGTCCGCTCCTCCGCCACCCGCGCCTCCGCGACCAGCTCGGCGGCCAGCGCCTCCGCGTCCTCCTGACCGTGCCGGGCCGACTCCTCCGCCTCGGCGAAGCCCCGGCGGGCCTCCGCCAGCCGGGCCTCCGCGTACCGGTCCAGCTCCGCGTGGCGCGCCTCCAGCTCCGCCTCCCGCTCCGCCAGCTCCCGTTCGGCCGCCTCCCGGCGCTCCGCCTGCTCCTGTTCCCGCTCGGCCAGCAGCGCGTCCGACCGCCGCCGCGTCTCCACCAGCGCCGCCTGCGCGTGCGCCCGCCACTGCGCCGCGTCGTCCCGGGCCCCCGCCCGCAGGTCGTCGGCCTCCCGCTGCGCCCGCAGCAGGCCCTGCCGGGCACGCACCTCCGTCTGCTCGCGCACCGCTTCCGCGTCGCCCCGCGCCAGCTCCGCCACCCGGTCCGCGTGCGCCTCGGCGGCGCCCAGCGTCGTGGCCACGTCCGCCCGCGCGTCCGTCCGTACGCAATCGGCCTCCTCCTGCGCCAGCAGCAGGATCCGGCGGGCGCGCTCGCTCAGCTCGTCGTACGTCTGCGGGGCCAGCTCCGAGACCGCCTCGCGCAGCCGCGCCGCCTCCTCCTCCATCCGCTTCGCCAGGACCGTCAGCCGCGCCACGCGCTCCCAGGCGTCGTCACGGCTGCCGGAGAGCCGGGCGAGATACCGGTCGACCTCTTCCGTGCGGTAGCCGCGGCCGCGCACAGTCGCGAAACCCGAGCCCTGAGGCGACATGGGTGCACTCATCTCAATCTCCTTGCGTGAAAACCCCCGGCTCAGTCAGGGGAGGAACCACACCGTCGGCCCGGAGCCGCACAGCGGCGGAGTGCCGTTACGTGATGCTGTGACCTGCGCTTGTGTTCGACTCTGACTGCGCCTAGCGTCCAGGGCGTGGGGGCTTCTTCCGTGAAGCGGGCGTTCAAGTACCGCTTCTATCCGACCAGCGCGCAGGCTGCTGAGCTTTCGCGGACGTTCGGTTGTGTGCGGAAGGTCTACAACCTGGCCCTCGCAGCCCGCACCGAGGCGTGGGCGGCCTCCAGCGAGCGGGTGGGCTACACGCAGACGTCGGCGATGCTCACGGCCTGGAAGAGGACCGAAGAACTGAGCTATCCGGCCGAGGTGTCCTCGGTTCCACTTCAGCAAGCATTGCGACATCTGCAGACAGCCTTCGCGGGGTTCTGGGGAAAGCGTGCGAAGTACCCGCGCTTCAAGTCCAAGCGAAAGTCCCGCGCCTCGGCGGAGTACACGCGCAGCGCGTTCCGCTACGCCGATGGCCGGATAACGCTCGCGAAGATGGCGGACCCGCTGGACGTGGTGTGGTCCCGTCCGCTGCCCATGGGCGTGGAGCCGACGACGGTGACGGTCTCCCGGGACAGTGCCGGGCGCTGGTTCGTGTCCCTGCTCTGCGACGACACTCCCGCCCCGATGCCCACCACTACGAACGTAGTCGGCCTCGATGCCGGGCTGACCACCCTGATCACCCTGTCTACCGGCGAGAAGATCAGCAATCCGAAGCACGAGGGCAGTGACCGCCAGCGGCTTGTGGCGGCTCAGCGGGTCCTGTCGCGGAAGGAGAAAGGCAGCAAAAATCGCGCCAAGGCCCGCGCCCGGGTGGCGAGGATCCATGCGCGGATCGCCGACCGCCGCCGGGATCACCTGCACAAGCTGACGACTCGACTCGTGCGCGAAAACCAAGCGCTCGTGATCGAAGACCTCGTCGTCCGCAACATGCTCAAGAACCACACGCTCGCCCGCGCCATCACCGACGCGGCATGGCGAGAACTGCGGCGGATGCTGGAGTACAAGACGGCCTGGTACGGGCGGGATCTGATCATCGTGGACCGGTGGTTCCCCAGCTCCAAACTGTGCTCGGCCTGCGGGGTCGTCGCCGACAACATGCCGCTGAACGTCCGCGAGTGGACGTGTGAGAACTGCGGGACGACCCACGACCGGGACGCGAACGCAGCCGTGAATCTTCTGGCCGCCGGGCTGGCGGTTACTGCCTGTGGAGCGGACGTAAGACCTCAACGGGAGTCCTCCTCTCGGTCAGGGCGGTCCGTGGTGAAGCAGGAAAGCCCACCCGTGAGGGTGGGAGCCCCCTCTCGCTGAAGGGGGATGCCAACCTGGAAGCGCCTCTCTCGCGAGCTTCCTGTCAAGGATGCGCCATTTGCGCCCAGAAGTCGGAATGGCCGGGCCGGGACCCCCTCCGAGGGTCCCGACCCGGCCATCCAACTGATCGTCCGTTCAGGCGGACGTCAAAGCAGTCCGTCCCACATCTGCTCCAGCAGCACCGACCACCAGTTCTCCGGCGAAGCCAGCGCCGCACTGTCCAGCCCCGCCAGATTCGCCTGGAAATCGACGGTCCAGCGCCCCGCCTGTTCCGGCGTCAGATGCTGACGCAGCCGCCACATGTGACCCAGCAACGCCAGGCACCGCGCGAACTGCGGCAGGCTCGAGTTCACGAACTGCGGAGGCACCGGAGCACCGCCCGGACCGCCCTCCACCGGCACCGCCACTATGTGCGCCGTCCCGTACTGCACACAGAGCGCCTTGCCGAAGTCGCTGCCGACCACGAGGTACGAGCCCGCGTCCGACGCCGGCTGCACCTGCCGCTGCGCCGCCATCTCGGCCAGCGTCGGCACCGGCTGACCCGGAACCGCCTGCGCCCAGAAGAACGGCCCGAAATCGACGGGCAGCCCCGAGAACATCAGCGTCTGCGCCACGATCTCCGGCACGCCCTGACGGGACACCGCCCGCTGGTCGAAGCGGAACACCCCCTGGGGACCGAACGCGCCCGCCAGCTCCTGCGCGATGGCCTCCAGCGGAATCGCCGGCTGGAGCGGAACCTGCGGCAGCGGCGCCCGTACCGGCGCGGGGCGCGCCGGACCGTCCGCCACCTGGTGCAGCTCGCCCTGATGCGTCAGCAGGTGCCGCATGCCCTGCTGCCGGCCCGCGTGGTCCTTGCCGTACGGGGCCACGCTGGTGATCCGCACCTGCGGCCAGGTCTCCCGGATCATCCGGGCGCAGTAACCGCCGGGCAGCTCGCAGGACTCCAGCTCCGTGTGCAGCTCCAGCACCTGCTGCGGCGGCACGTTCATGGCGCGCAGTTCGTACAGGATCTGCCACTCGGGGTGCGGGGTACCGGGCGCCGAACGGCGGATGAGCTGCTGCTCGGAGCCGTCGGGGGCACGGTAGCGGAGCACGGCCTGGTAGCCGGGCCCCACGGTGGGCGCACCGGTGGGTGCGGGCGGCTGCGCCGCGGGGACTCCGGGCGCTCCGGGCGGCGGGCCGGGAGGACCGGGCGGACGCCCCACGGGCGGACCGGCCAGCATCGTGGCGGCATGGTCCAGCCCGCCACCGGGCACACCGGGAGCGCCAGGCGCACCGGGCGCACCGGGCGCACCGGGCGGACCGGGAGGCTGGGGTACGCCGGGGCCCGCGAGCATGGTCGCGGCGTGGTGCGCCCCGCCACCGGGGGCACCGGGCGGACCGGGAGGCGCGGGCGCCTGCCCGACCACGGCCGGGCCGGCCAGCATCGTCGCGGCATGGTCCAACCCACCACCCGGAGCACCGGGCGGACCAGGAGGCGCGAGCGGCTGCCCCCCACCGGAGGAACCACCGGGCACACCCGGCGGACCGGGAGGCGCGGGCGGCTGCCCGACCACGGCCGGGCCGGCCAGCATCGTCGCGGCATGGTCCAACCCACCACCCGGAGCACCGGGCGGACCAGGAGGCGCGGGCAGCTGCCCCCCACCGGAAGAACCACCGGGCACACCCGGCGGACCGGGCGGCTGCGGGACACCGGGACCGGCCAGCATGGTGGCGGCATGGTGCGCGCCGCCGCCGGGCGTACCGGGAGCTCCGGGCGGGCCCGGAGGCGTCGCGGGCTGCCCGGCGCCCGGACCACCCGCGGGACCGCGGGGCGGGCTGACCTGGGCCTTGCTCGTCGGCGCGTCGGCGATGTCACCCGCGCGAGAGCCCGGACCCGAGCCCGGACCCCCGCCGGGGCCCGCGCCGGGGCCCGCGCCGGGGCCCGCAGCCGCGCCGGCGCCGGGGACATGCCCCAGCGCCGGGGAGACCGTCGTCTTCGGGAGCTGGCTGCCCCCGGCCATCAGCGTGGTCTTCGCCTCCGGGGCCACCCCGGACGACGGCGCGTCGTCCAGGTCCGAACCCGACAGCGGCGGCGCGAACACGGTCGCGGGCAGCGGCACGGACACGTCGTCCGCGTCGGCGTTCACATCGGTGCCGGCCCACGGCGTGGCCCCGACCGGGACCCCGTCGTTGGCGGTGGGCTCGTACGGGATCTCACCCCCGCGGCGCAGCGGCACCGCCTCAACCGGAGCCGGAGCCGGTGCGGGCGCCGGTGCGGGCGCCGGACCGGAAGCGGCCAGCGGCTCCGCCGGTACCGGAGCGGACGCTTCGGCCGGAGCGGCCTCGGCCGGAGCCGGAGCAGACGCAGCCGGAGCCGGGCGCGGCGAACCGCCCGGAATCCCCGCCCGGTCCGCGGCCTCCTGCAACCACTCCGGCGGACTGAGCATGAAGGAGGTCTGCTCGGAATCGATCCGCGGCGTCGGCACCGAAGCCTCCGCCACCGGAGCCGCCGAAGCCCCGTACTCCTCCTCGTACCGGCGGATCACCTCACCCACCGGCAGACCGGGCCACAGCGTCACCTCACCGCTGTCCCGCGCGATGACGAGGCGCTGCCGCCCGCCACCCGACACCGGACCCGCCGCACGGTCCTCCGCCCACACCACGAACCCGAGCCCGAACTCCCGTACGCGCACCTCACGGTGCTGGTACGCGGGCACGTCCCCGTTGATCCACTCCTCGGCGCGCTCCTGCGCCTGCGCAAAGGTCACCACCGCGCCGTCACCCCTCATCCGAACCGGAACGCACCACGGGAACCGACCGTGCGAATCCGCCGTCCACCATCAGACCGGCCACCGTCTCAAGCTCCGGCGGGTTTCCCGCCAACCGCTCCAGAAAGGCGTCGAAATCACCGCCGCACGGCAGCAACAGCCGCTCCACGCGCTCCTGCACCGACCAGCCGTCCTGGTCGCGCGCGTCGTCGTACGGGGAGAACCACACCGAACCGATCGCCTCGCCCCTGACCTTCAGCGCGAGCAGCCCGCCCTGCGCGAAGGCCACGCACAGGTAGTCCTTCGTCAGGTGGTCCCGCAGGCACTTGTTGACGTAGACGAGGTCGTTGACCGCCGCCTCCTCGCGCACCGTGAAGAACGGCTGGTCCACCAGCAGACCGAGGTCCACGTCCAGGCCCGCGCCCACCGGTGCGCAGCCGCCCGCCGCCTTCAGGAACGAGCGGTACGCCTCGGGCAGCCGGTAGCCGAGATCCTCCTCGACGCCCTGCACCTGCCCCTCGGACACCGAGACCACCGACTTCGGCAGCCCCATGTGCACCGGGCGCACCTCCTGCAACGGCCGCGTCCCACGCTTCTCGTGGTCCACCGGCGCCGTCACCAGCCCCGCGTGGTGCCGCAGCAGCGCCTTCACCTCGACGGGCACCAGCTCCATCCGCCGGCTGCCCGCCACGTGGTGCCAGGTCCAGCCGTGCGGAGTCGCCACCGGGCCGACCGTGTCCCACAGTTCGTGACCGACGGCCCGCATCGCCGCGTTCGCCGACACGCAGTCCGTCAGCCGCAGCTCGTCCACGCCGAAGCCCTCCGGCGGTTCGGCGATCTCCACCGCCGCGCGCGCGTACGGGGAGAAGTCGGGATACCCGCCCCCGTCGATCCGTACTCCCTGGGGATGCCGAGCGGCCCGGACCGGGTCCGGGAAATGCACGACCTGCCCCGAGTACGCGGCGTTGGGTGGCGCGGCCTGCTGCCCGAGCCGACCTGTCGTCATGGCGGTAGCCCCCTGCTGGATCTGGCTGGTTCACCACAGCCTATGTGCTCGGGCAAGGGGCTCAGCCGTCCGTGACCCGCACGCCCCCGCAAGGGCCAGGAACATCCGAATTGATACGAAAATTCGACCCCGCTTCCGCACTACAGGTGACATTTGGCAGGCTGTCCCCGCAGCACGGGGGCGTGCGCGACAGCGGCACCACCGCGGCCACGGGAGGGAAAGCGCGACATGCAGAACACGGCAACACGCACAGAACCGGCCGACACCGGCCCCGGAACCCCGGGAACGCCGGGAACGCCCGGCCCGCAGGGAACCGCCCCAGCGGCCGCCGAAGCGGGCGACCCCGCCGCCGGCCCCGTCGGCGACCCCCGCCTGCGCTGGAGCAGCACCGACGGCCGCCCCTCGGCACCCGTCCTGCGCTTCCGCCGCGACGGCATCCTCCCCACCGTCGCCGCCGCCCTCTCCGTCCGCGGCGAAACCCTCACCGGCACCGCCGGCAAAGCCGACCAGCCGCCGGCGCTCCACGCCCTCGTCCAGGACTTCCTCGACACCCTGACGAGCGGCCAGCGCGAACGTTTCACCGGCCGGTGCCCGGAAGCGATCCTGCTCTCCCGCCACCTGGCCGCCGTCGAAGGCGCCCGCAGCAAACGCGCCTCCCGCAAACCACTGACCCCCAGCGAAGCCCGCCGCTCCCTCAAGCACGCGAAGATCACCGCCCGCCGCATCCGCGAGGACGGCGACCCCCTCCACGGCAGCTACGCACCCCCCTGTCGCTCCTGCGACGCCCTCCTCGCCCACTTCGGCGTACGCTCCGTCGACCTCACCGCATCCGAGTAGCCATGACGACGACCTCAGCCTCCTACGACCGCTCCTCCGCCACCCGGTTCCCCGTGGCCGTGGACTCCGCCCTGCGCACCGCCGGCTGGGAGCCCGGCCGCTGGGACATCAAGCAGGCCGAATACTGGGCCGACGCCCTGCGCGACCACACCACCCCCGCCGGGCACCGCCACACCGTCTTCCCGGCCGCCGTCGAGGCCTGGGCGGAATTCGGCGGGCTCACCGTCACCGCCCCGGGCCCCGGCCGCCAGATAGCGCCCACCCCGGTCCGGATCGACCCCCTCACCGGACTCCACCTCGCCCGCACCTTCGCCGACCTCGGCCGCGCCCTGTCGACCCAGCTCTGCCCCCTCGGCGTCGAAGCGGACCGGGGCTCCCACCTCGCCCTGGACAGCGAAGGCCGCGTCTACGGGATCGACCACACCGGCGACTGGTACCTGGGCTCCAGCGTCGACGAGGCCCTCACCCTCCTCCTCACAGGCCTCCAGCCAACCCGCCTCACCACCGCCTAGCCCCCCGCCGAGGCGTGGGGCGGGGCCGCGCAGGAGTGTCCCCGCAGGACGAGCGCGCAACCTGGGCCGGGCACGCGTAGCCGGGGCCAAGTGCGCGAGCCGAGGAGACACTCCGGAGCGACCCCGCCCCACACCCAACGCCAAACCCAGCCCCGCCGGCACTTGAGGCGCGGGGCCCGGGGCAGCGCCCCGGCAACGGCGCCGCACACCCCGCCACGCCCCCCGCAGGGGCAAAGCCAGGGCCAAACCCAGCCCCGCCGGCGCTTGAAGCCCGGGGCCCGAGGCAGCGCCCCCGGCAACGGCGCCGCACCCACCAAGCCCCGCCACGCCCCCCGCAGGGACAAAGCCAGGGCCAAACCCAGCCCCGCCGGCGTTTGAGGCGCGGGGGTCCGGGGGCAGCGCCCCCGGCAACGGCGCCGCACCCACCAAGCCCCGCCAAGCCCCCCGCAGGGGCAAAGGCGGGTTACCCGGCCGGAAGCACCGCCGACACCCGGAAGCCCCCCGCGTCCGTAGGACCCGACACGAACACCCCGCCGAGCCCCAGCACCCGCTCCCGCATGCCGACCAGCCCGTTGCCCCCGCTCGGCAGACCCGCACCGCTCACCTCGCCGTCACAGGGCCCGTTCTCCACCTGCATCGCGACCTCCCCGTCCCGGTGCGCCAGCCGCACCACGACCCGCGCCCCCGGAGCGTGCTTGTGGCAGTTGGTCAACGCCTCCTGCACCACCCGGTACGCGGTCTGCTCCACCTCCGCCGCATACGCCGCCCCCGCCCGCGCCCCCTGCACCACCATCTCGACGACCATCCCGGCCGCCCGCGACTGCCCCACCAGAGCCTCCAGCTCATCGAGCGAGGGCCCGTCGTCGAAGGTCCCCACCAGGGCGACCGCCACGGCCGGCGCCGCGGGCCGGACGGCCCCGGCACTCCCGCCGCCCCCCGCACGCGCACCGCCCGCACCGCCGGCCCACGCCCCAGCGCCCGGCTTCGGCTTCGGAGCCGGCGACCGCAGCACCCCGAGCATCTCCCGCAGCTCCGTCAACGCCTGCCGGCCCATGTCCCCCACCAGAGCCGCGTTCTTCGCCGCCCGCGCCGGATCCTTCGCCGCGATCGCCTCCAGCGCCGCCGCGTGCACCACCATCAGCGACACCCGGTGCGCCACCACGTCGTGCATCTCCCGCGCGATCCGGGTCCGCTCCTCCGTCCGCGCCCACTCGGCCCGCTCCTCCGCCCGGTCCGCCAGCAGCGACAGCTCCCGCTCCAGCGAATCCGCCCGCTCCTGCAGGCTCTCCATGAGCCGCCGCCGCGCCCCGATGTACAGCCCGAACAGCACCGGCGGCACGGTCAGCGCCACCGCCACGAACCCGGACAGCACCACCACCAGCGTCGTATCGGCCTCCACGTCCCCGCGGGTCCGCAGGTACATCACCACGAAGGTCGCGGCCAACGACATCGAGGCCAGCGTGGCGGTGATCCGCCGGGGCACCTCGGAGGAGGCCAGCGTGTACAGGCCCACCACCCCGAGCAGGAACCCCATCGCCGCCGGGGCCACGGCGATCCCCACCAGCACCACGGCGATCGGCCAGCGCCGCCGCAGCACGAGCACGGACCCCACCACCAGCCCGAACAGCACCCCGACCGCGGTCGGCAGCCCCGCCTCGCGGGCGAAGTTAATCCCCTCCCACCCGCACTCCAGGGCCGACAGCCCGCCGAGCCCCAGGTCCCACACGGCATCGCGCCGCCGCACCCACCACAAAGGCGGCCCAGCGCGGCCTTCCACTTCCCCCGTACTGGTCATGCCGCCCAGCGTACGCAGCGCCCCCGGCGCACCGCCGCCCCGAATTCGCGCAAACCCCGGGTAGCGCGAGGGCCTTTACCGTCGCATTGAGGGCGCATGGTGCGGCATAGTAGGGACGTCCAGCTGGGACGGCAGGGCAAGATGTCCACTTTGGGCTGGGTTACTATCCCCTGTGGTGTAATTGGCAGCACTGAGGCTTTTGGTGCCTTATGTTCGGGTTCGAGTCCTGACAGGGGAGCTGAGCACGTTCGGGTCCTGACCTCAGCGGTCGGGACCCGGCTTCGTTTCCGGCCCCGGAGCCACCGGTATCCTGCACGGGTCCACCCCCGAAGCCGAAGGGCATCCCCGTGAGCGCCAACCGCCCGGCAGCCGTCGTCGTACTCGCAGCGGGTGAAGGCACCCGCATGAAGTCGGCCACTCCCAAGGTTCTGCACGAGATCTGCGGGCGCTCGCTCGTCGGTCACGTCGTCGCCGCCTCCCGCGAGCTGGACCCCGCCCACCTCGTCGTGGTCGTCGGGCATGCCCGGGAGCAGGTCACCGCGCACCTCGCCGCCGTCGACGCGGAGGTCCGCACCGCCGTCCAGTACGAGCAGAACGGCACCGGCCACGCCGTCCGCATGGCCCTCGAAGAGCTCGGCGGCGAGATCACCGGCACCGTGATCGTCGTCTGCGGTGACACCCCGCTGCTGACGGGCGAGACCCTGAGCGCCCTGGCCGCGACGCACGAGGCCGACGGCAACGCCGTCACCGTGCTCACCGCCGAGGTGCCCGACTCCACCGGCTACGGGCGCATCGTGCGCGACGCCGGCGGGGCCGTGACCGCCATCGTGGAGCACAAGGACGCCTCCGTCGCCCAGCGGGCGATCCGGGAGATCAACTCCGGGGTCTTCGCCTTCGACGGGGCGCTGCTGGCCGATGCCCTCGGCAAGGTGCGTACCGACAACAGCCAGGGCGAGGAGTACCTGACCGACGTCCTCGGCATCCTCCGCGAGTCCGGGCACCGCGTCGGCGCGGCGGTCGGCAGCGACCACCGGCAGATCCTCGGCATCAACAACCGCGTCCAGCTCGCGGAGGCCCGCGCCCTGCTGAACGCGCGCCTGCTGGAGCAGGCCATGCTCGCGGGCGTGACGGTGGTGGACCCCGCCAGTACGTTCGTGGACGTGAGCGTCACTTTCGGCCAGGACGCCCTGATCCACCCGGGGACGCAGCTGCTCGGCGCCACCCACGTGGCCGAGGGCGCCGAGGTCGGCCCCAACACCCGCCTGAAGGACACCCGGGTGGGTGCCGGGGCCCGGGTGGACAACACGGTGGCGGACAGCGCCGTGATCGGCGAGGCGGCGAGCGTCGGCCCCTTCGCGTACCTGCGTCCGGGTACTGAGCTGGGCCGGAAGGCCAAGGCCGGTACGTACGTGGAGATGAAGAACGCGAAGGTCGGCGAGGGCACCAAGGTGCCCCATCTGTCCTACGTGGGCGACGCGACGATCGGCGAGTACACGAACATCGGCGCGGCGAGCGTCTTCGTGAACTACGACGGCGAGCACAAGCACCACACGACCGTCGGCTCGCACTGCAAGACGGGGTCGGACAACATGTTTGTGGCGCCCGTCACGATCGGGGACGGGGCCTACACGGCCGCCGGGTCCGTGATCACCAAGGATGTGCCGCCCGGCGCGCTGGCCGTGGCCCGTGGCCAGCAGCGGAATATCGAGGGCTGGGTGGCCCGTAAGCGTCCCGGAAGTGCTGCCGCGACGGCGGCCCAGTCGGCGGTCCAGGTGGACCACGACGGCCGTTGAGGTGAACTGACCGGAAACAGGTACGTCCGGGACGGCGTACCGTGATAGGTGCACGCAATTCGGCTGGCTCACCGTGTGCGGGACGGACGCACATGGGGGCGAGCAGCTTTCAACACGTCTGAGGAGACAGTGCTGTGACCGGGATCAAGACGACCGGCGAGAAGAAGCTGATGCTCTTCTCCGGCCGCGCCCACCCCGAGCTGGCCGAGGAGGTCGCACACCAGTTGGGAGTCGGCCTCGTGCCGACCAAGGCTTTCGACTTCGCGAACGGTGAGATCTACGTCCGATTCCAGGAGTCGGCTCGTGGCGCGGACTGCTTCCTGATCCAGAGCCACACGGCTCCGATCAATAAGTGGATCATGGAGCAGCTGATCATGATCGACGCGCTGAAGCGCGCGTCGGCGCGCTCCATCACCGTGATCGTGCCGTCCTACGGGTATGCCCGTCAGGACAAGAAGCACAAGGGCCGCGAGCCGATCTCGGCGCGTCTGGTCGCCGATCTGCTGAAGACGGCGGGTGCGGACCGCATCCTCACGGTGGACCTGCACACGGACCAGATCCAGGGCTTCTTCGACGGCCCGGTGGACCACCTTTCGGCTCTGTCGGTCCTGGCGGACTACGTGGGCGCCAAGGTGGACCGTACGAAGCTGACGATCGTGTCCCCGGACGCCGGCCGTGTGCGCGTGGCCGACCGCTGGTGCGACCGCCTGGACGCGCCGCTGGCGATCGTCCACAAGCGCCGCGACAAGGACGTCGCCAATCAGGTGACCGTCCACGAGGTCGTCGGTGAGGTCCGTGGCCGTGTCTGCGTGCTGGTCGACGACATGATCGACACCGGTGGCACCATCTGTGCGGCGGCCGACGCGCTGTTCGCGCACGGTGCAGAGGACGTCATCGTGACGGCGACGCACGGCATCCTGTCGGGTCCGGCGGCCGACCGTCTGAAGAACTCCAAGGTCAGCGAGTTCGTGTTCACGAACACCCTGCCGGATCCGTCGGACCTGGAGCTCGACAAGATCACGGTGCTGTCGATCGCCCCGATGATCGCGCGCGCGGTGCGCGAGGTCTTCGAGGACGGTTCGGTGACGAGCCTCTTCGAGGAGCAGCAGTAACCGCTAGGCGCTAGATCCTTTTGGGCGCGGCCTCCCGCTCCGGGTACACTCCATGAGTTGCTCGGCGAGGGAGGCCGTACCTGTTTTCGGGTGCGGATGCTCCGTTATCGACGCGCTCTTCGTAGCAGGCCGTTTCGGCCGGGTGACTTCCGTCCATTTCCGTCACCCCACGAGGAGTGAGCATGTCCGAGATCAAGCTTGCCGCCAAGGTCCGCACCGCATTCGGCAAGGGTTCTGCCCGTCAGGCCCGTCGTGACGCCCTGACCCCCGCCGTCATCTACGGCCACGGCACCGACCCGAAGCACGTCAACGTGGACGCCCACGCGCTGCAGCTGGCGCTCCGTACCCCGAACGTCCTGATCTCCCTGGACATCGAGGGCGACGCCGCCGAGCTGGTCATCCCGAAGGCCGTGCAGAAGCACCCGCTGAAGCGTTCGATCTCCCACGTCGACTTCCTGATCGTCAAGAAGGGCGAGAAGGTCACCGTCGACGTCGCGATCGTCACCGAGGGCGAGCTGGCCGTCGGCGGCAACATGCTGGAGACCCTCCAGAACACCATCTCCGTCGAGGCCGAGGCCACGCACATCCCGACCGAGGTCACCGTCTCCATCGCGGGCCTCGAGGCCGGCGCCACCATCCACGCCAAGGACCTGGTCCTCCCGGCGGGCACCACCCTGGCCGTCGACGGTGACATCGCCGTCCTCCAGGTCGTCGCCCCGCAGGCCGAGGAGCCGGCCGCCGAGGCCGCCGAGGGCACCGAGGCCTGAGCCTCGCCCTCACCCCTCAGCAGTTGCTGACCGACCGCCGTCCGGCTCCACTGGAGCGGGACGGCGGTCGTCTTCGTATAAGGAGCTCTTGATGTCGGACGACGCGGCACCCTGGCTGATCGTCGGCCTCGGCAACCCCGGACCGGAGTACGCGGGCAACCGCCACAACATCGGTTTCATGGTGGCCGACCTGTTGGCGGACCGGATCCGCGGGAAGTTCAAGGCGCACAAGGCGCGGGCGCAGGTGGTCGAGGGCCGGATGGGCCCGCCGGGGCCGGCGAACCGTCGGGTGGTGCTGGCCAAGCCGATGACGTACATGAACCTGTCGGGCGGTCCTGTGACGGCGCTGCGGGACTTCTACAAGGTGCCGCTTGAACGGGTCGTGGCGATCCACGACGAGCTGGACATCGACTATCCGACGTTGCGGCTGAAGCTGGGCGGCGGGGACAACGGGCACAACGGGCTGAAGTCGATGACGAAGTCGATGGGTGCGGACTACCACCGGGTGCGTTGCGGTATCGGCCGGCCGCCGGGGCGGATGCAGGTCGCGGACTTCGTGCTGAAGGACTTCTCGTCGACGGAGCGCAAGGAGCTGGACTGGTTCGTGGACCGGGCGGCCGACTCCGTGGAGTGCCTGATCCAGGAGGGTCTGGAGCGCGCGCAGTCGACGTACAACTCCTGACGGCTACAGCTCGTCGAGCCCGTCGAAGTCGATTTCGGCGGCGAAGGGTCGGTCGACGCTGAACGGCTTGGTGTGGATCCCCTGGCAGACGTAGGCACGTGTGTGGGGGTCCAGCTCATAGAGGTACACGACCGGTTCGATCGCTTCGTCGCCTTCGATCTTGACGATCCAGTAGTTCGGGATGCCGGCAGCAGCATATTTGTGCAGCTTGGTTTTGGTGTCCCGGGCTTCGGACTCGGGCGAGACCACCTCGACTGCGAGCAGGACGTCGGCGGCGTAGAAGTGGGTCTGCATGGGGCTCGTGCAGGCTTCTCGCCGCACGACCGAGATGTCCGGCTCGGGCCCGTTGCGCTTGTCGATCACCACGGTCATCTCACGGGCGACCTTCACTTGCCGGGGGGCGGTGACCCGCAGCCGGGTGGCAAGAAAGTCGATGAGATCAGAGTGGATGAAGCGTTGCGGACTCACGAAGACCAGGCTCCCGTCGATCAGCTCGGTGTGTCGCGGGAGATCCGGCAGCGTCAGCAGGTCGTCCACCGTGTACCCGTCCAACGGCGGCCTAGACCAGTCGTGTACGGGCTCGGCGGTCATGGTTGCTCCCATGGACGGGATTGTGGTCCTGGAGACCCACCGTAGCGCCGGGTATCCGTGTCCGTCATCACAACGGGTGACGGACACGGATACGGGCGGCATCAGCCGGTGTTGCGCAGGCCTGCGGCGACGCCGTTGACGGTGAGCAGCAGGGCGCGGGCGAGGAGCGGGTCGGGCTCCTCGCCGCGGGCAGCGGCGGAGCGCTGGCGGGCGAGGAGGGAGACCTGGAGGTAGGAGATGGGGTCCAGGTAGGCGTCGCGGACGGCGAAGGTCTGCTGGAGCACCGGGTGGGAGTCCAGGAGCTTGTCGCCGCCGGTGATCCGCAGGACCTCGCGGACGGTGAGCTCGTGCTCGGCCTCGATGCGGGCGAAGACGTGCTTGAGGTGGTCGGGCACGAGGGTGTCGACGTAGTGGCGGGCGATCCGCAGGTCGGTCTTGGCCAGCGTCATCTCGACGTTGGACAGGAAGTTGCGGAAGAAGTGCCAGCGCTCGCCCATCTCGGTGAGGACGTCCTGCTGGCCGGCCTCGCGCAGGGCCTTGAGGCCGGAGCCGACTCCGTACCAGCCGGGGACGATCTGGCGGGACTGGGTCCAGCCGAAGACCCACGGGATGGCGCGCAGGCCGTCGAGTCCGGCGCCGGAGTCGGGGCGGCGCGAGGGGCGCGAGCCCAGGTGCAGGTCGGCGAGCTGGTCGACGGGGGTGGCGGCGAAGAAGTACGCCGGCAGGTCCGGGTCCTCGACGAGTGCCCGGTAGGCGCCGTGCGCGGCGTCGGAGACGGTGTCCATGGCCGCGTCCCAGCGGGCGAGGGCCTCGTCGGACTGGCGGGGCGCGGTGTGCAGGGCGGAGGCCTGCAGGGTGGCCGCGACGGTCAGTTCGAGGTTCTCGCGGGCGAGCGAGGGGACGAGGTACTTGTCGGAGATGACCTCGCCCTGTTCGGTGACCTTGATCTCGCCTTCGAGAGTGCCCCAGGGCTGGGCGAGGATCGCGTCGTGGGAGGGGCCGCCACCGCGGCCGACGGTGCCGCCGCGGCCGTGGAAGAGGCGCAGGCGCACGCCGTAGCGGTGGGCGACGTCGCGCAGCCGGCGCTGGGCGCGGTGGATCTCCCACTGGGAGGTGGTGATGCCGCCGAACTTGGAGGAGTCGGAGTAGCCGAGCATGACCTCCTGGACGTCGCCGCGCAGGGAGACCAGGCGCCGGTAGGAGGGGTCGGCGAGCATCTCGTCGAGGATGACGTCGGCGGCGCGCAGCTCGTCGGTGGTCTCCAGGAGCGGGACGATGCCGATCTTGGCCCAGCCTGCGTGGAGGTCGATGAGTCCGGCCTCGCGGGCGAGGACGGCGGCGGCGAAGACGTCGTCGGCGCCCTGGCACATCGAGATGATGTAGGACTCGATGACCTCGGGGCCGAACTTCTCGAAGGCGTCCTTGATCGCGGAGAAGACGCCGAGGGTCTTCTGTCCGGCGGCATCGAGCGGGGCCGGGGTGGGCGCCAGCGGGCGGCGGGAGCGGAGTTCCTTGGCGAGGAGCTTGCCGCGGTAGTCGCGGGGCATGTCGGCGTAGCGCCAGGACTCCTCGCCGAGCCGGTCGAAGAGCTGGCCGAGCGCGTGGTGGTGGGCGTCGGCGTGCTCGCGCACGTCCATCGTGGCGAGCTGGAGGCCGAAGGCGGCCAGCGTGCGGATGGTGCGGTCCATGCGGCCGTCGGCGAAGAGGGCGCCGCGGTGTTCGCGCAGGGAGGTCTGGATGAGGGTGAGGTCGGTGAGGAGCTCGGCGGTGCCGAGGTAGTCGCGGCCTTCCTCGTGCGGGATGCCCTTGGCGAGGCGCTCGCGGGTGTTGAGGAGCTTCTGCCGGATGCAGGTGGCCTTGAGGCGGTACGGCTCCTCGGCGTTCAGCCGCTTGTAGCGGGGGCTGATCTCGGGGAGGCGTTCCAGGTCGGCCTGGAGGGAGGCGAGGAGTTCCTCGGTGGCTCCGGTGTAGCGGATGGAGTTCGAGAGCAGTCCGCGCAGGAAGTCGATCAGTTCCAGAGCGTCGGTGATGCCGTGCTCGTGCTGGAGGATCAGGACGTCGCGGGTGACCTCGGGCGTGACGTTGGGATTGCCGTCGCGGTCGCCGCCGATCCAGGTGCCGAAGGTGAGCGGGCGGGTGCCGGCGGGCAGCTCGACGCCGACGCGCTGGAGCTCGGCGGCGAGGTCCTCGAGTACGTCGCCGACCGCGCCGGCGTGCAGTTCGTCGAGGTAGTAGATGGCGTTCCGGGCCTCGTCGGCCGGTTCGGGGCGGACCACGCGCAGTTCGTCGGTCTGCCAGACGAGGTCGATGTTCTCGGCGAGGCGCAGGTCGTGGCGGCGGCGGTCGCCGGCGCCCGTGACGGGCTCCTCCAGCAGCGCGGCGATCCGGCGCAGCTTGTTGAGGACGCTGCGGCGGGCCGCCTCGGTGGGGTGCGCGGTGAAGACCGGGCGGACGTTGAGGTTGCGGACCGTCTCGCGCAGGTGCTCGGGGTCGGCGTCCTTGAGCATGTCCGCGGTGCGGGCGAGGAGGCCGCCTTCGGCCGCGCGGTGGGCGCGCAGCTCCTTGCCGCGGTGCACCTGCTCGGTGACGTTGGCGAGGTGGAAGTAGGTGGAGAAGGCGCGCACGAGCTTGGCGGCCGTCTCGAGGTCGGTGTCGCCGAGAAGCGTGGCGGCGGCCTCGCCGTCGGTGCGGGTGAGGGCGCGGACGCGTTCGACGAGGTCGAGGAGGTCCTGGCCCTCCTGGCGTACGAGGGTCTCGCCGAGGAGGTCACCGAGGCGGCGGATGTCCGCGCGCAGCTCTGCGTTGGCGGTGGCGGCCGAGGTGACGGGGGCGGCCTGCTGGGCGGCCTGGGGGGCCTGGTCAGCACTGCTCACAGGTGCGGCTCCTTGCAGTGTTCGAGCGCTACTGGGCGGTGGGCACCCGATCGCGCGCAGCTCTGCTGCTCCTGATGCGCAGCTCGGGCTGCCCGTGCGGACCGCGCTGTCCGACGACACCAGGATAGGTGTCCGAGCCGTGTGCCTGGGCAAATGTGTCAGCTGGTGGTCGCGAACGGCTCGCGGCCGGGCCGTGGGGCCGCGTCCGCCTGCCCGGCGGGATCAAGACGGGGCGTTAATGGCCTGCGAGCCCTGGGCTTCCGCGGAACGCTTTTCCTGGCAGTTACTCCTACCCTTATTCCATTATTGGAACTATGATCGCGGGCAGACCGACCAAGGAATGAGACTCGTGTATCGAACCATGATGAAGTCGAAAATTCATCGGGCAACAGTGACGCAGGCAGACCTGCACTACGTGGGGTCACTCACCATCGACGCCAACTTGATGGAGTCGGCAAATCTGCTCCCCGGGGAGCGCGTCGACATAGTCGACATCGATAATGGTGCCCGTCTTTCCACCTATGTCATCGAGGGTCCTCGGAATTCCGGGATCATCGGAATCAACGGGGCCGCCGCCCGCCTCATCAGCCCCGGGGACCTGGTCATCATCATCGCGTACGCAATGGTGGGCGACGAGCAAGCCGCCTCCCTGGAGCCGCGGGTCGTCTTCGTGGACCAGGAGAACAGAGTGGTCAGTCTCGGCGCCGACCCGGCCGACGTGCCCGCCGGTTCGGAGCTGAAGCGCGGAGACATGATCGACGCGTGACGAGCCCCGGGCAGCGGTCGCAGAGGGCGTCCCGCCCGCGGCCGTTGTCCGGGGTGGTCCCGGTCGCCGGGAGGACCCGCTATCCGGCCCGCAGGACCGCGTGGTCCCGCTCCGTACGCAGGACGGCTGTCAGGGCGGCGTTCACCACGGCCGGTTCCTCGAGGTAGCCGATGTGACCACAGCCGTCGAGCACCTGGAACGTCGCCCCCGGGATGGCGTCCGCGATCTCCCGGCCCCTGGCCGGCGGCGCCAGCACGTCGTCGGAGAAGCTGATCACGTGGCACGGCACCCGGACGCCGCGGTAGGCCGCGAGCCGGTCGGGCATAGGGTAGAGACCGCGCTGGGCCCGGACGGCGGCCTCGGCCGGCGCTGCGAGTTCGTAGAGGTCGAGCCAGTCGGCGGTGCGCAGGTCGTCGGTGCGGGTGCTCAGGGAGAGCTGCTGGAGCACCTGCACCACCGCCCGGTAGCGCGGGGGCAGCTCGATCCCGAGCTCGTCCAGTTCCCGCTCGGCGAGGACCAGTGCCGTACTCATCGCGTCACTGCGGCCGCGGGCCGCCATGAGGACGAGTCCGCTCACCAGTTCCGGCCGGGCGAGCGCGAGCTCGGCGGCGATGCGCGCGCCCAGTGAGGTTCCGACGACCGAGCACGGCCCTGCGTCCAGGTGCTCGATGAGCGCGGCCACGTCCGCCACCATGTCGTCGATGGTGAAGTCCGCGGGCGCCCCTCCTCCCTGGGACAACCCCCGGTTGTCGAAGGTGATGACCCGGTGACCCGCGGCGACCAGCGCCGGCACCTGATGGAGGTGCCACACCCTTCCGGTGCCGCCCGATCCCATGATGAGAACCACCGGGGAGCCGCTTCCGACGTCCTGGTAATTCACCCTGAATCCGTCACGAACGACTACGGGCATGAACCCTCCTCGGTCCCTGTTCAGCAACAATCGCGCCTGGGTTAAACACTTTCATTTCCAGCTGATGGTGTTGTGTGATGTATTCGCTCGCACCATCGCGAGGAAAATCCGAAAGGACGCACCCATGACACCCGGAACCACCGAGCTGTCCACCCGGGAACTCCCGGACAGTATCGAAACCGGAATTCCCGTCGTCACGGTGGCCGCGGCGAACGCGCTGGACCGGCTTGCGGAAAGCGCGGCGGAACTCCGCGCGACCGCCCTGGAAAGAGGCGCGGTCCTGGTGCGGGGGCTGGACATACGCACGCACGAGCACGCCGCCGCGGCGAGCCGCGCGCTCACCTCCGAGCTCATGCGGGAGGTCGAAGGGTTCGCGCCGCGCCAAGCACTCCCCGGCGGGGTCTACTCGTCCACGGAGTGGCCGCCCGACCAGCCCATGTGCATGCACCACGAGCTGACCAGCGCACCCCGCCATCCGCAGTGGATGATCTTCTCCTGCCTGAGCGCGGGCACCACGGGTGGAGCGGTGTCCCTCGCGGACGCCTCGAAGGTCCTCGACGATCTCCCGGCCGAGATCCTGGAGCCCTTCGCCCAGGACGGCTGGCAGCTCGTACGCAACTACGACCAGCTGGTCGGCCTCTCCTCCGCGGCGGCCTTCGGCACCGACGACCCCGCGGCCGTCGACGCGTACTGCCGCCTCCACGGCATCGGGTTCAGCCGTTCTCCGGGCGGCGGCCTGCACACCCGCCAGACGCTGCCCGCCGTGGTCACGCACCCGGTGACCGGTCGGCGGTGCTGGTTCAACCAGATCGCGTTCCTCAACGAGTGGACCATGGATCCGGCCGTCCGTGAATTCCTCGTGAGCGAGTTCGGGGCCGAGGGACTGCCCTTCAACACGCTGTTCGCAGACGGAACCCCGCTCACCCCCGCCATCGTCGAGACGATCAACGCGGTGTACGACCGTCATGCCATGCGGGTGCCGCTGCGCGACGGCGACCTGCTGCTGGTGGACAACATCGGTACCTCGCACAGCCGTGAGCCCTACGGCGGCGAGCGCGAGATGGTCGTGGCCCTGGGAGACCCCCTGCCGCGGCTGCACGGTTAGCGGTCGAGGTCCGGGGCGGACGGCACACGGCGCCGTCCGCCCCGGACGCCTCGGCGGCCGGCTCACGCGTACGGCCCGAAGCTCAGCGTCTGGTACGTGGTCACGTTGCCCGCCAGGACGGCGCAGGCCCGGACCGCCCGTACGAGCTTGCGGCTCCGCTCCGGGTCGGCGTTGTCGATCAGGATGCCGAGCGAGGTCCCGCTGTGCGCGGCGACGACACCGAGGCCCCCGATGTCCTCACACAACGCGATCATGGACTCCAGGGTCCGCTTGGGGCGCAGGACCTGGTTCATCTGCGCGCTCCGGGTCGCGACGGCGCCCACCTCCGCCAGGTCCCCGGCGTGCACCGCGTCGGCCAGCCGCGAGAGCAGGCGCCCGTACTCGCGGTGTTCGACGGCGGAGAACGGCTTGGGCAGGCGGTTGAACTCGACCGTGTCGACCATGCCCCCCTCGTCGATCCCTACGACGGTCATCGGGCGCAGGAGACCGAGGCGGCGCAGCAGCCGGACCTGTCGGTGGTGGAAGGCGACGATGCCCTCGTACAGCACTCCGTCGGTCGGTTCGATCCTGCGCAGGTAGGACTCGATCCGCTCCGGCGGCATGGCGATGCCGAGTGCGTTGCCCGCTGCCCGCGCGGTGGCCACCAGATCGGCGGAGGAGCTGGCGAGACCCTTGCCCTCCGGCAGCGTGCTGTCCAGGGTGAGGACTCCCCCTGTGGGTACGGGCACGTCCTCCAGGATCATCGACAGCAGGCGGCCGGCCTTGTGCTTGTGCCCCGGGAGGACCCGCACCGCGCTGTTGCCGGGATCGGTGCGGAACGTCGCAACCGTCCAGCGCGCGATGGGCAGCGTCACCAGGAAGTCCCCCTCTGGGCCCGGCAGGACGCCCTGGAGCAGCTCACCGAACGTACCGAAGGCGGTGCTGACACCGGTCATCGTCCCCTGCCGGTCGGCGACACAGGCAGCCGACGGGTTCGCCGTCGTCCCGGACATGGAGCCGGCAAGGGCATCAGCGGTCATGGCAGGGCTCCTGGCGAGGTCGCGTACATACGGGGCGCCGTGGCCCCGTCCGGTGGGCGTGAGAACTTCGCCGGGTGTCGGTTCTGCCCCCGGCTCGTGAACCGGGCGTCCGGTGCCGTGCCGTGCTGTGCGCACGGCTTCCCCGCCGGGTTCGCGGGGGCGGCGGCGCTCTCCTTGAGAGACGGTGCCAAGGGACCGCCGACCGTGTCAACGATCTCCATCCCTCTCGCAAAGTCCCTGATCGCTGGCATGCTCGTGACCTCCCCAAACCCGGTCCACGGGCTGGTCTATAGGGTCGGGCGGGTGATGTGGGAGAGCGAGATCGATGAAGAGGGTGCGCGGAAGAACCCGTCCGGACCCGCCCCGACGTTGAGGACGGTGCTGCGCGACGTGGCCCTGTGGGCGGTGCTCACCACGGCTGGCGTCGTCGGCTTCCCGGACACGGAACGGCCCTCCGTCGCCCAGGGTCTGGTCCTTCCCGCGGTCGTGCTCGCCGTGGCCGTCCCGGCGAGCCGCCGGTGGCCGGGGGCAGCGGTGTTCGCCGTCAACGGGCTGTGTGCCGCGGGTCTGGCGAACGGGTCCAGCCCCGGGAACGCGTACGCGCTGGCGCTGGCCGTGATGACCTACCTGATGGGTGTCCGCGGCGGTTCGCGGTTCAATCCGCTCCTGGTGCTCGCCGCCTGCCTGACCGTGGACTTCGCGGTCTGTGCGGTACTGGGCGTCGGCGCCGTGTGGTGGTTCTACACCATTTCCATGCTGCCGCTGGCTCTGCTGCTGCCCTGGCTCGTCGGCCGGTACCAGCAGGCCCGGTTGGCGCTGGTCCGCGGTGGCTGGCGGCTGGCACGGAGCCTGGAGGAGCAGCAGCGCTTCACGGCGGTGCAGGCGCGACTGCGCGAACGGACCGAAATCGCCTCCGACATGCACGACTCCCTCGGGCACGTGCTCAGCCTCATCGCCCTGCGGGCGGGCGCGCTGGAACTCTCGCCGACGCTGAGCGAGCAGGACCGCGACGACGTGGCCGAGTTGCGCAGGACCGTGTCGGAGGCCGTGGACGCGCTGCGCGAGACGGTGACCGTCCTGCGCGACGACAGGGAGACGGGCCCGAAGGAGTCGACGGTCGAGTCCGTGGAAGAGCTCCTGGACCGGGCGGCCGCCTCCGGCATGGCCGTGACGCTGGAGCGCTCCGGGGAGAGTCCCGCACTGTCCCCGCTGATCGGGCACGCCGTGTACCGCGTGGTGCAGGAAGCGCTGACCAACGCCACGAAGCACGCCCCGGGCAGCGCCGTCCACGTACTGATCTCCCACGAGAACGGGCTCACCGAGACGAGGGTGACCAACTCGGCTCCGCCCGCCGGTCCGCTGCCGGGGGCGATCTCCGGCAACCGGGGGCTGGAGGGGCTGCGCGAGCGGGTGACCGCGCTGCGCGGTGTGCTGGTGGCCCAACCGTTCGAAGGAGGGTTCCGGGTGACCGCCCGGATGCCCGACCGGGTGGGCGCGACACCGCCGGACCAGGCCGTGCAGGAGACGCCGCCGCCCCCCGGCGCGGAGTCGGACCGCCGGCTGGGGGACGCCCGGCGTACCGCCTGGCTGCGGTTCGCGGTGGCGTTCGCCCTGCCCGCGGCGGCCGCCCTCAGCGTGCTGCCGACCGCCGCCTACCTCGCCTACCAGTTGTCCTCGTCGGTGCTGCGCCCCACGGACTATTCGGCCATAGAGGTCGGTCAGCAGCGCACCGAGTTCACCGGACGGCTGCCGCACCAGGAGTACCGCTACCCGTCCGACAGCGTCCGGTCGGCCCCCCGGGTTCCCGGCACGTCCTGCGCGTTCTACCGGTCGAACGGGAACGTCCTGGACCAGGTGGACATCTACCGGCTGTGCTACTCCGGTGAGCGCCTGGTCTCGAAGGACGTGCTGCCCGGGGGGCCGAGCGCCTCCTGAGCCGGGTCAGGAATCCTTCCGGGACACCTCCTCCAGCCGCGCCGCCAGCGCCTGCCCGATGGTGGCCAGGTGCGCGGGTACGGTGAGCAGCTGCTCGTGTTCGGCGTGTACGGGACGGACGTCGACGCAGCCGCTCACGAAGGGGACCCAGGCGGCCTCGTGGGCCCGTTCCCGGATGTGCTCCGGCACGTCGGTGGCCTTGAACAGCAGCATGTCCCCCTGGAACAGGGCCGGCCGGTGGCCGGCCAGTAGCCTGCTGTTGTTGATCCAGACGTCCTTCATCGCCAGCAGCACGTCCTCCCCCACCGCAGCGAGCGGATGCTCGTTCTCCTTGAGGAAGAGCAGGTAGCGCGAGATCAGGGCATCCCGGTCGGCCGTCAGGTCGGCCGGATCGAAGGAGAACCGGGACGCCGTGAAGTTGTCGACGAGGAGCCGGTCCTCCAGCTCGCCCAGCGCGTGCTCCAGCGCGCCCTCCTCGGACATGCCGTCAGCGGAGCCCGGATAGGCGTCCACCACGACGAGCAGCTCGACCTCCTGACCGCGGCTCTGGAGTTCCGCGGCGAGGGCATGGCTCATCACCCCGCCGAAGGACCAGCCGAGGAGCCGGTACGGGCCCTCCGGCTGGATCTCCAGGATCTGCCGGAGGTAGTCCGCGGCCATCTCCGCCATCGTCCCCGGCATCGCCCCCGGATTGCTGAACGCCCTGGCCTGCAGACCGTGGACGGGCACGTCCGGGTCCAGGTGGGTCAGCAGGCCCGCGTAGCACCAGGCCATCCCGCCACCGGGGTGCACGCAGAACAGCGGCCGCCCGGCGCCTCCGGTACGCAGCGGCAGCACGGGCGCGAAGGAGTCCCGGCCGCTGGTGCGCCCGACCTCCAGGGCGAGCGCGGCGGGTGTCGGGGCCTCGAACAGGCTGCGGACGCTCAGTTCGGTCTCCAGCCGGTCCTGGAGGAGCCGCACGGCCCGGGTGGCCAGGAACGAGTGGCCGCCCAGGTGGAAGAAGTCGTCCTCGGGCCCGACCTCCTCGGCTCCGAGCACCTCGGCGAACACGGCGCAGATCTGCTTCTCCAGCTCCGTCGCGGCCGAGCGCGGGGCCGGCCTGACCGTCTCGATGGCCAGCAGGGCGCGCCGGTCGAGCTTGCCGTTGCGGGTCAGCGGCAGCTCCCCCACCACGACGTACTCGGTGGGGACCATGTAGTCGGGAACGGTCCGCGTCAGGTGGGCCCGCATCGCCGATGCCGACGGCGTGCGGCCCTCCGCCGCCGTCACGAAGGCCACGAGCGAGGACCCGTCGCGGACGAGGACGGCCGCCGCGGACACCGTGGGGTCCGTCCGCAGTGCCGCAGCGATCTCCCCCGGTTCGATCCGGAAGCCGCGGATCTTGACCTGGTCGTCGATCCTTCCCAGGTGGTGCAGGTTCCCGTCGGGCGTACGGCGTACGAGGTCGCCGGTCCGGTACATCCGCTCACCTGCCCCTTCGAAGGGGCAGGCCACGAAGCGGTCGGCCGTCAGCCCGGGGCGGCCGCGGTAGCCACGGGCCAGGGCCGTGCCCGAGACGTACAGCTCACCGGGGGTGCCGGGAGGTACGGGCTGCAGCCAGGAGTCCAGGACGTGGGCGCCGACGTTCGGCAGGGGTTCGCCGATGGGGTGGGTGTCGCTGCGGTCCGCCGCGCCCTGCGGCAGGGCCAGGGCGGTCACCACATGGGTCTCGGTGGGCCCGTAATGGTTGTGCAGGGTCACCCGGGGCCCGGTGTGCGCGAGGTAGCGCCGTACGGCACCGGCTGTCACCAACGCCTCACCTGCCTGGGCGATGTGCCTGAGCGCGGGCAGGTCCTCACCGCACTCCAGGGCGGCCGCGCACACGGCGTCCAGGACCAGCGTGGGGGCGAACAGCTCCTCCACCTCGGCGTCCCGCAGCCAGGCGACCAGCCGCTCCGGGTCCCGGCGCACGTCCTCCGGGCAGATCGCGAGGGTCTTGCCGGAGAGCAGGGCGGAGAGGATCTCCTGGGCGGACACGTCGAAGCCGGTCGCCGTGAACTGGGCCGTGACGGTGTCCTCGCCGCCGGGCACGGCCCGCTCGTGCCAGTCCAGCAGGTTCCGGATGGCGCCGGTGGTCATCTCGACGGCCTTGGGCTCGCCCGTGGAACCGGAGGTGTGCAGGATGTAGACGGGGTGGGCGGGCAGGACCGGCGCGCCCCGGTCCTCGTCGGTCGGCGCGGTGGGGGAAGCAGCCCGCAGCGCCGCCTCGTCGGGCACCAGGACCGGTCCGGGGATCCTGTCCGCGAGAGCGGCCGTGGTCAGGACGACGCCGGGCCGGACGTCGTCCAGCACGTAGCGGATCCGTGCGTCGGGGAGTCCCGAATCGAGGGGAAGGTACGCGGCACCCGTCTTCAGGGTGGCGACGAGGCCGACGATGAAGTCCACACCGCGCGGCAGCGCCAGCGCCACGACGGTGTCGGGGCGCGCACCCCGTTCGATGAGGAGCCGGGCCATCCGGCTGGACCGGTCGTCGAGTTCCGCGTAGCCGAGGACCTGGTCCCCGTCCACGACGGCGGGGTGCGCTTCGCGTCGGTGGACCTGCCGGGCGAAGAGCTCGTGCAGTCCCGCGGCCGGGGCCGCCCGGCGGGTGCCGTTCCAGGTGCTGATCGTGGCCCTCTCCTCCGGCAGCGTCAGGACGACCCCCCCTGCCTTGACCTGCGGGTCCCGGGTGACCTGCTCAAGTACGGCGATGAGGCGCCCGCCCAGGGCGCGTACGGTCCCCGGGTCGAAGCGGGCGGCGTCGTACTCGAACACCGCGTTCATTCCCGCAGGTTCGCCCTGGGCGCCGCGCAGCTCGCCGACGGAGAGCAGCAGGTCGAACTTGGCCGTCGCGGTCCCGCTGGCCTGCGCCCCGATGCTCAGGTCCGCCCCGGACGAGGACGGCACGACCTCGTCCACGGACGCCGTGTTGTTGAAGGTGAGCATGACTTGGAAGAGGGGGTTGCGGGAGAGGGAGCGTTCGGGGTTGAGGAGGTCGACGAGTCGTTCGAAGGGGAGGTCCTGGTGGGCGTAGGCGCCGAGGTCGGTTTCGCGGATCCGGGCGAGGAGTTCGCGGAAGGTCGGGTTGCCGGAGAGGTCGTTGCGCAGGACGAGGGTGTTGATGAAGAGGCCGACGAGGTCTTCGACGGTGTCGTCGTTGCGGCCGGCGACCGGGGTGCCGATCGGGACGTCGTCACCGGCTCCGGAACGCGAGAGCAGCAGGGCCAGCGCGGCCTGGAGGACCATGAACACCGTCACCCGGGAGTCCCGGGCCAGACCCGACACCGCCTGGTGGACCTCTGCCGGAACCGTGAACTCGACCTTGTCCCCGGAATGCGAGGGGACGGCGGGGCGGGGGCGGTCGGCGGGGAGGGTGATCTCGGCGGGAAGATCGGCCAGGCGTTCCCGCCAGTAGCCGATCTGCCCCGAGATCAGCGACTGCGGATCCTCCTCCGAGCCCAGCAGCTCCCGCTGCCACAGCGCGTAGTCCGCGTACTGCACCGGCAGCGGTGCCCACTCGGGTGCCTGGCCTGCGGCCCGGGCCTGGTACGAGGCCGCCAGGTCCCTCACGAGGGGCCGGACCGACCAGGCGTCGATCGCTATGTGATGGAAGGCGATCTGCAGGGTGTGCTGGTCGGGGGCGGTGGTGAACAGGCTCACCCGGACGGGGATCTCCCGTTCGAGGTCGAACCCGTACCGGGCCGCACCCCGCAGCCGCTCCCCCAGCCCGCCCTCGTCGACCCGGACGTGTTCCCAGGGCACAACAGCCGTACCGGTGTCGAGGACGTGCTGGAAGGCGCCTTCGGCGTCCTCCCCGAACACCGTCCGCAAACTCTCATGCCGGGCCACCACATCAGCAACCGCCGAACGCAGCGCCTCCACGTCCAGGACGCCGTGCAGGCTCAGCGCGAGGGGAATGTTGTAGGTCGCCACCGGACCGTCAAGACGGTGCAGGAACCACAGCCGCTGCTGGCCGAACGACACCGGCAACCGCTCCGGCCGCACACCCGCAACCACCGCCGGACGACCCGCCCCCGCACCCTCCAGGACACGGCCGAGCCCCGCCACGGTCGGCGCATCGAACAGGTCCCGGACCGAAACCTCCACACCCAGCACCGAACGCACCCGGCCCACCAGACGCGTCGCCAACAACGAATGACCACCCAGATCGAAGAACCCGTCATCGATCCCGACCCGCTCCACACCCAGCACCTCGGCGAAAAGACCACACAGGATCTCCTCCCGCGGCGAACGCGGACCACGCCCCACCACCGTCCCGGAAATAACCGGTGCCGGAAGAGCCCGGCGGTCCACCTTTCCGTTCGGCGTCAACGGAATCTCATCCAAAACCACGACCACCGTCGGAACCATGTAGTCCGGCAGGACCTTCCGCGCACCTTCACGGACCACAGCCCCGTCGAGGACAGCAGCCGAGGGCCCGGCGACCACATAACCGACGAGTACACCTTCGTCGACGACGGCAACGGCACGGTCCACTCCCGCAACCGACAGCAGCCCTGATTCGACTTCGGCCAGCTCGATACGGAAACCACGCACCTTCACCTGCGCATCCGCACGCCCCACAAACTCCAGCACACCCTGTGGACTCCACCGCACCACATCACCCGTGCGATACATACGCCCGCCACCCCACGGACACGCCACAAAACGCTCCGCAGTCAGATCACCACGACCGTGATAACCCCGCACCACACCCGCACCCGCCACATACAACTCACCCCGGACACCCACCGGCACCGGACGCAGCACATCATCGAGAACAAACACCCGCTCATTAGCCAACGGACGCCCGATCGACACCCCCGACACACCATCCACCACCGCCGACGTCGACCACACCGTCGTCTCCGTCGGCCCATACACATTCACCACCGAAGCCAACTCGGCCACCATCAACGACGCCACCTCAACCGGCAACGCCTCACCACCCACCAACCCCCGCACACCCGAAAGCCGGCCACCCGCAACACCCACCACCTCACGCCACAAACTCGGCGTCGCCTGAACCACCGACACCCCAGAAGCAACCGCCAAACGCACCAACAACTCCGCGTCAGCCACCACATCCGAAGACGCCACCACCACACACCCACCCGACACCAACGGCGCAAACAACTCCACCACCGCGATATCAAAAGCGAACGTCGTCACCGCCAGCACCCGGTCCGCACCCACCACCGGACCCAAAGCAGCCAACACACCCACCACACCCGAATGCGGAACCACCACACCCTTCGGCCGACCCGTCGAACCCGACGTATAAATCACATACGCAGCCGAAGAAAGCGCCGGCACCACACCCAGCGAAACCGGCGACAACCCCGCCAACTCCGCCACCACACCCGCATCATCCAACAACACCACCGGCACACCAGCACCAGCAAAAACATCCGCAAACACACCAGCAACAGAAGACTCCGACACCACCAAAACCGGCGCCGAATCCTCCACCACCCACCCCACACGCTCCACCGGATACCCCGGATCAACCGGAACATAAGCAGCACCCGACTTCACCACCGCCAACAACGCCACCACCGCATCCACCGACCGCGGCAACGCCACCACAACCCGCGACTCCACCCCCACACCACGCAACACCAACAACCGCGCAAGCCGATTCACCCGCGCATCCAACTCCCCATACGACAACGACACACCCCCGGCCTCCACCGCCACCACACCCGGGAAAGCCGCCACACACCCCTCGAACAACACCGGCAACGGGGCGGGTACTGGCGCGTCCGGTCCGTAGGATGCGGCCGGCAGCACGCGCCTGCTCGCATCGCGTACGTCGACCCGGCCCACCGGCGTCTGCGTCTCGCCGGCGAGCATGCGCAGCGCGCGCAGGAGGCACGCGCCCAGGTACTCGGTGGTCGCCGCGTCGAGCAGGTCCTCGCGGTGGGAGAGCCGGATGGTCAGGGTGTCTCCCGGCACGGCCATCAGCGTGAGCGGGTAGTGCGTGGCCTCCTGCCCCCGCACGCCCGCGATCCGCAGCTCGCCTCGGTCCGTTGTCGCGGCGACGGCCCCGGTCGGCGCGGCGGGGTAGTTCTCGTAGATCAGCAGGGAGTCGAAGAGCGGGCTGTCCCCGCGCAGCCCGGAGAGCTGCTTGATCGACGGCAGGTCGTAGTGGTGGTGCGGCATGAGTCCCGCCTGCTCGTCCTGGACGCGGGCGACGAGGTCGGTCAGGGACTCCGTGGGACGCATCCGGACCCGTACGGGCAGGGTGTTGATGAACAGGCCCACCATGGTCTCGAAGCCTGCGATCTCGGCGGGGCGGCCGGAGACGGTGGCGCCGAACACGACGTCGGTCCGTCCGGTGAACTGACCGAGGACCAGGGCCCACGCGGTCTGGACCATGGTGCTCTGGGTGACGCCGAGGCTCCGTGCCCGCCGGACCAGTGCCGCGGTGCTCTCCGCGTCGAGGGCCACTTCCCGCAGCGCGGGAAGCGCCGTGGGCGCCCCGGTACCCGCGGGGGCGATGAGCGACGCCTCGTCGAAGCCGTCCATGACGGCGGCCCAGGCCGCGCGGTCCGCGTCCCGGTCCCTGCGGGAGAGCCATTCGAGGTGGGCGCGCGGCGGGCGGACTGCGGGCAGGCCCGACGCGTCACCACCCGTGGCGTACAGGGTCACCAGGTCACGCAGCACGATCGGCTGGGACCACCCGTCGTACAGCAGGTGGTGGTTGGACATCACGAAGACGTGCCGGTCCGCGGCGAGCCGTACGTACCGGAACCGGACCAGCGGCGGGGTGGTCAGGTCGAACGGCTCGTGGCGGTCCGCCAGCAGCAGGTCGGCCAGGAGTGACTCCCGTTCCTCCTCGGGGTATCCGCTCAGGTCGTGCTCGCTCCACGGGAGGGGGACCGCCCGCGGAATGATCTGGACCGGACGGCTCACCCCCTCGTGGCGGAACGCCGCCCGCAGCGCGGGATGCCGGTCGAGCAGGGCCTTGGCGGCGGCCCGCAGGGACGGGACGGACAGTTCCCCTTCGAGGTCCACGGCCAGCTGCGCGGCGTAGACGTCAGGGGCGTCCTGGTCGTAGAGGCGGTGGAACAGCATGCCCTCCTGCATCGGGGAGAGCGGCAGGATGTCCAGCGGCCGGGCGTTGCTCACAAGTTCCTCCACTCGGCCTCAAGGGCGTCGATCTCGGTCTGGCTCAGGCCCGCACCCAGCAGGTCCGAGGGGGTGAGGCCGCCCGCGTCCGGGGCGTCGGTGTGCTCGGTGAACGCTTCCAGCGCCTCGCACCACGTCCGGGCGAGGTCGGGGATCCAGTCGGGGGCGAACAGGTCGGTGGCCCAGGTCCACACGGCGGTGAGCGCCGGCCTGTCCTCGTACTCGCGGACCACGATGTTCAGCTCGACCGGGTGCAGCAGCTGGTCGTGCGTCTCCTCCACGCCGCGCGCGGCGGTCCCGGCGGGTGCCGTGCGCTGCCCCTTGGTGCGGCCCAGGTAGTTGTAGCTGATGTCGGCGGTGGGGAGCGCGGCCATGTCGGCCGCGGTCCCGGCGTTGAGGTAGCGGAGCAGGCCGTAGCCCGTCCCGCTCCCCGGTACGGCCCGCAGCTGCTCCTTGACCGTCTTGACCGTCTGGCCGGCCGTGGGGCCGGCGTCCAGGGCGTCGGCGATGTTCAGGCCGCTGACGTCGAGCCGTACGGGGTGGACGCTGGTGAACCAGCCGACGGTCGTCGTCAGGTCGGCCCCCCGCATCAGCTCCTCGTCCCGGCCGTGTCCCTCCACATCCACCAGGAGCACCGGTCCCTGGCCGGGCTGCCGGGCCGCCGCGAGGGCGAGGGCGGCGAGGAACACGTCGTCGACGGTCGCGTGGAAGGCGTCCGGTACGTCGGACAGCACGCGTTCGGTGACCGCGGCGGGCAGGGTCAGCGACAGCCGCGACTTCGCCTCGGATCCGCCGAGCGGCCGCGTTCCCAGCTGTGAGACGGGGCCGGAGAGGAGGCGTCGCCACGCCGGTACCTCGGCGACGCGGTCGGGAGTGTGCGCCTCGGTGTGCAGGGCGCGGGTCCAGCGCCGCAGGGAGGTGCCGATGGGCCGCAGTTCGGGCTCCCGGCCCTCGTGCAGCGCCTCCCAGCACTCGATCAGCTCCGGGAGGAGGATGCGCCAGGACACCTCGTCGACGGAGAAGTGGTGGATCGCCACCAGGACGATCCCGGTCCGGTCGGGTCCGCGCTCGAACCAGACCACCTCGACGTCGTGCCCCCGGGAGGGATCGAGCCGGTCGCGGGCCGCTTCGGTCTCCGCGGCCATCCGCGCGCCGCCACCGTCAGGCTCGCCGGTCAGGTCGACCTTCCGTACGGCTCCTGACAGGTCCACGTCCTCCGGTCGCAGGATCTCCAGCGACGGGGCACCCGTCCCCTGTGTCTCCACGAGGCGCAGGCGGAGCGCGTCGTGCCTGCGCACCACCGTCTCCACCGTCGTCCGCAGGGCCGTGAGGTCCCCGCCGGACGGCAGCTCCATCAGGCGGGACTGGGCGAACCCGGGTGCGTGCCCGCCGCGCTCGGTGAACCAGGCGAGAACGGGCGTGGCGGGCAGCTGCCCGTCCTCGTCCTCGACGGGTCCGGTCTCTCCCGCGCGAACCGACGCGGACCGGGCCGCGGCCGCCAGGGCGGCGGGGGTCTGGTGCGTGAACACGTCGCGGGGGTTGAGTCCGAGGCCCGCGGCGCGGGCCCGGCCGATCAGCTGGATGGAGGAGATGCTGTCGCCGCCGAGGTCGAAGAAGCGGTCGTCCCGGCCGACGGAGTCGAGGCCCAGTACTTCGGCGAACAGCGCACAGAGCAGTTCCTCGCGGTAGCCGCTCGGCGCGGACGAGGCCTCGTGGTGCGGCGCGGGCAGAGCGGCCCGGTCGACCTTGCCGCTCGGCGACAGCGGCAGTTCGTCGAGTACGACGTACGCGGACGGAAGCGCGTAGGCGGGCAGGGTCTCCGAGACGAACTGCCGTAGCGCGTCGTGGTCGATGTCCTTTCGGGGCCCGGCCACGACGTACCCGACGAGCCGGCGGTGACCGGGCCGGTCCTCCCGTACCGCGGCCGCGGCCTGCGCGACGCCGGGGAAGCGGGACAGCGCGGACTCGACCTCGCCCAGTTCGATCCTGAAACCGCCGAACTTCACCTGTCCGTCGCGACGGCCCATGAATTCGAGCGTGCCGTCCCGCCTCCACCGCGCGAGGTCCCCGGAACGGTACATCCGTTCGCCGGGGGCGCCGTGGGGGTCGGCGACGAACCGCTCGGCGGTCCTGTCCGGCGCCCGGTGGTAGCCGCGGGCGAGCCCGGCCCCGGCTATCCACAGGTCCGCGACGGTACCCGGCGGCACGGGCCGCAGGGCATCGTCCAGGAGGTAGACCCGCTGGTTGTGGAAGGGGCTGCCGATCGGTACCAGGCCGTGCAGCTGATCGGCCCGGTACGGCCACGCGGTGGCTGCGACGGTCACCTCCGTGGGCCCGTAGGCGTTGATCACGCGGTGCCGTGCCGACCAGCGGCGTGCCGTGGCCGGCGGGCACACGTCCCCGCCGACGGTGACGGTGAGACCGTCGGGGAACTCTTCCTCCGGCAGGCTGGAGACGACGGCCGGCGGCAGCATCATGTGGGTGACGCCGGTGTCGTTGACCAGCCGTGCGACCTCGCTGCCCAGCGGCTGGTCTCCGGGCGCCAGGACGAGCGCGGCACCGTTCAGGAGGGCCCCGAACAGGTCCATGACGGAGGCGTCGAAGCTCAGCGAGGCCATCTGCAGCGCGCGGCTGCCCCGGCCGATGCGCCAGAGGTCCCGGAGTGAGGAGACCAGGCTCGGGATCCCGTGGTGGGGGATCACCACGCCCTTGGGACGTCCCGTCGAGCCGGAGGTGTAGATGACGTAGGCCGAGTTGAGCGGCCGGACGTCCACCGCGGGTGCGGGCAGGTCCCCGGCGAGGACGGCCGCCTCCACCGCGGGGTCGTCCACGAGGAGGACGGGGGTGCCGTCCTGGGCCACCCGGTCGCGCAGGGCGGACTGCGTCAGGATCAGCGGTACCCCGCTGTCCTCCAGCATGAAGCGGATGCGGTCGTCGGGGTACCCGGGGTCGAGCGGCAGGAACGCTCCGCCGGCCTTGAGTACGGCGAACACCGCCACGGCCCAGTCCATGGAACGTTCCAAGGCGATCGCGACGAACGTCTCGGGGCCCACCCCGTGCCGGGCCAGCAGCCCGGCCAACCGGTCGGACCTGCTGTCCAGTTCGGCGTACGTCAGGGTGCGCTCGCCGAAGACGACGGCGGTGTCCTGGGGTGCCTGCTCCACCACGGAACGGAACATGGCGACCGCCGTGGCCGCCGTGGCGTCCGCAGCCGGACGGAGGGCGGCGTCGTTCCAGCGGACGACGACGTCGTGTCGTTCCTCGGCCGTCAGCACGTCGTGGCCGCCGACGGCACTGCCGGGGTCCCCGACCAGGGATTCCAGCAGGTGCACGAAACGCCCGACGAGCGCGACGGCCGACTCACGGTCGAAGAGATCGGTGTTGAAGTGGAGTTGGCCCTCCATACCCGAGGCCGGACCCTCGCCCGCCGGGGGCTCGGCGAAGCCGAACACCAGGTCGGCCTTGACGCTGCCGACCGCCACGGAATCCATCTCCACGCCGAGTTCGCCCGCGTCGTCCGGCGCGGTGGCGCCGCCCGGCTCGCTGCCGGTGTCGAGGGTGAGCATGACTTGGAAGAGGGGGTTGCGGGAGAGGGAGCGTTCGGGGTTGAGGAGGTCGACGAGTCGTTCGAAGGGGAGGTCCTGGTGGGCGTAGGCGCCGAGGTCGGTTTCGCGGATCCGGGCGAGGAGTTCGCGGAAGGTCGGGTTGCCGGAGAGGTCGTTGCGCAGGACGAGGGTGTTGATGAAGAGGCCGACGAGGTCTTCGACGGTGTCGTCGTTGCGGCCGGCGACCGGCGTGCCGATCGGGACGTCGTCACCGGCTCCGGAACGCGAGAGCAGCAGGGCCAGTGCCGCCTGGAGGACCATGAACACCGTCACCCGGGAGTCCCGGGCCAGACCCGACACCGCCTGGTGGAGCTCCGCCGGAACCGTGAACTCGACCTTGTCCCCGGAATGCGAGGGGACGGCGGGTCGGGGGCGGTCGGCGGGGAGGGTGATCTCGGCGGGGAGGTCGGCGAGGCGGTCGCGCCAGTAGTCGATCTGCTGGGAGATGAGGGACTGCGGGTCGTCTTCGGAACCCAGCAGTTCCCGCTGCCACAGCGCATAGTCCGCGTACTGCACCGGCAGCGGTGCCCACTCCGGTGCCTGGCCTTCGGCCCGAGCCTGGTAGGCGCGGACGAGATCACGGCGCAAGGGTGCAATGGATTCGCCGTCACCGGCGATGTGGTGCAGCAGCACCAGGAGTGTGTGCTGGTCGGGGGCGGTGGTGAACAGGCTCACCCGGACCGGGATCTCCCGTTCGAGGTCGAACCCGTACCGGGCCGCGCCCCGCAGCCGCTCCGCCAGCCCGTCCGCGCTGACCTGCACGTGCTCCCACGGCACGACGGCGGTGTCGGTGTCGAGGACGCTCTGGAAGGCACCTTCGGCGTCCTCCCCGAACACCGTCCGCAGACTCTCGTGCCGGGCCACCACATCAGCAACCGCCGAACGCAGCGCCTCCACGTCCAGGACGCCGTGCAGGCTCAGCGCGAGGGGAATGTTGTAGGTCGCCACCGGACCGTCAAGACGGTGCAGGAACCACAGCCGCTGCTGACCGAACGACACCGGCAACCGCACCGGCCGCACACCCGCAACCACCGCCGGACGACCCGCCCCCGCACCCTCCAGGACACGGCCCAGCCCCGCCACCGTCGGCGCATCGAACAGGTCCCGGACCGAAACCTCCACACCCAGAACCGAACGCACCCGGCCCACCAGACGCGTCGCCAACAACGAATGACCACCCAGATCGAAGAACCCGTCATCGATCCCGACCCGCTCCACACCCAGCACCTCGGCGAAAAGACCACACAGGATCTCCTCCCGCGGCGAACGCGGACCACGCCCCACCACCGTCCCGGAAATAACCGGTGCCGGAAGAGCCCTCCGGTCCACCTTTCCGTTCGGCGTCAACGGAATCTCATCGAGTACGACGACCACCGTCGGAACCATGTAGTCCGGAAGGACCTTCCGCACACCCTCACGCACCACAGCCCCGTCGAGGACAGCCGAGAATCCCGCGACGACATAGCCGACCAGCACACCCTCGTCGACGACAGCAACGGCACGGTCCACCCCGGCCACCGACAGCAGCCCTGATTCGACTTCGGCCAGCTCGATACGGAAACCACGCACCTTCACCTGCGCATCCGCACGCCCCACAAACTCCAGCACACCCTCCGCACGCCACCGCACCACATCACCCGTGCGATACATACGCCCACCACCCCACGGACACGCCACAAAACGCTCCGCAGTCAGATCACCACGACCGTGATAACCCCGCACCACACCCGCACCCGCCACATACAACTCACCCCGGACACCCACCGGCACCGGACGCAGCACATCATCGAGAACAAACACCCGCTCATTAGCCAACGGACGCCCGATCGACACCCCCGACACACCATCCACCACCGCCGACGTCGACCACACCGTCGTCTCCGTCGGCCCATACACATTCACCACCGAAGCCAACTCGGCCACCATCAACGACGCCACCTCAACCGGCAACGCCTCACCACCCACCAACCCCCGCACACCCGAAAGCCGGCCACCCGCAACACCCACCACCTCACGCCACAAACTCGGCGTCGCCTGAACCACCGACACCCCAGAAGCAACCGCCAAACGCACCAACAACTCCGCGTCAGCCACCACATCCGAAGACGCCACCACCACACACCCACCCGACACCAACGGCGCAAACAACTCCACCACCGCGATATCAAAAGCAAACGTCGTCACCGCCAGCACCCGGTCCGCACCCACCACCGGACCCAAAGCAGCCAACACACCCACCACACCCGAATGCGGAACCACCACACCCTTCGGCCGACCCGTCGAACCCGACGTATAAATCACATACGCAGCCGAAGAAAGCGCCGGCACCACACCCAGCGAAACCGGCGACAACCCCGCCAACTCCGCCACCACACCCGCATCATCCAACAACACCACCGGCACACCAGCACCAGCAAAAACATCCGCAAACACACCAGCAACAGAAGACTCCGACACCACCAAAACCGGCGCCGAATCCTCCACCACCCACCCCACACGCTCCACCGGATACCCCGGATCAACCGGAACATAAGCAGCACCCGACTTCACCACCGCCAACAACGCCACCACCGCATCCACCGACCGCGGCAACGCCACCACAACCCGCGACTCCACCCCCACACCACGCAACACCAACAACCGCGCAAGCCGATTCACCCGCGCATCCAACTCCCCATACGACAACGACACACCCCCGGCCTCCACCGCCACCACACCCGGGAAAGCCGCCACACACCCCTCGAACAACACCGGGAAAGCGACACCCGGCATGTCCGCCGCCGTGTCGTTCCACTCCACCAACACCCGCTCACGCTCCACCGCACCCAGCACGTCCAAACGACGCACCGGAACATCCGGAGACCCCAACACCGTCCCCAGCAAACCGACGAACCGTGCCGCCAACGCCTCCACCGACACCGCGTCGAACAGATCCACCGCATACGTCAAAGCACCGCGGAGTCCGTTCTCCGCGTCTCCGGCAAAGGCCAGCGCAAGGTCAGTCTTCGCAGCGGAAGAATCGATCGTGAGAGCTGTGGTTTCGAGTCCGGCGAAGGGTTCGATCTCCTGGCGGTCGTGTTCACCGTGCAGGGTGAGCATGACCTGGAAGAGGGGATGGCGGGAAAGGGAGCGTTCGGGGTTGAGGTGTTCCACCAGGCGCTCGAACGGAACGTCCTGATGCGCATAAGCACCCAGATTCGTCTCCCGGACCCGGTCCACCAATTCACGGAACGTCGGCTCACCCGACACATCCGTCCGCAGCACCAGCGTATTGATGAACATGCCCACCAGATCATCGACCGCGTCATCACCACGACCCGCGATCGGCGTCCCGATCGGAATGTCCTCACCCGCACCCGACCGCGCCAGCAACAGAGCCAGCACCGCCTGAAGCACCATGAACTCACTCGACCGCGACTCACGCGCAAACCCCGACAACCTCGCCGACACCTCGGCCGGCACCACGAAATCGACCCGCGCACCCCGATAAGAAGCCACCAGCGGACGCGGCCGGTCCACCGGCAGGGACAACTCCACCGGAACACCGTCCAACTGCTCCGACCAATAACCCAGCTGCCCCGAAATCACACTCCCCGAATCAGTCTCCGAACCCAGGAAATCACGCTGCCACAACGCATAATCCGCATACTGCACCGGCAGCCCAGCCCACTGCGGAACCCGACCCTGCACCCGCGCCTCATACGCAGCCGTCAGATCCCGCACCAGCGGACGCAGCGACCAGCCGTCCGTCGCAATGTGATGACACACCAACGCCAGCACATGCTCCCGCTCACCCAACTCGAACAGCGTCGCCCTCAGCGGAAGCTCACGCGCCAGATCCACCGCACGCCCCGACACCTCCACCAACCGGCCCACCAGAGCAGCAGCCGTCACCGACTCCTCGTCCCACGGCACCTCGACACCCGCACCCAGAACCACCTGGAACGCACCCGCCGAGTCCTCCGCGAACACCGTCCGCAAACTCTCATGCCGGCCCACCACATCACCCAGAGCCGCCCGCAGCGCCTCCCGGTCCAGCACACCCGACAACCGCACCGCCATCGGAACGTTGTACGTCGCACTCGGACCCTCAAGGCCATGCAGGAACCACAACCGCTGCTGACCGAAAGACAACGGCAACCGCTCCGGCCTCACACCCGCAACCACCGCCGGACGACCAGCCCCCGCACCCTCCAAAACCCGGCCGAGACCCGCCACCGTCGGCGTCTCGAACAACTGCCGGATCGGCAACTCCACACCCAGCACCGAACGCACCCGACCCACCAGACGCGTCGCCAACAACGAATGACCACCCAGATCGAAGAACCCGTCATCGATCCCCACCCGCTCCACACCCAACACATCCGCGAACAGACCACACAGGATCTCCTCCCGCGGCGAACGCGGACCACGCACCACAGCAGCAGTGAACTCCGGTGCGGGCAGCGCCTTCCGGTCCACCTTTCCGTTCGGCGTCAGCGGGATCTCGTCCAGCACGAGTACAGCGACCGGAACCATGAACTCGGGCAGCTGCCGTCCCAGCTCCGTCCGCAGGGCCTCACCATCCACCCGTGCACCGGGCTCGGGCAGTACGTATCCGACGAGGCGGCGGTCGCCCGCTACGTCCTCACGCACCAGCACCACGCTCCGGGCCACTCCCGCACACCGGCCGAGCGCGGACTCGATCTCACCCAGCTCGATCCGGTGACCACGCACCTTCACCTGGTCATCCGCACGGCCGACGAACTCCAGCACACCCTCCGCACGCCACCGCACCACATCACCCGTGCGATACATACGCCCGCCACCCCACGGACACGCCACGAAACGCTCCGCAGTCAGCCCCGCACGGTCCAGATACCCACGCGCCACACCCGCACCGGCCACATACAGCTCACCCGCAACACCCACCGGCACCGGACGCAGCGCATCATCCAGCACGAACACCCGCGTGTTCGGGAACGGCCGCCCGATCGGCACCGTCCCCGCAGGCGTCTCCTCGCCCGGCTCCAGACGCCACTCACAGCAATTGACGGTCGTCTCCGACGGGCCATAGGCGTTGAAGACCACCACGTCCGGGTGCCGCTCGCGCCACCGCCCCAGCAGCTCGCCCGACAGAGCCTCACCGCCCAGAACCAGCGTCTCCGAAGGAGCGACTGAAGCATCCAGTCCCTCCAGCAGCATCAGGTGACTGGGCGTCATCTTCGTGAACGAAGCCGAACCGGCCTCCGCCACCTCGCTCAGACGGACGCACCCACCCGAGACCAGCGGAGTGAACAACGCCGTCAGCGTGAGGTCGAACGAGACCGACGTATGCACCAGGGAAGTCCCCCCGACACCCTCGTACGTCTTCCGGGTGTGCAGCAGATACGCACCCAGCGACCGGTGCTCGACCACCACACCCTTCGGCCGGCCCGTCGAACCCGACGTATAAATCACATACGCAGCCGAAGAAAGCGCCGGCACCACACCCAGCGAAACCGGCGACAACCCCGCCAACTCCGCCACCACACCCGCATCATCCAACAACACCACCGGCACACCAGCACCAGCAAAAACACCAGCAACAGAAGACTCCGACACCACCAGAACCGGCGCCGAATCCTCCACCATCAACCCCACACGCTCCACCGGATACCCCGGATCAACCGGAACATAAGCAGCACCCGACTTCACCACCGCCAACAACGCCACCACCACGTCCACCGACCGCGGCAACGCCACCACAACCCGCGACTCCACCCCCACACCACGCAACACCAACAACCGCGCAAGCCGATTCACCCGCGCATCCAACTCCCCATACGACAACGACACACCCCCGGCCTCCACCGCCACCGCACCCGGGAAAGCCGCCACACACTCCTCGAACAACACCGGCAACGACACACCCGGCACCTCGACCGCCGTGTCGTTCCACTCCACCAACACCCGCTCACGCTCCACCGCACCCAGCACGTCCAAACGACGCACCGGAACATCCGGAGACTCCAACACCGTCTCCAGCAGTCCGGTCAGACGTGCGGCCAGCATTTCGACGGTCACTGCATCGAACAGGTCGGTGTTGTAGTCGAGTACGGCATGAATGCCTTCGGCGCCGCCGACCGCGTCGCGGCGCTCGCCCAGGACCAGGTTGAGGTCATGGCGGGCAGCGCCGATGGCGACGGTCCGCTCCTCCAGGCTCAGCTCTCCGCTCCCGTCATCGGCAGCGCCACGGGCCACGTCGTTGAAGGTGAGCATGACTTGGAAGAGGGGGTTGCGGGAGAGGGAGCGTTCGGGGTTGAGGAGGTCGACGAGTCGTTCGAAGGGGAGGTCCTGGTGGGCGTAGGCGCCGAGGTCGGTTTCGCGGATCCGGGCGAGGAGTTCGCGGAAGGTCGGGTTGCCGGAGAGGTCGTTGCGCAGGACGAGGGTGTTGATGAAGAGGCCGACGAGGTCTTCGACGGTGTCGTCGTTGCGGCCGGCGACCGGGGTGCCGATCGGGACGTCGTCACCGGCTCCGGAACGCGAGAGCAGCAGGGCCAGCGCGGCCTGAAGGACCATGAACACCGTCACGTTGTCCTGCCGTGCGAGCTCCTGCGCCCTGGCGTGCGTCTCCGTGGAGAGTTCGAAGGTGAAGCGGCCGCCTACGCGTGAGGGGACGGCGGGGCGGGGGCGGTCGGCGGGGAGGGTGATCTCGGCGGGGAGGTCGGCGAGGCGGTCGCGCCAGTAGCCGATCTGCTGGGAGATGAGGGACTGCGGGTCGTCTTCGGAACCCAGCAGTTCCCGCTGCCACAGCGCATAGTCCGCGTACTGCACCGGCAGCGGTGCCCACTCGGGTGCCTGGCCTTCGGCCCGGGCCTGGTAGGCGCGGACGAGATCACGGCGCAAGGGTGCAATGGATTCGCCGTCGCCGGCGATGTGGTGCAGCAGCACCAGGAGTGTGTGCTGGTCGGGGGCGGTGGTGAACAGGCTCACCCGGACCGGGATCTCCCGTTCGAGGTCGAACCCGTACCGGGCCGCACCCCGCAGCCGCTCCGCCAGCCCGCCCTCGTCGACCCGGACGTGTTCCCACGGCACCTCGGTATCCGGGTCGAGGATCATCTGGAAGGCACCTTCGGCGTCCTCCCCGAACACCGTCCGCAAACTCTCATGCCGGGCCACCACATCACTTACGGCCGCCCGCAGCGCCTCCAGATCGAGGACGCCCGACAGGCTCAAGGCGAGGGGAATGTTGTAGGTCGCCACCGGACCGTCAAGACGGTGCAGGAACCACAGCCGCTGCTGGCCGAACGACACCGGCAACCGCTCCGGCCTCACGCCCGCCATCACCGCCGGACGACCCGCCCCCGCACCCTCCAGGACACGGCCCAGCCCCGCCACGGTCGGCGCATCGAACAGGTCCCGGACCGAAACCTCCACACCCAGCACCGAACGCACCCGGCCCACCAGACGCGTCGCCAACAACGAATGACCACCCAGATCGAAGAACCCGTCATCGATCCCGACCCGCTCCACACCCAGCACCTCGGCGAAAAGACCACACAGGATCTCCTCCCGCGGCGAACGCGGACCACGCCCCACCACCGTCCCGGAAATGACCGGTGCCGGAAGAGCCCTCCGGTCCACCTTTCCGTTCGGCGTCAACGGAATCTCATCGAGTACGACGACCACCGTCGGAACCATGTAGTCCGGAAGCACCGTGCGCACACCCTCACGCACCACAGCCCCGTCGAGGACAGCAGCCGAGGGCCCGGCGACCACATAACCGACCAGCACACCCTCGTCGACCACCGCGACCGCACGGTCGACCCCCGCAACCGACAGCAGCCCTGATTCGACTTCGGCCAGCTCGATACGGAAACCACGCACCTTCACCTGCGCATCCGCACGCCCCACAAACTCCAGCACACCCTCCGCACGCCACCGCACCACATCACCCGTGCGATACATACGCCCACCACCCCACGGACACGCCACAAAACGCTCCGCAGTCAGATCACCACGACCGTGATAACCCCGCACCACACCCGCACCCGCCACATACAACTCACCCCGGACACCCACCGGCACCGGACGCAGCACATCATCGAGAACAAACACCCGCTCATTAGCCAACGGACGCCCGATCGACACCCCCGACACACCATCCACCACCGCCGACGTCGACCACACCGTCGTCTCCGTCGGCCCATACACATTCACCACCGAAGCCAACTCGGCCACCATCAACGACGCCACCTCAACCGGCAACGCCTCACCACCCACCAACCCCCGCACACCCGAAAGCCGGCCACCCGCAACACCCACCACCTCACGCCACAAACTCGGCGTCGCCTGAACCACCGACACCCCAGAAGCAACCGCCAAACGCACCAACAACTCCGCGTCAGCCACCACATCCGAAGACGCCACCACCACACACCCACCCGACACCAACGGCGCAAACAACTCCACCACCGCGATATCAAAAGCAAACGTCGTCACCGCCAGCACCCGGTCCGCACCCACCACCGGACCCAAAGCAGCCAACACACCCACCACACCCGAATGCGGAACCACCACACCCTTCGGCCGACCCGTCGAACCCGACGTATAAATCACATACGCAGCCGAAGAAAGCGCCGGCACCACACCCAGCGAAACCGGCGACAACCCCGCCAACTCCGCCACCACACCCACATCATCCAACAACACCACCGGCACACCAGCACCAGCAAAAACATCCGCAAACACACCAGCAACAGAAGACTCCGACACCACCAAAACCGGCGCCGAATCCTCCACCACCCACCCCACACGCTCCACCGGATACCCCGGATCAACCGGAACATAAGCAGCACCCGACTTCACCACCGCCAACAACGCCACCACCGCATCCACCGACCGCGGCAACGCCACCACAACCCGCGACTCCACCCCCACACCACGCAACACCAACAACCGCGCAAGCCGATTCACCCGCGCATCCAACTCCCCATACGACAACGACACACCCCCGGCCTCCACCGCCACCACACCCGGGAAAGCCGCCACACACCCCTCGAACAACACCGGGAAAGCGACACCCGGCATATCCGCCGCCGTGTCGTTCCACTCCACCAACACCCGCTCACGCTCCACCGCACCCAGCACGTCCAAACGACGCACCGGAACATCCGGAGACCCCAACACCGTCCCCAGCAAACCGACGAACCGTGCCGCCAACGCCTCCACCGACACCGCGTCGAACAGATCCACCGCATACGTCAAAGCACCGCGGATTTCAGCACCGGTGCCCTGCTCGGAGAAGTCGAAGGTCAGGTCGAACCGGGCGACGTCGTGGTCCGGGTGGATCGGGTCCACGGTCAGGCCGGCCGCATCCCTTTGGCTTTCCTGCGCGGAGATGTGGTTGTTGAGCGAGAGCATGACCTGGAAGAGGGGATGGCGGGAAAGGGAGCGTTCGGGGTTGAGGTGTTCCACCAGGCGCTCGAACGGAACGTCCTGATGCGCATAAGCACCCAGATTCGTCTCCCGGACCCGGTCCACCAATTCACGGAACGTCGGCTCACCCGACACATCCGTCCGCAGCACCAGCGTATTGATGAACATGCCCACCAGATCATCGACCGCGTC
This sequence comes from Streptomyces sp. NBC_01408, assembly GCF_026340255.1. Lineage (GTDB taxonomy): Bacteria > Actinomycetota > Actinomycetes > Streptomycetales > Streptomycetaceae > Streptomyces. The sequence continues at coordinate 2,367,269 of NZ_JAPEPJ010000001.1, read as the reverse complement.
ATCACCACGACCCGCGATCGGCGTCCCGATCGGAATGTCCTCACCCGCACCCGACCGCGCCAGCAACAGAGCCAGCACCGCCTGAAGCACCATGAACTCACTCGACCGCGACTCACGCGCAAACCCCGACAACCTCGCCGACACCTCGGCCGGCACCACGAAATCGACCCGCGCACCCCGATAAGAAGCCACCAGCGGACGCGGCCGGTCCACCGGCAGGGACAACTCCACCGGAACACCGTCCAACTGCTCCGACCAATAACCCAGCTGCCCCGAAATCACACTCCCCGAATCAGTCTCCGAACCCAGGAAATCACGCTGCCACAACGCATAATCCGCATACTGCACCGGCAGCCCAGCCCACTGCGGAACCCGACCCTGCACCCGCGCCTCATACGCAGCCGTCAGATCCCGCACCAGCGGACGCAGCGACCAGCCGTCCGTCGCAATGTGATGACACACCAACGCCAGCACATGCTCCCGCTCACCCAACTCGAACAGCGTCGCCCGCAGCGGAAGCTCACGCGCCAGATCCACCGCACGCCCCGACACCTCCACCAACCGGCCCACCAGAGCAGCAGCCGTCACCGACTCCTCGTCCCACGGCACCTCGACACCCGCACCCAGAACCACCTGGAACGCACCCGCCGAGTCCTCCGCGAACACCGTCCGCAAACTCTCATGCCGGCCCACCACATCACCCAGAGCCGCCCGCAGCGCCTCCCGGTCCAGCACACCCGACAACCGCACCGCCATCGGAACGTTGTACGTCGCACTCGGACCCTCAAGGCCATGCAGGAACCACAACCGCTGCTGACCGAAAGACAACGGCAACCGCTCCGGCCTCACACCCGCAACCACCGCCGGACGACCAGCCCCCGCACCCTCCAAAACCCGGCCGAGACCCGCCACCGTCGGCGTCTCGAACAACTGCCGGATCGGCAACTCCACACCCAGCACCGAACGCACCCGACCCACCAGACGCGTCGCCAACAACGAATGACCACCCAGATCGAAGAACCCGTCATCGATCCCCACCCGCTCCACACCCAACACATCCGCGAACAGACCACACAGGATCTCCTCCCGCGGCGAACGCGGACCACGCACCGCCACCGACCCGGGGAAGACGGGCGCCGGCAGAGCCCTCCGGTCGACCTTTCCGCTCGGCGTCAGCGGCACGTCGTCCAGTACCACCACCACCGACGGAACCATGAACTCGGGAAGGCCCCGGCCCAGCTCAGCGCGCAGGTTCTCGGGTTCCAGCCGCAGGCCGGGCTCGGGCAGTACGTATCCGACGAGGCGGCGGTCGCCCGCTACGTCCTCACGCACCAGCACCACGCTCCGGGCCACTCCCGCACACCGGCCGAGCGCGGACTCGATCTCACCCAGCTCGATCCGGTGACCACGCACCTTCACCTGGTCATCCGCACGGCCGACGAACTCCAGCACACCCTCCGCACGCCACCGCACCACATCACCCGTGCGATACATACGCCCGCCACCCCACGGACACGCCACGAAACGCTCCGCAGTCAGCCCCGCACGGTCCAGATACCCACGCGCCACACCCGCACCGGCCACATACAGCTCACCCGCAACACCCACCGGCACCGGACGCAGCGCATCATCCAGCACGAACACCCGCGTGTTCGGGAACGGCCGCCCGATCGGCACCGTCCCCGCAGGCGTCTCCTCGCCCGGCTCCAGACGCCACTCACAGCAGGTGACGGTCGTCTCAGACGGGCCGTAGGCGTTGAAGACAGCGACGTCCGGGTGCCGCTCGCGCCACCGCCCCAGCAGCTCGCCCGACAGAGCCTCACCGCCCAGGAGGAGCGTCTCCGAAGGAGCCACCGAGACTCCCAGGCCCTCCAGCAGCACCAGGTGGGTCGGGGTCATCTTCATCAGGGACGTCCCCGCCGACGCATCCGTGACCTCGCCCAGGCGCACGGATCCGCCGCAGGTCAGGGGCGTGAACAGCGCTGTGACGGTGAGGTCGAAGGAGACGGAGGTGTGCACCAGGGAGCTGCCTCCAGCACCCTCGTACGTCTTCCGGGCGTGCAGCAGATACGCACCCAGCGACCGGTGCTCGACCACCACACCCTTCGGCCGGCCCGTCGAACCCGACGTATAAATCACATACGCAGCCGAAGAAAGCGCCGGCACCACACCCAGCGAAACCGGCGACAACCCCGCCAACTCCGCCACCACACCCGCATCATCCAACAACACCACCGGCACACCAGCACCAGCAAACACACCAGCAACAGAAGACTCCGACACCACCAGAACCGGCGCCGAATCCTCCACCATCAACCCCACACGCTCCACCGGATACCCCGGATCAACCGGAACATAAGCAGCACCCGACTTCACCACCGCCAACAACGCCACCACCACGTCCACCGACCGCGGCAACGCCACCACAACCCGCGACTCCACCCCCACACCACGCAACACCAACAACCGCGCAAGCCGATTCACCCGCGCATCCAACTCCCCGTACGACAACGACACACCCCCGGCCTCCACCGCCACCGCACCCGGGAAAGCCGCCACACACTCCTCGAACAACACCGGCAACGACACACCCGGCACCTCGACCGCCGTGTCGTTCCACTCCACCAACACCCGCTCACGCTCCACCGCACCCAGCACGTCCAGGCGGCCCAGCGGGAGTTCCGGGGTGAGGGCGAACGCGCGCAGCACGCGCAGGAGTGCGGCCTGGATGCTGTCCATGCGCTCGGCGTCGAAGAGGTCGGGGCGGTGCACCAGGCGGCCGCCGATCCGCTCGCCCGCACCGGTGACGAGGGTGAGCGGGTAGTGGGTGGCGTTCCTCGATTCGATGTCCCGGACCTGCATGGCCGCTCCGGCGTCGTCCGCGGGCCGCGGGAAGTTCTCGAAGACCATGGCCGCGTCGAACAGCTCGTCGACGCCGGCGACCCGCTCGATCTCCTTCAGGCCGAGGTACTGGTGGTCCATGAGCTGGACCTGTTCGCGCTGCACGCGCACCAGCAGGTCGGCCGGCGACTCGGCCGGCCGCAGCCGGATCCGGATCGGGACGGTGTTGATGAAGAGGCCGACCATGTTCTCCACGCCCTCGAACTCCGAGGGGCGTCCGGAGACGGTGACGCCGAAGAGGATGTCGTCGCGTCCGGTCAGGTGGGAGAGCACGACCGCCCAGGCACACTGGAGCACCGTGTTCAGGGAGACACCCTTGGACCGGGCGACCTCGGTCAGCGCGATGCCGGCCGCTTCGTCCAGGGTGAAGTCGACGCGCTCGGGTACGACGGGGGTCCGATCGGCGCCCGGCGCGATCAGGCAGGGCCCGGTGACCCCGTCGAGCGCCTCCCGCCAGGCGGCACGGGAAGCGTCCTCGTCCCGGTTCCGCAACCAGTCGGGGAAGTCGCGGTGGGACCGGACGGGCGGCAGGGCGCGGGGGTCGGCACCGTTGCGGTAGAGGGTGACGAGTTCGCGCAGCAGCACGGCCATCGACCAGCCGTCGACGACGACGTGGTGGGCGGTGATGACGAAGCGGTAGCGGTCCTCGCCCAGGTCGAGCAGGGTGAAGCGGATCAGTGGGGCGTCGCCGAGGCGGAAGCGCCGGGTCCGGTCGGCCGTGGCCTCTGCGGCCACGGCCTCGTCGAGCTCGTCGGCCGGCAGCTGTGCGAGATCGCTCTCGCGCCAGGGCAGGCGCACCTCCCGGCGTATGATCCGCACCCACTCGCCCGTCCTGCGCTGGCGCAGCGCGGAGCGCAGGCTGGAGTGACGGCGCAGCAGCTCGCCCGCGGCCGTGCGCAGGGCCTCGCGGTCCAGTTCACCGTCGAGGTGGAAGACGATCTGCGCCACGTAGACGTCGGGGGCGTCTTCGTCGTAGACGTGGTGGAAGATCATCCCTTCCTGAAGCGGAGTGACGGGCAGGATGTCCTCGATCGACTGCGAGCGTGCGTTCACTACAGCTTCCCCTTCACTCCACGAAACAGGCTGTCCGATGAGAGGAAGGAAATGAGATATCGGAATTGCAGGACCGGCCCCTCGGCTCGGTCGGTGAACTCGACGACAGTCGCTTCCCAGTTCCTCTGGAACATGGCTTTTCCGACCATGAATCGATACGACGCTAGTTGATCTCTGAAACGGCGGTCAAGCATTTCGATAGGGGCCGAAGAACACCCCTTTTCCGGTGCGCCGGTACGGATGCAGCGACAGACGAGGGGCCGCCCGGCATGCCGGGCGGCCCCTCGTTCCACGGACCGGGATCAGTCCGCCGCACGTCCCGCGGCGGCCCGCACGCCGGCGACGAGGACCGCCACCTCGCCGGCCCGCGTGCTGGTGAAGTAGTGCCCGCCCCCCGCGAGTTCGTGGAGGGTCACCTCACCCGCGACTGCCTTCCAGGCGCGGTGCGCCTCCTCCCCGCCCTTGGTGGTGGGGTCGTCCTTCGCGAGCACCACGTGCACCGGGGCGGTGATCCGGTGGGGCTGGGGGTCCTCGTGCAGTTCGAGCAGGTGGGCGTTGGTCGAGGCGACGTCGTGCTGGTACGCGGATCCGACCAGGGCTGCGCGCTCCGGCTGGAGCTGGTCCAGTTCGACGTAGGAGCTGTCCACCATGAGCCGCTCCGTGATCTGGCGCGGGGTGAGCGCCGTGACCTCGTCCGTCTCGGCCCGCAGTGCGTCGGCCGGGGTGAGCAGGAGGGCACCCAGGAACACGGCGGTGGGTGCGGCTCCGCTCTGCTCCATCAGCCGTGCGGTCGCCAGTGCGTGGGCGCTGCCGGCGCAGTGCCCCCAGAGCGCGACGTCGCGCGCACCGCGCTGCACCAGGTCCTCGTGCACCCGCCGGGCCACTTCCCTCACGTCCTGCAGCTGTTCGGGAGAGCTGCTGAAGTCGTGCGCGGGCAGCTCGACGCCCAGTACGGCGATGCGGTGCTGGGCCAGGTGTTCCGCGAGGAGGCGGAAGTTGACGGCGTTGCCCCCCGCGTAGGGGAAGCAGACCAGGGTGGCGAGCGGGTCGGCCACGTCTTCGACCAGCGGCTGGAGCAGGCCGGGCACGTCGGGTCGTGCGCCGTCGGCGCGCCCGTCGATCAGGCCGGCCAGGTCGGCCAGTCTGGGCGAGCCGATGAGCTGCTTGAGGGAGATCGCACGGTCGAGCTTGACGACGAACCGTACGGCGGTGAGGGAGGTGCCGCCGAGGTCGAAGAAGTGGTCGTCACGGCCGATGCGCTCCACCGGTACGCCGAGCGCCTCGGCCCATTCGGTGGCGAGCCACTGTTCGGTGGCGGTGACCGGGGCGGTGCGGGAGCCCAGGGCGTGGCCCAGGGTTTCGGCGAGTTCGGCGAGCACCCGCTTGTTGACCTTGCCGTTCTCGCTGAGCGGCAGGGCGTCCAGGCGGTGGAAGTGCGTGGGGACCATGTACTCGGGGAGCAGTGCGGCGAGGTGGGCGCGCAGCCTGCGTTCCTGGACCTCTTCCGGTCCGGTGAAGAACGCGGCGAGGGTCTTGTCACCGCCTGCGCCCGCGCCCGGGTCGATGACGACGGCGCAGTCGGCGACTCCGGGCGCCGTGCGCAGCTTGTTCTCGATCTCCCCGATCTCGATGCGGAAGCCCCGTACCTTCACCTGCTGGTCGCGGCGTCCGAGGTACTCGATCGTGCCCTCGGGCAGCCAGCGGCCGAAGTCTCCGGTGCGGTACAGGCGCTCGCCGGGTACGTAGGGGTCCTCGGCGAAGGCGACGCGCGTCCGCTCCTCGTCGTTGATGTAGCCGCGCCCGACGGACAGGCCCGCGAAGACGATCTCGCCCTGGGTGCCCAGGGGAGCCAGCCTGCCGCGCGCGTCGAGCACGTAGGTGCGGACGTTGCGCAGGGAGCTGCCGACGGAGACGAAGTCGCGTGCGGGGGGTCCCGTGAGCACCTCGTGCATCGTGTCGTCGCTGACCTCGGTGGCGCCGTAGGCGTTGATCAGCTGTACCTGCGGCTGCACGTTGAACCAGCGCCGCACGGGATCGAGTTTGAGGGCTTCGCCGGTGACCGAGATGGAGCGCAGCACTCCGAGGTCGCGGGGCGTGCGCTCCAGCAGGCCCAGCAGGATTTCGAAGTAGGAGGGGACCAATTGGGCGACCGACACCTTGGTGTCTGCCAGTTCGTCGAGGAAGCGTTCGGGGTCGAGCTGGGTGTCGGTGTCGACGATCCGGACGGACGCCCCGGTCAGCAGGGGTGCGATCAGCTGCCACAGGGAGATGTCGAAGCACTGGGAGGCCGTCTGGGCGACGACGTCGCCCGGGCGGAGCCCGACCGAGTCGATCTTGGCGTACAGGTGGTTGAGCATGCCCCCGTGTTCGCACTGGGCACCCTTGGGCGCGCCGGTCGAGCCGGAGGTGAAGTAGATGTACGCCGACTGCTCCGGCCGGACGGAGACCCGCGGGTTGCCGGGGTCCGGCTCCTCGCCCTGGAGCAGCTGCTCGACGAAGAGGATGGTGTGCTGCTGGCCCGAGAGGCGCGTCGTGGCGTCGACGAGGGCGCTCGCGGACTGCTCGGCGATGACGAAGCGGCAGTCGCTGCGCTGGAACTGCGTGGCCACCCGCTGGGCGGGGAAGTCGGGGCGGACCGGGAGGTAGGTGCCGCCGGCCTTCAGGACACCGAGCAGCGCGGCGGCCCATTCGGGGGTGCGGTCCATGACGACCGCGACGACGTCCTGCGGTCCGAGACCGTCCCGCAGCAGCGAGGCGGCGATCCGGTTGGCGGCGGTGTTGAGCGTGGCGTAGTCCCAGACGGTCCCTCCGTGGGACAGGGCCGTCTCGGTGGGCCGGGCCCGCACCTGGTCCTCGAAGAGCTCGGGGAACATCGCCCGCGGCAGGGGGACCACCGGCCCGGCGAGGCCGTGGACGTGGTGGTCGCGTTCCTCCTCCGAGGGCAGCTCCAGGAGTCCGTGCTCGGCGTCGAAGCCGGTGACCAGCGCGCTCAGGGCCGTGGAGAAGTATCCGCCGAGCCGGCCCGCGTAGTCCGCGGCGATGACGTCGCCGCGGTGGTGCAGGTGCAGGGCGAGGCCGTCATCCGCCGTCACCAGGGCCACGTGGAGGGCGGTCCCCCGGGCCGGAGCCGCCGGGCCGGAGCCGGCCGGCGAGGTCTCCAGCACGATCTCGTACGCATCGGCCGGGGCCTGCTCGGAACGGGCCAGGCCGATCGCCCGGCCCGTCGACACGGCGGCCACGAGGTCCCGCCAGCGCCCGTCCGGGATGTCGACCTGGAGGGCCCTGGGGCCGTAGGAGCCGTCCGTCCCGGTGCCGGTGCCGAGGAGCGCGACCGCCACCCGCGGTTCGGCCGCGACCTCGCCGATCACCTTGAGCAGCGCGGTGAGCAGCAGGGACTCGGTGTCCAGCGCCTCGTCGGCCGCGAGCCGGCGCAGGGCCGCCGCCAGGTCGGCGGGAAGTTCGATCACCTGCCGGCCGAAGACGTCCCGGTCGCCGTTCCCCTCGGTCCATCTCGGGACTCTCGTAGGCGCGGCGCCGGATCCGGCAGCGGCCGCCTTCGCTGAAGGACTTGTCAATGCGGACACTTCAACCCCCGGGTCTGCGGGCGACGGACGCCCCACCTGCTCCAACTGGTCACGCGTGCGGACGACTACTGGGCGGCGGCTTCCATGGCCTGGATCAGGCTCTTGGGCCGCATGTCGGTCCAGTTCTCGTTGATGTAGTCGAGGGCCGACTGCCGGTCGGTCTCCTTGAGTGCCACCGTCCAGCCTTCCGGAACCTCGGCGAACGAGGGCCACAGCGAGTACTGACCCTCATCGTTGATCAGGACGAGGAAGACGCCATCGGGGTCCTCGAACGGGTTCACGCTCACGGCTGTGCTCCTTCTGTTCCGTAGCCGCGCCGGAACGCCCGGCGCACAGGACCGGAGTATACGAATGCGAAGTGCCCGCGGCACCAGCCGAGCGGAATTGTCGCGCCGGATTAAGGAGGGCCCGAATGACCTCATCTCGCAGCCCGGTTCCGGGGGGGGATCATTTATCGGTGCGTGAAATGCTGTGACAGGGCTCGGGATACGCAAGAAAATCTGCAGGAGCAGCCGGCGCAGAGTCCCGGAGAAAACGACAGAGGTGACACGGCGTGAGCGCTTCGCAGACCACTCTGGTATCGAGCGATGAATTCCGGTTCCTGATGTCGGGCTTCCCGTCTGGCGTGACCGTCCTCACCACCACCCTGCCGGACGGGAGCCCGCTCGGCATGACCTGCTCGTCGCTGTGCGGCGTCTCCTTGGACCCGCCGGTGCTGCTGGTGTGCGTCCGCAACGAGAGCCCGACGCTGGCGGCCGGCCTGGAGTGCGGAACCTTCGCGGTCAACCTGCTGGACCAGGAGGCCGCTGCGACGGCGGAGCTGTTCGGCTCCGCCGCCCCCGACAGGTTCGACCGGGTGCGCTGGGAATCCGGGCCGGTGGCGGGCATGCCCCACCTGATCGACGACGCGCACACGGTCGCCGACTGCGCCGTCCACCGGAGCGAGGTCGTCGGTGATCACACCGTCCTGTTCGGTGCCGTGCTGAACGTGCGGTCGCTGACCTCCGCGCCCCCCAGCCCGCTGGTCCACGGGCTGCGCCGGTATGCGGGGTGGCCTCCGCGCTGAGGCGGCCACCCCGGCTTGCCTCCGCGCGGTCCGCGGCCCGGACCGGTTCTCAGCCGCTGGCCGCCGCGCCCTGCTCTGCTGACAGGCCGTGACCGGCCAGGGGCCTGGGCAGCGGACTGCCCATGGTCACCAGCGCCGATCCCAGCGGGGTGAGCGAGTGGAGCATGGTGTTGTACCTGCGGCGGCTCGTAATGAGCCCGGCGCCGCGGAGCACCGTGGCGTGCTGACTCGCCGCGGCGGGCGAGATCCCGAGCCTGCGTCCCAGTTCGCTGGTGTTGCACGTCTCGGAGAGTGCCTCCAGCACCCGGGCCCGGGTCCGCCCGACGAGGGCGGCGAGTGCCCGGTCCTCCGTTCCCGCCGACTCCCACAGGGACTCGGCGGCGTCCTGGTCCAGGAGCGTCGGATAGACGAGGATCGGTGCGCGCTGCTCACCCGGTTGCCCCGTGAAGATGCGCGGTCTGTCGATGAACAGCGAGGGGACGATGACCAGTCCCCTGCCCCGCAGTTCGATCACGTCGTCGCGTCCCGATGCGATCGACAGGGTGGGCGGCCGCCAGCCCACCCAGCTGTGGAGGTTGCTGAGCATCCGCTCGATGCCCCCGCCGGCCATGATCCGGCACCGGTACTCGCGATCGATCTGAAGGTGCGCTCGCGCCTTCGGCCAATACGGCTCGATTCCCACTTGGCGAATTCGCGTGATCATGCTGTCTGGCGCGGTCGCCGCTTCGCCCTGCTCGGCGTCTTGTTCCATGAGGTCGAACAGCCAGGCTCCGCCGTCTCCCGCCCGGCCGGCCGACTGCGCCACCGGCGGCCGGACCGTCCGCGGGGCGGGCTGGACGGCCGTGGTGCGCCGCAGGCGCAGGCTCGTCGCGTCCCGCCACCGGGCAAAAGCCGGGCCACCGCCTGCACGTCTCAGAAGATCCGCCGCGAAGACGGCCTCCGCGACCGGCCCGACCGTCGGCATGATCTTCAGTTGCGCTAGATCATCCATCGAAAACTGCACACTCTGCACGTAGGTCCCCCAGTTAGAGCCGCAGCCGGGCGACTCCACTGAGCTCATACGATGCCCGTCGACGCCGACTGCGTGGTGATTTATCCCATTCACCCGAGGGTTTGGAGGAGACATGCGGCCGACTCGACCATGTATCGGTCGAGTCGACGGGGTTGGTGTGCGACACAGCCCCTAACGCGCCCCAGGGTGGCTGGAATTGACCTTCTCTACCTAATCTCAGCCAGAACCCTATACGCAGATTGGCGTAGATGTCTTGGGTAATTTTCCAGCCAACCCCTAGGCATTCTGCGCAGAATTGACGTGGCGCCACGTCCCACTGTCATGAACGTCGGCGGCTGTGTTCCTGTTCCCGGTCAAGGGGAAGAACCGTTGCCCGGACGCCTGACGGGGGACAGGCATCCGGGCAACGGTGTCTCGGGGGAGGCAGCAGGCGTCAGGCGTCCCGCTTGCGCAGCACGTACGTACCGACGACATGGGACGCAACGGCCCAGACCACCACGATCAGCAGTCCCCCCATCGGCGAGTACGGCGCGTTGTCCTTGCCCAGCATGAAGACGCCGCCGGCGGTCTGCGGCATGTAGTCGTTGAGGACCAGCAGGAAGTCACCGCCCAGGCCCGTGAGCATGCTGGGCAGCGCGGAGATGATGAAGAAGAGCACGGCCACGGTCGCGGCCGCCGTCCTCAGGGCGAATGCCACGCCGACCGACATGACCCCGACCAAGGCGCAGTAGACGCCGACCGCCAGCACCTGGGCCGTCACCTTCGACATGTCGAAGCTGGCGTGGCCCTGGAACGGCGACCAGGCCAGCGCGACGCCGATCACGGAGTACACGATGCCCAGCACGAAGCCGACGACCGAACCCACCAGGGCCTTGGCCAGCTGGACGCGGTGGCGCACCGGCACCCACATCAGCGACGTGCGCACGCTGCTCGTCGCGTACTCACTGGTCACCATGGTCATCGCGAGGACCAGGACGGCGAACTGCGTGAGGATGACCGCGGACACCGGAGCGTTGCCGACCGGCTGGATCGGCTTGTCGTTGATCTCGGAGATCGCCCCGTAGTAGTAGCAGAAGATGACCGTCACCAGCAGGCCCACCAGCAGGCAGACGTACGGCGTACGGATGGACCACAGCTTGGTCCACTCCGCGCCCACCGCCCCGGCGAATCCGCCGCCCCGGGCCGGGTTCGTCGCGGGGGCGGGAGAGCCGGCCCTGATTGCAGTCGACATGTCGCTCACGCTCCGGCCTTCTCTTTGGGCTTGGCATCCTCGGAGTCGAAGACGGTGCCGCCCGTCCCGTACTCCACGCTCTGCGCCGTCAGTTCCATGTACGCCTGCTCCAGCGAGGCGGAGACGGTGCACAGTTCGTGCACCCGTACGCCGAGCCGGTGGGCGAGGTCGCCGACCTCCTCGACGCTCCGGCCCTTGATGACGAGCTCGTCGGCGTTCGGGGACTCCACCTGCACCTCGCCGTACGACAGCAGGTGGTCCACGAGCATGCGCAGGTCGTCCGGGTTCGGAGAGCGCAGGCGCACCGAGGACAGGGAGCTGTTGGCGAGCAGGTCGGCCATCGGCGTGTCGGCGAGCAGCTTGCCCTTGCCGATGATGACCAGCTGGTCCGCGGTCAGCTGCATCTCGCTCATCAGGTGGCTGGAGAGGAAGACCGTACGGCCCGCCGCCGCCTGCGACCGCACGAGCTCGCGCACCCAGCGCACGCCGTCCGGGTCGAGGCCGTTGACCGGCTCGTCGAAGATGAGCACCTTGGGATCGCCGAGCAGAGCCCCCGCGACACCGAGCCGCTGGTACATGCCGAGCGAGAACGCGCCGGCGCGCCGCCTGGCGACCTTCGTCAGGCCGACCGTCTCCAGCACCTCGTCCACCCGGCGCAGCGGGATGCCGTTGCTGCGGGCCTGCGCCACCAGGTGGCTGCGGGCCGAGCGTGCGGGGTGCAGGGCCTTGGCGTCCAGCAGGGTGCCGACCTCGCGGATGGGGTGGCGGAACGAGGAGTACGGCTTGCCGTCGATCAGCGCCTCGCCCTCGCTCGGGTGGTCCAGACCGAGGATCATCCGCATCGTGGTGGACTTCCCCGCGCCGTTCGGCCCCAGGAAGCCGGTCACCTGGCCTTCCTTGATGTCAAAGGTCAGGCCGTCCACGGCGACGGTTTCGCCGTACCTCTTCGTAAGTCCTCGGAGGGTGATCACGAGGTGCTCCCTTCGCAATGTCTCAACTGGTCACCACCCTAGGAACGCGGGGCGGGGCGGCACATCGATCGATAGCAAGGAACCCCCCTTACCTTCGTCGGGGGTGCGCACCGGCCGTTGGGCATGAGACCGCCGCGAAGCGCCTTCCGGCGGGCTCGGCGCCGTCGCGCAGGCGTACTCGGCACTAAGCTCGTGGCCGTGCGACAGAAGCTGCAGGACCAGCCGAAGGACCAGCCGAAGGTACGCATACTCCTGGCTGACGACGAATCGATGATCCGTGCCGGGGTCCGCTCCATTCTGGCGAGATCCCCTGACATGGAGGTGGTCGCGGAGGCCTCCAACGGGTACGAAGCCCTGGAGCTGGCGCGCCGCCACCAGCCCGACGTGGCCCTACTGGACATCCAGATGCCGCAGCTGGACGGTCTGTCCGCGGCCGCGCAGATGTGCCGGGACATGCCGGAGATCGGCGTCATCATGCTGACCACGTTCGGGGAGGACGAGTTCATCACGCGGGCCCTTCAGGAAGGGGCCAGCGGCTTCCTGCTGAAGGCGGACGACCCCCGGGAACTGCTGAACGGCGTACAGGCCGTGGCGGCCGGGGGTGCGTACCTGTCGCCGAACGTCGCCGCCCGCATCATCACCGGGCTGCGGGCGGGCGGCCTGATGGCGAACGATCCCCCGACGCTCCGTGCCCTGGACCACCTCACGGAGCGCGAGCGCGACGTGCTGGCCCATCTCGGCAGGGGCCTCTCGAACGCCGAGATCGGCCGCCGGCTGCACCTGGTCGAAGGCACGGTCAAGGCGCACGTGAGCGCGATCCTCGGGAAGCTCGGCGTACGCAACCGGGTGGAAGCGGCCATCGCCGCCTACGAAGCCGGGATCATCCGCCGCGACTAGTGCTGTGGCCCGGGACCCGGAGGGGTCCGCCGGGGCGTGCCTCCCCGGCGGACCCCTCCGGCCGCTGCACCCCGCCCGCTCACACCTCGGCGTAGGCCTCGGCCTGGAGCCCGTACATCTCCGCGTACCGGCCGTCCAGTTGCATGAGTTCGGCGTGGGTGCCCTGCTCCACGATCCGGCCCTGGTGCATCACGATGATGCGGTCCGCCCGCCGGACGTTCACGAGCCGGTGGGTCACCAGGATGGTCGTCCTCGACCCTCCGTCGCCCAGAGCGCTCGCCTTGCGCAGCCCCTCGAAGACGAGGGCCTCCGCCTTGGCGTCCAGGGCCGCCGTGGGTTCGTCGGCCACCAGCACCGCGGCGTCCCGGTAGACCCCTCGGGCGACGCCGACGCGCTGCCACTGACCACCGGAGAGGTCGCGTCCGCCGACGAACTCCTTGGAGAGCACGGTCTCCTCACCGTCGGGCAGCGACTCCATCACGTCGTCGAGTCCCGAGGCGGACACGGCCCGGCGCCAGCGTTCGCCGGTGGCGTCTTCGTCGTCGAGGCGCCCGATGCGGACGTTGGTGGCGGCGGTCATCGGCCAGCGGGCCGGCTCCTGGGAGATCAGGCCCACCTGGTCGAAGACCGACTCCTCGGTGGTCAGGGCGATGTCCACCCCGTCCCACAGGACGGCGCCCGACGTCGGCAGGTAGAGGCCGGTGATGACCTTGCTCAGGGTGGTCTTGCCCGAACCGTTCTCACCGACGAGGGCGACCACCTCGCCCCTGCCGATCGTCAGCTCGATGCCGGTCAGGGCCGTACCGGGGCTGCCCGGATAGCTGAACTCCACACCCTTGAGCTCGATCCGGAGCGGATTGCGGGGCGCGGCGAGCTCCGAGGCCGGGCGGCGCCGGGAGGCGGCGTCGGCCAGCAGGTCCCGGTACAGCTGGAGGTAGTGGGACAGCTCGTAGATCCGGTTGACCGAACGCATCGTCGTCGCCAGCCCGAGGTTCGCGTTCCGCATCGCCACCATGGCCGTGCCGGCCAGGGCCAGCGGCATGACGTCGGTGTACAGCAGGTACCCGAGCAGGACGTACGCGAGGCCGACGCTGGCTCCGGTCATCGTGCGGCCCGTCAGCTGAACGAGGCCCTTCCTGGTCTCCAGCGCCACGGCCTCGTCGGCCAGGACCGAGGCGACCCGCCGGTGCTCCGCCATCAGGGCTTCCTGAAGACGGTACGCGCGGACCTCCGCGGCCACCTCGCGCTTCACGATGAGGTCCTGCACCACCCCGATGCGCAGCTGCCGGGCGGCGTTGTCGAGGAAGCTGACAAAGTCCAGCTTGCCGACCTGCGTGGCCGTCCAGATCTCGGCGACGGCCGCCAGGAGCATCACGGGGAGCAGCCACAGGCTGAGCATCGCGGTGGCGGTGAGTGCGGCAAGCATCGACACCAGCGACCTCAGCACCTCCGCCAGCAGCCGGATGCTCTGGTCGATCGAGGGCATGCCGCGCATCACGCCCTGCCGGACCAGCTCGCGGAAGCTGGGGTCGTCGAACGCCTTCAGTTCGACGGCCACGACGGCGGCGTCCATCGCGTCCTGGGCGGCCGCCATGATCCGGGGGCGGAGCCTGCCCTGGAGGATCGTCGAGGCGCTCTCCAGCAGCCCCCGCAGCGCGTAGGAGCCGACCACGGCGAACACCGCGGGAAGCGAGTCCATCACCCGGTCGGGCGTGGGGCCCCCGGCGAGGAGCTGGGTCAGCACGCTCGCGGTGGCGATCAGCCCGAAGGCCGCGGCGGCGCCGGCGAGGAGCTGCACCAGGGCCACCACGAGGGTGAGGAGGCGCGAGGCCCGCCAGGCGAGCACCACGATGACCGCAACGGTGGACGGCACGGACCGCAGGGTCGAGATGACCCCGCGACTGGCGATGCTCTGACCGGGGACCGCCCAGGTGGGTGTCTGGAAATTGTCCGTGCCTATCAGGGACGTACTGCGCTGCGATGGCGTGCCGCCCACAGCAACTCCTCGGGATCTGGGCTGGGGGACGGGGGTCACGAAAGATGGGCGGCCACACGGCCGAGCGCGGCGGCGAGGTCCGAGCGGTCGCGTACGAGCGCGATCCTCACCCAGTCCTCCCCCGCCTCGCGGTCGGGGAAGAAGGACGCGCCGGGGGCGACGAGCACCTTGGCGTGCTCGACGAGCTCGCGGGCCAGGGCGGAGGACCGGCGGCCGAGGCCGGCGGTGCCGGCCAGGAGGAACCAGCCCCCTTCGGGAGGGTGCACGGTGAACCCGGCGGCCCGCAGTCCCGCACAGACGAGGTCCCGCTTGGTCTGGAACTCGGTCCGGGCCTCGTCGACCGCGGCCTCGTCGACCGCGCCGAGTGCGAGGGCTCCCAGCTGGAGGGGGTGCGGGGTGCCCAGCGTGGTGCGCTCGTGGACGCTGCGGACGGCCGCGGTGATGGAGGGCCGGGCGACGCAGAAGCCGAGCCGCCAGCCGCTCATCCTGCGGGTCTTCGACAGACTGCCCACGACGACGGTGCGGTCGCGCAGCCCTGGGTGGGATCCCAGGGGCGACAGGTGGGAACGCCCGTCGTAGACGAAGCGGTCGTACACCTCGTCGATGATCAGCGTGAGGTCGTGGCGCTCGCACACCGCCGAGAGCGCGGCGAACTCGGCCTCGTCGAAGACGCGGCCGGTGGGATTGTGCGGGTTGTTCAGGAGCAGCGCCCGCGTCCGCGGGGTCACCGCGGAGTCCAGGGACTCCTCGGTCAGCCGCCATCCGGGCCCGGTGAGGGGGGCGAACCGCGGTACCGCGCCGGCGAGTTCTACCACCCCGGGGTGGTTCTCGAAGAACGGGGACGGGATCAGCACCTCGTCACCGGGATCCGTGGTGGCGATGAGCGCCACCAGCAGCCCTTCGGTGGCGCCCGCGCAAACGGTCAGCTCGCGCTCGGCGTCGACTTCCACCCCCCGCTCGGCGGTGAGCTGCGCGGCCAGCGCCAGCCGCAGGTCCAGGAGGCCGGCCGGGTCGGCGTACTGGTTCGAACCCGAGCGCAGGGCCGCCGCGGCCGCGTCGACGGCTGCCCGCGGCGGGTCCCCGACCGGGATCCCGAGGGCGAGGTCCGTGGCGCCTCCGGCGCGCGCGGCGGGCAGGAGGGCGGCGAGACCGAGCGGGGGCAGGCCCGCCGCCCGGCGGGAGAGACGGGTGTCGGTCACAGCTCGCAGTCCTGCCGGGCCACGGGGTCGCCCATGGCGACCAGCACCTCTCGTTCGCCTGCGAACGGCTCCCGGCCGTGGGCGAGGCGGATGTTGTCGACGAGCATGAGGTCGCCGGTCTGCCAGCGCTCGGCCATCCTCACCCGCTCGTAAGCCGAGTTCAGCTCCTCGATCTCCCGTCGTCCGACGGGCTCGCCGTCGCCGTAGAAGGTGCGGAACGGCAGGTCCTCGCCGCATTCGCCGGTGAGGAACTCACGGACCTGCTCCTCCAGGCTCCACTCGCTCCAGAACGCGACGTGGTTGAACCAGGACACGTCCTGGGTCTGCGGGTGGCGGATCAGCGCGGAACGGTACTGGGTGGTGGTGAGGCGGTCCCCGTGCCACTGCGTCGTCAGCCTCTGCTCGGCGGCGTACCGCTCCACCTCCGCCCGGTCCTCGGTCCCGAACGCCTCCTGCCAGGTGAGCCCGAAGTGGCCCCAGTAGTTGCGCACCAGCTTCCAGCCCTGCTCGCGGAAGCGGGCCACCATGTCCTCGGGGAGCAGTTCGAGGACGGCGCGCATGTCCCCCAGGAAGGTCTCCCCGCCGGCGGACGGGGCCTTCAGGCAGGCGAACACGAGCAGGCCGGGGTAGCTGAGCGCGTAGCTGTTCTCGTTGTGCAGCCGGATCCGCCGACGGGCGGGCACGTCGGTCGCGGTGAAGACGCCACGGCCGTATGCACTGCGCGGGGTCGCCTTCTCCACGTAGTCGGCCGGCCGGCCGATGACGCGGTCCCGCAGCACCGCGAACTCGTCGGCCGTGGTGAACGGCAGGCCGCGGAGCATGACCGAGCCGCGTTCGGTGCGCGTCGCGTGCAGCTCGTCGAGGTGGTCCGACAGCCAGTCGGCGGCGGCTTCGACGGACAGGCCCGGCGGCACGGTGCGGACCGGTATCCGGTGCGGCGCGAGGTCGGTGGTCATGACGTGTGAGTTCCTTCCGATGGTTCGAGGGGTGCCGTTCCGGCACCCGGGTGCGGGCTGTCAGGCCCTGACCGGGAGGTGGAGCAGGCCGCGCAGGGCCGCGGTGGGCCGCCTCCGGACCGGGCCGGTCACCCGGAGGTCCGGGACCCGCTCGGCGAGCACGCGCAGGGCCACTTCGGCCTCCATGCGCGCCAGCGGGGCACCCACGCAGTAGTGGGCTCCGCTCAGGAAGGCCAGGTGCGAGCCCGCATCGGGCCTGGTGATGTCGAAGGTGCCCGGGTCGGAGAAGATCTCGGGGTCCCGGTTGGCGGCGCCGATGACCAGCATCAGCACGGTGTCCGGGAGCAGCGTCTCGTCCGCCACCTCGAACCGCTCCCGCACGACGCGGATCGAGTACTGGACCGGCGGGTCGTAGCGCAGCGACTCCTCCGCGGCGGCGGAGGCGAGACCGGGATCGGCGACGAGCTTCTCCCACTGCTCCGGGTTCTCCCTCAGTCGCAGGACCGCGTTGGAGACCAGGTTGGTGGTGGTCTCGAACCCTGCGGTGAGGAGCAGCTGGCAGGTGCCGACGATCTCCCGTTCGGGCAGCGCGTCCTCGCCCTGCGGCCGCAGCAGCTCGCTGACCAGGTCGTCGCCCGGCTCTGCACGGCGTTTGCGGACGAGTCCCGCGAACAGCGCGTCCAGTTCCCGGACCGCCGTACGGAACTCGTTGGCCTGGCGGGCGGAACGGACGCCGTCGATGGCCTTGCCCGTCACCAGCCCGTAGTGGGCGAAGAGTTCGACGTCGATGTCCGTGAGCCCGAGCAACTCGCTGATCACGGTGATGGGCAGGGGCGAGGCGTAGTCGGTGACGAGGTCGAAGTCGCCCTTGGCCAGGGCGGCGTCCAGCAGCCGGTTGGCCACCTCCTCGGTGCGCTGCCGGTACTCGACGATCTTGCGCGGCCGGAAGGCGGGCGCGACCAGTCGGCGCCACCGCATGTGGTCGGACACCTCTTCCTGCAGGAAGGAGGAGTCCGGTGCCGGGCCCTGGCCGTCAGGGGCGGTCACCCGTGCGGGTTCGTCGTTGCGCCGCCCGAACGCCGGGTCCCGCAGCACCTTGGTGCACAGTTCGTGCGAGGTGACGGCGTGCACTCCGGTGCGGCTGCGGTACACGGTGCCCTGGGTGCGCATCTGCTCGTAGAGCGGGTAGGGGTCGGCCAGGCGCTCGTGCAGCAGCAGCTTGCCGACGAGGTCGCCGCGCCGGGCCTTGGTCCAGACTCCGGCGCGCCTGAGCTGGATTCGTGTGTTGCGGCGCAGGTCCGTGGCAATCGACATGGGAACTCCCGGGCTGTGACGGTGCCGGATCTCCGGCGGGACGATGGCGATGGGGGGACGGGCGGGAAGGGGGCCCCGCCCGTCCCGGTCAGGGGCGGGGGGACGGCCGGCGAGCGGGGTACCCGGACCCGCGGCTCACCACTCCTGCTCCCCGTCCAGGTCGAAATCGAGTTCGAACTCGTCGATCTCGTCCTGACTGAGGTGCTTGACCGTCAGGTCCGACGGTGTAAGTCCCCGATCGCTCGCGGCATGGCGGACGAAGGTCTCCAGGGCCCGGGTCCACAGCTCCGCGAGCTTCTCGACCCGCTCGCGGGGGATGGCCGCGGAGGCCCAGCTCCAGTGGGCCATCAGGGCGGGGGCGCCCTCGTGGTCGGCGACCAGGGCCGTCAGGTCGAGCAGGTGCGACTGGGGCGCCTCGGGGTCCTGGTCGGCACCGGTCTCGTAGCCGGAGACCGGGGTGAACCGGCCGGCGTCCTCGCCCTCTTCGGTTCCGGATCCCGTGAAGCGCCCGAGGTAGTTGAACGCCAGCTGCGGCGCGGGGGAGGCGGCGATCTCCCGGCCCGCCACCGGGTTCAGGTGGCGCAGCAGCCCGTAGCCCGGCTTCCGCGCCGGCAGCGCGCGCAACTGCTCCTTGACGGTGTTGACAAGGCGGCCCGTGGCGGGACCGCCCGACCAGGCCTCGGCCCGGTCGGGGCCGGCCAGGTCCAGACGCACCGGGTGGGTCTGGGTGAACCAGCCGACGGTACGGGACAGGTCCGCGCCGGGTACGAGGTCCTCGTCGCGTCCGTGGCCCTCGACCTCGGCGACGACGGCGGAGGCGCCGTTCACGGAGGAGTCGGCGACGGCCCAGGCCAGGGCTGCCAGCAGGAGGTCCCGCGGTTCGCAGCGGTAGGCAGCCGGTGCCTGCGTCAGCAGGGCGGCGGTGGTCTCGGCGGACAGCAGCGTCCGTACGTGACCGGCGGTCCTCGTCAGGTCCGTCTCCGGGTCGAGCGTCCGGTCGGCGAGGGAGGCCGTCGGGGCCCGCAGGGCCCGCGCCCAAGCCGGCGCGTCGGCGACGAGCGAGGGGTCGCCCGCCAGTTCCGTCAGCCGGGTGGCCCAGAAGCGCACCGACGTGCCGACGGGCTGCAGCTCCACCCGGTCGCCCGCCAGGAGCGCCGCGCACGCCTCGGAGAGGTCGGGCAGCAGCACGCGCCAGGACACGGCGTCCACGGCGAGGTGGTGGACCACCAGCAGGAGCATGCCGTCCGCGCCGGGGCCCGCGTCGAAGAAGACGGCGCGCAGGACGGCGCCCCGCTCGGGGTCGATCCTCGCCCGGACCGCCTCGCCCTCCTCGGCGAGCACGGCCCGCAGGGGGCCCTCCTCCAGCCCGGTCACGTCCACCCGGTGCAGGCATTCCGACGCGTCGACGGATCCCCGCTCGCGTACGGACAGCTCCCACCGGCCGTCGTCCGTCGACAGTGTCAGGCGCAGGGCGTCGTGCCGGTCCAGGAGCGCGGCGAGCGCGTCGCGCAGCTGGGACGCGGTCAGGCCCGCCGGGGTCCGCACGAGGGTGGACTGGCTGAACCGGGTGAACGGTGCGCCGCTGTCGCGCAGCCAGGCCGCGATGGGGGTCAGCGGCACCGGGCCGGTGCCACTGCCCTCCGGTTCCGCGGCGGAGCCGCCGGCCGAGGTGACCGCGGCCGCCAGGCGGGCGGGCGTCTCGTGCTCGAACACCTGCCGCGGGGTGAGGACGAAGCCGGCCCGGCGGGCCCTGCCGACCAGCTCGATCGCCAGGATGCTGTCGCCGCCCACGTCGAAGAAGCCGTCGTCGACGCCCACCTCCGGCAGGCCCAGTACCTCGGCGAAGAAGGAGACGAACAGTTCCTCGTGGGACCCCGAGGCCGCGCGCGAGCCGGAGCCCGGGGCGAACCGCGGTGCGGGCAGCGCCTTCCGGTCGACCTTGCCGTTGGGTGTGGTGGGGATTTCGGGCACCACCAGCACGGCAGCCGGGACGAGGTGGCGCGGCAGGACGGTGGCCGCGTACGCGCGCACCTCGGCCGGGTCGAGGTCCACGCCCGGCAGCGCGACGACGTGGGTGACCAGCCGCGGCACGTCGCCGTCGGTGTGGAGTCCGGCGACGGCGGTGAGGACCCCGGGCGCGGCGGAGACCGCGGCGGCCACCTCCCCCGTCTCGATGCGCACACCGCGCAGCTTGACCTGCCCGTCGGCCCGCCCCAGGAACACCAGTTGGCCGTCACGGCGCCATCGGGCCAGGTCGCCTGTGCGGTAGGCGCGTTCTCCCGGTGCGCCGAAGGGCAGTGCGACGAACCGCTCCGCGGTGAGGGCGGGGCTGCCGAGGTAGCCGCGGGCGAGCCCGGCGCCGCTCACGTAGATCTCTCCCGGCACGCCGACGGGTACGGGGCGCAGCGCGGAGTCCAGGACGTGCACCCGGGTGTTCTGGACGGGCCGTCCGATCGGGACCTCGCCGTCGGAACCTACGGGGTCGGAGGCCGAGGTGACCACGGAGGACTCGGTCGGGCCGTAGGCGTTGACCATGCGGCGGCCGGGTGCCCAGCGCGCGACCAGCTCCGGTCCGCACGCCTCGCCGCCCACGACGAGCGTCGTCATCGAGGACAGCGCGCCCTCGGGGACCGTGGCGAGTGCGGCCGGCGGAACCAGGGCGTGGGTCACTTGGTGCGCGGCGACGACCTCGGCGAGCATCTCGCCCGCGAGGGGACCGGCCGGCGGGACCACGAGGGCCGCGCCCGCGGCGAACGCGGAGGTCACCTCCAGGACCATGGCGTCGAAGCCGGGAGCGGACAGCTGGAGGAACCTGCTGTCCGGGCGGACGCGGAAGCGTTCTCCTTCCTCCGCGGCCAGCGAGGCGAGTCCGGTGTGCGGGACGACGACGCCCTTGGGCACGCCCGTCGATCCCGAGGTGTAGATGAGGTAGGCGGCGTTGTCGTGGCGCAGCGGGCGCAGCCGGTCGGTGTCCGTGGGGGCCCGGTGCGGCCGGGTGGCCAGGTCCAGTTCGCCGACCACGAGGGCGGGGACGTCCCCGGCCCGGGCGAGGCCCGGCCGGTCCGTGAGCACCAGGACCGCGCCGCTGCCCTCCAGCACCGTGCTGACACGGGCGTCGGGGAGCAGGGGGTCGACCGGGGTGTACGCGGCACCCGCCTTGACCACGGCGAGCAGGCACACGACGAGCTCGGCGGACCGGGGCAGCAGCAGCGCAACGACGTCCTCGGTGCCCACCCCCGAGGCGATCAGCTCGTGTGCCAGGGCGTTGGCGCGGGCGTCGAGCTCGGCGTAGCCGAGTTCGGTGGTTCCTTCGACCAGGGCCGGCGCGTCCGGTGACCGCCGCACCTGTGCCTCGAAGATCTCGGGGAAGGTGGGGCTGCCGACGCCGGTCGCGGTGTCGTTCCACTCCTCCAGCACCTGGTGGCGCTCCTCCGCCGGCAGCACCTCGAGCCCGCCGATGGCACGGTCCGGGTCGGCCAGTGCGCTCTCCAGGACCTGCAGCAGGCGGGTGGTGAGGAGCCGGGCGGTCTCCGGGTCGAACAGGTCGAGGCTGTACTGGAGGGATCCGCTGCAGCCTCCCTCGGGAAGCTCGGCGAAGCCGAAGGCCAGGTCGAACTTGGCGGCGCCGGTGTCGACCGGGTGGGTCCGGGCGGTGAGCCCCGCGACCTGCGGCAGCGGCGTCGTGCTCAGCACGTCGGCGTTCTCCACCGACAGCGAGGTCTGGAAGAGGGGGTGGCGGGCGGCGGACCGCTCCGGATTGACGATCTCCACCAACCGCTCGAACGGCACGTCCTGATGCGCGAACGCCGCCAGATCAGCCGCACGCACCCGCCCCACCAGCTCACGGAACGACGGATCACCCGACACGTCCGTCCGCAACACCAGCGTATTGACGAAGAACCCGACCAACCCCTCCAACGCCGCATCACCACGACCCGCCACCGGCACACCCACCGGCACGTCATCACCACCGCCCAACCGCGACAGCAGCACACCCAACGCCGACTGCATCACCATGAACACCGTGGCACCGCACTCCCGCGCCAACGCCGCCACACCCGCATGCAACCCCGCCGGAACCACAAACTCCACACGCCCACCACGCTGCGAAGCCACCGCCGGACGCACCCGGTCCACCGGCAACGCCAACTCCACCGGCAGACCCGCCAAACCCTCACGCCAGAACTCCACCTGACGCGACAACGCACTGGACGGATCACCCTCCGAACCCAGCAACTCCCGCTGCCACACAGCAAAATCCGCATACTGCACCGGCAAAGGCCCCCACCCGGCAACCCCACCAGCACAACGCGCCGCAAAAGCCTCCGCAAAATCAGCAGCCAACGGCCCAACCGACCAGCCATCACCCGCAATGTGATGCATCACGATCAGCACCACATGCTCATCCACCCCCACCTCGAACAAGAACCCCCGCACCGGCAACTCACCCGACAGATCAAAACCCCGCCGCGCAGCAGCCGACAGCTCACCCTCCAGATCCCCCTCCGAAACCGAAGCAACCACCCACTCCGGAGACACCGAACCCGCATCCAGAACCACCTGGTACGGACCCTCCGCATCCTCCGCGAACACCGTCCGCAACACCTCATGACGCACCACCACGTCACCCAACGCCCCGAACAGAGCCCCACGGTCCAAACGCCCCGACAACCGCAGAGCCATCGGCACGTTGTACACCGCACCCGGCCCGTCCAACCGATGCAAGAACCACAACCGCCGCTGCGCAAACGACAACGGCAACCGCCCCGGCCGCACCACACCACCCGGACCCACACCCGAAGAACCCACCACACCCACACCCGAAGAACCCACCAGGGCGGAGACCCCGCGCGGAGTCGGTGCGTCGAAGAACTCCTTGAGGGAGACCGGGGAGTCGATGACGGTACGGATCCGGTTCAGCAGCCGAATCGCGGCCAGGGAGTGGCCGCCCAAGCCGAAGAAAGAGTCGAGGGGTCCCACCGCGTCCGCGCCGAGCACCTCGGCGAACAGCCCGCACAGGATCTCCTCGGTCGGCGTCAGCGGGCCGCGCACCGTGCCGGTCACCACGGCCGCGGTCTGCGGCTCGGGCTCCGCCGGGGAGGTGCGGACCAGTTCGCCGCCGTGGGTCCAGCGGCCGCGTTCGCCGCTGCGCGCGAGCCAGCGGCCGGGGGGCCCGTACGGGTCGGCGACCATGCCGGCCCCGGGGTGGCCGGCGGCCTCGTACACCTCGCCGTACACGCCGGTCGGCACCGGCTCCAGGTTCTCGTCCAGGACGTAGACCTGGCCGGCGCCCCACTCGTGCAGGACCCGGTCCCGCTCCGCGGCGTCCAGCAGGTCGATCCCGCGGACCCGCGTCTCCGGGTCGGCGACGACCGTCTCCAGCAGCCGCAGCAGGCGGGTGGTGAGGAGCCGGGCGGTCTCCGTGTCGAACAGGTCGAGGGCGTAGTCGAGGGTGCCGGTCATGCCGGCGGGCGCTCCGTCCGCCAAGGACTCCCCGAACTCGAAGTCGAGGTCGAACTTGGCGGAGCCGGTGTCGACGGACATCGGCTCGGCAGCCACGCCCGGCATCCGGGTGGTCACTTCGAGCGCTGCGATCTGGTCGGCGGTGTTGCAGGTCAGAGCGGTCTGGAAGAGGGGGTGGCGGGCGGCGGACCGCTCCGGATTGACGATCTCCACCAACCGCTCGAACGGCACGTCCTGATGCGCGAACGCCGCCAGATCAGCCGCACGCACCCGCCCCACCAGCTCACGGAACGACGGATCACCCGACACGTCCGTCCGCAACACCAGCGTATTGACGAAGAACCCGACCAACCCCTCCAACGCCGCATCACCACGACCCGCCACCGGCACACCCACCGGCACGTCATCACCACCGCCCAACCGCGACAGCAGCACACCCAACGCCGACTGCATCACCATGAACACCGTGGCACCGCACTCCCGCGCCAACGCCGCCACACCCGCATGCAACCCCGCCGGAACCACAAACTCCACACGCCCACCACGCTGCGAAGCCACCGCCGGACGCACCCGGTCCACCGGCAACGCCAACTCCACCGGCAGACCCGCCAGACCCTCACGCCAGAACTCCACCTGACGCGACAACGCACTGGACGGATCACCCTCCGAACCCAGCAACTCCCGCTGCCACACAGCAAAATCCGCATACTGCACCGGCAAAGGCCCCCACCCGACAGCCCCACCAGCACAACGCGCCGCAAAAGCCTCCGCAAAATCAGCAGCCAACGGCCCAACCGACCAGCCATCACCCGCAATGTGATGCATCACGATCAGCACCACATGCTCATCCACCCCCACCTCGAACAAGAACCCCCGCACCGGCAACTCACCCGACAGATCAAAACCCCGCCGCGCAGCAGCCGACAGCTCACCCTCCAGATCCCCCTCCGAAACCGAAGCAACCACCCACTCCGGAGACACCGAACCCGCATCCAGAACCACCTGGTACGGACCCTCCGCATCCTCCGCGAACACCGTCCGCAACACCTCATGACGCACCACCACGTCACCCAACGCCCCGAACAGAGCCCCACGGTCCAAACGCCCCGACAACCGCAGAGCCATCGGCACGTTGTACACCGCACCCGGCCCGTCCAACCGGTGCAAGAACCACAACCGCCGCTGCGCAAACGACAACGGCAACCGCCCCGGCCGCACCACACCACCCGGACCCACACCCGAAGAACCCACCACACCCACACCCGAAGAACCCACCAGCATGGCCAGTTCGGCGACGGTCGTGGCCTGGAAGACGTCGCGGACGGACAGCTCGGCGCCCAGCACGTCACGGACGCGGCTGACCAGACGGGTGGCGGTCAGGGAGTGGCCGCCCAGATCGAAGAAGCCGTCGTCGATGCCCACGGCGTCCACGCCGAGCACGTCGGCGAACAGCCCGCACAGGATCTCCTCGCGGGGGGTGCGCGGTCCCCGTCCGGCCTCGGCGGCCGCCGCCCTCGGCACCACGAGCGCCGCGCGGTCCAGCTTGCCGTTTCGGGTCAGCGGCAGGTCGTCGACACGGACGATCAGGGACGGCAGCAGGTGGGCCGGCACCCGCTCCGCGAGCGAGGCGCGCAGCTCCTGCGGGTCCGGATCGGCTCCCCGTTCGGCAACGAACAGGGCGACGAGCCGCTCGCCGTCCGTGGTGACGGCGCAGCGGGCGACGCCCGGTTCCGCGCCGAGGAACGCCTCCACCTCAGCGGGTTCCACGCGGAACCCGCGCACCTTCACCTGGTCGTCGGCGCGGCCGATGAATTCGAGCTGGCCGTCGGGCCGGCGCCGTACCAGGTCGCCGGTGCGGTACAGCCGGCCGCCGGACGGGCCCGCGACGAACCGCTCGGCGGTGAGGCCCGGGTTGCCCAGGTAGCCCCGGGCGAGGGAGGGCCCCGATACGTAGAGCTCGCCGGCGACGCCGACCGGTACCGGGCGCAGGGCGAAGTCCAGGACGTGGAGCACGGATCCCTCGAGGGGGCCGCCGATGGGCGGGGCCCCGGAGTCCGGCACCAGGGGCTGCGACATGGTCGCGCAGACCGTGCACTCGGTGGGGCCGTACGCGTTGATCAGCCGGCGTTCCGGCGCCCAGCGGCGTACCACCTCGGGGCCGCAGGCGTCGCCCGCGACGGTGATCACCGTGCCGGCGGGGACCGCGCCGTCGGGCAGGGCGGAGAGCACGGCGGGCGGCAGGGTCACGTGCGTGATGCCCCGGTCCGCCAGCAGGCCGATGAGCCCGGGTCCCGGCAGCAGGTCGTCCGCGCAGGCGTAGACCGCCGCCGCGCCGGAGAGCAGCGCGATCACCAGCTCGGACACCGAGGCGTCGAAGGTCGGCGAGGCGAATTGGAGCACCTTGCTGTCGCGCTTCACGGCGAAGCGCTCGATCTGGGCCGCGGCCAGCGCGGGCAGGCCGGCGTGAGTGACCACCACGGCCTTGGGGCGGCCCGTCGAACCCGAGGTGTGGATGGCGTACGCGGGGTGCGCGGACAGCAGCGGGGCGCCACGTTCCTCGTCCCGGATGTCGTCGTCCGCCAGGGTCGCGAGGGCGGCGAGGGTGTCGGGGTCGTCGAGGTGGACGCGCGGCGCTGCGTGGTCCGCCAGGCCGGCGGCCCGCGTGGTCACGATCAGCACCGGGGCGGTGTCGCCCAGCACCATGGCAATGCGCTCGGCCGGCTGGGCGGCGTCCACGGGCACCAGTGCGGCGCCGGACTTGGCCACGGCCAGGATGAGCACGGGCAGGTCGATCGAACGGGGCACTGCCGCGGCGACAAAGCGTTCGGGCCCTGCGCCGCGGGCCATCAGCAGGCGGGCGAGCCGGTTGGCGCGCGCGTTCAGTTCCGCGGCCGTCAGTACGGTGCCGTCGAACTCCGCCGCGGGGCGATCGGGCTCGGCGGCCGCCCGCCGCTCGAACAGCTCGTGCCAGAGGGCGCCCGCCTCGGCGGGCCGGCCGGCGGTGCCGTCACCGGCCGCCAGGTGGGCTTCCGCCGCGCTGAGCAGACCGGCGCGGGCGACGGGCAGCCCGGGGGTGGCGCTGATGTGGCGCAGGATGTTGGTGAAGCGTTCGGCGACGGCGGCGAGGCCTTCGTCGTCGAACAGGCCGGGGGCGCAGTCGAGGCGCAGGTGCAGGACGTCCTCGGGCAGTACGGCGAGGGCGAGCGGGAAGTGGGTGGAGTCGTAGCCGTCGGTGCCCGAGACCACCAGTCCCGGCACGACTTCGATCTCTCCCTCGCCGGCCGGGTAGTTCTCGACCACGGTGGCCGTGTCGAAGAGTTCGCCGTGCCCGGCGATCCGCTGGATCTCCGCCAGCCCCAGGTGCTCGTGCGCCAGCAGCGCGGACCGCTCCGCCTGCACCCGCACCACCAGGTCGCCCAACCCCTCCGCCGGATCCACCCGCACCCGCAGCGGAACCGTGTTGATGAACAGCCCCACCATCGACTCCACACCGTCCAGCTCCGCCGGACGACCCGAAACCGTCACACCGAACACCACGTCACCACGGCCCGCCAACCCGCTCAGCAGCACCGCCCACGCCGCCTGCACCACCGCACCCACCGTCACACCCCGCCCCCGCGCGAACGCCACCACCGCCGCGGAGGTCCCCGCGTCGACGACGGTCTCCAGACGGCGCGGAGCCTCGGCCGCGCCGTCGGTGGGCGGAGCGAGCAGCGTCGGTCCCGGCAGCCCGTCGAGGGCGGTACGCCAGGCCTGTTCGGCAGCCGTGCGGTCCTGGGCGGCGAGCCACCGCAGGTGGTCCCGGAAGGGCCGCACCGCGGGCAGCGCGCCCGCGTCGCCCGTCCGGTACAGCGTGAGGAGTTCCTGGCGCAGGACCGGCGTGGACCAGCCGTCCCACAGGACGTGGTGGTTGGTGATGACGAACCGCCAGGCGTCCTCGGCCAGGCGCAGCAGCAGACAGCGCAGCAAGGGGCCGCGGGCCGGGTCGAACGGGCGGATCCGGTCCGCCACGGCCCGGCGGTCCGCCTCGGCGCCCGGGTCCTCGCGGTCACGCAGGTCGGCCTCGGTCCAGGGCAGTTCGGCCTCGTACGGGACGACCTGGACCGGGCTCCGGACGCCGTCGAAGCGGAATCCGGCCCGCAGGTTCGGGTGGCGCTCCAGCAGGCCCGTCATGGCCCCGTACAGGCGGGCGGGGTCGAGGGAGCCCTTGAGTTCGAGGGCCACCTGCGCGTTGTAGACGTCCGGTCCGTCCTCGGCCAGGGCCCGGTGGAAGAGCAGCCCTTCCTGGAGCGGCGTCAGCGGCAGCACGGCTTCCGGGGCGGGGCCGTCCCCGGTCAGGTTCTCGAGTTCCCCGGGGGCCAGGGAGACGTCGGTGGTGTCCGTGGGGAGGGAGCGGGCCGGACCGGCGGCCGGCGGGGAGGAGGGGCGGCCGGAACCGTCACCGCCGCCGTCACCGCCGCCGTCACCTCCGTCGCGCGGGCCGTCGCCGCCGTCGGACGGACCCTCGGTGAGGGTGCGCAGCACCTCGGTCCACGCCGTGACGAGCTCGCTGACGTCCTCCTCGCCGAGGAGTTCACCGGCGCAGGACCAGGTGGCGCTGATCCGGGGCCCGGTGGCGTCCTCGGTGGCGACGGCGTCGAGCACCAGCACGTGGCTGAGCGGGGTGGCCGGGTCCTCGTCACCGACGCCGACGGACTCGGGGACGAAGCCGTCGGCGTCCGCGGGGACGCCGATCCGGCCGAGGTAGTTGAACATGATCTGCGGCGCCGTGGCGCGGGCCAGGACGGGAGCGGTCCGCGGGTTGAGGTGGCGCAGCAGGCCGTAGCCGACGCCGCCGTCCGGAACGGCGGCGATCGCCTCGGCCGTGTGGCGCAGCGCGGTCCGCCCGGCGTCGCGGGCGTCGGGGTCATCGGCCTTGACGCGCAGCGGGTGGATGCTGGTGAACCAGCCGACGGTGCGCGACAGGTCCGCGCCCTCGACGAGGTGCTCGGCCCGCCCGTGCCCCTCCAGGTCCACGAGGAGGCCCGATGCGTGGCGGTGTCCGCGTGCGGTGCGCCAGCGGCCGACCGCGACGGCCAGCGACGCCAGCATCACGTGATCGGGGTGGCCGCCGGCCAGGACGCCGCGCGTGAGGTCTGCGGGCAGTACGACCTCCCGGCGGCGGACCGTGGCGGCGACGTCGAGGGCGGGGTCCAGCGGCCGGATGCCCAGCAGCGGATCGGAGCCCTCCAGGACGGCCTTCCACAGCGGCAGCTCCGCGCGGCGCGCCGCCGCCTGGCCGGCCAGACCCTCGGCCCAGGTGCGCAGCGAGGTGGCCACCCGGGGCAGTCGCGGCCGGGCTCCCCCGGCGCGGGAACGGTAGGCCTCGGCCAGGTCGGACAGCAGGATCCGCCAGGAGACCCCGTCCACGGCGAGGTGGTGCACGGCCAGGACGAGGAGTCCCCGCCCGTCCGTGCCCGGTTCGACCAGGACGGCCTGGACGACGCTGCCCTTCTCGGGGGAGAGCCGCCCCGCGGCCAGGGCGGCGGCGGCCTCGGCGGCCCCGTCGCCGGCGGCCAGGTGTCCGAGGACCTCCTCGGCGCGCACCTCGCCGCGCGGGCGGACCACGGGGACCCAGCCGGCTTCGTCG
Source organism: Streptomyces sp. NBC_01408 (assembly GCF_026340255.1). Classification (GTDB taxonomy): domain Bacteria; phylum Actinomycetota; class Actinomycetes; order Streptomycetales; family Streptomycetaceae; genus Streptomyces. Next base: position 2,337,997 of record NZ_JAPEPJ010000001.1, on the reverse strand, counting down.
GAGTCCAGGGTGAGCCGCAGCGCATCGTGGTGGTCGAGGAGGTCCTGGAAGGCCTCGGTCAGGTGGCGCGGCTCCAGTCCCGCCGGCATCCGGACGGAGATCGTCTGGGCATGGCCGTCCAGCGGGGCGCCGGACTCCGCGAACCTGACCATGACGGGTGTCAGCGGGATCTCGCCCACTCCGTCGTCGTTGGGCTCGGGCTCGGCGGCGGCGGCCGGCGCGGCGTGCGCGGCCAGGGCGGTGACGGTGCGGTGGTCGAAGACGTCCCGCGTCGTCAGGGTCAGTCCGGCGCGCCGGGCCCGTCCCACGAGTTGCATGGACAGGATGCTGTCGCCGCCGAGGGTGAAGAAGTCGTCCCCGGTCCCCACCTCCGGGACGCCGAGCACCTCGGCGAACAGGGACCCCAGCAGGGCCTCCTGTGCGGTGCGGGGAACGCTGCCGCCGGCGGGCGCCGAGTGCTCCGGAGCCGGCAGTGCCGTGCGGTCGAGCTTGCCGCTGCCGGTCAACGGGAGTTCGGGCAGGTCCACGACGACCGCGGGCACCAGGTGCTCGGGCAGCAGTCCGGCCAGGTGGGCGCGGAGGTCCGGGCCGCCGGGGGCCCGGCGCACGACGTATCCGACGAGACGCCGGTCACCGGGCCGGTCCTCGCGCACCACGACCGCGGCTGCGGCAACCGAGGGGTGGCTCGCCAGGGCGGCTTCCACCTCACCGGGCTCGATGCGGAAGCCCCGCAGCTTGACCTGCTGGTCGGCCCGGCCGACGAACTCGAGCCTGCCGTCCGGCCGGCGCCTGGCCAGGTCGCCGGTCCGGTACAGCCGGTCCCCGGGGGCGCCGGAGGGGTCGGCGACGAACCGTTCGGCGGTCTGGCCGGGCCTGTTCAGGTAACCGCGGGCCAGCTGGGGCCCCGCCACGTAGAGTTCGCCCACCGTGCCGGGCGCCGCCGGGCGCAGGGCGGTGTCGAGCAGGTGGATCCGGGTGTTGCCCAGCGGGCGGCCCAGGTGCGGGACGGTGCCGCTCTCGATCGTGGTGCCGGTGACGTCGACGGTGCACTCGGTGGGGCCGTAGAGATTCCACGCGGTGGAGCGGGAGGCGGCCAGGGTTTCCCAGGCGGTCGCCGAGACCGCTTCCCCTCCCAGGGCCACCACGGCGGGATGATGGCCCTCGCCCAGGAATCCCGCGTCCACGAGGCGGTCGAAGTAGGTGGGCGTGACCTGCACGTAGTCCAGCCGGGCCGAGTCGACCAGGGCGACGACGGCGTACGGGTCCTTCCGGGTCGCCTCGTCCAGTACGTGCAGCTCGTGTCCGGCGACCATCCACAGCAGCGGGTTCCACGCCGCGTCGAACGTCGCGGGGCTGAGGTGTCCGACCCTCAGGGTCCGCCCACGGCCGGTCGTGAACAGAGCCTGGACGTGGGCCGCGTAGAGGTCGGCGAGGCCCGCATGCGGGACCACGACGCCCTTGGGGGCGCCGGTCGAGCCCGAGGTGTACACGACGTACGCGGGGTGCTCGGGCCGGAGTGCGCGCGGCGCGGCCCTGCCCGTACGGCCTTCTGCGAGGGCCGTGGCGGTCCTCGGGTCGTCAAGGGCGATCACGCGGTCGTCCCGCAGCCCGCAGTCGGCGGCGACCGCGGAGGTGGTGACGACGGCCAGGGGGGCGACGTCGCGGAGGATCCCGGCGATGCGCTCGGCGGGCTGGGCGCGGTCGACGGGGACGTACGCCGCCCCGGACTTGAGCACGGCCAGGACCGCGGTGACCCAGTCCTCGGAGCGCGGCAGCAGGACGGCGACGAACCGCTCGGGCCCGGCCCCCGCTTCGACGAGCAGCCGGGCGAGCGCGTCGGCCCGCTCGTCCAGCTCGGCGAAGGTCAGCCGTCCCCGGTCGGTGACCAGGGCCACGGAGTCGGGGGTGGTGGCGGCCGTGGTCTCGAAGAGATCGATGACGGTTCCGGCCGGCACCTCGCCCGCGGTGTCGTTCCACTCCACGATCTGCTGCCTCTCCTTCGTTGCGGGAATTTCTGCCTTTGCGGCCGGTGTCCCGGGTGCCGAGGCGGTGAGCCGGACGATTCCGGCGAGCGCGTCGGCGACCGCGCGGGCCTCTTCGGGTCCGTAGGCGCCGGACGGGTACCGGAACTGGAAGGCCATCCGGGCTCCGGGTGCCACGGTGACGGTCACGGGGTAGTGGCCGGCGTTGCTGATCTCCGCCGGACCCAGCTCCAGTCCGCACGCGGCGGCCGTCCGGGCCAGCGCGTCGGCGTCCACCGGGTAGTTCTCGAAAACGGTCGTGGTGTCGAAGAGTTCGCCGTGCCCGGCGATTCGCTGGATCTCCGCCAGCCCCAGGTGCTCGTGCGCCAGCAGCGCGGACCGCTCCGCCTGCACCCGCACCACCAGGTCGCCCAACCCCTCCGCCGGATCCACCCGCACCCGCAGCGGAACCGTGTTGATGAACAGCCCCACCATCGACTCCACACCGTCCAGCTCCGCCGGACGACCCGAAACCGTCACACCGAACACCACGTCACCACGGCCCGCCAACCCACTCAGCAGCACCGCCCACGCCGCCTGCACCACCGCACCCACCGTCACACCCCGCCCCCGCGCGAACGCCACCACCGCCGCGGAGTCCTCCTCGGACAGTTCGGCGGTCGCCGCTCCGGGGTCGGCCGAGGTGTGACCGGGTACCAGGAGGGTCGGCCCGGGCAGTCCTTCGAGGGCGGTGCGCCAGGCCGGGACGGCCGCTTCCCTGTCCTGGGCGGCGAGCCACCGCAAGTGGTCCCGGAAGGGCCGCACCGCGGGCAGCGCCCCCGCGTCGCCCGTCCGGTACAGCTGCAGCAGGTCGTGGAAGAGGACCGGCATCGACCAGCCGTCGAGCAGAATGTGATGCAGCGTCAGAATGAGCCGGTACTGCTGCTCCCCCGTCCTCACCAGGGTGAACCTCAGCAGCGGCGGCGCACTCAGGTCGAAGCCCTGTGCGCGGTCCGCGCGGGCGGCCTCCTCGACGGCCGCCTCCCGGCCGGCCCGGTCCAGGCCGGTCGCGTCCCGGTAGGTCCACGGCACGGGCGCGACCGCGGGCAGGACCTGCACGGGCCGGTCGACGTCCTCGTGGCGGAACCCGGCCCGCAGGTTCGCGTGGCGTGCCAGCAGCGCCTCGGAGGCCGAGGCGAGCCGCTCCGCGTCGAGCCGCCCGGTCAGGTCCGCCGCGCACTGCACCACGTAGTCCTCGCCGAGGGATCCGTTGTGCACGTGGTGGAAGAGCAGCCCCTGCTGGAGCGGCGAGAGCGGCAGTACGTCCTCCAGGTCCGGATGCGCCTTCTGCAGGATGTCGAGGTCCGCCCGGGTGAGGCCCGGGGCGGAGACGTCCGCGGGGGTGAGCGCCGCTTCGTGGGCGGCGAGTTCGGCCAGGGCCCGGAACCACTCCTCGGCGAGGACGCGCGCCGACTCGGGGGTCAGCAGCTCACCCGCCCAGTTCCAGGTGGCGGCCAGCCGCGCCCCGTCCTGCCCGTCCAGGGTCACCGCGTCGAGGGTGACCGCGTGCGACAGCGGGGTGTCCGGGTCCTGCCCGTCCAGGTCGGCGCCCTCGTCGGCGGTCGACGTCCAGAAGCCCTCCTGGGCGGCACTGATCCGTCCCAGGTAGTTGAACCCGAAGTCGGGGCGGGCCAGAGCCGCCAGCCGGGGCCCGGACGAGGGGTTGAGGTGGCGCAGCATCCCGTGGCCGAGCCCCTGGTCGGGGACGGCCCGGACGCGTTCCTTCACCTCGCTGAGGACCTCGTCCAGGTCGAGCCCGGCCGGCAGCAGCACCGGGTACAGCGAGGTGAACCAGCCCACGGTGCGGGACAGGTCCGCGCCGGGTACCGCGGCCTCGGCCCTGCCGTGGCCCTCCACCTCGACCAGCACGCCCGGCCGGTCGCGGTCCCAGCGGGAGACCGCCAGGACCAGCCCGGCGAGCAGCAGCTCGCTCACGTCGCAGCGCAGCCGCGCCGTCGATTCCAGGACGCGTGCCGTGGTGTCCGGCGCCAGGGTCAGTTCCAGGCGTCCGGCACTGCGCAGGACGTCACGCGCGGGGTCGAGCGGACGCCCGCCCACGGGGCGGAGGTCCGCGTCCGCCCGCCGCAGCCACGGGCCGAGTTCCGCCTCGCGGGCGGGTTCCACCGCCGCCCGGTGCAGGCCCGTCGCCCAGGCCCGCAGGGACGTCGTCACCGGCGCGAGGGCGACGGGGCGCCCCTCGCGCACCGCCTGCCAGGCCTCGGCGAGGTCGGGCAGCAGGATGCGCCACGACACGCCGTCCACGGCGATGTGGTGGCCCACGAGCAGCAGTCGGCCGGGAGCGCTGCCGCGGTCCAGCCAGACGGCCTGGAAAACCTCGCCGTCCTCGGGGGCGAGCCGGGCCCGGGCCGCTTCGGCCTCCCGGGTGATCAGGTCGCGCAGCGAGGCGGCGCCGACGGCGTCGACGCGGCGCACCCGGGCAGCCGCGTCGACGGCGCCCGGGGCGAGCACCCGCATCTGCCACTGCGGTGCGGTCGTCAAGGAGAGCCGGAGTGCGTCGTGATGGTCGGTCAGGGCCGAGAGGGCGGCCGTCAGGTCCTCGAGGACCACACCGGGGGGTGTGGGCACGACGACCGACTGGTGGAACGTGGCGGTCGCGCCGCCCAGTTCCCGCCAGCGGTGGACGACCGGCGTCAGCGGGAGTTCCCCCGCGTCGGGGCCGCCCGTACCGGCCGGGGCCGCCGGGACGAGCGCGGCGAGCCCGGCCGGCGTCGGGTTCTCGAACACGTCCCTGGTCCTGAGGGCCAGTCCGGCCCGGCGTGCCGCGTTGACGAGCTGGATGGACAGGATGCTGTCTCCGCCGAGGTCGAAGAAGCCGTCGTCGGCGCTGACGGGGCCGCTGGACAGCACCTGCTCGAACAGCTCGCAGAGCTGCTGCTCACGGGCGTTGCGGGGCGCCCGTCCCCGCAGACCGTGGTTCTCGGGACGCGGCAGGGCGCGCCTGTCGACCTTGTCGTTCACGTTCAGCGGCATCGCGTCCAGCAGCATGCATGCGGAGGGCAGCAGGTAGGCGGGCAGGCGCTGGGCGAGCCAGTTCTGGAGTTCCGTACCGTCCACGGCGGCGCCCTGCTCGGGTACCGCGTACGCCACCAGCCGCCGGTCGCCCGGTACGTCCTCGCGCACGACGGCAACGCTCTGCGCGACCGCGGGGTGCTCGGCCAGCGCGCTCTCCACCTCGCCCAGCTCGATCCGGAAGCCCCGAAGCTTGACCAGGTCGTCCGTGCGGCCGAGGAACTCGACCGCTCCCTCGCGGTTCCACCGCACGCGGTCGCCCGTGCGGTACATCCTGTCTCCCCCGGGACCGGAGCGGTCCGACGGGTAGGGGCAGGCGACGAAGCGTTCCGCGGTGAGCGCGGCGCGGCCGTGGTAGCCACGGGCCAGGCCGCCCACGATGTACAGCTCTCCCGCGACACCGGCCGGGACCGGGCGCAGGAGGGTGTCCAGGACCAGGAGCCGCTTGCCGTCGAAGGGGGCGCCGATCGGTACGGGGCCCGCACCGGTGTGGGGGGCGCAGTCCCAGATCGCGGCGCCGACCGTGGCTTCGGTGGGGCCGTAGCCGTTGAGGATCCGGCGCCCCGGCAGCCAGCGTTCGACGAGCGCCGGCGGCAGTACGTCGCCGTTGAGGGTGAGGGTCACCCCCTCGGGCAGGCCGCCGTCGGGGAGGTTGGCGACGACGGCGGGCTGCACCGCGATGTGGGTCACGGAGGCCTCGCGCACGAAGTCGGCGAGGTCCTCGCCCAGGGGGGTCTCGCGGGGCGCGAGGACCAGGGTGGCGCCGGAGAGGAGCGCGCAGAAGGAGTCCCACAGCGAGGTGTCGAAGCTGGTCGACACCAGCTGGAGGACCCGGCAGCCCCGGCCGAGGCCGAGCTGCGCCCGCTGGAGGGCGGACAGGGCGGCGATGCCGGTGTGCGGGGTGACGACTCCCTTGGGCACTCCGGTGGAGCCGGAGGTGTAGATGACGTAGGCCGCGTGGTCGTGCCGCAGGGGGGCCGACCGGTCCGCGTCGGTGAGGTCGCCGGCCGGGAGGCCGCGGAGCGTCGTGGCGAGCCCGGGGTCGTCGAGGACCAGGCAGTCGGCGCCGGCTTCGATCAGTGAGGGAGCGAGCTCGCCCAGGGTGAGTACGGGGTGGGGTGCGGCGTCACCGAGCATGAAGCGGATGCGTTCGGCCGGGTAGGCCGGGTCGATGGGCAGGAACGCCGCTCCCGCCTTCGCCACGGCGAGCCAGGCCGTCACCCAGTCGGCCGACCGGGGCAGGGAGACTCCGACGAAGCGGTCGGGGCCGGCGCCGAGTGCGACGAGGTGGCGGGCCAGCCGGTTGGCCCGCTCGTTGAGCTCGCGGTAGGTGAGCGACTCCCCGCCGATGTCCTGCGCCACGGCGGTGGCGTCGGGGTGCCGGGCCACCTGTGCCTCGAAGAGGGCGGGCAGGGTCTCCGGGGCCGGACCGGGCGTACCGGCGCCCCAGTGGGACAGGATCGTGGTCCGCTCGTGCCCGCCGAGCACGTCGAGGGCGTCGAGCGGGGCATCGGGGTCCGCCGCCACCGCACCGATGACCCGGACCAGGCGTTCGGCGAGGGACCGTACGGTGACCTCGTCGAACAGGTCCGCGCGGTAGTCCAGTTCGCCCGAGAGGCCGCCGCCGCCGCCGGCGCCGTCGCCGTCGCCGTTCGCCGAGAGGGTGAAGCCGAGGTCGAACTTGGCGAGACCGCTCTCCACCTCCTGGACGGCGACGTCCAGTGCGCCGAAGCCCGCGAGGGAGTCCACGACGGCCTGGGCGGGTGCGTCGTCGAAGGTGAGCATCACCTGGAACAGCGGGTGACGGGACAGGGACCTGGCAGGGCGCAGCACCTCCACGAGCCGTTCGAAGGAGAGGTCGGCATGGGCGAGGGCCCGCAGATTGGTCTCGCGTCCCGCCGTCAGCAGGTCGCGGAAGGACCGGTGACCGGTGAGGTCGGTCCGCAGGACGACGGTGTTGACGAAGGCTCCGACGGTGCCGTGGTAGGCCTCGTCCGCCCGGTTGGCGACGGGTGCGCCGAGGGCGATGTCCGGTCCGGCGCCGAGCCGGGAGAGCAGGACCGCCACCGCGGCCTGGAGCGCCACGAAGGGGGTGGTGCCGCCGGCCGAGGCCAGTGCCCGCAGCTGCCGGTAGCTGTGCTCGGGTACGGCGAAGGCCACCTTGCCGCCCCGGTCGGACACCGCGGAGGTCCGCGGCCGGTCGAGCGGCAGCGCGGTCTCTTCCGGAAGGCCGGCCAGGGCCTCCCTCCAGTAAGCGAGTTGGCGCGCGGCGGCGCTGTCCGGGTCGTCCTCGCTGCCGAGCAGGCGGGACTGCGCGAGGGCGTAGTCCGCGTACTGAACCGCAGGCGCGGCCCAGACGGGAGCGCGGTGGATCCGGCGGGAGGCGAAGGCGTGCGCCAGGTCCCCCAGCAGCGGGGCGACGGACCATCCGTCGCCCGCGATGTGGTGGGCGACCAGCAGCAGGACGTGCTCGGTGGGGGCGCAGCGGAACAGCACCCCGCGGAAGGGGGGTTCGTCCCCGAGCGCGAAGGGGCGCGAAGCGGCCCGTTCCAGCCGGTCGTCGAGCTCCTCGGCGCTCAGGTCGACGACGGGGAGCGGGAACGGCAGCCCGTCGTGCGGGCGCACCGTCTGGTAGGGGCCCTCGGCGTCCTGGGCGAATTGCGTGCGCAGGATCTCGTGCCGGGCCACGACGTCGGACAGGGCGGCTGCCAGCGGTTGCGGGTCGAGGGCACCGGACAGCTTCAGCGCCATCGGCATGTTGTAGGTGGTGCGGGAGCTTTCGAGCTGGTGCAGGAACCACAGCCGGCGCTGGGCGTGCGACATGGGGATGCGCCCGGGCCGTTCGGACGGTGCGGCGGGGCCCGACTGCGCCGTCTCCGCGCGGGCCAGTACGAGGGCCAGCGCGGCCGGGGTGACCGCGTCGAAGAGGTCCCGCACGCTGAGCCGCAGACCGAGGACGGAACGGACCCGGCCCACCAGCCGGGTGGCGATCAGTGAGTGGCCGCCCAGTTCGAAGAAGCTCTCCTCGGGTCCGACGGCCTCCAGGCCGAGCACATCGGCGAACAGGGCGCACAGGGCCTCTTCGCGGTGGTCGCGCGGGGCGCGGCCGGCGGCCCGCGGCTCGGTGGCCGGGGCGGGCAGGGCCTTCAGGTCGAGCTTCCCGTTGGGCGACAGGGGCAGGTCCGGGACGAGCTGGACGGCCTGCGGCACGGCGTAGCGCGGCAGCGCACCCAGCGCGTGGGCGCGCAGCTCCGCGGGGCTCGTCGTGGCGCCCTCCCGTACGACGACGTAGGCGACCAGGCGGTCGTCGCGGACCGTGACGCCGGCCCGGGCCACGGCCGGGTGCTCGCCGAGGACCGCCTCGACCTCGCCCGGTTCGACGCGGAACCCGCGGACATTGATCTGGTTGTCGGAGCGGCCGAGGTATTCGACGAGGCCGTCGGCGCGGCGGCGTACGAGGTCGCCCGTCCGGTAGGCGCGCGCGCCCGGCACCCCGAAGGGAGTGGCGACGAAGCGCTCGGCGGTGAGGTCGGGACGGCCCAGGTACCCGCGGGCGAGCCCTTCGCCCGTGAGGTAGAGCTCCCCCGGCACGCCGTCCGGGACCGGGCGGAGCGCATCGTCCAGCACATGGGCGCCGGTGGCGCGCACGGGGCGTCCGATCATCGGCCGGGCCGTGTCGGCGAGGTCGGCCGCCAGGGCGTCGACCGTGAACTCGGTGGGGCCGTAGATGTTGTGCGCCTCCAGCCCAGGCGTCTCCCTGAGCCGGGTCCACAGCCGCTCGCCCGCCGCCTCACCCCCGAGCATCAGGACGGAGGGGGTCACCGGGCCGTCCAGGAGCCCCTCTTCCAGGAGGATCTCGGCGTAGGACGGGGTGACGTCGAGCACGTCGGCGCCGGTCGCGCGCAGGTGGCGGACCACGGCCGCGGCATCCCGGCGCGTGTCGTCCCCGAGCAGGTGCAGCTCGTGCCCGGCCAGCATCCAGATGAGCCCCTCCCACGAGGTGTCGAAGGAGAGCGGGGCGGTCAGCAGGAAGCGCATCGGGCGGCCGAGGTGGCCGCGCACGTGGGGACCCGCGAGCGCCTGGTGGTGCTGGGCGATCAGGTTGCGTACGCCGCGGTGCTCGATGACGACGCCCTTGGGCCGTCCGGTGGAGCCGGAGGTGTACAGCAGGTAGGCGGCGTCGGCCGGGGTCAGCGGGCGGCGCCGGTCGGCGTCGGTGACGGCTCCGTCGGGCCGTGCGTCGACGGCCGCCCGGGTGGCGGGGTCCGCCAGGTCCAGGACCGGTGTGCCACCGGTGTCCGGGGCGGCGCCGGCGGTGAGGACGAGCACCGGGGCGGCCTCGCCCAGCAGGCGCTCGACGCGGCCGGCGGGCAGGTCGGCTTCCATGGGCAGGTAGGCGGCGCCGGACTTCAGTACGGCGAGCAGGGCGACGACCAGCTCGGCGCGGCGGGGCAGCAGCAGACCGACGACGGCACCGGGGCCCGCGCCCAGGGCGATCAGGTGACGCGCGAGGCGGTTCACCCGAGCGTCCAGGGCGGCGAAGGTCACCGGGGCCTCGCCCTCGGCCACGAGTGCGACGGCGTCGGGGGTGCGGGCGGCCTGCCGCTCCAGCAGCTCCCCTACGTTGGAGTCCAGCGGCTCGTGGGCGGTGTTGTCGCCCGCGGCCAGGGCGCGCAGCCGTTCTGCCGGGCCGAGCAGGTCGAGCCGGCCGAGGGCCAGGGACGGCGTGTCGGCGAAGGCGGTGAGCACCGCGGCCGCCCGCCGGGCGATGACCTCCGCCGCGGGGGTCGCGGCGGGGTCCGTACGCCGCTCCAGCTGGAGGACGAGCTCCTCGCCCAGGAGCACGGTCAGGGTGAGCGGGTAGTGCGTGGTGTCGCGGAAGTCCGTCGCGGTGATGCGGACGCCCGCGGCGTCGGCGGCGTCGGACAGCTCGCGCTGGCCGGCGGGCTGGTTCTCCACCACGACCAGGGTGTCGAAGAGCTGTTCCAGGCCCGCTGCCCGCTGGATGTCGGCGAGGCCGAGGTGGTGGTGCTCCTGGAGGGCTCCCTGCTCGGCCTGGAGCCGGGCCGCAAGTGCGCCCAGCTCCTGCCGGGGGGTCCACCCGGTCCGGACGGGAACGGTGTTGGCGAAGAGGCCCAGCATGTCCTCGTGGCCGTCGAGTTCGGCGGGGCGGCCCGCGACCGTGACTCCGAAGACCACGTCGCTGCGGCCGGTGAGGCCGCCGAGGACCAGCGCCCACGCCGCTTGGACGACCGACGCGAGGGTCACCCCGGCGGCTCGGGCCCGCCGCTCCAGACGGTCGGTGGCGGCCGGGTCCAGACGGATCTCCGCCACCTCGGGCGCATGTTGGACGCCCTGGGTTCCCGGGGCGACCAGGGAGGGCTCCACAGGCCCGGCGAGTGCCCGGCGCCACGCTCCGACGGCCGCCTCCCGGTCCCGCGCGCCCAGCAGCCGCAGGTGTTCGCTGAACGGCACCGGCCGGGCGGGCTCCCGGTCCGGGTCGCCGCCCGCCGCGTACAGGTGCAGCAGTTCCCGCACCAGCACGGGCAGCGACCAGCCGTCGAGCAGCAGGTGGTGGTAGGTCAGGACCAGCCGGTGGCGGTCGTCGGCCAGGGTGACGAGCCGCAGCCGCAGCAGCGGGGCGGTCGACGGGTCGAACGGCGCCGAACGGTCCTCCGCGGCCGCGTCGGCGGCGACCCGCTCGCGGTCCTGCGGGCCGAGGGCGCTCACATCGCTGTGGTGCCAGGGAACGGGCACCTCGGGGGCGCAGAAGGCGACCGGGTTGGTCAGGCCCTCGTGGAGGAAGGCCGCGCGGAGGTTTGCGTGGCGGTGCAGCAGCCGGCCCAGCGCGGTGCGCATCCGTCCGGGGTCCAGCTCGCCCTCCAGGTCCAGGGCACTCTGCACCACGTAGGCGTCGGGGCCGTCGAGCAGCCCGAGGTAGAGCAAGCCCTCCTGGAGCGGTGTGACCGGCAGGATCTCGCCTTCACCCCGCTCCGCGCGCAGCGCTGCGCTCTCCTCGTCGGACAGGCCGGGGCGCAGCTCGGCCCCGACGGGCGCGGCGGACGGGCCGTCGGCGTCGAGGGTCGCGGCGATCGCGGCCGGCGTACGGTGCTCGAAGACGGCCCGGGCGGTGAGGACCATTCCGGCCTTGCGGGCGCGTCCGACGAGGCGCAGGGCCTTGATGCTGTCTCCGCCGAGGTCGGTGAAGCCGTCCTCGGCGGTCACCGCGTCGACGTCGAGGACCTCGGCGAAGAGCGCGCACAGCGCCGTCTCCGTCGGGCCGACCGGGGCACGGCCCGTCCCGGAGGTGAACCGGGGTGCGGGCAGGGCGCCCCGGTCGGTCTTGCCGCTGGGCGTGAGCGGGAGGGCGTCGAGGAGCACGACGGCCGCGGGCACCGCGTGGTCGGGGAGTACGGAGGCGACGTGGCGCCGTACCTCGGCGGGGTCCGCGGCGGCGGTCGCCGACGTGACGTAGCCGACCAGCCTGAGTGCGCCGTCGGTGTCCTCGCGGACGGTGGCCGCCGCCCCGGTGACGCCGGGGGCTCCGCGCAGGGCGGCCTCGACCTCGGCGAGCTCGATGCGGTTGCCCCGCACCTTGACCTGGGAGTCGGTACGGCCCACGTAGGAGAACGTCCCGTCGGGGCGCATCCGTACGCGGTCCCCGGTGCGGTACGTGCGCGCCCCTCCCGGGGCGGCGACGAACTGTGCGGCGGTCAGGTCCGGACGGCCGAGGTAGCCCCGGGCGAGGCCCGCTCCCGAGAGGTGGAGCTCTCCCGCGCCGTCGGCGCGGACCGGCCGCAGCAGGTCGTCGAGGACCGTCGCCGTGGTGTGGTGGATCGGGCTGCCGAGCCGGACGTCCGCACCGGCGCAAACGTGGGCGAGGCTGTCGCCACTGGCTTCGGACGATCCGTAGAGGTTGAGCAGCGTCGCGTCCGGGGCGGCCTCGGCGAAGCGGGCGGACAGGGCCTCCGGGAGGGCCTCGCCGCTACTCACCCACAGTGCGCAGGTGTTGATCAGGTGGGCCCTGTCGCTGTCGAGCAGGGCGGACAGGAGGCTCGGCACCAGGCCGACGCGGCCCACCCGGTGCCGTTCGACCAGGGTGAGCACGTCCTCGGCGGCGGCGAGGGAGGTGTCCCCCGCCAGCACCAGGGGCGCTCCGAACAGCAGGGCTCCGAACGTCTCGGTGGTGCCGTCGATGAAGCTCAGCGAGGTCTTGCCGAGGACGGACCGGCCCGGCGGCAGGGGGTGGGCGTCGGCGAACCAGCGGACGCGGTTGAGCGCACCGCCGTGCAGGCCGACGACGCCCTTGGGGCGTCCGGTGGAGCCGGAGGTGTGGATCACGTACGCGGCCGAGTCGGCGGTGACGACGGGGCGTTCGGGGCCGGTCAGGTCGGCCGGGGAGGCCGCGGCCAGCGCGTGCAGGACCTCGGGGTCGTCCAGGACCAGGGCGCGGGGGGAGCCGGGCGGGAGCGCCTCGGCGAGTGCGGCGCTGGTGAGGACGACGGCGGGCCGGGCGTCGGCCAGGACGTGGGAGGTCCGGCCGGCCGGGTAGGCGGGGTCGAGCGGCAGGTAGGCGGCCCCCGCCTTGAGCACGGCGAGCAGAGCCGTCATCTGGTCGGCGGAGCGCGGCAGGTAGAGGCCGACGAGGTCTTCGGTCCCCACGCCCGAGGAGCGCAGCAGGCGGGCCAGCCGGTTGGCGTCGGCGTTCAGTTCGCCGGCCGTGGTGGTGGCGGTGCCGTGGACCAGCGCGACGCCGTCGGGCGCCTGCGCGGCGCGTTCCTCGAAGGCTTCGGTGAGCGTGGCGGCGGCGCCGGGCGCGGGCGGAAGGGCGGCGCCGTGCACCGGAGCGGTCCGGATGCCCGCGGTCCGGACGTCGAGGGAGCCGATCCGGCGGCCGAGATCGGCGGCCGCGTACCGGAAGTGGTGGGTGAGGCCCTCGCGCAGTTCGGTCAGGACCGGCTCGGTGTACTCCTCGGTGTTGCCGTGCAGGGACATGGCCAGGCCGTCGGCGTTCCCGTAGATGTTCACGCTCAGTCCGCGGACCGGCCCGGTGGAGAGCTGGTCGGTGACCGCGTGCGCCTCGCCGAACCGCAGGGGCCGGTCGAAGGCCATGACGTTGAGCAGCATGCCGCCGAAGCCGGCGCCGCCTCCGGAACGGCCGAGTTCGTGGTGCAGGTCCTCGCCGCGGAAGCGCTGGTGGCGCAGGAGCGAGCCGACGGAGCGCCGCACCTCGCCGACGAGTTCCCCGAGTGTGGTCCAGCGGGTGACCCGCAGGCGCAGCGGCAGTTCGTTGGCGAACATGCCGGGGGTGCTGAGCGCGGTACGGCCCAGGCGGGCGGCCACCGGCAGGCCGACGACCACCTCGTCCTCGCCCGTGACGGCCCGGCGGTGTGCCACGGCCAGCGCGATGGCCATGGCCGTCCACGGCACCCCGGCCTGCCGCGCCGCCTCCAGCAGGGGGCGGCTCTGGGCGTGGTCCAGCCTGCCCTGACTGCGCGAGGGTGCCACGGCCACGCCCTGCGGACGGTCCAGGGGCACGGTCAGGCCGGCCATCGTCTCGCGCCAGTGGCGCCGGTCGCGTTCGCGCGTCGTGGAGGTCTCGTACGCGAGGTCCTGCTCGACCAGGTCTGCGAGGGCGCCGGCCGCCGAGGACGGTACGGGCGCCCCCGCCGCCAGGGCCGTGTAGACCTCGGCGATCCGCGCGGTGTGCAGGCTCTGGCCGAACCCGTCGAGCAGGGCGTGGTGGTAGCCCAGGTAGAGCCGTGACCGGTCCGGGCCGAGGAGCAGGAGGGTGTGGGTGACGAGGGGGTCCGGCCCGAGCATCGCCGATGCCCGGGCGAGCCGTGCCGCCGCCCAGGCGTCGGCGGCCACGGCCGGATCCTCGTGCCCGCGGAAGTCGACGAGGTCCAGGCTGCGTTCGGCCGTCACCTCGCCGGGGGGCAGGACGTGCTGCGTCAGCCGGTGGTCATGCTCGGTGAACCGCACACGAAGGACTTCGGCGTCGTCCACCGCCCGGGCGACGGCCCGGGCGAGCAGCTCGGGGTCGACGGGGCCCGTCAGTTCGAGTACGGCCCCGCATTGGAAGCCGGAGGCGTCCCCGTCCAGCTCCTCGGCGACGCGGACGCCGCGCTGGGCGGCCGTCGCGGGCAGGGGGGCGATGGCGGTGCGGCGACTGTTCACTGTGCATGCTCCAGGTCGGCGTCGGCGGGCGCTCAGGACGTGGCGGCCCGGCCCTTGGTGAGGAATGCGGCAAGCTCGTCGATGCTGGGGTGGTCCCAGATGACGGTGGGGTCGACTTCGATCCCCAGGTGGTCTTCGATGGCGGCGGCGAGCGTCAGGCCTGCGATGGAATCCAGGCCGTACTCGCCGAACTGCGCCGTGCGGTCGATCCGCTCCGGCGCCGTGCCCAGGAGCGCCGCGGACTCGACGGCGAGCCAGTCCGCCAGCGCCTGAACCTCGCCCTTCGACTCCAGCTGATCAGCGGAACCGGTCATGGTGGTCTCCTTCCGTGGGGTGGGATCACGACCTCGCCGCCGGGTGCCGGTCGGGCAGGGGCCTCGCGGTGAGGTCGAAGGCCCGGCCGGCGTGGAACCGGTCGAGCAGCTCGGTGAACAGGGCGTCCTCCGCGTCGGCGGGCAGTGCGACGGCCCTGCCCTGAAGGCGTCCCTGCAGCCGGGCGAGCAGCGCCGCCGGCCAGACCTCGGCGTCGGGCAGCCCGCCCCCGCCCAGGTTGTGACGCCAGATCCCGAGCACCGCCGCCGCGGCCATCACGTGCCCGGTACGGGCCACCAGGCGGGAGGCGTGCGGGCCGGCCGTCAGGGTGACGTCGGCAGGTGCGAGGGCGGCGCAGTCGCGGGCCAGTGCGGCCTGCTCGGCGAGGAAGGACCCGGCGAGGTCGGCGGCCGCACCGCTGAGCGCCGCCGCCGACGTGGCGAGCGAGGCGCTCAGGTGGTCCCGGCCGCCGGCGGAGAGCCGCAGGCGGGCGAAGTCCAGGGGGCCCGGATCGGCCGTGAGGTCGAAGAGCTCCGACGGCGTGTCGTCCGGTCGGCCGGCGGCCCAGGTACGGCGGGCGAGGACGGGCAGCTGCGGCAGCACCGCCGACTCGCAGGCTCCGCGGGCGGCGTGTCCGAAGCCGATGACGCGGACGTCGCGGAGCAGCTTCTGGAAGATCGCCGTGGGCCCGGACCTCAGGTAGAAGTGGGCGCCGAGGAGTTCCGAGAGGGTGTTCATCGCGTCGAGGAGCACGGCGGAGCCGAAGTGCTTGAACACCGAGGACAGCACGCTCGCCTCGGCGGGCAGTACGTGGACGGCCCGGATCGCGGCGGCCCCGAAGCACTCGACGATCAGCAGGTCGGCGAAGACCCCGGCGAGGACGGAGCGCAGGTAGGGCAGTTCGGTGGCGGCCGCCCCGTACAGGGTGCGCGCGGTGAGGTGGCCCAGCGCGACGCGCAGCCCGGTCTCCACGGGGCCGCACACCACGGCGGGCGCGATCGTGCGGGTGATCTGGAAGGAGCGCATCGCCGTCTCCAGGCCTTCACCGGCCCGGCCCAGGATGCTGCCGGGGGGCAGCGGGCAGTCCGCGAACTCCAGACCGTGCAGCTGGACGGCGCGCATGCCGGAACTGCGGAAGCGGGGCAGGTCACGCAGCAGGCTCCGGTCGACGGTGCGCTTGTCCAGGAGGACCTGCGAGTGGCTGCGGCCTCCGGGGCCCTCGTCGGTGCGGGCGAAGACGACCAGCCCCTGCGCCCGCCGGATGTTGCTGACGACCTCTTTGCGCCCGCGCAGGACGGGCACGCCGTCCACGTCGACGACGGCGCAGTCGACGCCGCCCATGTCGTTTCCGTGGGCCAGCTCATGGTAGGCGACGGCGAGCCGGTGGCCTCCGAGCAGCAGCTCGGCGGCGGACTTCTGCTGCCGGTCGTCGCCCGCGAGCCAGACGTTGACCGCGGCGATGAACGAGCTCATGCCGTAGCCCAGACCGACGGAGGGGTCCCGGCGGTACAGGGCCCGCAGCGCCGCCACGAGGTCGTCGAGGCGGGACAGCCGACCGCCCAGTGCGGTCGGGACGAACTCCGCGTCGAACCCGTAGGAGTCCAGGAGCGCCTCGAAGGCTTCGGGCATCGCATCCCGTTCGTCCGCCTCCAGGAGGGTGGTGAAGCCGACGGGGTTGGATCTGTCGAAGGGGTCTCCCAGGAGGCGTTCGAGCTCTCCCACACGGGAAGGGTCAGTGGTCATCGGTCCCCCAGACCGTGGAGCAGCGAGAACTCGCCTTCGGTGAGACCGCCGTCGAGGATCTCGTCGCACAGCAGGTCGCGGGCATCGGGTCCGGGCGGCGTCTCGAGTCCGAGGCGGCTGAGGACGAGGGTCAGGCAGGCGCGCACCCACAGGTCCTCGCGCCACCACCGGGCGCCGGGTCCGGGGGTGTTGTGCGTCCACAGCGCCAGGGCCGCGGCCCCGGCGTAGCAGAGTTCGTAGCGCTGGGCGAGGTCGAACGCCGCGGCGGAGGCCCTGCCCGGGCTTTCGCGGCGGGCGCCGATCTCCTGGTGCAGCCGCGCCGATTCGGCGGCCAGGGCGTGGGCCGCGGCCGTGATGTCCTCGCGTCCCCGTTCACCGGCCCGCCGGGCCAGCTGCGGCAGCGACTGCACGGCGGTGCACCCGCCTGCGCTGATCAGGGAGAGCAGGCCCGGGTCGAGCTCGGGCTGCGGCCCGTGGATCCGGGCGGCGGCCGCGAGCCCCTCCTCGTCCCGGGCTTGCGCCGCGTGGGCGCGGGCGAGCAGCGGGAACGCGGTGATCAGCGCGTGCCGGTTGACGGCCGTGCTGCCGTCGAAGACGGCGACGATGCGGTGGTCCCGGTCGAGCTTGGCGAACGCCCCGTCCTCCGTGTGGGAAGTCAGGAAGCCGCGCACTCCGAGCAGGTCGGCGAGGGCGTCCACCGCGCGCTGCACCGTCGTGGGAACGAAGGCCTTGGTGACCGCCGCGAGGACGGAGAGCTCACCGGTGAGGGTCTGGGCGGCACGCGCGGAGAGCACGGCGACCGACTCCGCGAGCAGGAACGCGGCGGCGGCCTCCCCCAGGACGCGGCGCACGCGGGGCAGCTCGCCGAGCTGGTGTCCGTACAGGGGCCGGTCGGCGAGGAAGCGCACGGCGATCGGGAGCGCGTGGTCGGCGGCGCCCAGCGAGAGCGAGGTCGAGAAGATCCGGGTGAGCTGGAGCGATTTGAGCACGACTTCGAAGCCGGAGTCGGCCCGGCCCACGAGGGTGGTTTCCGGGACCCGTGCGCCGGTGAACTCGATGCCGCTGATGTCGGCGCCGCGGATGCCGTGGGTCCGTTCCTTGGGGAGGGCGCGGTGGGTTTCGGCAGGCAGGGTGTCCTTGTCGACGAGGACGAAGCCGAAGCCCCGGGGTCCGCCTTCGGACCGGGTACGGGCCAGGACGCAGGCGAACCTGGCCCGCGTGGCGTTGTTGATCAGCCACTTGGCACCGTCGAGGCGCAGCCCGCCGCGGGCGTGCGGCCGTGCGGTCAGCCGGCCGGCGAGGAGGTCGCTGCCGCTGCCCGCCTCGGTCAGCCCCCAGCAGACCTCGGCGCCGGCCAGGATCTCCGCGGCCAGGCCGGCGGCCTGCGCCGGGGATCCCGCCACCCACAGGGGCATGGCGCCGAGGGAGGTCTTTCCGTGGGCGATGGCGACGGTCAGGTCCCGGCGGGCGACCGTGCGGACCACGGCCATCAGGCCGTCCAGGCCACGCAGTTCACCACCGTGGCGGCACGGTACGTACTGCGCGGGCACCCCGGCCTCGTGGAGCAGCCGGTACGCCGCCGCGGGGAACTCCTCCGCCTCGTCCAGCCGGGCGAGCTCGGCCGGGTCGAAGGCCCCGCCCGGGGCGGCGGCCCGGGTCAGCAGCTCGTCGAGGAGGACCTCCGGGCGGGGTGCGCGCGGCTCGGCCGCGACGGCACCGACCGGTACGGCACCGACCGGTACGGGGCCGGCGGGCGGGGGACCCGGGAGCGTCATGCCGCACGCCCCCGCTCCGTGAAGCGGGTGTCGAACTCCGCGAAGAGCGGATCGATCGCCCCGGACAGGAAGAGCTCCCGCATGGCCGCGCGCTGCACCTTGCCGCTGGTCGTCCGCTGCACACCGGCCCGGCGGACCAGCAGCACCCCGGCCGCGCGTACGCCGAACTCCCGGGAGAGGGTGTCGCGCATGGTGCGCACGAGCGCCTCGGCACGGTCCGGCGAGGGGCGGCCGCGCACCTCCTGGAGCACGATGAGGGCCTCGTCCTGGAGTTCGCCCTCCTCGCCGGCGGGCACGGTGAACACCGCCCCCGGAAGTCCGTCCAGCTCGGCGTGGTGGTCCCGCAGCGCGTACTCGATGTCCTGCGGGTGCAGGTTCCGCCCGTTGATGATCATCAGGTCCTTGCGCCGCCCGGTGACGTAGAGCTCTCCGTCCAGGAAGGCGCCCAGGTCGCCGGTGCGCAGGAACGGGCCGTCGCCGTCCTCGGTGTAGGCCTGGAACACCTCCGCGGTCGCCTCCGGGTTGCCCCAGTAACCGCGTGCCACGCTCTCGCCGCGGAGCCAGATCTCCCCCACCGTGCGGTCGGGCTGTTCCCGGTGGTTCCCGGGGTCCACGATCCTCGCTTCGAGGTCCCAGACCGGACCGTTGCTGGGCAGGGCACGGGACGGACGGCCCGGCGCCGCGCGGCGCAGCTCCCCGCGTTCGAGGGCCGCCGCGTCCAGTTCGGCGACGACCTGTTCGCGCCGGGTCGCGCCGGAGACGAAGACGGTGCTCTCGGCGAGGCCGTAACAGGCTCCGAACGCGTCCGGGCGCAGGCCCGCCGCGGCGAACCGCCGGGTGAACTTGCGCATGGTGGAGACCTGCACGGCCTCCGCCCCGCTGAGCGCGTAGCGCCAGCGCGAGAGGTCCAGGGTCGCCAGCTGCTCGTCGGTGACCTTCTCGGTGCACAGCTGGAAGGCGAAGTTCGGGGCGGCCGAAAACTCCAGGTCGTAGGTGTCGACCAGCTTCAGCCACTGATAGGGCCGCTTCACGAAGGAGATGGCGGACATCAACACGACCGTGCTGCCCATGGCGAGGGGCAGGAGCGTCTGGGCGATGAGACCGAGGTCGTGGTAGAGGGGCGCCCATCCTCCCGTCCTGACGGGCTCCGTCGCGCCGAAGGCGTGCGCGATCGCCGCGATGTCGTGCAGGAGGTTGCCGTGGGTGACCTCGACGCCCTTGGGGTCGCTCGTGGAACCGGAGGTGTACTGGAGCATGGCGGTCGTCGACCGGTCGGCCGGCGCCAGCGGTTCGCTCGCACCGTCGGCGTCCTCGAAGGTGTCGGAGGCAAGGACGGTCAGATCCGGTATTCCGGTGGACTCCGCCCAGTCCCGCACCGTCTCCAGGTTCGCGGCGTCGGTCAGCACGATCGAGACCCGGGTGTCCCGGACGATGGAGGTGACCCGCTTGCGGTCCTGCTGGTAACTGCCGGGCATCGGCGCCACCACCGCGGGCATGCCCGCGTACAGACATCCGGCGAAGGCCTCGACGCACTCCGTTCCCTGCGGGTACAGCAGCAGCACGCGGTCGCCCAGCGCCGCGCGGGCGCGCAGGGCCCGGGCGATGCCGCTCGCCCGCCGGTCGAGCTGCGCGTAGGTCAGGGTGTGCGCGTCGCCCGTCTGCGGGCCGCGTACGAATACCGCGGCGTCCTGATCGGCCCGCTCAGAGGCGTGCTGGCGCAGAAGGGCGCCCAGTGACGACGCCCGCGCCAGGTTCTCCATCATGTCGTGACCCACTGAATGCCTCTCCGTACCGGTATCAGCCCGACGAGGGTCCGGGCAGCGCCCCGGCTCTTTCCTCGGTCTTCTGGGTTTTCTGGATTTCTGGGGTTTCCTGTGTACCCGGGTTTCCGGGGCATCCGGGAGTACCCGGGTTTCCGGGGGTTCCCCGGGCCGCGGGATTCGGATTCTCCGCGCCACGGGAAAGGAAGCGAGGACCACGAACCGGCCTCCGGCGGCGGCCACGAAGGGCCGCACCGGAGGCAGCGCAGGACGGCGCCCCTGATCGACTGAGGATTACCGGAACATCAGGAGGCTCAGGCTCCGCAGCCCACCGGAATGCATTCCGCAGCCGGCCCGAATTCATCGCCTTCCCTGAGCAGGGTGTGGCCGAGATCCGTCAGCGAATGCAGTACCGCGTTGAGCTTGCGCCGGCTGGTGATCAGACCGGCTTCGCGGAGCACCGCGGTGTGCTGGCTGGCAGCTGCGGCGGAAATACCCAGCCTGCGGCCGAGCTGGGTCGTGGTGCGGCTTTCCGTGAGCGCGAGGAGGACCCCCGCACGCGTACGCCCCATGAGCGCGCCCAGCGCCCGGCCGGACTGCTCCGAATCGCCCCAGATCGTCGCCGCGGTCACGGCTTCGAGCGGCACCGGGTACACCAGGACCGGCGGGGCGCCGGACCCGCCCGACCCGGTGTAGACCACCGGCCGACTGTGCAGGAACAGCGAGGGCACGATCAGGAGGCCCGCACCCTCGGGGTGGATCTCCGCGTCCAGTCCGTTGTCGAGCTCCAGTACGGGGGAATGCCACGCGATGCGCCCGTGCAGCGTCCCCAGCAGTGCCTCCACGCCGCCACTGAGGAAGATCCGGCTGCGGTGGTCCGCGTCGGCCCGCAGGTAGGCGTTGATGCGCTCCCAGTACGGAGCGATCGCCGAGGCGTAGAAGTCGGTGTCCAGGATGTTCTCGGAGCTCCCGCGCTGCCGGGGGATCCTGCCGTCGGCCTGTGCGAGCAGGTCCAGGTGGTCGGGGACGGGGGGCCTCGGCGGCAGCCGCAGCGTCGTCTTCTGGCTCGCCAGATCACGCCAGCGCCCGAACACCGTACCGCCGCTCCTGCGCCGCAGGAGGTCGGCGCCCAACGCCGTCTCGACCGCCGGATCTCCGGCCGGCGCGATGGTGATGCGCGTCAAATCTTGGACGGTAAAACGAACCCGCTGCACTGATCCCCCCGTAGATCAAAGACAAAGCCCTGCCGTCTCTGCGAGTTCGGCGGAGCTTTTCGGAGTATCGGCCGCCTACATCGGGCCCGCAATGAGTTTCAGATCATGGTGAATGACGGCTGGAGGGCGACTCGCGACGTGACGGACGGTAGCGACATGATTCCGTTCGGTGCTTCGGACGCTTTCCTACCTTGCCCGGCAAGCGGTCGACACGCCCCGAACTGTCTGGATCTCGCCCATCTTCACGCTTCCCCCGCATACCTCGGGGACTTTCACCGGAGCCTGAAAACCTGCACGGCGCCACGAGGACGCAATTAGCATCCCCACGATGCCGAAATCAGGAGTGGCCCCTACCCGGCCGACCGAATGGAAATCGGCACCCGACATCACCAGGGGGAGATTCAGGTGACAATTGAAAGCGCCTACGGTCGGCGCAGGATCTCCATATTCGACGCCACCCTGCGCGACGGGGAACAGGCCCCGGGCAACGCCATGTCTCCGGAGCAGAAGCTCCCGCTGGCGCTGGCGGCGGAAGCATACGGTGCCGATATCATCGAGGCCGGATTTCCCGGTTCCTCTCCCGCCGACGCGGAGGCGACCCGGCTCATCGCCGAGTCGCTGACCACCGCGCGGTTCGCCACCTTCAACCGCGCGTCCACCGTCGACGTACGGAAGTCCATGGAGGCCGGGGGCGCCCGACCCAATCACCAGGTGCAGATCTGCGGCACGGGCAGCGACCTCCACCTGGAGCACAAGCGCGGGATCACACGCGCCGAGTCGGTCCAGGAAGTGCGCGACGCGATCCGGCTGGCCGTCGAACTCGGTGCGACCGACGTCTCCTTCGGCGTCGAGGACGCGAGCCGCGGCAGCAAGGACCACATCGAGGCCCTGGTCACCGCGGCCGTGGAGGACGGTGCCACCACGGTCATCCTCGCCGACACGACGGGATGCGCGACGCCGCAGGAGTACGGAGACCTGTGCGCGGCGGTGCGGTCCTGGATCGGTGACGACATCGTGCTGTCGACGCACTGCCACGACGACATGGGGCTCTCCCTCGCGAACGCCCTCGCCGGGATCCAGGCGGGCGCCGACGAGGTGCAGGCCACGCTCGGCGGAATCGGCGAGCGGGCGGGGAACACCCCGCTGGAAGAGCTCGCCTCCGTCCTGTCCCACAAGGGCGAGCAGTTCGGCGCCAGCGTGGAGCTGAAACTGAACGGCCTGTACCCCGCCTACCTCCTGCTCGCCCAGACCATCGCACTGGCGCCGCTGCGCAACAAGTCGGTCTTCGGGGTCAACGCCTTCGCGACGGAGGCCGGGATCCACCAGGCCGGCATCCTGAAGAACCCCATCAACTACGAGTACCTGGACCCGCACCTCTTCGGTCGCGACCGCCAGCTCCTCGTCGGCCGGCACTCGGGCAGGTCCGTCCTGCGCTACCTGCTCGACCGCATGGACCTGCCCGCCGACGAGACGCTGGTGCAATCCCTCTACGAGGAACTCGTGGAGTCGCGGCCACCGGGCGAGGCGGACGAGCTGAACGACCTCGCGCAGCGTCTTGCGGTCCGCTTCGACGAGGCGGGGGCCCGGTGAAGCAGCCCTCGACCCTCGTCGACAAGTTGTGGGACGCCCATGTCGTCCAGCGGGAGGAGGACGGCGCCGACCTGCTGTACGTGGACCTCCACCTCGTGCACGAGGCCACCTCCGCGCAGGCGTTCGACGGCCTCGCGCAGGCGGGCCGCCGGGTCCGGCGGCCCGACCTGACACTGGCGGTCGAGGACCACAACGTCCCGACCGACTCCCTGCTCATCACCGACCCGGTGGCCTCCCTCCAGGTCGAGACGCTGCGGAAGAACTGCGCCGAGCAGGGCATCCGCCTCTTCAGCCACGGCGACGCCCAGCAGGGCATCGTGCACGTGGTCGGCCCCGAGCTGGGCATCGTCCTCCCCGGTATGACCGTGACCTGCGGCGACAGCCACACCTCGACGCACGGCGCCTTCGGTGCCCTGGCATTCGGCGTCGGCACCAGCGACGTCGAGCACGTGCTCGCCACCCAGGTGCTCGCACTCCAGCGCCCCCGGACGCTGGCCGTCGAGTTCGTCGGCGCCGCGCCTGCGGACGTGACGGCCAAGGACCTCGCCCTGGCGGTCCTGGCCGAGCTGGGCGCCAACGGAGCGCACGGACACGTCCTGGAGTACCGCGGTCCGGCGATCCGGGCGCTCTCGATGGAGGGCCGCATGACCCTCTGCAACATGAGCGTCGAGGCCGGCGCACGGGCCGGTGTGATCGCCCCCGACGAGTCGACCCTGGACTACCTGCGGTCGCGCCCGGAGAGCCCCCGGGGCGAAGCGTGGGACGAGGCGGTGGCGCACTGGAACGGGCTGCGCACCGACGAGGGAGCGGTGTTCGACCGGACCGTCGTGATCGACGCCTCCTCGCTCACCCCCTACGTCACGTGGGGAACCAACCCGGGCCAGGCCGTGGGCATCGGCGGCCGCGTGCCCGACCCCGAGCTGCTCGCCGACCCGGCGGAACGCGCCGTGGCGCGCAAGGCGCTGGAGTACATGGACCTCACCCCCGGTACCCCGATGCGTGACGTCCGCGTGGACTCGGTGTTCCTCGGCTCCTGCACCAACGGCCGGATCGAGGACCTGCGCGCCGCCGCCGAGGTGCTCCGGGGCCGCACCCTGGCGCCCGGCCTGGACATGCTCGTCGTACCCGGCTCGATGGAGGTCCGCCGGGCGGCGGAGGCCGAAGGGCTGGACAAGGTGTTCACGGACGCGGGCGCGCAGTGGCGGTTCTCCGGCTGTTCGATGTGCCTCGGGATGAACCCCGACCGTCTCACCTCCGCGCAGCGCTGCGCCTCCACCTCCAACCGCAACTACGAGGGGCGCCAGGGCACGGGGGCACGGACCCACCTGGTCTCGCCCGTCATGGCAGCCGCGACCGCCGTCACCGGGCGGCTGACCTCCCCCGCCGATCTCGACTGACCGCTGCGGACAGGCAACAGGAACGAGGAACCATGGACGCGCTCACCGAGCACACCGGCACGTGTGTGCCGCTGCGCCGCAGCGACGTGGACACCGATCAGATCATCCCGGCCCGACACTGCCGGAGGCTCACCAAGACGGGGTTCGAGGACGCCCTCTTCAACAGCTGGCGCAAGGATCCCGGGTTCGTGCTGAACGAGCCCGCGCGCGCCGGGGCGAGCATCCTCCTGGCCGGCCCCCACTTCGGTACGGGCTCCTCCCGCGAACACGCGGTGTGGGCACTGCGGGACTGGGGTTTCCGGGCGGTGATCGCCCCCAGCTTCGGGGACATCTTCCTGCGCAACGCTCTGCGCAACGGGCTGCTCGCCGTGCGGCTCCCGCAGGACGCCGTGGACGGGCTGCTGGACCGGGCCGAGGCCTCGGCCGGCTTCGAGCTGACGGTCGACCTGCAGGAGCAGCGCGTGGTGGACGGCGAACGGCACTGGCCGTTCGACGTCGCCGCCCGCGCCCGCTGGCTCCTGCTCAACGGTCTCGACGACATCGAGGTGACCTTGAAGTCCCACGAGACGATCACCGCGTACGAGCAGCGACGGCCGCACTGGATGTCCAGGCCGTCCGGAGCCGCCCTGTGAAGCGCATCGCCGTCCTGCCCGGTGACGGGATCGGGCCCGAGGTCACCGCACAGGCCCTGCGCGTCCTGAAGGAGGTCGCGCCGGACATGGAGACCGACGTACTCGGCCACGTCAACGCGGACACCTATCTCGCGACCGGAACGGCCCTCGGCGACGAGGACTTCGCCCGCGTCGCCGACAGCGACGGCGCGCTGCTCGGCGCGGTGGGCGACCCCCGGGTCACGAACCCCGCCTATGCACGCGACGTCCTGCTGCGGCTGCGGTTCGACCTCGACCTCTACGTCAACCACCGTCCGGCCAAGCTGTTGCACGAGCGGCTCAGCCCGCTGCGCGACCCCGACCGCAGGGCCATCGACTGCACCGTCATCCGCGAGAACACCGAAGGGCTGTACTCGGGCATCGGCGGGACGCTGCGGGTCGGCACCCCGCACGAGACGGCCGTCGACACCGAACTCAGCACCTACCGCGGGGTGAGCCGGGCGCTGGAGTTCGCCTTCGCCCGCGCCACCACATCGGTCTGCCTGGTCGACAAGGCCAACGCGGTACCGAACAACGGAGCCCTGTGGCAGCGCTGCTTCCGCGAGGCGGCGCAGCGCCGGCCCGACCTGGCCACCCGGCACCTCTACGTCGACGCAGCCGTGATGCACCTCGTCGACGACCCGACCGCGTTCGACGTGATCGTCGCCAACAACTCCCACGGTGACATCCTCAGCGATCTCACCGCCCAGCTCGCGGGGGGCATGGGGACCGCCGCCTCGGCGAACCTCAACCCCGAAACCGGCTTCGCGCTCTGCGAGCCGGTCCACGGGTCCGCCCCGGACCTCGCGGGCACCGGCACTGCGAACCCGCTCGCGGCGATCCTCAGCGCGGCGCTGCTGCTGGACTGCGCCTCCCGGCCCGCCGAGGCCACGGCGGTGCGGGACGCGGTGGGCCGGACCCTGTCCAAGCGGCTCTGCACCGCCGACCTGGGAGGAAGCCTCACCACCGCCGAAGCCGGGAACGCGGTCCTCGCCGAGCTGTCCTGACCGGACGGCCGGCGAGGCCCCCGGCGGCCCCCGCCGGGGGCGCACACCCGACCCCGGCCAAACCCAGACAAGAGGATCGCGTTGGACTTCGGCCTGTTCTACTTCGCCAACAATTCCGCCGGGACGAACGGCTACCGGCTGCTCCTCGAAGGAGCCCGGTTCGCCGACACCCACGGGTTCACCTCCGTGTGGACGCCGGAACGGCACTTCCATCCGTTCGGCGGCGCCTACCCGAACCCGGCCGTCACCGGAGCGGCCGTCGCGACGGCCACCGAGCGCGTACAGATCCGCGCGGGCAGTGTGGTGGCGCCGCTGCACCACCCGCTGCGCATCGCCGAGGAGTGGTCCGTCGTCGACAACCTCGCGGGCGGCCGGGTCGGACTGTCCTTCGCCTCCGGCTGGCACGCCGCGGACTTCGCGCTCGCCCCGCACAACTACGAGGACCGCAAGAACGTACTGGCCCGCACCATCGCGGACGTCCGCGAGCTGTGGCGCGGCGGCACCCTCGAAGTGGCCGACGGCGGCGGGGAGAAGCGCCGGCTGCGCGCCTACCCCGACCCGGTGCGCCGCGAACTGCCGGTGTGGCTGACCGCCGCGGGCAATCCCGACACCTTCCGCGAGGCGGGCGAGATGGGGGTGGGCGTCCTCACCCACCTGCTCGGCCAGACGGTCGAGGAACTCGCCCAGAAGATCGCCCTCTACCGCGAGGCCCTGCCCGAGGAAGCCCGTCCCGGTCATGTGGTGCTCATGCTGCACACGTTCCTCGGCACCGACCGCGAAGCGGTCCGCGAGGTCGTGCGCGAACCGTTCAGTGCCTACCTGCGCAACTCCCTCGGGCTGCTCCTCAAGGCGGCCGGCGACATCATGCCCGACCTGGACCCGGAGGACCTCACCCCGGACGACGTGGACTTCCTGGTCTCACTGGGGTTCGAGAAGTACTTCGAGACCGGTGGCCTCTTCGGTACCCCCGAGGAGTGCGCCGAGCTGGTGCGCACGGTGCGGGCGGCCGGTGTCGACGAGGTGGCCTGCCTGATCGACTTCATCGACGACGCCGACACGGTGCTCGGCGGACTGGAACACCTGGACCGGCTGCGCCGTCTCGTGGCCTGACGCGCGGCGCGCAGGCGGTACGGAGCGACGAAGGCTCCCGATGGACCTCCCGGCAACGGGCCCGGTCCGTCGGGAGCCTTTTCGCGCATCCCCGGGCGGGCCCGGGGAGCCCGGCCCGCGGCACCCCTCCAAAGGGGCGGCGCCGCGGGCCGGGCCCTGCGAGGGCACCCCTCAGGACGCGTCCGTCCGGGAGCCCTCCGCCACCTCGATCCCGATGAGGCCGACCGCCTCGTCCAGTACGGCGGCCACCTCCGACGGGGCCCGACCGCCCGCGATCACGTGACCCAGCCTGTCGTAGGCGCTGCGTGCGGGGCGCACCGACTGCCCGGGCCGCCTGGTGAACCTGACCTGTTCGACGCCGCCGACCTGCGCGGCCTCCTCGGTGCCGGTGGCTCCCGTCAGCACGCCCTCGCGTCCCGCCAGCAGGAACCTGATTCCGGCGTACCCCTCACGGCTCGGCACGAGGTGCGGACGCAGGCCGACCGATGCGCGCAGCTGCTGCTCCAGCAGGTCGACTCCCGTGGCGACGCGTATCAGTTCGGGGATCATCCCGCCGGCCAGCCGGGGGTTGATCTCGATGATCACCGGCCCGTTGGCCCCCATCCGGACCTCGGTGTGGGTGGGACCGGCTTCCACACCGCAGCCGGAGAGCGCCGCGGCCACCAGGTCGACCACCGCGACGTCCTCGTCCGCCTCCAGGTCCGCCGGGAAGACGTGCCCGTTCTCCACGAACCAGGGCGAGCCTCCCACGCTCTTGCGCGTGACCCCCACGCATTCGTGCACGCCGTCCCGGCTGAACATCTCGACACTGAACTCGGGGCCGTCCACGAACTCCTCGACCAGGACGGTGCGCGCGGTCGGCATGCCCCGGACGTTGGTGGTGATGCCGAGGATCAGTTCCACCTGCGCCCGGGCCTCCTCCGGCGTGCGGCAGAGCAGCACGTTGCTCGACGCCGAGTCGTCGACCGGCTTGACCACGCAGGGAAGACCGACCGCCGCGACGGCCGCCCCGACCTCGGCCGGGTCGTCGACCGCCACGAATGCCGGCTGCGCCACCCCCTCGCCGGCGAGCCGCGTCCGCAGCAGGGACTTGTTGCGGCAGATGGTCACGGCCTCCACGGGGTTCCCGGGCAGGCCCAGCCACTCCGCGATGTCGGCGACCAGCGGTACGTAGAAGTCACTCGTGGTGGTGACCCCGGCGATCTCCTCCCGCGCGAAGTTCTCCTGGACGGCGGCCCGGAGTGCGGCCGCCGAGTTCGTGTCGCACACCACGATGTCGCAGCCGGTGTCCTCGACCCCGGCGTAGCGCCCGGCGTCGTTGGTCAGCAGTACGGGCCGCAGGTCGAGCCCCGCCGCCGACCGCATCGCCATCATTCCGGTCCCCGTGGTGTTGGACTCGACGAACAGCAGGTGCTGGGCCGTGTCCACCGCGCCCTTGGTGACCGCCCTCGACCAGGAACGTACGGGGGTCCCGTAGTCGACCGCCTCCGGGACGAGGGACAGCGTCATCTCGGCGAGGCCCTTCTCGGCCCAGTAGTCGGGGTCGTGCACGGTGTCCGCGTAACGGTCGCCCCGGTCGGGGAAGATCCCGACGATGCGGCTGCCCGGACGGGCCCGGGCAGCGACGTCCCCGAGCACCCGGTAGACGGAGCCGGAGGTGTTTCCGGCGAAGATCTGCTGGTCGCGGGCGAGCGCGTCGGCCGCCTCGAAGGCCTCGCGGTCGTTCAGCCAGTGCACCTCGTCGATCACCCGCCTGTCGAGGTTCTTCGGGAGCAGGCTGTTGCCCAGTCCGCTCTGGAGCCTCTTCGGCTCGTCGGGCTGCTCGAAGAGGGCGCTGCCCACGCAGTCCACCCCGACGACCCACAGATCGGGCTGCAGGCGTCGCAGCGCCCGCGCCGACCCGCACAGGGAGCCGCCCGAACCGACCGCGCCGACCAGTGCGTCGACGCGGCCGAGGTCCTCCGTGAGTTCCCGCGCCAGCTCCCGGTAGGCACCCGGATTGTCCGGATTGCTGTACTGCTGCGGCCAGAACGCGCCGGGCATGCTGCGTATCAGCTCGTCCAGGCGCTCCAGCCTCGCCCCCTGCCACCCGCCCTGCTCCGTCATCTCGGTGACGATGTGCAGATGGCATCCCAGGGCCCGCAGTTTGGCCTTGGTCACCCCGTCGATGCGCGGGTCGGTGACGATGTGGACCTCGTGGCCGAGGGCCCGGCCGACGAGTGCGACGCCGAGCGCCATCGTGCCCGAGGAACTCTCGACGATCGGTGCGCCGGGGGCCAGTACCCCCCGCTGCCGCGCCTGGCGGATGACGTGCCGGGCCACGCGGTCCTTCATCGCGAACGGATTGGCAAGCTCCAGTTTGGCGTACACCTCCACGCCCTGCGGGGCGTCGATGCGCAGCCGCACGAGCGAGGTCAGCCCGATGGCCTCCAGCATGCTGCCGTGGATCACGGCTTTCCTCCCGTTCTTCCGGTGCGGCAGCGAACGTGCCGCACCTGTGGTCCCTGTCTGCCCGCCCTGCGCCGGCCGTCGTTCACCGGCCGGCCCCGAGCAGGTCGTCGGTCTCCGCGAACCCCGCGTCCACGAAGCCGGCCCGGCGCTCCCACTCGGCACGCAGCGAGGCGTACTCGCCCTCCTGCTCGCGCAGGACCTGGAGGGTGGCGTCCGGGTGGGCGGAGCCCGTCGACGCGTGCCGGCGCAGCCCCGCGTCGACGTCCGCAAGGGCGGCCAGCACGGCGGCCGGGTCCGTGAGCGTGAAGCCGCGGTCGGACGCCACCTTCTCCAGCAGCCGGGGGTCGGTCCGGTCGGGGGAGTGCCCTGCCTCCATGGCGGCGACGATGTAGGCGCCGGCCACCACCTGCGCCTGGCGCCACGGCAGTTGTTCCTTGAGCGTCAGTGCGTTGGCGAGGCTGAAACCGCCCAGGTACTCCCGCTCGCAGGCCGCCCGCATGCGGTCGCCGCGGAACTCCAGCCTTTCGACGACCTCCGTGAACAGCCGGAGCACACTGTTCAGGGTGCGGTAGGCGGTCGCCAGGTTCGCCCCGGCCTCCTTCCCGACCTCGACGAGGTTGGTGTAGGGCGTGTTCCGCTGGCCGAGCACCGCGTCGAGGTGGTAGGTCGTCAGGTGCGCCGTGCGGCCGCGGATGCGTTCCAGCACGGGGAAGTTCTTCTTCTGCGGCATCGCCGAAGAGATCCCGCACAGTTCGTCCGGCAGGTCGAGGAAGCCGAACTCGCTGCTGCTCCACGTGAGCAGATCGGTGGAGAAGCGGCTCAGGGCAAGGCCCAGGATGCCCATCTCGGCCGTCACCTCCGCCACCCAGCCGCGTGAGGCGACACCCGTGAGCGCGACCGGTTGGGCCCGCTGGAAGCCCAGCAGACGCGACATCCGCGGCCGGTCCCAGGCGAGTTCCTGACCGGCCATCGCCCCGGACGCGATCGGGCAGGCGTCCAGGCCGTCGTACGTCGACAGGAAGCGGCGCAGCGTGTGCAGGATCTGCTCGGACACGGCTGCCAGGTAGTACCCGGGCGTGATGATCTGTGCCGCCTGGAAATGCGTGTGTCCCGGCATGGGCAGATGACGCCCGGACAGGGCCAGCCGGTGCACGGCTGTTCCGAAGTCCAGCAGGCGGCCGGCGGCGGCGGCCAGCTCGCTCCTGCCGAACATCAGCTGCGCGCAAGCCTGGAGGTCGTTGCGACTGCGGTCGACGTGCCACGCCGGCACCGGCCGCGGCAGCCGCTGTTCCACGTGGCGTTCCAGCGCGAA
Organism: Streptomyces sp. NBC_01408; assembly: GCF_026340255.1. Taxonomy (GTDB): domain Bacteria; phylum Actinomycetota; class Actinomycetes; order Streptomycetales; family Streptomycetaceae; genus Streptomyces. The sequence goes on along the minus strand of NZ_JAPEPJ010000001.1, from coordinate 2,307,445 downwards.
GGTGATGTCCGACATGTTGGCGGCCGGGTCCGCGACGAGAGCAGCGGCGTCCGCGCTGTCGAGAGCCGCCCCCAGGGCCCCGGCCTCCGCGTCGTCGATCACGCCCATCCGCTGGTACTCGACGAGCAGTACCTTCTCGATCGCGATGTACCAGGGCAGCAGGTGGGCGAGCTCGTACTCGAAGTGCGGCCCGAGGACCTCGTCGTGCCACAGCGCGGCCGGGCCGGCCGCCAGCCGGCCGCTCAGCGCGGCCGGGGACGATGTCCGCGTCGCGGGGGCCGCGTTTTCGGTGGTGCTCATTTCACTTCCTCTGCAAGGGCCTTGGCCCGCTCCACGAGCAGGGCCAGGCGTTCGCGGTCAGGTTCCTCGCCGCCTCCGAACACCACGCAGAGCATGGTCACGCCGTCCAGGCGCAGCAGTGCGTCGACTGCGGGAGGGAGCACGGGCTCGGGGGCATGGCGCCGATATCCGGCCAGCAACGCCTCGATGTCCAGGTCGTTCTCGGGCAAGGTGTCGTTCTCACGGACGCGCGCCAGTTCCAGCGCGGGGTGCCCGATCATGGCGCAGCCCCAGTCGAAGAGGCCGGCCACCTCTCCGTCGGAGCCGGCCATGTTGGGAGCGCGCATGTCCAGGTGGAGCAGTCGCCGGACGCCGGCCAGCGGAGCCAGCAGCGGAACGAGCCGGTCGAGACCGGGAAGTTCCGGGAGGTCCGGCACCAGGCCGGCGAGCCAGGCCCACCGGGTCGAGACCCTGCGGGCGACCCCGACGTCGATGGGCCAGCCGTCGTGGTCGAGCGGCCGTAGCCCGGGCGGCGGGGGCTGGAGGTGGAGCCTCGCCATCAGCTCGCCGATCTGTTCCGGCCCGGCCGCGACCCCGGCCCCGGGCAGGAACCGGGACGCCAGTACGGGTGCGAGCGGGGTGTTCACCAGAGCGATCGGCTCCGGTACGGGCAGCCCCCGCGCGTGCAGGTGGGCCGCGATCACGCGTTCCTGCTCCAGCGCGTCACGCGTGTAGTAGGGGTCGCGTCCGCCGTAGCGGATCACTTCCTGGCGCGGTACGCGCAGGGCCACGTCGCCGAGTTCTCGGGACGACCCGCGGAAGACCGCGAACTCGAAGCCGGTACCGGCGGGGACCGGGGTGCCGAGGCCCAGCTGCCGTGCCGCCCGTGCCGCGATCTCCTCGACCGGGAGGGGATCCTCCCCTCCCGACGCCGCCGGTCCGGGCTGCCCGAAGGCGGGCCTGATCCGTCCCCGGCTGTCCGCCTTGAGGACGGAGGGGTCGGCGAGGTACTCCTCCACCAGCCACGGAACCGACGCCCCGGGATCTCCCGGGAGGCTGCCGTCCGCGCCCAGGATCCGCATGGTCGTCTGCGGATCAAGGCTCGCGGCCAGTCCGGCGGCGACCACGGGCACACCGGGGTGCCGCGTACGGATGGCCGTGCCCGCGGCGGCGAGCGGCCCCGCACCCGCTCCTCCTAGGACCAGGAACACGAGGCCGGGCCGTTCCACGGGAGGACCCGCTTCACCCGGGCCCGTGACCGCCACGGTGTGGCCGGCGCCGGTGAGGGAGGCAGCCGCCCGCTGCGCGCCGGGCCCCCCGGGGGCCGCCGGCCCGGGCAGCCGCTCACTGTCGATCAGAAGGATGTGCACGGTGGGTCCTGTGGGTCGTGGGCTGGGGAGGGGGAAGCGGGGAGAGGTGACGTGAGGGGGGAAAGTCCGGACCGGGGTCAGTACCTGTACTCCTCCCGCTTGTACGGTCCGTCCACCGGTACTCCGGCGTACTCCGCCTGCTTCGGAGTCAGCCGTGACAGGCGCACTCCGAGTGCGTCCAGGTGCAGCCGGGCCACCTCTTCGTCCAGCTTGCGCGGCAGGTTGTGCACCCCGATCGGGTACTGGCCCCGGTTGTTCGCGAGCTCCAGGAGGGCCAGGGCCTGGTTGGTGAAGGATGCGGACATGATGAACGCGGGGTGCCCGGTGGCATTGCCGAAGTTCAGGTCGCGGCCCTGGGAGAGGACCAGCAGCGACCGGCCGTCCGGCCAGATCCACTCGTCGACCTGCGGCTTGAGCTCACGCTTGCGGATACCGGGCACCTCGGCGAGTGCGGCCACGTCGACCTCGACGTCGCTGTGACCCATGTTGCCCAGGATCGCCAGATGCTTCATCCGCTCCATGTGCTGGGGCCGGATGACCTCGCAGTTGGCGGCGGCGGTGATGAAGATGTCGCCCCGCGGGGCAGCCACCTCGAGCGTGGTCACCTCGTACCCGTCCAGGGCCGCCTGGAGTGCGGAGATCGGGTCCACCTCGACCACGATGACCCGGGCGCCCAGTCCCGACAGCGCGGAGACGCAGCCTTTGCCCACGTCCCCGTAGCCGACGACGACCCCGGTCCTGCCGCTGATCATCCGGTCGGTGGCACGGTTCAGGCCGTCGATGAGGGAGTGCCGGCAGCCGTAGATGTTGTCCAGCTTGGTCTTCGTGATCGCGTCGTTCACATTGATGCCGGGGAACATCAACTCACCGGAGTCCGCCAGCCGGCGCAGAGCCCGGATGCCGGTCATCGTCTCCTCCGCGACACCGCGCACGCTCACGGCGATGCCGGTCCAGCGGCCGGCGTCCTGCTCCATCGAACCGGCGATGAAGCGCAGCAGCGCCGCGCGCTCGGCGTTGTGCGCGGTCGTGGGGTCGGGCACGGTGCCGGCCTTCTCCCGTTTCACGGACTCGTGCAGGAGGAGCGTGGCGTCGCCGCCGTCGTCCTGGATGAAGTCCGGGCCCGTGCCGTCCGGCCAGCGCAGCGCCTGGGCGTGGCACCACCAGTATTCGTCGAGCGTCTGGTTCATCCAGGCGAAGACGGGAATGCCCCGGGGCTCGTCGGGGGTTCCGTCGCGCCCGACCACGATCGCCGCAGCGGCGTGGTCCATGGTGGACAGCACATTGCAGGTGGCCCAGCGCAGGTCGGCACCGAGCTCGATCAGGGTCTCTATGAGCACGGCGGTCTCGACGGTCATGCCGAGCGATCCCGCGATGCGTACGCCTGCCAGCGGCTTGCTGCCGCTGTAGCGGCGTCGGAGCTCCATCAGGCCGGGCATCTCGCTCTCCGCGATCCGGATCGCGGTGCGGCCTTCCGCCGCCAGGCTGATGTCGGCGATGCGATAGTCGAAAGTCATGTCATTTCTCCGCAGTCGGCACGGCTGACGCAGTGGATACGGCGCAGCGGAGCTCCGTGGTGAATTTCTGTCCGTCCCGGTGGAGCCACAGCTGCTCCGGACCGGGCAGCATCTCGCTGAAGGTGGCCGGCCCGCTCGCGCCGTGGGCCAGACGGAACATCTGCCGCACCAGCAGGGGTGAGGTGAAGTCCACGTAGAGCGGCTTGGGCTCGGAATCGAACTTCACGAAGGCATGGCGCGGCAGCCCGTGGCGCCGGCGCAGTTCACAGGCAGCGAAGAACTCGGCCGCGTTCCCCTTGCGCGGCTTGCCGTCGGGGGCCTGCCCGACCAGTTCGGAGACCGGGATCCGCCACAGTTCGCGCTGGAGCACGATGCGTCCCGTACGGATGCGGGGCACGTGCGTGTGGAGGCCGGCCTCCAGTACCAGGCCGCCGAGCCGGCGGGGGAAGGCGAACGGAGCCAGCGGGTCCAGTCGTACGGTGGGGCCGCCGGACGGCGGGGCGAGCAGCCGCAGCCGGCCGGGGACCCCGTCCGCGTACAGGTTCAGCTGCCCGTCGCTGACCTTCAGGTACAGCGAGGAAGGCTGGATGACCTGGTCGCGCGTGAGGCTGGACCGGCCGTAGATCTCCAGGTCAGGCATGTCCAGCGGGCTGCGTGACGCCGTCTTGTCCGGGTGGCTGCGCGCGAGGTCGCAGAGGGTCTCGTCCTCGTCGACGAGCTCGCGGTAGGCGGCGGTGGCGTCGGCGGTGAACCGCGGGTACTCCTCGGCGATGAGGGGCGCGAAGCTGGAGTGGCTGAGCAGTTCACGCGTCCCGTGGCAGTCGCCGACGACGGCGAGGAAGTCGCCCCGCAGCAGCGCGTCCGGGTCGGGCGCGGCCAGCATGACGTCGGGGTTGACGAGTGCGGGCGGGCCGTCGGGGCAGCGTTCCAGGAAACCGTTGAGCCGTTCCGGGTCCACGACGACCTCGGTCGCACCCAGGTCGTCGTCACCGAGGAGGAGTGCGGTCAGGTCAGCGTCGAGCGCGTCGAGCTCGGCGTCGATCTCGTCGACGTGCTTGAGCAGTTCGTCGCGATCGGCGAAGTATTCCGCGTAGAAACGGTCCAGGGGGACGGCGGTGTCCGTACCGAAGCGCCGTGTCACCCACCGCGTGAGCAGTTCACGCTCACGGACGATCCTCAGCCGGGGTACGGCAAACGCCAGGGCGTAGACGGGCGCCAGCTCGTTCTCGATGAGCTCGGCGACGTCGGCTCCGAGGCGCAGGTCGCCGACCGGTCCGTGGCACTCCTCGTAGAAGACGCTCCGGTCTGCGTAGTGCATGCCGGTGCCGCGGTTGGCCTCGGCCCCGGTGATTTCGGCGAAGGATTCCTTGAGCGTTCCCACCGCTGACGGGCGCGCCCCGAGTTCCGCTTCGGGGATCGCCGCCAGGTCGCGGGCGAGCCGCTCCACAGGCTCCACGGACCCTGCCTGGAGGCGGAGTTCGGCCAGGGGTTCGGTAACCCCGACCGGTACCTCGAAGCGGTCGACGACGAGTCGGCGCGCGACCAGGGAGGCGAGCGCTCCGGGGGCCTCGGCACCCAGATCCCCCTCGAGCTCCGCCACGGTGGTGCTGCCGTCACAGCGGCGGAACACCTCCAGCTCGACGGGGGTGAGCTCGACCTGGTCCGCCTTGCGGAACCGCCAGTCGACGGAGAAACCGTCCTCGGTGGTGAACTCGTACAGCGTCACTACGCCGTCCCGCTCGAAGGCCCACGGCCGGCGGCGCGGCCGGACCCGTGCCGCGAGGACGGGGTCAGCGCCCAGCGCCCCGGCCAGCCTTTCCGCCGCCCAGTGCGCCAGGAACACCCTCCGCCTCAGGGCCTTCCGCTCCCAGGAGACGCCGCGGACGGAACGGTCGATCAGTCCCACGCTCAGGGGTCCGAAGTGCGATGCGGTCTCGTTCTTCGTCGTGACCCGCTGGAGATAGCGGATGAGGAGGTCCGTCATCTTGCGGCCGCGCGGCCCGCCGACGCCTTCGGGACCGTCCAGCCAGGACGCGAAGAGGCCGAAGTTCGCCTCGTTCGAGAGCAGCAAGGCGTCCCTGAGCAGCCCGTTGTGCCGGAACACGTCGCGCAGCACGGCCTTGGCCCTGTGCATGCGCTCCTCGTGCGTCTCCTCCCAGCGCAGCCAGGAGCCGCTCAGGTCGTGCGCGTGCTCCTGGTAGGCCCGCAGCGTCGGGACCGCGTCGCAGGGCAGCCGCCCGGCCAGCATCTGGAAGGTCTCGTCACTCAGCGGGCGCAGGGTGCCCACGGCCGACGCGGCGGCCCCGTTGTCCGACAGCCGGGCGGCCTTGATGCCGTCCTTGAGCGCGGGTGCCAGCTTCCGCAGCTGCTCCGCGGTGCCCGTCATGCGCAGGGCCTCGGCCACCGCGCCGGGTTCGCTGTAGGGCTCCAGGAGCTCGAAGCCGAACCCCGACTGCCGGAGGGCGACGACGGGGAGCAGCCGCCAGTTCTCCGTCGCCCGGCTCTCTTCAGTAGTCGCGCTCATCCGAGCCCCCTTCCGTTGGGTTCCACTGCTTGCATCCGTCCTCGTCGTCTTGCTGTCTCTGTCCCGGGGCATGGTCAGGCCCGCGCATCGTGGAGCCGCTCGACGATCTCCAGCGGGTCGGGCGCCGCTTCCGGTACCAGCCCCGGGGCCGGTGACCACGGCTTCAGCCGCCCGCCGTGGAAGTCCGATCCCTGGGTGGGGACCAGGCCGAGCGACTCGCAGGCTGCGAGGACCCTGCGGGTGTCCGCCGGGTCGTGCCAGGTCGTCCATGCCTCCAGCCCTCCGAAGCCCATGTCCCGCAGCAGCGGCAGGCTCGTCTCCGGCTCGTCGCGGAGCCGGCCGGGGTGGGCGAGTACGGGCACTCCCCGCGCCTCGCGGATCCAGCGGGCGACCTCGGCGAGCGGGGGCCGGCGCGGGTGCGGCACATGCAGAGGCTGGCCTTCCCGGCACCACTGGGCGATGAGTTCGCGGTGCACGCCGCCGCGCTCGTAGCCCGAGAAGCGGGGGTCGGAACCGGCCCTGGTGAGGAACAGGTCGAGATAGTCCCCCAGGAAGGCGACCCGGTCTTCGCCGAATCGTTCCTCCACTTGCGCCCAGGTGATGTCCACGCCGAGGTCGGCGGCCTGGCCGAACCAGGCCCTCCACCAGTCCACTTCGGCGCCGCGCACTCCCCCGATCCGGCGGCGGAACAGCTCGTCGTCGGGGTCGACGAAGTACGCCAGGCAGTGCGTCTCCTGCCCGCCCCACTCCGCGGTGACCTCCGCGCCCGCGACGACCGTCAGCCCCGCGGCCTCGGCGACCGTACGGAACTCCGGGAAGCCGGCCATGCTGTCGTGGTCGGTGAGAGCCGCGACGCGCAGACCCGCGTCGGCGCACTTGCGGGCGAGGCCGCCCGGTGTGTCGTCCCCGTCGGAGACCGTGCTGTGCAGATGCAGGTCTACACGGGTCCGGACGGTGGCCGTCGGGCGGTCGAGGACGATGCTCACTGTGGACCGACCCCCGCCGGCAGGGGGATGGTGTTGAAGCACACGCAGCGTCGGCACGTTTCGTCGGTCGCCACGTCGAGCTCTTCCCGCCACTTCACCGCGGTCGGTGAATTGATCAGCGCGTTCAGGCTCCCGGCCTCGTGGATGTTGCCGTAGGCCTCCTGGAAGAAGCAGGGCCGGACGGTCCCGTCGACCTCGATGACCGCGGAGCCCCACGGAAGATTGCAGGAGACGGGCGGGTACTCGGCCTCCTGGTGGAACGCCGCGTAGAACTGGCGCACGTAGGCACGGATGTGGTCGGGGGTCTCCTGGATCATGCCGCTGCTGAAGGCGTCCGCGCATTCGGTGAACATGCGGTCCAGTTCCGCGTCCAGCTCGGGCAGCGCGTGCGGGGCGATCACCAGGTCCTCCTGCTTCTGCGCGTCCCAGCCACCCGCCCGGTTGAACGCCTCGCTCGTCACGTCCGCGGGAATGAAGCTGAACCGGTAGAAGCCGAGCTCCTGCGCGGCACGCACCGTCTCCGCCAGGTGCCGGTAGTTGTACCGGTGCACCGTGCAGCGGCCCGCGACCCGGATGTCGGGCCTGAGCTCACGGATGGCCTCCAGCCCCTTCACCAGGTGGTCGTAGGCCCGGCCGACGCGCCGGACCTCGTCGTGGATCCCGGGAGGTCCGTCCAGGCTCACCAGGACGACCTCGTAGTCGTCCACAACCTGCTGGGCGTACTTCTTGAGCAGGAGCCCGGTGGAGAGCAGCACGAGGGGGATGCCCCGCTCGCGCAACGGGGCCGCCACCGAGGCGAGGTCCCGGTGCATCAGCGGCTCCCCTCCGGTGAGGATGACCTCCTTGACCCCGAGGTCCTCCCACTCCTGCGCCCACCGTTCGATGTCCTCCGCGGCGAGTTCGCGACGGGATTTGTCCTGCCAGATGTCGCAGGACACACACCTGTGGTTGCAGCCGGCATGAGGCCAGATGAACAGTTCACGGATCTGCGAGAGATGGTGCGGCACTTCAGGTCCCTCCGGTTCGCTTCACTTCTACGGTCAATTCGGCCTCGCTGAGGCGGACCACATGGGTGGCCGCCGCCCGGAGGTCGGCCCGGTCGGTCACGACCACGACCGTCCGGTGCCGGGCCACCTCGATCAGTCCCGTCGCGAGATGCCGGGCCACGCTCGCGTCGAGCGCACTGAACGGGTCGTCGAGGAGCAGCACGTCCGCGTGCGAGAGCAGCGCCCTGGCCAGTGCCACCCGCTGCTTCTGTCCGCCGGACAGCACGGCCCCGCCGGCCCCCAGTACGCTCTCCCAGCCGTCCGGCATCAGCTCGGCGAACTCGGCGACCCCGGCCTTCGCACCGGTGGCCCTGATCTCGTCGGGAGTCGCTGCCAGCCGTCCGAGCCCGACGTTCTCCAGCAGGCTCATGGAGAAGAGCGAGCCGTGGTCCGCGACCAGCACCACGCGCCCGGCAAGCTCCGCCCTGCGCCACTCGGTCGCGTCGCCGCCACCGATGCGCACACTGCCGGAGTCCGGCGTCTCCGTACCCGCGAGCAACCGCAGGAGGGTCGACTTGCCCGACCCCGTAGGCCCGGTGACGACCGCGAGGGAGCACGCCGGCAGTGTCAGCTCGATCTTGGGCGGCAGCTGCCGGCCCGCGGCGGGGACCGCGCCCACGACCTCGATCGACAGCGGGTCGGCCGAGGGCCGGAACGTCCCGCCGCCTTGCGGCCCTGGCTCCGGGAACATCTCCCGGATCCTGGCGATGGCCGCGAGTCCGTTGGCCAGCGCGGGGAAGGCGGCTCCCGAGGAGAACGTCGGCGCACCGAGCAGCAGGAGCAGGCTGTGGTACCCCACCATGTCACCGGCGGTCATCTGGCCGTCCCGCGCCAGCAGCAGGGCGTGGGCGAACCCGATGCCCTGGACCAGGCCGAGCAGCAGGAACAGGGGGGTGCGGCGTTCCTCCCTGCCCTGGGCCACTACCGCATCCCGGTGGGCGGTCGCCGCCGACCGCAGCCCGTCCCACACCGCCACGGCGCCACCTGCGTCCCGCACCGCCTCGATGTTGTGCAGGGCCTCGCCCACCAGCTCCACGACGCCGGCGGAGCGATCGCGTGCCGTGCGAGCCGCCCTGCTGATGCCGCGCAACAGGCGGGCGCAGAACCAGCAGAAGCCGACCGCGTACAGCAGCGGGGCCACGACGAGCTGGGGCGACCAGACGACGGCGCAGCCCACCACCACCACGACGAACGCGGAGACCGAGATGCCGATGTCCACGCCCGGGGTGATCATGTACCTGAGCGCGCGGACATCGCTGATCAAGGCGGCGAGGAGGCGGTCCGCCCGGCCGGGGACGGCCTCCTTGAGCACCCTGGTGACGAGCTCGTGCCGCAGGTCGCGTTCGAGCCGGGTGCCCACCCGGATGCTGGTCGTCTGACGCAGGTAGAGCAGAGCCGCACGCACCACCTGACTGCCCAGCAGCACGGCGGAGAGAATCACCAGCGGCCGGATTCCCACATGGCTGTTCACCGCCTCGTCCAGCGCGTCTCCGACGATCCACGCCGCCAGGACCGCCAGCAGCGCGGCGAGCAGCCCGCCCGCGGCCACGAACAGCATGGCGCCCCGGTAGGGGCGCAGCCTCGCGGTCAGCCACCCGATCTGTTCTGCGTCTACCACGTGTTCCCGCCGATCAATGGCGTCCGGCCGGCCGGGGACGCGTACTCGAAGTCCTGGTGCAGTGCCGCGTACTCCCCTCCGGCCGCGATCAGTTCCGCGTGCGTACCCATCTCGGTGATCCGGCCCTCGCGCAGCACCGCGATCCTGTCGACGTTGCGGACGGTGTGCAGGCGATGGGCGATGACCACGCACGTGATGCCGGCCAGGAGCCTGCGCAGGGCCGTCTGCAGATGCGCGTCAGTCGCCTCGTCCACGTTGGCCGTCGGTTCGTCGAGCAGGACCAGGTAGGGCCGCTTGGCCAGTGCCCGCAGCAGACAGACGATCTGTCGCTCACCGTGCGACAGCAGCTCGCCCCCCGGCCCCACCGGGGAGTCCAGTCCCTGGGGGAACCCGGCGAGCCAGTCCGTCAGACCCGCGTCACCGATCAGCTGTGTCAGCTCGGCGTCGGTCCGCTCCCCGCCGGTGAGCCGCAGGTTGTCGCCTATGGTGCCCTCGAACAGCTGCGGGTGCTGGGGTACGTAGGCCACGCCCCGTCGCAGTTCGGCCTCGGGGACGCGCGACAGCGGCCGTCCGTCCAGCAGGACCTCACCGCACGAGGCCGGGCGCATCGCGGCCAGCACCTTGAGCAGACTGGACTTCCCGGAGCCCGAGGGTCCGACCAGTCCCAGGTGGCAGCCGGCGGGGATCTCCACTGAGACACCCCGCAGGGCCTCTTTACCCGAGGGGTACGTGAGACGCACCCCGTCGACGCGCAGCGCCCCCGCCGTTGCGGGAGCCCCGGGGTCCGGGGCCGTCTCCGGAACGGTCTGGTCGATCAGCTCGAAGACCCGCTCCGCGGCGGCGAGCGCGGTCTGAGCCTGGCCGTCGAGCGCGCCGGTCGACCCGAGCAGCCACGCGACCCGGTCGGTGGCCAGTACGAACAGGTACCAGGCCGTGACGGTGAGGACTGCTTCCCCCACCATCATCCCGCCGGCGAAGACCAGCACCGTGGTGATCAGCCCGCTGATGACCGAGAGCGCCGGCTGGAGCAGGGCCGCGAAGACGTCGGCTTCGCGGTTCGCCCGGAAAACAGTGGCGTTGTGCGAGGCCGCCGCCTTGATGAGCGGCTCCTCGCAGCCGAAGGCCCTGACCGTGGCCAGCCCGGAGGTGCTCTCCGCGACCGATGTGCTGAGGGCCGCCGTCGCGGCGGCCGCCCGGCCCGCGCGGCGGCGGGTGACCCGCCCGAAGTTCCGGGTGGTGACGGCGATCAGCAGGCCGCCCAGCAGCGTCGCCACGGTCAACCGCCATTCCAGGACGAACATCAGCGGTACCAGCAACAGGACCACCACGAGCTGCTGGAGCAGCTCCAGCATGTTGAACGTCGCCTCGCCGAACGATTCCAGGTCGTTGGTGATGCGGCTGGCGGTCGCGTCGGGGTCGTGGCGCTCGTAGTACTCCAGGTCCTGCCCGAGCGCGGAACGCAGCGCGTCCAGGCGAAGGTCCAGAACGACGTCGGCGACCAGGCACTTGGTGAGGTAGGCGCGGACCCGGTTCAGGACCCACACCACCGCGCCGGTGGTCATCACCCCGGCGGCCAGGGCGGCGCCGCCGGCCGCCGACCGCAGGCCCAGGCCGGGGCCTTGCGCGATGAGGATCGGTCCGAGCGCGCTGACGGCGGCCATGGTCAGCGCGACGAGGGACAGTGCGAGCAGTCGCCGGCGGTCCCGGCGCAGATAGACCAGCAGCCGACGGGTGACACCGCCGGAGTCCTTGCCCCCCGTGCTCATTCCGCCTCCGGCTGCGAGAACACGGCGTAGCGCAGCTCCGCGGTGTGGCCCTGGCCGTCGAGGCTGAGCCACAGCTGGTCGGGCCCCGGCAGCATCTCGCTCAGCTCGGTCTTCCCGGCGGCGCCGCGCGCCCTGCGGCACAGTTGCCGGACCAGCAGGGGGGCGTCGAGGTCGACGTACAGGGGCTTGGGCTCCCCGGGCACCTTGGCGAAGAGGTGGCGGGGCAGACCGAGGCGCTCCCGCAGCTCCTGCACCGCGTGGAAGTCGGCCGCGTCGCCGTCGCCGGCTCCCGGGAACGGCCGGCTTCCCCGGAAACCGGCCGCGGGAACCCGCCAGCTCGCGCGGCGCAGCACGGTGCGGCCGTAGCTGATACGGGGCATCCGGTCGCGGTTGCGCGAGCGGAGGCTGACTCCGCCGTAGTGCCGGGGGAATCCGAGAGGCGCCAGCGGGTCCTGCCGGATGCTTCTGCCGCCGGCCGGGACGGACAGCGGCCTCAGCCGCTGTCCGATGCCCTCGGCCCGCAGCTCGGCGCGGCCGTCCCGGACGACGACGTAGAGCTGGCCGGGCGTGAGCACGTGCCGGCGGTCCTTGCCCGACTTGCCGGTGATTTCCACATCAGGGACGGGGAACCGCAGTTGCGCGCCGGTCTTGTTGGGATGCGAGCGCACCACGTCGCACAGGACCTCGTCGGGGGACAGCATCCGCTGGTACGCCTCGTGCGCCAGCTCCGCCAGGTCCGGCTCGCGTTCGGCGAGCAGAGGTGCGTAGCTCGCGTGGCAGAGCAGCTCACGCACGGCGTGGCACTCCCCCAGCACGGCGGTGACGCGGCCCTCCTCGATGTCCCGCGCACTGCCCGCCGCCAGCAGGACGTCCGGGTTGCAGACCACGGCCGGATCGTCGGGGCGGACCGCCGCGAGATCGCGGAGGCGGCCGGCGGTGACCCGGACTTCGGTGCTGCCGGGGTGGGCGTCCGCGAGCATGGCGTCCGTGATGGTGTCGTCCAGCTCCTCCAGCTCACGGTCGACCGCGTCGCACTCGACGAGCAGCAGGTCCCGGTCCTCGAAGTAGCCGGCGTAGAACTCCGCCAGCGGTACGCGGCGCTGCGCCCCGAACCTGCGCACGATCCAGTCCGCGAGGATCTTCCTCTCGCGGCGGACCCTGAGCCGGGGCCCGGCGAGGATCAGGTCGTAGACCGGGGCGAGCTCCTCGGTGAGGAGGCGCTCGATGTCGGAACCGAGGGTCAGGTCCTCGACACGGCTGTGGCACTCCTCGTACAGGACGGCCCGGTCCGCGTAGTGGCGCCCCTCGCCGCGATTCGGCTCGGCCCCGCTGAGCGCGGTGAACTCCTGCTTCACCGCGGCGAGCGCCGCCGGCCGCGCCCGGTGGGGGGCCTCGGTGAAATCGGCCAGGAGCCGTACCAGGCGGGCGACGACCCGATGCGCCCGCGCGGCGTCCGGGGACGCGTCGGCGGCGGGCAGTGCGTCTCGCAGTGCCTCCAGCGGATCGGCCACCCCGACCGGGATCTCGAACCGGGCCACCGCCCAGTCCCGCTCGGTCAGGTCCGCGAGCGTGGCGTCGAATCCGCCGTTCTGGCCGCCGAACGGCCACCCGCGCCGAAGCTCGGCCACGGTCCGCTCGCCGTCGCACCGGTCGAGCAGCCAGATGTGCCCCGGGGGAACGGCCTCGTCGGCCGTTCGCTCGAAGCGCCAGTCGGCGAGGAAGCCGGTGGTCGTCGTCGGGGCGTACGCCACGACGCGCCCCGCGTCCTCGGTGAACACGAGCGGCCGGCGGCGGGGACGCACCATCGGGCGCAGACCGGGGCTGCCGCTGAGGGCCTCGGCCAGCAGTTCGGCCGCCCAGTGCGAGAAGTAGGTCCTGCGCCGCGGCTCTCCCCCGTCCCGCCAGTCCACACCGGTGCTCCCCGGGACCAGTCGCCCCGCGGCGATCGGGCCGAAGTGGGCGGTGGTCTCGTTCTTGCTGGTCACACGCTGCAGGTAGCGGACGAGCAGGTCGGCCATCTTGCGGTCACGCTTGCCGAAGACGGTGACACCCCGGTCCAGCCAGGCGGCGAAGTGCTCGAAGTGCGCGTCGTTCGAGAGGAGCAGGACCTCGCGCAGCGCGTCGTTCTCACGGAACGCCGCCGCCACATGGGAGCGCCCCGCCTCCATCCGCTCCTGGTGCTCGGCCTCGTAGCGTTCCCATCGCGCCACCAGTTCCGCCCGTGCACGGACGTACGCCTCGCTGCCCGGGATGTCGTCGGCAAGCGCTGCCAGCATGCCGATCCGCGGCCCGAGTGAGGAGAACTCCGCCGTTCCCCGGAGGTGTTCACGGAGCGCCGCTCCCGCCGCCCGGGCTTCGTCCAGAAGCTTGCGCCGCTCGCCGGTGGCCTCAAGGGCGCCGGAGCCGGCGAGCGGGTCGAGGGCACTCAGCGGGAACCCCGCGTGCCTCAACGCCACCACCGGCAGGAGGGACCACCTCGCGTGCGAACCGACCAGCTCCGTCATTGCTTCTGCCATTGCCCCAACTCATCGACTGCAGAGATGTGTTGTCACGCCGCTTTCACGTCGGCACGCCGCCCTTCGGGCCAGCGAAAACATCGCCCGCGGCCGTCTGGCTGTCAACGACATTCATTCCCTCCTTTCATAGGCCCCTTTACGCGTGCGTTCGCCGGGGCCGCTCGGCAAGCTGCTGCCACTGCCCAATGAGGAGGCCCGAGGACATGACACCGTCGCCGGCGATGCCCGCTCCGGGGTTCGGGGACGAGCCGATGGACTTCAGCGGTGACACCCCCCGGCTCCTGTCGGTCCGCGCGGCGGATCTGACGTACGAACGGGAGCGCGCGGTACCGTCCGTACTCAGTCGCGAGGAACTGCGGCGTGCCGCCGCGTTCCGAGGGCGCCGCGACCGGGACACGTACCTCGTCACCCATCTGGCACTGCGCATGGCACTCGCCCGCGAGCTCGGGATGCCTCCGGCGGAGGTGCCGTTCATCCGCCATCCGTGTCCAGGGTGCGGTGAACCCCATGGACGACCCGGCGTCGAAGGCGACCCGCTTCACTTCTCACTCAGCCACTGCGCGGACCGGGGCCTCATCGCGGTCGCGCGGACACCTGTGGGCGTGGACCTGGAGAGGACACCCGATCCGGCCGTGGTCAGGCGGCTGAGCCGTCTCCTGCACCCCGCGGAACACGCGGAACTGGCCCTTCTGCCCGAGGCGGAACGCGCTGGCGCCTTCCTCCGTGCGTGGTGCCGGAAGGAGGCTTACCTGAAGGCCATCGGCACGGGGCTGTCCCGCTCGACCGCACTGGACCACGTCGGTACGGGGAAGGTCCCCGCCCACCTCCCGGGATGGCGGCTCGACGATGTCCCGGCGGGAGGGGGGTACGCCGCGGCCGTCGCGGTCCGCCTCCATCCGCTGCCGGGCGGACCCCGGCGACCGGCGGCTGAGCGGGGCGGCGGTATGGCGGCCGCGTGACGGCCGTCGGCGGCGCGTTCGGACCGGGCGTGGTCCTGGTGCCCCGGCCCCCGCCTTTGCCATACTTACGATGCCGTAGGTTACGGGTCCGTAGGGTCTGTGACCCTGGCTCCCCCGGTTTCTGCCGGGAGGCGCCCCACCGACTCCTCACCCCCAGGGGACCCCATGACCACCAGTCCTGATCTGATCGAGGACGCCTCCGCGACCTCCACGCGTGCTGAAGATTCAGTGTCTGCGCCGTCCGCGACCCTCGGCGGCGAGAACAAGCGGTCCATCGAGCAGATCGCGCTCCTGCTGTTCATCACCGCTCCCTTCCTGGCCCTGCTGGCGGCGGTCCCGCTGGCCTGGGGCTGGGGGGTGAGCTGGCTGGACCTCGGCCTGATGGTCTTCATGTACTTCCTGGCCTGCCACGGGATCACCATCGGCTTCCACCGCTACTTCACGCACGGTTCCTTCAAGGCGAAGCGGCCGTTGCGGATCGCGCTGGCCGTGATGGGTTCGATGGCGGTGGAGGGCCCGCTGGTGCGCTGGGTGGCGGACCACCGCAAGCACCACAAGTACTCCGACCACGAGGGCGACCCGCATTCGCCGTGGCGGTTCGGCGAGACCTTGCCGGCGCTGATGAAGGGCCTGTGGTGGGCGCACATCGGCTGGCTGTTCGACGAGGAGCAGACCGATCAGCAGAAGTACGCCCCCGACCTGATCAAGGACCCTGCGATCCGGCGGATCTCGCGTGACTTCATCTTCTGGACGATGGTCTCCCTCGCCATCCCGCCGCTGGTGGGCGGTCTGGTGACGATGTCCTGGTGGGGCGCGTTCACGGCGTTCTTCTGGGGCTCGCTGGTCCGGGTGGCCCTGCTGCACCACGTGACGTGGTCGATCAACTCGATCTGCCACGCGGTGGGCAAGCGGCCCTTCAAGTCCCGGGACCGTTCGGGCAACGTGTGGTGGCTGGCGGTGCTGTCCTGCGGCGAGTCCTGGCACAACCTGCACCACGCCGACCCGACCTCGGCGCGGCACGGCGTACTGCGCGGCCAGGTCGACTCCAGCGCCCGTCTGATCCGCTGGTTCGAGCAGCTGGGCTGGGCCACGGACGTCCGCTGGCCCTCGGAGGCCCGCGTCGACGCCCGCCGCAAGGAAAACGCCCCGAACGCGGCATGATGGGGGGCGTGGCGATCGACGGCAGTAATTCCAGCAGCGACAAGCCCAGGCGCGGCCGCCGGGTACGGATGACGGGCGCGGAGCGGCGTCAGCAGCTGCTGGACATCGGTCGGACCCTGTTCGCGGAGAAGGGCTTCGAGGGCACGTCGGTGGAGGAGATCGCGGCGAAGGCCGGGGTGTCCAAGCCGGTGGTGTACGAGCACTTCGGCGGCAAGGAGGGCCTGTACGCGGTCGTCGTGGACCGGGAGATGCGCCAGCTGCTGGACGGGGTGACGGGCGCGCTGACGGCCGGGCACCCGCGGGAGCTGCTGGAGCAGGCGGCGTTCGCGCTGCTGGACTACATCGAGTCGTACACGGACGGTTTCCGGATCCTGGTACGGGATTCCCCCGTCGCCCAGTCCACGGGCACCTTCGCCTCGCTGATCAGCGACATCGCCACGCAGGTGGAGGACATCCTGGGCCTGGAGTTCAAGGCCCGGGGCTTCGATCCGAAGCTGGCCCCGCTGTACGCGCAGGCGCTGGTGGGGATGGTGGCGCTGACCGGCCAGTGGTGGCTGGACGTGCGCCGGCCGAAGAAGGCGGAGGTCGCCGCGCACCTGGTGAACCTGGCGTGGCACGGGCTGGACGGGCTGGAGTCGAAGCCGCAGCTGGTGGGCCGCCGCAAGAGCTGAGCGGGCGGGCGACGCGTACGACGGCGCCCCGCCACCGGAGGTCCGGTGGCGGGGCGCCGTCGTGGGTGCGCGTGGGTGCGCGGGTCAGGCGAGGGGTCGCGGGCTGTGCGGCTCCAGGAACTCCAGCCGGTTGCCGACCGGGTCCTCGGAGTAGAAGCGGCGGTGGCCCGGCAGGTTGTCGTCCCAGACGACCTCGGCGCCGCGCTCCTCCAGTCTGATCGCGTACTCCACGATCCCGGTCACCCGCAGCCCCGGGTGGGCCTTGCGGGCCGGGCGGAAGTCCTCTTCCACGCCGAGGTGCAACTGGACGCCTCCGGCGGCGAACCAGCAGCCCCCGCGCGCGGCGAGGACGGGCGGTTTGGAGAGCTCCGTCATGCCGAGGACCCCTGTGTAGTACGCGCGCAGCCGGTCCTCCGCACCGGGCGGTGCGGCGAGTTGTACGTGGTCGAGTGCGGTGAGCACGCTCAGGCCTCCTTGCGGGCGACGGCGAAGATGCGGCGGAAGGGGAAGACGGTGCCCCGCGGCCCGGACGGGTAGGCGGCGCGCAGCCGGTCCCGGTACTCGGTCAGGAAGGCGTCCACGGCGTCCCGGTCGTCGCCGAGCGCGGTCAGGACGGGCCGCAGGGCGGTTCCCTTGACCCAGTCGAGGACCGGGTCGGGGCCTTGCAGGAGCTGGTGGTAGGTCGTCTCCCACACCTCGACGGCGCAGCCGAGTTCGGTGAGCCGGGCGAAGTATTCGGAGGGTTCCAGCAGGTGGATGTAGCGGGCGCCGTGGCCGGCGAGGCGGGCCCGCCAGCGCGGGGCGTCGCAGAGGTCGGCGAGCAGGGCGTGGCTGGGGGCGGTGAAGTTGCCGGGGATCTGGAAGGCGAAGGTGCCGCCGGGGCGCAGCCCGTTGATCCAGGGGCCGAAGGAGCCGGGGTGGCTGGGGACCCACTGGAGGGCGGCGTTGGACACGATCAGGTCGTACGGCTCCTCGGGGAGCCAGTGGGCGAGGTCGCCGAGGCGGAAGTCGAGGCTGCCGCCGCCGGCGGTGGGGCCCGCGTACTCCTCGGTGGCGCGGTGGAGCATCTCCGGGGAGAGGTCGAAGCCCGTGATGCGGGCCTCGGGCCAGCGTCCGGCGAGGAGGGCGGTGACGTTGCCGGGGCCGCAGCCGAGGTCGGCGATGCGGGCGGGCCGGGCCGGGAGTTCCGGTATGCGGGTGAGGAGGTCGAGGAAGGGGCGCGTGCGGTGGCCTGCGTGCCGGAGGTACTGCTGGGGGTCCCAGGTGGGTGCGGAGGAGTCGGAGAGGACGTCGGCCGTGGGGATCCTGGCCTGGGCGGTATCGGAATGCATGTTCGAGCCTCCCTGCTGGCGGGGCGGTCGGAAGCGGAAGCCGTTTCAGCCCCCTCCATGCCCCATGCTCGCGCATTTATATCTCGACGTCAAGATACTTGATCACGAGATACTCGACATGAAGAGACTTCATATCGACAGACCCCTTACACTGATCCGCATGGAGGACGAGGTCGACCGACTGGTCGCGGCATGGCGGCGGGAGCGCCCTGACCTCGACGTGGAACCGCTCGAAGTGCTCAGCCGTGTCAGCAGGCTCGCGCGCCACCTCGACCGGGCCCGCAGGCTGGCCTTCTCCGAGCACGGCCTGGAGCCTTGGGAGTTCGACGTCCTGACCTCCCTGCGGCGCGCGGGCGCCCCGTACCAGCTCTCGCCCGGCCAGCTGCTGACCCAGACCCTCGTCACCTCGGGCACCATGACCAACCGCATCGACCGGCTCGCCAAGAAGGGCCTCGTCGAACGGCTGCCGGACCCCAGCGACCGGCGCGGGGTCCTGGTCCGGCTGAGCCCCGAAGGGCGCGACCGCGCCGACCAGGCCCTGGCCGGGCTGCTGGCCCAGGAACGGGCGATCCTGGCCCAGCTCTCGCAGGCCCAGCGCGGCGACCTCGCCGCGCTGCTACGCCAGTTGACCGCTCCGTTCGACAACGTCCCCGGCTAGGTCCGCCGGCCGTACGCCCGCCCGCCGGGCCAGCGCCACCGCGGCCAGGGTGGAGTGCACACCGAGCTTGCCCAGCACGTTCTGCATGTGGGTGCGGACGGTGTGCGGGGACAGGAACAGCCGCGCGGCCACGTCCTTGCGGCCCAGCCCCGCCACCATGCAGCGCAGCACCTCGTGCTCACGCGGGGTCAGCGACTCCACCAGCCGTTCGCTGTCCGTACGGTGCTTGCGGGCCGCGGTCAGTTCGCGCAGCACCCCGGTGAGCAGCGCGGGCGGCAGGTGGGTCTCCTCCCGCAGGACGCCCCGGACGACGGCCAGCAGCCGGGAGAGCGAGCAGTCCTTCGCCACCCAGCCCGAGGCCCCGGCCTGGAGCGCGTGGGCGGCCCGGCGGGGGTCGTCGCGCTCGGCGAGGACCACGGTACGGACCCCGGGGTGGGACACCCGCACCCCCGCGACCAGCGCGATCCCGTCGGCGACGGGCGGTGGCCCGGAGCCCGGCTCCCGCTGGGCGGGCACGGTCCCGGCGACGGCGCCCAGATCGGCGTCGACCAGCAGGACGTCGAAGCGGCGGCCCTCGGCCACCGCGCGTTCGAGGCAGCGCAGGGCGGCGGGACCGCTGCCGGCCGCGGACACGTCCACGTCCGGCTCGGCCGCGAGCGCGGCTGCGAGCGATTCGGCGAAGATGCGGTGATCGTCGACGACGAGAACCCGGATACGAACCACAAAACCCCCAAGGGTCGGGGAACGGACGACGGCGGGTACGGCGCCCGGACCGGGTGATCCGCAGCTGCCGCGGCCGCCGCCGTGACATCTCTGCACTACCCCGGACCGGACGCCGTACCCGACGTGTCTCGACCCCTGAATCAACACCGGCCCCCACCGGTGTCACGCATCAGCGTAGGGCCGGTGACCGCTCACAGTTGGCCGAATAGCAGAAGTTTTCCCGGGGATTTTCCAGCGCGGCCGTCCGGAACGGCCTTTGTGGTGGCTTGAATTCGACCGCCCTGAAGGTCCGGATGGCGGCTTCATGCCCGGCGTGTGCCGCGGGCAGTTGCACGGGGTGCATTTCACCCGGCGTGTGCACGCCGGGCGCCCGCGCACAGCGCCCGACAGCGGCGCGCGGCCCAAACGCACACGCCCCCCGCACCGGTCGGCGCGAGGGGCGGGTGGAGCGGGGATGGCCCAGGCGGGCCCAAGGGGCTCAGGAGGTGTGCGTACGGGCGAAGTTCCACGCGTCCGTGATGATGCCGGTGAGACCCGAGCGGGTCGGAGTCCAGCCGAGGCGCTCGTGGGCCGCGCGGGCCGAGGCGACCAGGACCGCCGGGTCGCCGGCCCGGCGGGGTGCGACCACCTCGGGGATCTCCTTGCCGGTGACCTTGCGGACCGTCTCGATGACCTCGCGGACCGAGAAGCCGCTGCCGTTGCCCAGGTTGCAGACCAGGTGCTCCCCGGGCGCGGCCACCCGCAGCGCGTCCAGGTGCGCCTCCGCCAGGTCGGCGACGTGGATGTAGTCGCGTACGCAGGTGCCGTCCGGGGTCGGGTAGTCCTCGCCGAAGACCGAGATGGCCTCCCGCTTGCCCTGGGCGACCTGGAGCACCAGCGGGATCAGGTGGGTCTCGGGGTCGTGGCGCTCACCGAACTCCTTGTACGAGCCCGCCACGTTGAAGTACCGCAGCGAGACCGCGGCCAGGCCGTGCGCCGCGCACATACCGGCGATCATGTGGTCCACGGCCAGCTTCGAGGCGCCGTACGGGTTGGTCGGGGCGGTCACCGAGGCCTCGGTGAGCAGGCCTTCGGTGGGCTCGCCGTAGGTGGCCGCGGTGGAGGAGAAGACCAGCTTGCCCACCCCGGCGTCCCGCATGGCGGTCAGCAGCGCGAGGGTGCCGCCGACGTTGTTCTCCCAGTACTTGGCCGGGTTCGCGACGGACTCGCCGACCTGGGAGGAGGCGGCGAAGTGCAGCACCGCGTCGTAGGAGTCGTCCAGGTGGCGTGCCGCGTCCTGGATCCGGCCCTCGATGAAGGTGGCGCCCGCCGGGACACCGGCGCGGAAGCCGGTGCTCAGGTCGTCCAGGACGGTGACCTGGTGGCCGGCCTCCAGGAGATGGGCGGCCACCACGCTGCCGACGTAACCGGCGCCGCCGGTGACCAGGCACTTGAGAACCGGCGTGTCATGAATCGGCGTGCTGCTCACTCGCCTACTGCCTCTCACGGGGGTACGCACGCGGGAGGTTCCACATGCCGGTCACTGGCTTACCCGATTCCGCGCCCACGGGGAAATCGGGAGCCCGGCGGCCCCGTCAGACGGCGGGAGCCGCGGAGGGCTGTTCCGGCACCGCCCGGTCCAGCAGGCCGGTGCGCGCGGCCAGTGCGGCCGCCTCCAGCCGGGACCCCACGCCCAGCTTCATCAGCACCCGCTGCACGTGCGTACGGGCCGTGCTGGGCGCGATCTCCATGCCCGCGGCGATGAGCCGGGTGTCCTCGCCCTCGGCGACCCGGACCAGCACCTCCACCTCGCGCGGGGTGAGCAGCCGCAGCAGCCGGCTGCCCTCGTCGTCGGGCTGCGCCGCGGGGTTGAGGAGCTCGGCGAAGGCCCCCTGGAGCAGTTGCGGGGCGATCGCCACCTCCCCCGCCCTGGCCTTGGCCAGGGCCCGCTCCACGCCTTCGATGCGCTCGTCGTGGCGCACGTACCCCGAGGCACCGGCGGCGAAGGCGGCCGCGATCCCGCGCGGGCTGGGCACCGGGCCGAGGACCACGACGGCGAGCTGCGGACGCTCCCGCTTGATCCGCGTGACGGGTTCGAAGACCCCGGGCTCGGCCGGGGAGGCGGTGCCGAACAGGCAGACCTCCGGGGCCCGGCTGATGACCAGCTCGGCGGCGCCGGCGGCCGGGGCCGCCGCGGCGAGCACCCGGTGGCCCCGCAGTTTCAGGGCCGAGGCGAGCGCCTCGGCCAGCAGCCGGTGCTCGTCGACCACCACGACCCGTACGCCCATTGAGGCACCCCACCCCCCACCCTTCTGCCCCGGCAAGCTACACGCTTGTTCGACGGTGCGCGGGGGATACCGTGCAGAAGCCCCCGGAAGGATTGACCTTCCGGGGGCTCCTGACGGGTGCTGTGCGGGGTCAGCTCGCCGTGAACGAGACGAACAGGTACTCCGGGTCGCCGCCGCCCGAGTACGGCTTGCGCGCGTACCAGCGGGCGATGAACAGCTTGCCGTTGTGGTAGCGGTACTCGGCAGCGGTGGGCGTGGAGCGGGTCTCCGCGCGCTGGCTGGTCTTGTCCCCCGGGTTCTCCATGAGGAGGGTCTCCTTCATGGTCTTCCCATCGATGCTGACGATCTGACCGCCCCTGTCGTGCGGGGGGATCTTGTACGCGATGACGTTCGACCCGTCCATGCGCAGCGGCATGATCTGGTAGCGCTCGCCCGCGTCGGCGCGGTCGTTGGTCTGCTTGCCGGTCTCCAGGTCGAAGGAGAGCAGCTCGTTGGTGCGGGCGCCGCTGGAGTCCTGGCCCTGGTGCTCGTAGGAGGGCACGTAGACCTTGCCGTTGCCGACCACCATGTTCACGCACTGCTCGACCTCGGTGGCCGGGCAGTCGGGGTTGAAGTTGCCCGAGGCGAGGGAGATCCGCGACTTGAGCTGGCCCGCGTCGTCGACGACGAAGAGGTCGCTGACGCCCGTGGCGTTCTTGGCGGTCTTGCCGACGTCGGCGGCGATGACCAGCGGCTTGGTGGAGATGATGCCGGCCCACTCGAGGCCCGGGGAGAGCTTGTACGAGGACTTGACCGCGCCGGTGGCGGGGTCGAGGGCCTGCGCCTGGAGGGTCTGGTTGGGGCTGCGGCCGCACTTGCGGAGCACGGCGAGGGCCTCGCCGCCCGCGTAGCCGAGGTCGTAGCAGCCCTCGTTGTCGACCTTCGGCGTCCACAGGGGCTTGCCGTCGGCCAGGGTCCAGGCGGCGCCGCCCGACAGACCGCCCGCGGCGACCGTCTGGCCGCTGAGGGAGACCTCGGCGAAGGTGACGTTCTTGTCGCCGCCGGTCGAGGACTTGGCGGCGGCGGACCACAGGAGCTTGCCGGCCTCCAGGTCGATGACGCCGACCTTGGTGCACGGCTGGAACTTCTTCTCCGGGGTCGCCAGGCCCTCCTCGAAGAGGATGGCGGTCTTGTTCTCGCTGACGTGCTGGGTCGCGCCGCAGACGTTGGCCGGGAGCGCGATCTCCCACTTCTTGCCGCCGTCGACGAGGTTGTAGCCGACGACCTTGCCCACATCGGACTTGATGTAGGTGGAGTCGGTGATCCAGGAGCCCTTGACCGTGACCTGCTCCTCCGGCGCCGGGAGCGGCACGTTCAGCAGGGTCTTGGACTTGGGGTTGGCCGGCGGCTTCTCGCTGCCGCCGCCGCCCGCCTGCGGCTTGTCGCCGTCCGGGGAGCCGCTGGGGCCGCCGTCGGCGGTGGGCTGCGTACCGCCGCCGCTGTCGCCGGAGACGTACCAGAAGCCGCCGCCGATGATGAGGACGATGGCCAGCAGGGCCGCGCCGACGATCATCAGCTGGGTGCGGACCTCACCTCGGCCGCCGCCCGCGCCGCCGGCCGGCGCCTGGGACGCGGCCATGGGCGTGGTGGGCGGGCCGAACGGCGGCGGGGTGCCGGGCTGCTGCTGCGGGTATCCGTAGCCGGGCCCCGCCTGCGGGTAGCCGTACGCCGGCTGCGCCGGGGCGCCGGGCGGCTGCTGCGGCGGCGCGGGCGGCTGCTGCGGGACCGGCGGCGGGGTCGGGGGCTGCTGGGGTGGCGGGGGCGTCGGCGCGCCGAATCCGCCCGCGGGCGGCTGGCCGGGGGGCGGCGGGGCGCCGAAACCGCCGGGCGGCGGCTGGTGGGGGGGCGGCGGGGTACTCATCGGTTGCTACTGCCTCTCGTGGGCGGCTCGGTGGACGCGTTTCACTTGCCGAAGACCATCAGGAGCTTCTCGTCCTTGCCCTTGGCGAGGAGGCGCGAGACGGAGATGAAGAACCGGCCGTCCACGTAGTCGATCCTCGGGGAGTGGAAGGAGCTCTCGACCGGGGCCGCGGCGCCCGACGGGTGGCGCAGCACCGGGGTGGGCGTGCCTCCGGCGGCGGGGACGGTCACGACCTCGCCGCCCTGGTCGTACTCGGCCTCGCGGTAGGCGGTCAGCTGTCCGCCCTCGGCCTTGACCGGGGTCAGGGTGCGCTTGTCCCCGGCCGGGGTGCGCCACTTGACCTTGCCGGTGCCCAGGTCGAAGGCGACGATCTCGTTGCCGGTGCCTGCGGCCGGGGACGTGGGCAGGTACAGGGTGTTGGAGTCCACCAGGCCGGAGGAGCACTGGAGGGAGCGGCTGAAGGAGAGTCCGCAGCCGGTGGCGAAGCTGCCTTCGCCGGTGACGGTGGCGCGCTGCTTCCCGTCGGGTCCCAGGACCACGATGGAGCGTTCCTTCTTGGCCTCGTTGCCGATGTCGAGGACGAGCGGGTCCACCGAGTAGACGCTGGTGACCTTGAAGTCCTTGGGGAGCCTGAAGGACCAGGTCGTCTTGCCGGTGGCCGGGTCGGCGTCCTGGACCTCGACGGTGTGGTCGGCGTCCTGGCAGGTGGCGATGCCGATCATCTTGCCGTTGCCGCCGATGTAGCTGCCGGGCTGGCAGCCCTCGGACGGGGTGGCGAAGAGCTTGTCGCCGGTGCTGACCTTGAAGGCGCTGGCGCGGGTCACGCGGTTGACGGAGACGGTGTCCCCGGTGAGGGACAGGTTGGGGCCGGCGAAGAGGTCGAACATGCCCTCCTTGGGCACCTCCTTCGACCAGCCCTCCTTGCCCGCCTTGAGGTCGATCATCCGCATCTGGTTGCAGTTCGCGGTGTCGGACTCGCCGTCCCGGTACATGAGGACGGTCTTGCCGTCGGCGGTCATCTGGTCGGTGACCGCGCAGATCTCGGCAGGGAGGGTGAGCGTCCACTTCTCCTTGCCGTCCGCGACCGCGTAGCCCGTCACGGACTTCCAGACGGTCTTGACCACGGTGTCGCCGACGACCCACTGGCCGTCGGTCTCGACGCCCGCGCCGGGTCCGTCGATCTTGCTGGTCTTGAGCCAGAGGACCTTGTCCTCGCCCTGCTTGCGGCCGGAGTTGAGGTCGCCCTCCTGGCCGCCGTCACCGCTGCCGTCCCCCTTGTCCACGGAGGGCGAGGCGGAGGGCTTCTCGTCGACGGGCGGGGAGGACTGCGCGACGGGCTGCTTCGGGTCCTCGCCGTCGCCCCGGAGGAAGCCCACGTAGCCGACGGTGCCGACGACGAGCGCGGCGGCGACCGCAGCGGCGATCCACACCACCGGCTTCTTCTTCGGCGGCGTGCCCGGAGCGCCCGGGTACATCCCCGGCGGGCCGGGGGGCGGGGGCGGGAAGCCGTAGCCGACGGGCTGGGGCTGGGGCGGCTGCTGCTGCTGGCCGTACGGGGACTGCTGGGCGTACGGGTTGTCGCCCTGAGGGGGGTAGCCGTAGCCGGGCAGCGGCGGGCCGGGCAGGTGGCCGTAACCGGAAGGTGTCGGCGGCTGGTTCGGCGGCTGGGGCGGCTCGGTCATCAGCGCACACTTTCGGCTTCAGGAGGTCATGGAGGATGACCTTTCTATCACTGACGGCTCTCGCACGCCGGGCCGGTCCGCCCCCTGTTCCCAAGGGAGGACCGGCCCGTGATGCCGTCGTTATCGGGCCAGTTGGCCCGTACGCGCCCCGGAGGTCACGCCTCTTCGGCCAGCTCCAGCCAGCGCATCTCCAACTCGTCGCGCTCCGAGAGCAGTTCCCGCAGCTCCGCGTCGAGCTTGGCCACCTTGTCGTAGTCGGTGGAGTTCTCGGCGATCTGCGCGTGCAGGTTGCTCTCGCGGTCGGAGACCTTGTTGAGCTGCCGCTCGATCTTCTGGAGCTCCTTCTTCGCGGCGCGCGCATCGCCCGAGGCGGTGGACTTCGCCGCGGGGGCGGCCGGGGCGGACGCGGGGGCGGCCGCCTCGATCATCCGCCGGCGGCGCTCCAGGTACTCATCCAGGCCGCGCGGCAGCATCCGCAGGCTCGCGTCGCCGAGGAGCGCCATCACCGTGTCGGTGGTGCGCTCGATGAAGAACCGGTCGTGGGAGATCACGATCATCGAGCCGGGCCAGCCGTCGAGGAGGTCCTCCAGCTGGGTGAGGGTCTCGATGTCGAGGTCGTTGGTGGGCTCGTCGAGGAACAGGACGTTGGGCTCGTCCATCAGCAGCCGCAGGATCTGCAGCCGGCGCCGCTCACCGCCGGAGAGGTCGCCGACGGGCGTCCACTGCTTCTCCTTGGTGAAGCCGAACTGCTCGCACAGCTGGCCCGCCGTCATCTCGCGGCCCTTGCCGAGGTCTACGCGGTCACGGACGCGCTGGACGGCCTCCAGGACCCGCAGGGACGGGTCGAGTTCGCCGACCTCCTGGGAGAGGTAGGCGAGCCGGACGGTCTTGCCCACGGTGACCTTGCCCGCCGCGGGCTGGACGTCGCCCTGGGTGCGGGCGGCCTCGGCGAGGGCGCGCAGCAGGGAGGTCTTGCCCGCGCCGTTGACGCCGACGAGGCCGATGCGGTCACCGGGGCCCAGGTGCCAGGTGAGGTGCTTGAGCAACTCCTTCGGGCCTGCGTGGACGCTGACGTCCTCGAGGTCGAAGACGGTCTTGCCGAGGCGGGCGTTGGCGAACCGCATCAGCTCGGAGGTGTCGCGGGGCGGCGGGACGTCGGCGATCAGCTCGTTGGCGGCCTCGATGCGGTAACGCGGCTTGGAGGTGCGGGCGGGGGCGCCGCGGCGCAGCCAGGCCAGCTCCTTGCGCATCAGGTTCTGCCGCTTGGACTCCTCCGTGGCGGCGATCCGCTCGCGCTCGGCGCGGGCGAAGACGTAGTCGCTGTAGCCGCCCTCGTACTCGTGCACCTCGCCGCGCTGCACGTCCCACATGCGGGTGCAGACCTGGTCGAGGAACCAGCGGTCGTGGGTGACGCAGACGAGCGCGGAGCGGCGCTCCTGGAGGTGCGCGGCCAGCCAGGAGATGCCCTCGACGTCGAGGTGGTTGGTGGGCTCGTCGAGGATCAGCAGGTCCTGGTCGGCGATGAGCAGCTTGGCGAGGGCGATGCGGCGGCGCTCGCCGCCGGAGAGCGGGCCGATGACGGTGTCCAGGCCCTGGCCGAAGCCGGGCAGGTCGAGCCCGCCGAAGAGGCCGGTGAGCACGTCGCGGATCTTCGCGTTGCCGGCCCACTCGTGGTCGGCCATGTCACGGATGATCTCGTGGCGGATGGTGGCCGCGGGGTCGAGCGAGTCGTGCTGGGTGAGGACGCCCATGCGCAGGCCGCCCAACTGGGTGACCCGGCCGGTGTCGGGGTCCTCCAGTTTGGCCAGCATGCGGATCAGGGTGGTCTTCCCGTCGCCGTTGCGGCCGACGACACCGATCCTGTCTCCCTCGGACACGCCGAGGGAGATGCCGTCGAGCAGGGTACGTGTGCCGTACACCTTGCTGACTGCCTCGACATTGACCAGATTGACGGCCATCAGACGCGCTCCAGGGAAGGGGTGTGGATCAGCCCCTCAGCCTAACCCTCCGGGACGGGGCGGACCGTTCCACCAGGAGCCAGCCCCCGACGGCCATGCCGATGGCGGCGGGCGCGGTGACCGGGAGGGCGATCAGGGTGGCGCTGTGGCCCTCCAGGAGACCCCCGAGGCCGGTCATGGACAGGCCGAGGACGCCGAGCAGGCAGAGGGTGATCCCCAGGGCGGCGCGGGCGCCGCTCCCGCGCCGGGCGGGGGCGGGCTCTGCGGCCGGGGCGGGCCGGGCCGGGGCCTCGAAGCGGCGGAACAGGGCGACGAACAGGCCGGTCAGCCCGATCGCGGCCAGCACCCGGACCGGCACCTGCGCCCACCAGGCGGCTCCGGCCGGGACCGGCAGGGCCAGGCCGAGGGCGAGCTGGACCCCGTACACCCCGAGCATGGCGGTGAGGTGCCACAGGAAGGCGGTCATGGCGATCCCGTTGGCGGCGACCACGCCACGCCAGACCCGGGGGCGGCGCAGCCAGGCGGTGGCAGGCCCGGCCGCGAGCTGCACGGCTCCGACGAGCCACATGCCGTGGCAGAGCAGGGCGAAGGTGGGCGGGGCCATGTTGGAGACGCGCTCGCCGGGCATCCCGACCATGGACAGCGGGTACGGGCCGTACGCCACCAGCAGGACGGCCCCGGCGAGACCGGCGGCGGCGAGCGCGGCGGGCCGGCGGATGCGCCCGTCGGCGCGGAGGAAGCCGAGCTGGTGGACGGCGAGCCAGACGAAGGCGAAGTTCAGGAACTCCACGTACGGCACGCCGAGCGCGAAGCGCAGTACGTCGACCAGCGCGGCCGCTGCCACGAGCCCGGCGAAGGCGGCCCAGCCGTGGCGTTCGTGGAGCCGGAGCAGCGGCGGGGTGAAGGCGGCCATCGCGAGGTAGATCCCGATGAACCACAGCGGCTGCGTGACCACCCGCAGCGCGGCCCCGGTCAGCCGCCCGTCGCCGCCGCCGGCGAGCTGGACGGCCAGCGCGAGCACGCCCCACACCAGGACGAAGACCAGGGTGGGCCGCAGCAGCCGCTGGAGGCGGGCCCGCAGGAAGGCCGCGTAGACGGGCCCGTCGGCCGTGCGGGCCAGCGACCGGTAGGACAGGGCGTGCGAGAACCCGCCGACGAAGAAGAAGACCGGCATGACCTGGAGCGCCCAGGTGAGCACCTGGAGCGGGGGCAGGAGGGCGAGCAGGTTCCCTATGCCGTCGCCGCTGACGGCGGCCATGAGCCAGTGCCCGCCGATGACCGTGCCGAGGGAGGCGACGCGCAGCAGGTCGACGTACCGGTCCCGTCCGGCGGGGGTGGCGGCGGCGATGGCGCTTGCGCTGGCTGTCATGGGGCTACGGTCGCCCCCGCCGGGTGTCTCCCGACAGGGTGCGGATACTCAACTCCGCCCTAGGTACCGGGGCCCCTGCGGGGGGGGGCTCGGCGGTGTCGGGTTCGGCTGCGCCCGGGCCCCTGGGGCTCCGCCCCAGACCCCGCGCCTCAAACGCCGGCGGGGCTGGATTTGGCCCTGGCTTCGCCTCTGGGGGGCAGGTGGCCTGGTCGGTGGGGTCGGTCCGCGGGGCCGCTCCGGGTTGTCTCCTCGGCTCGCGCACTGAGCCCGATCCGACGTCCTCGGCCCGGGTTGCGCGCTCGTCCTGCGGGGACAACCCTGCGCGTCCCCACTCCCCTCCACCACGGCTTCGCCTTCCGGAGCCCGGGCGTGGGGCGGGGTCGCGCAGGAGAGTCCCCGCAGGACGAGCGCGCAACCTGGGCCGGACTCTCGTAGCCGGGGCTCAGTGCGCGAGCCGAGGAGACGCTCCGGAGCGACCCCGACCCACACACCGTCAAGCCCCCGCCAGGGCCAAGGCCAAACCCAGCCCCGCCGGCGATTGAGGCGCGGGGCCCGGGGCAGAGCCCCGTGCAACGGCGCCGCACCCCGCCAAGCCCCCGCCAAGCCCCCCGCAGGGGACACGGTGGAGCCCCGTGCAGCCGCGCGGCGGATCAGGACGGCAGGACCGTGGCTCCGGGGGCCGGGGAGGAGGCCACGTGGGTGGCGCGGCACGCACCGGCGGCGTACAGCGCGGCGGCGACCTTCGCCGCGGATTCCTCGTCGCGGACCAGGAAGGCCGTGGTGGGGCCCGAGCCGGAGACCAGCGCGGCCAGCGCGCCGGCCCCGGTCCCCGCGGCCAGGGTGTCCGCCAGGGCCGGCCGCAGCGACAGGGCGGCGGGCTGGAGGTCGTTGGCCAGGGTGGCGGCCAGCGCGTCGGGGTCGCCGGAGGCGAGCGCGGCGAGGAGCGCCGGGGAGGCCTCGGGCTCCGGGACCGCCGTACCGGCGGTGAGGCGGTCGAACTCGCGGAACACCGCCGGGGTGGACAGTCCGCCGTCGGCCACGGCGAACACCCAGTGGAAGGTGCCCGCGTCCACCGGGGTGAGCAGCTCGCCGCGGCCCGTGCCCAGCGCGGCCCCGCCGACGAGGCTGAAGGGGACGTCGCTGCCCAGTACCGCGCAGATGTCGAGCAGTTCGGCGCGCGGGGTGTCCAGGCCCCACAGGGCGTCGCAGGCCAGCAGTGCGGCGGCGCCGTCCGCGCTGCCGCCCGCCATGCCGCCCGCGACGGGGATGTTCTTCGCGATGTGGAGGTGGACGGCGGGTTCGATGCCGGCCCGGGCCGCGAGGATCTCGGCGGCGCGCGCGGCGAGGTTGGTGCGGTCCAGGGGGACCTGGTCGGCGTCGGGGCCCGCGCAGGTGACGGTCAGGGCCTGGGCGGGGGTGGCCGTGACCTCGTCGAAGAGGGAGACCGCGAGGAAGACGTTGGCCAGGCCGTGGAAGCCGTCGGGGCGGGCCGCGCCCACCGCCAGCTGGACGTTGACCTTCGCCGGGACCCGTACGGTCACGCTCACAGTGCGGGCCTCTCCGCCGCGGGCTTGTTCTCGGCGATCGCCGCGAACTCCTCCACCGTCAGGGACTCCCCGCGGGCCTGCGGCGACACTCCCGCGGCGACCAGCGCCGCCTCGGCGCCCGCCGCCGAGCCGGCCCAGCCGGCCAGGGCGGCGCGCAGGGTCTTGCGGCGCTGCGCGAACGCCGCGTCCACGACCGCGAAGACCTCCGCCTTCGAGGCGCTGGTCTTGATCGGTTCGGTGCGGCGCACCAGTGAGACCAGACCGGAGTCGACGTTGGGCGCGGGCCAGAAGACGTTGCGGCCGATGGACCCGGCGCGCTTGACGTGGGCGTACCAGTTGGCCTTGACGGACGGGACCCCGTACACCTTGTTGCCCGGCTTGGCGGCGAGCCGGTCGGCGACCTCCGCCTGCACCATGACCAGGGTCCGCTCGATGGTCGGGAAGCGGTCGAGCATCGTCAGCAGGACGGGCACGGCCACGTTGTACGGCAGGTTCGCGACGAGCGCGGTCGGGGCCGGACCGGGCAGTTCCGTGACCAGCATCGCGTCGGAGTGGACCAGCGCGAAGCGGTCCCGGCGCGTGGGCATCCGGGCCTCGATGGTGGCGGGCAGCGCCGCGGCCAGGATGTCGTCGATCTCGACGGCGATCACCCGGTCGGCGGCCTCCAGCAGGGCGAGCGTCAGCGAGCCCAGGCCCGGCCCGACCTCGACGACCACGTCGTCGGGGCGCACCTCGGCGGTGCGCACGATCCGGCGGACCGTGTTGGCGTCGATGACGAAGTTCTGGCCCTTCTGCTTCGTCGGGCGGACACCGAGGGCTGCTGCCAGCTCGCGGATGTCGGACGCGCCGAGGAGTGCGTCGGGGGTACTGGAGGAGGCGGTTTCGGGCTGCTGCTCTGCGGTGCTCACCGGTAAAGCGTCTCAGATCGGCCCGGCGGTCCCGCGCCGGACCGCGGCTCCGCCGCGCGGTCACCCCCGGGTGAGCCTGCGGCCGCAGTGCGGCCACGGGCTCGCGCCCCGCTGTACGTAGAGCTTCTTCGCCCGGTACGTCTGCTCCGCGCCGGAGGCGTCCTGCGGGCGGCCGCTGCCGCCGAGCCCCTGCCAGGTGCGGACGTCGAACTGGTAGAGCCCGCCGTAGGTGCCGGAGGGGTCGGTGGCCGAGGGGCGCCCGCCGGACTCGCACTGGGCCAGGGCCGGCCAGTCGAGGCCGTCCGCGCCCGAGACGGAGGCCGGCAGCGGCTTCGTGCCGACCTTGACGAGCTGGGTGACGGGCTCGCGGATCGTCTCCTCGGCGACGCGGCGGGGCTGCTGCCGGACCCCGTTGACGGTGCGCAGGCTGTAGGTGACCCGGCGGGCCCCGGGCCGGCCCGCCCTTTCGACGACCTCGGTCCCGGCGAAGAGGCTGCCGTCCTCGACCCGCTCCGTCGCGTACGGGATGCGTTCCTCCCGGACCTCGCGCGTGCCGGTGATCCGGAGCACGGTGACGGTCTGGCCGTCGCGCGGGAAGGAGCCGGGGGGCACGGAGGTGGTGTCCTGGCCCTGGAGGGTGATGCCGGCCTGGCCGAGGGCCTCCCCGACGGTGGCGGCGTTGGTGCGGATGGTGCGTTCGCGGCCGTCGGCCATGAAGGTGACGCTGCGCTCGGTGCGGACGTTGAGGGTCAGGCCAGCGCGCGGGACGGACGCGGTGCGGGGGGCGGAGAGGTGGGCACCCTCGGCGCGGATGCCGAACTGGCGCAGGGCCCCGTCGACGGTGCGGGCGGTGGTCCACACCTGGCGCTGCTGCCCGTCGACGGTGAGGCGCAGCGGGCGGCCGTAGCGGACGACGATCTCCTCGCCGTCCTCGATGGGCGCGCCGGGGGCGGGGGCGACGAGGTCGTGCGGGCCGACGCCGAGGCCTTCGGCGGCGAGCAGCTCGTCCACGCCGTCGGCGAAGGTGTGCAGGGTCCTCGGTACGCCGTCCACGGTGAGCCGTACCGCCTTGTCGGCGGCGACGAAGGCGGTGGTGCCGCCGGCGAGGAAGGCGACGACGAGCGCCTGGGGGATGATGCGCCGCCAGTTCCCTGCCGGGACGGGGGCGGCGAGGAGTCCGGTGCCTGCCGTCGGGGCCCCGGCGGCGGCCCGGCGGTGGGCGCGTCCGGCGGGCGCGGTCTCCGGTTCGGGGGGCGGCTGCCCGCCGCCCCGGCGTCGGCCGGGTCCTGCGGGCGCGGGGAGGGTTGGGGAGCCCGCGTCTCCGGCCTCCGGGCCGCCCCGGCGTCTGCCGGTACCCGGCGCGGGTGGGGTGGCGGTGTCGGCCGCGCCGCCCCTGCGGCGGCCGGAGCCGGTCCCGGCGGGTGCGGCGGCGAGGTCCTCGGCGTCGGCCGCGGCACCGCGGCGGCGGCCGGGCCCGGCGGATGCGGACGGGGGGCCTTCCCCGGCGGGCGGGCCGCCGGATTCACCGGCGCTGCGGCGGCGGCCCGTGCCCGGCGCGTCGGCGGACGGCTGCGTCTCCGGGCCGAGGGCGCGGCGGCGCGATGCCCGCGGGGCCGGGACCCCCGGCTCGGTATCCCCTTCGGGGGCGGGCCAGGCCACCGGCCCTGGGTCTGGGGCGGTCCAGGCGAGCGGCCCTGGGTCGGCGGCGGGCCAGGTGAGCGGCCCGGGGTCCGGCAGCGTCGGCGGCCAGGTCGGCTGATCGGCCCCGTACGACTCCGGGACGGGACCGCCGAGGCGGTGACTGCCCTGCGTATCGCTCACGACGCTCGCTCCACTGGTCCGGCACCCCTGGTCGGGGCACGGCACCTTAGCGGAGCTGCGGTCACTCAAACAAAGCGGTGCGGCTACTCAGCGTGTCGAACGTCGGGCGCCGGGCGTCGGGCGTCGGGGGCGCCGGCGGTCTCAGTAGCCGAAGGCGCGGGCCGTGTTGGCCGCCAGGGCCGTGGCCATCGCGTCCTCGTCGAGGCCGCGGACCGCCGCCATCGCCCGTACGGTCAGCGGAATGAGGTACGGGGCGTTGGGCCGTCCGCGGTACGGGGCCGGGGTGAGGTAGGGCGCGTCCGTCTCGACGAGGACCAGCTCCAGCGGGGCCACGGCGAGGGCCTCGCGCAGCGGCGCCGCGTTCTTGAAGGTGACCGTCCCGGCGAAGGACATGTAGTACCCGGCGGCGGCGCACTCGCGGGCCATGGCAGCGTCCCCGGAGTAGCAGTGGAAGACGGTCCGCTCCGGGGCGCCCTCCTCGCGCAGCACCCGCAGGACGTCCGCGTGGGCCTCGCGGTCGTGGATGACCAGGGCCTTGCCCTGCCGCTTGGCGATCTCGATGTGGGCGCGGAAGGAACGCTCCTGCGCGGCCATCCCCTCGGGCCCGGTGCGGAAGTAGTCCAGCCCGGTCTCGCCGACCGCCTTGACGTGGTCCAGCGCGGCCAGCGCCTCGATCTCGGCCAGCGCGTCGTCCAGGGCGCCCTCGCCGCCCCCGGTCCGCGCGCCCTGCCGGGACCAGCCGTCGGGGTCCCCGTGCACGATGCGGGGGGCTTCGTTCGGGTGAAGGGCCACGGCCGCGTGGACGTTCTCGTAGGCGGCGGCGGTCTCGGCCGCCCAGCGGGAGCCCTTCACGTCGCAGCCCACCTGGACGACGGTCGTCACACCCACCGAGGCGGCCTTCGCCAGGCCCTCCTCGACGGTCCCGGACTGCATGTCCAGGTGGGTGTGCGAATCCGCCACCGCCACCCGGAGGGGTTCGGGCAGCGGCGGCGGTGCGTCCTTCGAAGCGCTCATAGGGCCGAATCCTATGACCGGCGGAAGATCCCCAGCAGCCGGGAGAGCAGGCCCCGGCGCTCCTCGTCCGCGTCGATGGCTACGGGCCCGGGGGCGTCGTGGCGCGGGGTGGCCCTGCGCGGCTTCGGGGTCCTGGGGACGTTCGCGCCCGCCGGCACCGGGCCGGCGATCCCGGGCGCGACGGGGTAGTGGTAGAGCTGGTCGAGCATGCCGAGCACCGAGGAGACCTGGCCCGCCCGCATGATGCGTACGACGTGGCCGCCGCAGTTGAGGCAGGTCAGGTTCGACAGCGGGGAGGGCACCCGCTCACCCTTGACCGTGTACATGATGAACGGCCGGCCCGC
This sequence comes from Streptomyces sp. NBC_01408, assembly GCF_026340255.1. GTDB lineage: Bacteria > Actinomycetota > Actinomycetes > Streptomycetales > Streptomycetaceae > Streptomyces. The sequence continues at coordinate 2,273,513 of NZ_JAPEPJ010000001.1, read as the reverse complement.
GGCGTCGACGTGGTGCTCTATCGCGTAGGCCTGCTCCCAGCCGTATCCGCACCGCATGCAGGCGAAGGAGTACGCCTCGTGCACGGTCTGCACATCAGGTGCCGGGACCGGCGCGCCGGCCGCGGAGACGGGTACCGGGGTGTCTGCGATCTCACTCATGCCAGCTCCTCTTGTTCCACTGGTGCCATTGCCAGTGGACGCCTCTTCGGGCGGGAGCGCATCAGGCCCTGTCTAGTGTTGGACGGCCTTTGGGCGACTCATGCCCAAAGCGCCCGGTGCGCGGTCTGAGCTTTGCCTTTCAGGTTAGCTCTTTACCGACTTACGGCACCTTTTGTGCCTCATTCTTTGCCGCCACCACCGCGTCGAACACCTCCCGCTTGGGTACCCCGGCCTCGGCCGCGACGGCCGCGATGGCCTCCTTGCGCCGCTCCCCCGCCTCCTCGCGCACCCGCACCCTGCGCACCAGCTCCACCGCGTCCACGTCGCCGGGCCCGGGCGCGGCGGCGCCCTCCACGACGACGGTGATCTCCCCGCGCACGCCCTCGGCCGCCCAGGCCGCCAGCTCGCCGAGGCCGCCGCGCTTGACCTCCTCGTAGGTCTTCGTCAGCTCGCGGCACACGGCGGCCCGCCGCTGCGGGCCGAACACCTCGGCCATCGCGGCCAGGGTGTCGTCGAGCCGGTGCGGGGCCTCGAAGTACACGAGCGTGCGCCGCTCGTCGGCCACCTCGCGCAGCCGGCCCAGGCGCTCGCCCGCCTTGCGCGGCAGGAACCCCTCGAAGCAGAAGCGGTCCACCGGCAGCCCGGACAGGGCGAGCGCGGTGAGCACGGCCGAGGGGCCGGGCACGGCGGTGACCTTGATGTCCTTCTCCACCGCGGCGGCGACCAGCCGGTAGCCGGGGTCGGAGACGGAGGGCATGCCCGCGTCGGTGACGAGCAGCACCCGCTTGCCCGCCTCCAGAGCCTCGACCAGTTCCGGGGTGCGCGCCGACTCGTTGCCCTCGAAGTACGACAGGACCCGGCCGGTGGTGTGCACGCCGATCCCCTGGGTCAGCCGGCGCAGCCGCCGGGTGTCCTCGGCGGCGACCACGTCGGCCCGTTCCAGCTCGGCCGCGAGCCGGGGCGGGGCGTCGGCGAGATCGCCGATGGGGGTGCCGGCGAGGACGAGCACACCCGCCGCGCCGGGGGCCGGGTGGACGGGTTCGGTACCGCGGGGCTGGTCAGTTGTCACCCGGCCATCCTCTCATTGGGGCCCGGCCGTTCCCCGGGACGCTTTCAGCAGGCTCCCCGGCATGACTGGGCTCCCACAGATCAGTTCCCTACGATGGCCCGGTGACCAGTACCGCGACGCCTCCGCCCAGCCCCGCGGGGGCCCCTCCCGCCCCGCCGGAGGGACGGGCGGAAGAGCCGCCCACCTGGCTGCGCCGCCTGCGCGGCTTCGGCTACGTGCGCTCCGCCGCGGCCGAGCCGCGCGCGGACGTCCGCACCCGCCTGGTGCCCCCGTACGCCAAGCCGTCCCACCAGCTGTGGACGGCGCTCGGCGTGCCCGCCTCGGCCGTGGACGCCTGGCAGCGGGTCCTCGCCTGGGCGGGGCCGCTGCTGGTGGCGCTGGTCGCCGGGGTGCTGCGGTTCGTGCACCTGGGCAGCCCGAAGGCGGTGATATTCGACGAGACGTACTACGCCAAGGACGCCTGGGCCACGATCCAGCAGGGCTACGAGGCGAGCTGGCCCAAGGACATCGACAAGTCGATCCTCGCCAACCCCGACGGGATCTCCCTCCCCCTGGACCCGGGCTACGTCGTGCACCCGCCCGTCGGCAAGTGGGTGATCGGCCTCGGCGAGTGGATCTTCGGCTTCACCCCGTTCGGCTGGCGGTTCATGACCGCCGTGCTCGGCACCCTCTCGGTGCTGATGCTGTGCCGGATCGGGCGCCGCCTGCTGCGCTCCACCTTCCTCGGCTGCCTGGCGGGCGCCCTGCTCGCCGTGGACGGCCTGCACCTGGTGATGAGCCGTACCGCGCTGCTCGACCTGGTGCTGATGTTCTTCGTCCTCGCCGCCTTCGGGGCGCTGCTCATCGACCGCGACCGGACCCGGGCCAGACTCGCGGCCGCGCTGCCGGTGGACGACGAGGGCCGGCTCCGGCCGGACCTGAAGATCGCCGAGACGCTACGGCTGGGCTGGCGCCCGTACCGGATCCTGGCCGGGGTCTGCCTGGGCCTGGCCGCCGGCACGAAGTGGAACGGCTTCGTGGTCCTGGCCTTCTTCGGCGTCCTCACCGTCCTCTGGGACGCCGCCGCACGCCGCACCGCGGGCGCGGGCGCCCCGTACGCGGCGATGCTGCGCCGCGACGCCGTGCCCGCCTTCGTCTCCACGGTCCCGGTGGCGGTCGTGACGTACGTGGCCTCCTGGAGCGGCTGGATCTTCAGCCCCGACAACGGCAAGGGCGGATACCTGCGCGACTGGGCGGCCAAGCACGACCAGGGCAGCTCCCTGTCGTTCCTGCCGGAGTGGCTGCGCAGCCTGTGGCACTACGAGACCGAGGTCTACAAGTTCCACGTCGGCCTGACCTCGGGGCACACCTACGACTCCAACCCGTGGAGCTGGCTGGTCCTGGGCCGTCCCGTCTCCTACTTCTACGAGTCCCCCGAGCCCGGCACCGACGGCTGCCCGGCGACGGAGGCGGGCAAGTGCGCCCGCGAGGTCCTGGCCCTGGGCACCCCGCTGCTGTGGTGGGCGGGCTGCTTCGCGCTGCTGTACGTGCTGTGGCGGTGGTTCTTCCGCCGCGACTGGCGGGCGGGCGCGATCGCGTGCGCGCTCGGCGCGGGCCTGCTGCCCTGGTTCAACTACCAGGAGCGGACCATCTTCTACTTCTACGCGGTGGTCTTCGTCCCGTACCTGTGCCTGGCGGTGGCGATGATGATCGGCGCCCTGCTGGGCCCGGCGGGCTCGACCGAACGCCGGCGGGCGCTGGGCGCGATCGGGGCGGGGGTGCTGGTCCTGCTGATCGTGTGGAACTTCATCTACTTCTGGCCGATCTACACGGGCCAGACCCTCCCGATGGACTCCTGGCGCGGCCGCATGTGGCTGGACACCTGGGTCTAGCAGGCAAAACGACGGGCCCGGCACCTCCTGGTGCCGGGCCCGTCGTGGTTGTTGGTGGTGGTCGCCGGCCGTCCTGGGCCGCCCCTCGACTGCCCACAGACGGCCCGGCATCCATCATGAGGTCAGCCCGTGGCGGTGACGTGATCCGTAGCACTGAGCGTTTTCAGCGTTGCCCCTCCAGGATGAGGACAGCTTTGGTGATGACGGTCATGTGAGGGTGAGCTCGCCGCCCGGTGGCCGTTTGAGTCCGGTGGTGACCCAGGAGCCGGCACCCGTGTAGGCACGGTCGGCGAACAGGGGCCCACCCCGGCGCGGTTCGCATCCTGTCGGGGGCGGGGGCGGGGGACGAGCGGCGAGGCCCCCACCTGTCTTGGTAGGGGGTCTCGTCCAGTAGCGGCGCGGGCGGAGTTGCTGCCCTTCGCGGGCTCAACGGCTCTTGTACATCGCGACCGTGAAGCTGACCTTCTTACCGTTGTGGTAGTCGGTGCTGTCCCACACCGAGATGTGAGACCTGTCCTGCATCCGCAGGTGCAGCACCTCATCGGCGTTGCTCCAGTTGTATCCGACGAACTGGAAGTTCGGCTCGGGACTGTCTCCCATTCTCCTGTTTCCCCAGCTGCAGATATGCGACGAGTCGTTCTTGCAGACGGACCAGGCCCTGGCGTACAGGTGGCAGTCCTCTCCCTGCCATATGTCGATACGCTTCAGCCTCGCGTCGGACGAGCGCCACGTTCCGTTGAACCGGTTGGCGGAGCACAAGGCGGCTGCTTCCTTCGTCGAGGTGACGGTGAGCACCACCGAGAGGGAGAGCGTCAGGGCGGCCGTCAAGAGCACGGCCATGATCTGGCGTAGTGGAATGCGGGCAGAAGAGACCTGTGTCATCGTGAACCTCCGATAGCGGGTCGCAGCGCGGGGCATCCCGTCGTCACACGACGCGTCGTCCCCCTACTTCGGCTGAACGCCACCCATTCGGGCCCGGATCATTTAGCCCCTTACCCCCTGCCTATTCCAGAGCAGCACTCCGCAATCCTGATCGCAAGTCGGCAGGATTTTACATTTCGCGCACGATTCAATGATGAATGCGATCCAAAGTGGATCGGTCAACTGAGGCCATGGAGCGGTTCGGAGCTAGTGCTGCCAAGGCCCGAAAATCTGCGGCGACTCGGTCAGGCCCTGGAACCCGCCCGTACTCCGGCCAGCGGCGCGTTCAAAGGAAGCCCCGGCGAGACCAGCACCCGAGGGGTCGTAGGTCGGGCCACCCCGCTACGACCCAGAGACCGCCCGGTCCGTTGAGGCCGTCTGGTCAGCTACAGCTGCGGCTGATCGCCACGCGCGTTTACCTGTCTCGACTCGCCAGCACCACAACCTTTGTCCAAGCGCCTAGTTGCCGCACCATATCGAGGGACCCTGCGGCCCTGGACGGAAAGAACGGGAGGACTAGGAGTGCTGGCACGAATGCCAACGTCACGACCATCACCGGCACCGCCGCGATCAAGACGATTACCGTCCTCTGCATCCAGCGAAGTCCGCCAGCCAGCGCCGTCCAACTTGCCGTCATACGTGTTGACTCCCTTCGGTGTTCGGATCTGGCCTTGACCCTGCAGGCCATCGGGTACGTTGCGACAGTTGGCAACTGTTGCCGACTGGATGGCATCGCGAACTGTGGGGGTCGCATGGATGAACTCGCCCGCCGACCAGGCACTTCGGGGCCGGTAGAGACCGGTGATGTAGCTGAGGTTGTCGCCCTTGGCAACGTGTTGCTGCGTCTGTTCAACACTCTCGGCGTCTCGCAGTCTGCTTATGCGTATCGAGTCCATCTGGACAAGTCGGCAGTTTCCCGCTACTTGAGCGGAAGGCGCCTCGCCCCTCAGGATTTCGTCGACCGCCTCGTTGACGAGGTGGAGACTCATTGCGGAAGCCCAATTACCGAGGAAGCTCGACTAGCAATCAGAGCTCAGTACCTATCGTCCCTCAAAGCCATAAATCCGGGTAGATTCGAGCTGAAATCGCTCCGTGAAGAACTGTCGCGCTCCAATAGAGCAGTCAAGCGCGCCACGACCGTTACCTCAACCCCGACGACGTCGCCGAAATCCTCGACGTCCCCGTAGAGACCCTCTACCAGTGGCGCAAGAAGCGGACCGGGCCGCCCGGGTTCCGCGTCGGCAAGCACACCCGCTACGACCCTGCCGACCTCTACGACTGGATCGCCGAGCAGAAGCGCAAGGACATCAGCCAAGCCGCCTAACCCAACCACTGAGGGCGGGCCCACCCGGGCCCCGCCCTCAGTGCATCTCAGAAAGGCCCCACGTGGCAGGCCACATCCAAGACCGGTGGTACAAGGCCGAACGCGGCCCCGAAGGAAAGTCGGTCCGGGTCAAGACCGACAGGTACGGCACCGGCGCGCGCTACCGCGCCCGGTACATCGGTCCCGACGGCACCGAGAAGAGCAAGTCGTTCCCGGACAAGCAGAAGCGACTCGCCGAGCTGTGGCTGAACCAAGCCCGCCACGCCTCGCGTCACGCCGTGGACCACCGCACAGGTGCTGGCGGTACGGGCCGCCCTGCCCCGGCATCTGCGGACGACTGTCGACATTGCCAGTGGTTGCGGCCTGCGACAGGGCGAGGTATTCGGGCTTTCCGACGAGGAGATCGACTACGAAGGCGAATGGCTGCGTGTGGAGCACCAGCTCAAGCGCATCCGGGGGAAATACGTTTTCGCCCCGCCGAAGGGCGCCAAGGCGCGCTCTGTTCCGCTGCCCGGGTCCGTGGCGGCGGCCCTGCGCGCGCACTCCAAGCTCCACCGCGCCGTAACGGTCACCTGCCTTGGCGGACGCCCGACGGTCCGCCGGTGACGAAGTCGCTCGTCTTCCCCAGCCTGCGCGGCAGCTTCGTCAGGGTCAGCGGTTTCAACGACCACATGTGGAAGCCCGCCCTCGCAGTCGCGGGCATCATCCCGCCAGCGAAGGAGGGTGAGCGGTACGCTTCCGCCCCTCAGCACGGCATGCACGCACTGCGGCACTTCTACGCGTCCGTCCTGCTGGACGCCGGCGAGAACATCCGAGCCCTGAGCCAATACCTCGGCCACGCCGACCCGGGCTTCACGCTGCGGACGTACACGCACCTGATGCCGAGCAGCGAGGGGCGCACCCGAAGGGCTCTTGACGATGTTTTCGGCATGGACGTGTTCTAGATCAGACGACAGGCGAGCCAATCTCCGCGCCAACCTCAGTCACACCGTTTCGCTGCGCTGTGAGGAGAAATGCGTCATAGGCTTCCACCAATTCGAGCGAGCGCGCATTCAGATCGTCCATTGCGCCCTCGTAGCGCTCGGGGTCAGAGACTTCCCACTCTCTCGGGATAGCCAGCCTAGACGGGTTATCCGGGTAATCGGACCACATGTGCTGATTTACGACTCTGGTAAACCGCATGATGCAGGCGGAAAGCTCTCGGTATACAGGCTCAATTTCTGCACTATCGAACCCGCGCGGGTCCCGAAGCCGACTCCTCTGTAGAGCGTCAAGCGGGCCCATCAGCGAGCCCTCGAAGCTCGTGCAGATGAAGCCATGCTTGAGCCACTCCACAGTCCTCCCATCAGGATGAAGTGAGGCTGTGACTGTAGAAAAGAGAGTGCGGTCATGCTGACTCGGCTCCCTTAATGTATCCCTGAGGATGCGCAGCTCTCCGGCCTTCCTCGAATTGGCTTCCAGCAGCGCGATCACCACGTAAACCAGGAGAAGGCTGAGACCTGTCGGAATAATCCAATAGTCCTTGCACCATCTCCGAAAGGTATCCGATGCCAGCAGCGCGACAACGGCCGCCGTATCGGCTACTAAACCAGTGAAAACAGCCGCCGAACCGGCAGAAACCCGCTCTGTAACCCCACCCCGCTGCATGGCGCTGAGTGTAGCTTCGACTGCCGACCCCCGAAGCAGCATTCACGCACCTGCTTGACGCGGATGGCAGGTGAGAATGCAGCCAAGCGCGTGATCACGGCCCAGAGACGGCCCAGCGGCCGCCGCAGGACCCGCGCCGACAGCTCCGCCGCTGGTCAGGTCACTACGCCCCTTGTCCCAGGAGGCTTCATCTACTTCTGGCCGATCTACACGGGCCAGACCCTCCCGATGGACTCCTGGCGCGGCCGCATGTGGCTGGACACCTGGGTCTAGAAGCGAGAACAGCAGCGAGAACGCGGATGGCCCGGCACCTCCAGGTGCCGGGCCATCCGCCATCCGGGGGCCGGAGGCGGCCACTTGACATGTTCCGGTCCGGTAACAAAGTCCTACTGGTGTGTCAGCGCAGCGTAAGGTCTGCACCACGAGTTCTTTGAACATGTTCAGAGAACTGAGGTCCGGGGGAGGGACGTTAATGAACGGGGCAGCGAAGGGCGCCGTCATCGGCGGGGTGTTTCTCGCGATGCTCGGCGGGGCCGGGTACGGGGTGTACGCGCTGGTGGGGGACGCGGGCGGCGAAGGCGGGACCAGCACCAAGGCCGGTGACGCCGCCTACCGTCCGGAGAAGGGCAGCGGCCCGGTCACCGAGAAGGAGACCGCCGAGACGGCCAAGGCCTTCCTCGCCGCATGGGCGGCGGGCGACGACCGGACGGCCGCCGACCTGACGAACAACGCTACGGCCGCCCAGACGGCCGTAGCCGACTACAAGGCCAAGGCGTACATCTCCAAGGCGGTGATCACCCCCGGGGCGGCGAAGGGCGACACCGTCCCCTTCACGGTCGCCGCGGAGATCACCTACGAGGGCACCACCAAGCCCCTCGCCTACGAGTCCCGGCTGACCGTGGTCCGCGGGGTCACCAGCGGCAAGCCGCTGGTCGACTGGCAGCCCTCGGTGATCCACCCGGAGCTCCAGAAGGACGAGAAGCTGCGCGCGGGCGCCCCGGCGAGCCCGCCCGTCAAACTGGTCGACCGCAACGACGAGGAGCTGACGGCGGAGAAGTACCCCTCGCTGCGCCCCCTCCTCGACCAGCTCCGCGAGACGTACGGCAGCAAGGCGGGCGGCAAGACCGGCGCCGAGGTCTGGATCGAGCCGGCCGTCGCGAACACGCCCAAGCGGACCCTGCTGACCCTGGTGGAGGGGGAGCCGAGCGTCCTCAAGACGTACCTGGACGCGAAGGTGCAGGCGGCGGCCGAGAAGGCGGTCGCGAGGTTCCCGGAGGCCTCCGTGGTCGCGGTCAAGCCGAGCACCGGGCACATCCTGGCCGTCGCCAACCACCGCCAGGACGGGTACAACGCGGCGATGGCCGGCACCCGGGCGCCGGGCTCCACCATGAAGATCGTGACGGCGGCGATGCTGCTGGACCGCGGCATGGTGGCGGCCGACAAGCCCGCGGACTGCCCGAAGACCGTGTCCTGGGGCGGCCGCCCCTTCCACAACCTGAAGAACTTCGACCTGCCGGCGGGCACCACCTTCGCGACCAGCTTCGCCAAGTCCTGCAACACCGCCTTCATCAAGCAGATCAAGCCCGTCGACGACGACTCCGCACTGTCGAAGGAGGCCAAGGAGGTCTTCGGCATCGGCCTGGACTGGAAGACCGGCGTGAAGTCCACCGACGGCAAGGTCCCGGCGGCGACGGGCGCGGAGGCCGCCGCCGCGTACATCGGGCAGGGCCAGATCACCATGAACCCGCTGAACGTCGCCTCCATCACCGCGACCGCCCGCACCGGGGTCTTCCGCCAGCCGCTGTTGGTCTCCCCCGAGCTCGACGGCCGCACGATCGCGACGGCTCAGCGCCGGATGAAGCCCGCGGTGCAGCAGCAGCTGGTCTCGATGATGCGGCTGACGGCCACCGAGGGCACCGGCCAGAAGGCGATGGCCTCGGTCGGCGGCGACAAGGGCGCGAAGACCGGCTCGGCGGAGGTCGGCGGCGGGGGCAGCCCGGACAGCTGGTTCACGGGCTTCAGCGGCGACATGGCCGCGGCGGCGATGGTCGAGGGCGGCGGCCACGGCGGCGACGCGGCGGGCCCGATCGTCGCGTCGGTCCTTTCCTCTTCCTGACGCCGCCCTCGCACCGTGAGGCGCCGGGAGCGCCTCACGGGCGGACCGCTGCGCCGGACTCCGCCCGGCGGACAGCGGCGTCTCAGGGGCACCGCAGAAATTTGAGGCATCGACCCACCAGGCCATTGACCGCAAAGGGCTGGGCCGACTACTCGGACTACTCCGCCTCCTCCGCCCTCTCCCCCGGATCACCGATCACCGAGGGCCGCACCGTCGATGCGCCCCGCTCCGCGGTCAGGACGTACAGGCGGGGACCGACCCGACAGGGCGGCAGTTGTTGGGCGTGTTGTCGACGATCTGGCTGTTGACGAGGTTCAGGACGCTGGGGGATGGCGCTTGCCAGATGCCGCCGCCATTGAGCGCGCTGTTGCGCCGCACCGTTGTTTTCGTCAGCGTACTGCTGCCGTAATTGGCGATACCGCCGCCCATGAGGCCTGCACGGTTGTCGGCGATGGTCGTCGAGGAGATGTCCATCGGGGCTCGGTCGTTGTAGATTCCGCCGCCCTGATCGAAGGCGCGATTGGCGCCGATGTGCGAGTTCTTGATGGTCAGAGAGGCCCCGGCGGTGAAGATGCCGCCCCCGAACGCCGTGGCCTGGTTCCCCTCCACACGGGTGCGCATGAGCAGGGTGGTGCTGCGCGGCCCGTTGTAGACGGCGCCTCCCTGCTGCGCCGCACTGTTCCGCAGGACGCTGTCGTGCACTTCGAGGGTGCTGCCTTGATTGACGAAGATGGCGCCCCCGTAGTTCGCCGTGCTGTTGGTCACGGCGCTGTGCCGGAGGATGAGCGTCGCTCCGTCGGTGGGCAGATAGGTGCCGGCGTATTCGAGATAGCCGCCGCCGGTCGCGGTGACACCGTCGACGGTCAGACGTCCATTCGGGCCGTCGATCTCCGCGATGCGAAAGCCCTCGGAGGCGTCGGGGTCCCGTCGGATGGTGGTGTTACGACCCAGCAGCGTGACCGTGCCTGTGATCCTCGGCAGGGCGTTGGCGCCGAGCCCGCCGGTCGACGCCGGAGTCTGGACGTTGTAGACACATCTGGGCGCGAGCCGGATGGTCTGCGGGCCGGTGTTGTTGTTCGCCGCGATGATCGCGCTGTTGAGCGCGGCGACATCGCACGGGATGGATACCTGGGGTTCCGCGCCTGCCGCGCTTCCGATACCGAGCACGGCGACCATCGGCACAGCCAAGGCCACGGCACTGAGCTGACGTCTGAGCATCTCTTCTCCAGATTGCAGTAAGTAATCTTTAAGTCACCTTAAGTGACAGTTGTTGGTTTGCTGCTAAGGCAGGACCGGCAGCCGGGTGATCGACGCGACAGCCATGGCTTCCGACCCGACCCAGCGGGCCTGCGCGGCCGGCACGCCGCCGGGGCCGTCCTCTACGAGGTCGCCGATCCGGGCGGCGCTCACTGGTTGCGACGCCGCCGCCGGGAGGGCGGATGTGCGCCAGGCGCAGGATGCGGCCGCCGTGCCACTCCTCCGTGGCCTCCATCAGCTCGCCGGTCTGCCCGGATGCGATGTCGCGGACCTGGCGGCCGGTCAACGGGTGGTCGACGGTGCGGCGCCCACCTCCTCGGATCGGACCGAGGACCGGGCGGCCGGTCACCCCGTCCACTCCTGCATCCGGACGGCGGCCGTCTCCGGCCAGGTCGCGGGACGCAGGTACTCCGGGGCGGCGATCCACTCACGGCCACCGCCGAGGGGGCGTACGTAGGCGTGGCCGGGAAACGCGTCGGTGAAGGTGCCGTACCGGGCAAGAACTCCCACGGCCAAGTGCTCGGGGGCTTCCATCGCGCGGACGGTGGTGCCCGGCGCCGGCTGCGAGATCCCAGGCCTGCGCCGGTTCGCCCAGCGGATCGGCGCCACGGTCTGACCGAGTACATCGGTCCACCGCGAAACGTAACGGAATCGCTCGGCTCGACGAGCTACGACAACGGGGAGCACAGGAGGGGAAACCGCTCGCTCGGCTGGCCCGCGCGGCGCTAGCGTCCCCGTATGACGACGTCCACGCACCCCTTGTTCGCCGAGGCCCTGGCCGGGCTGGGCCTCGAACTCACCGTCCGGACCTTCCCCGAGGGGACCCGTACCGCGGCCGACGCGGCAGCCGCGATCGGCTGCGAGCTGAGCCAGATCGTCAAGTCGCTGATCTTCGCCGCCGACGGGGTCCCGGTGCTGGTCCTGATGGACGGGGCCTCGCGGGTCGACGTCGAGGCGGTACGCCGGGAGCTCGGCGCCGGGAAGGTGACGCGGGCGGACGCCGCCGTGGTCCGCGAGACCACCGGCTACGCCATCGGCGGGGTCCCGCCCTTCGGGCACCGCACCCGCACCCGCGTGCTCGCCGACCGGCGGCTGCTGGACCACGACGTGGTCTGGGCGGCGGCCGGCACCCCGAACACGGTGTTCCCGATGGGGCCGTACCAGCTCATCGACTACGCGGGGGCCACACTCTCCGACGTACGGGAGGCCGGCTAGTGCTGTGGCCGGAAAGGTTTGCCGGCCACAGCACTAGGCCAGGGCCGCGCGGAGGGCCCGTACGAGGGCCTGGGCGCGGGGGTCGGCCGTGACGGACTTGGCGTGGGCGTTCGTCACGTAACCGAAGCCGATGCCCTCCTCCGGGTCCGCGAAGGCCAGCGAACCGCCGCGGCCCGGGTGGCCGAAGGAGGCCGGGGACAGCAGCGGGGACGCCGGGCCGTGCAGCATGTAGCCGGGGCCGAATCGGGTGTTCACCACCAGGACCCGGTCCGGGCCGGAGGAGAGCTCCCGCCCGGCGAGGGCGGTGGTGGCCTGGGTGAAGATCCGGGCGCCGTCCTCCACCACCCCGATGGTGGCCGCGTAGAAGCGGGCGAGGGCGCGGGCGGTGCCGATGCCCGCCGAGGCCGGCAGTTCGGCGGCCCGGTAGGCGGGGTCGTTCTCGTCCGGCAGCGGATCGATGGCGGCGAAGGCGCGGCGGGTGAGGGAGTCCGGGTCGGCGTAGGCCTCGGAAACGTTTCTCCTCGGCCGGGTCCTGAGCATGCCCGCGCTCTCGGGCGGGTCCACGGGGGCCACCCGTCCCACCCGGTGCACCTCGTTCTCCGGCAGGCCGATCCAGAAGTCCAGGCCCAGCGGCTCCGCGATCTCCTCGGCGAGGATCCCGCCGACCGTGCGGCCCGTCGCCCGCAGCACCAGCTCGGACAGCAGCCAGCTGTAGGTCTGCGCGTGGTAGCCGTGGTCGGTGCCGGGCTGCCAGAACGGCTGCTGCGCGGCGACCGCGCGCGGGCCGCTGACCCCGTCGACGGCCTCGGCCACGGTCAGTCCCCGGTCCAGCGCCGGAACGCCCGCGCGGTGCGCGAGCAGGTCGCGGACCAGGGTCCGGTCCTTGCCGCCCGTCTTGAACTCCGGCCAGTACGAGCCCACCGGCGCGTCCAGGTCGAGCAGTCCGCGCTGGTGCAGCAGCAGGGGGACGGCCGCGGCCACGCCCTTGGTCGCGGAGCGCACGATCTGGGCGGTGTCCTCGGTCCAGGGGGGCCGGGGCTCGGTGCCCTGCGCGTCCTTGGTTCCGCCCCACAAGTCCACGACCTTGCGGCCGTCCCGGTACACGGCGACCGCCGCGCCCCGGTCCCCGAGCACCTCGAAGTTGCGTACGAACGCGTCCCTGACGGGCTCGAAGCCCTCCGCCACCATCCCGTGGACATCCACGCCTGACTCCCAGCACCCTGCCGCGACGCCCCGACGGCGCCCACGACAGAATGCAACGCCCGCCGGACGGCCCTGCTTCCCGGGTCCCCTGAAGCAGCCCACCGAGCCCGGCCACGACCGGCGGACGGAGTCCGGCGCAGCGGCCCCGAAGCCCTGGAGGCGCGCCGGCGCCGATCAGTGCGAGGGGCGCGTCAAAAGGGGAATGCGGGGGTCGAAGCCGAAGGGGAGCTCCAGGCGGTGGGCCCGCATCAGCTCCTCGTCGCACAGGAGCGCCTGCGTGCGTCCGTCCGCCGCGATGACCCCCTGGCTGAGGACCACGGCCCGCGGGCAGAGCTCCAGCGCGTACGGGAGGTCGTGCGTGACCATCAGGACGGTCACGTCCAGGGAGCGCAGGATGTCCGCGAGCTCGCGGCGCGAGGCCGGGTCCAGATTGGACGAGGGCTCGTCGAGGACGAGGATCTCGGGCCGCATGGCCAGGACGGTGGCCACCGCGACCCGGCGGCGCTGGCCGAAGGACAGGTGGTGCGGCGGCCGGTCGGCGAAGTCCGCCATGCCGACCTGCTCCAGGGCGTCCCGGACCCGCTCCTCCAGCTCGGCGCCGCGCATTCCGGCCGCCGCCGGGCCGAAGGCGACGTCCTCCCGCACGGTCGGCATGAACAGCTGGTCGTCGGGGTCCTGGAAGACGATCCCGACCCGGCGCCTGATCTCGGCGAGGTTCCGCTTCGCCACCGGCAGCCCGGCCACGGTCACGGAGCCGACCCCACCGGTCAGGATGCCGTTGAGGTGCAGCACCAGGGTGGTCTTCCCGGCGCCGTTGGGGCCGAGCAGGGCGACCCGCTCGCCGTGCCCGACGGTCAGGTCGACGCCGAAGAGGGCCTGGTGGCCGTCGGGGTAGGCGTAGGCGAGGCCGGAGACCTCCAGGGAGGGGGCCGGCGCCGCGGGCGGGGTGGCGGAAGGCGTGGTCACAGGGTCCATCCGATCAGACAGACGGCGAGCGCCGTCACCGGGAGCACGGCCGCGTAGGCCCACTGGCCGCGCGTGGCCGCTACGTCGTCGATCACCGGCATCGAGCCGGCGTAGCCGCGGCTGACCATCGCGAGGTAGACGCGCTCGCCCCGCTCGTAGGAGCGGATGAACAGCGCGCCTGCCGTCTTGGCCAGCACCCCCCAGTGCCGGATGCCGCGGGCTTCGAACCCGCGCGAGCGGCGGGCGATGGACATCCGGCGCAGCTCATCGGTGATCACGTCCCCGTAGCGGATCATGAAGGTGGCGATCTGTACGAGCAGCGGCGGCAGTTTCAGCCGCTGGAGCCCCAGCAGCAGTGCCCGCAGTTCGGTGGTGGAGGCGAGCAGGACGGACGCGGCCACGCCGAGGGTGCCCTTGGCCAGCACGTTCCAGGCGCCCCACAGACCCGAGACGCTGAGAGGGACCCCGAGTACATCCACCCGCTCGCCCTCGGCCACGAAGGGCATCAGGACGGCGAAGGCCACGAACGGGACCTCGATCAGCAGCCGCTTCAGCAGGAAGCCGGCCGGGATCCGGGCCACGGCCGCGACCCCGCCGATGAGGAGGGCGTACAGGCCGAAGGCCCACACCGCCTCGCGCGGTGTGGACACGACGACCACCACGAACGCGAAGGTCGCGGCGAGCTTGCAGTGCGGCGGCAGTGCGTGGACCGGTGAGTTACCGGGCCGGTAGAGACGGTGGGCGTGGCCCGCGCCCATGTCAGACCGCCGAGGGCTCGGCCGCGGCGGGCTCTTCGGTACGGCGGCGGCGCACCACCCAGAAGACTCCGGAGCCGACGGCCACGGTCGCGCCGACGCCGATGACGCCCGCGAGGCCGACGGAGAGGCTCTCGTTCGCGACGTCCTTGATCGCGTAGTCGGCGAGCGGCGAGTCGGCGGTGGCGTGCGTGTACTCGTCGGCCTTGGCGTCGATGCCCTGGTCGGCGGCGACCTTCTCCAGGCCGTCGGGGCTGCCCGAGGCGAAGGAGGAGACGATCCCGGCGAGGGCGAGGGCGGCGATCAGGCCGGTGGCCCAGACCTTGCCGGTGGACCGGGCAGCGACCGGCTCAGGGGCGGTGGCGGGGGCGTCGACGAGCTCTCCGCCGACGCGCAGCTTCAGCGGCGCGGTCAGCCCGCGGGCCCCGTGGACGAGGTCGGGCCGGACGGCGATCACGGCGCCCACGGTGGCGGCGGTGATGGCGGCCTCGCCGATACCGATGAGCACGTGCACGCCGACCATGGCCGTGAGCACCTTGCCGGTGGCCACGTCGGTGGTCCCGCCGACGGCGTAGAGGAGGGTGAAGGCGGTGGCCGAGGCCGGTACCGAGATCAGGGCTCCGGCGAAGGCGGCGCCGGTCACGGAGCGGCGGGTGCGCGGCAGCACCTTGAGCAGCCCGCGGAAGAGGGCGTAGGCCACGACCACGGTGACGACGCCCATGACGGTGATGTTGACGCCGAGGGCGGTCAGGCCGCCGTCGGCGAAGAGGATGCCCTGCATGAGGAGGACCACGGACACGCACAGCACACCCGTGTAGGGGCCGACGAGTATGGCGGCGAGCGCCCCGCCGAGCAGGTGGCCGCTGGTGCCGGCGGCGACCGGGAAGTTCAGCATCTGGACGGCGAAGATGAAGGCGGCGACGAGGCCGGCGAGCGGCGCGGTGCGCTCGTCCAGCTCCCGGCGGGCGCCGCGGAGGCTGACGGCCACCGCGGCGGCGGCCGCCACTCCGGCGGCCACCGAGACGGGTGCGTTGATGAATCCGTCGGGCACGTGCATGGAGTGGCTCCGCTTCTTATGCAGTCTTTAGCCGTTCAAGAATAGTGCCCACTTGCAAACCGTTGGCAAGAGCGCTCACGTCACAAATAGAGCCGCGCGGTTTCGTCGGAATGTGCGAGGCTGGACGGACAAACGGAGTCAAAGGTTCCGATTTCGAGGAGTCGTGTCGATGTCAGCGACCGCCGAGAATCCCCCTGCCACCCGGACCGCCACCGCGACGGTCGCTCTCATCGAGGAACGCGTGAGCGCGCGCGTGATCACCGACGACCCGCTCTACCGGAAGATTCCGGTCGTCCTTCGCTTCGTCCCCGCCGAGCCGCTGGCCGTACGGATCGTCTTCCCCGCCGACCTGTCCCCCGAGGGCACCGACAACGAGTGGGTCTTCCCCCTCGCCCTGCTGGAGGCGGGCCTGCTGGCCCCGACCGGCACCGGGGACGTCCGCGTCTGGCCGTGCGGCCGCGTGCAGGCGGTCGTCGAGTTCCACTCCCCTGACGGGGTCGCCGTGATCCAGTTCGACATCGCCGCCCTGCGCCGCTTCCTGCGCCGTACGTACGCCCCCGCCGCCACCCGATAGGCGCAACGACCCCGGCCCCGTACCACCTGAGGATCAGGCGGTACGGGGCCGGGGTCGTCAGCCGTACGGAGCAAGGTCAGGCGTTGACCAGCTCGCGGTCCTTGTCCGGGCCGTCGGAGGAGCCGGTGCCGTCCTCGAGGTGGCGGCGCAGGCTCTCGCCCTCCACGTCCACGTTCGGCAGCAGCCGGTCCAGCCACTTCGGCAGCCACCAGGCCTTGTGCCCGAGGAGCGCGAGCACCGCCGGGACGATGGCCATGCGGACCACGAAGGCGTCGAAGAAGACGGCGACGGCCAGACCGAAGCCGATCATCTTGACCATCTGGTCACTGGCTCCCATGAAGCCCCCGAACACCGCGATCATGATGACGGCGGCGGCCACGACCACCCGTGCGCTGTACTGGAAGCCGGTCACGACGGCCTGGCCCGGGCGCTCGCCGTGGACGTACGCCTCCCGCATCCGGGTGACGAGGAAGACCTCGTAGTCCATGGCCAGACCGAAGACCACGCCCACCATGAAGATCGGCATCATGGACATGATCGGGCCGGTCTGCTCCACCCCGAAGACCGAGCCGAGCCAGCCCCACTGGAAGACCGCGACGACCGCGCCGAGGGCGGCGACTACCGAGAGCAGGAAGCCGAGGGCCGCCTTGAGCGGGACCAGGATCGAGCGGAACACCAGCATCAGCAGCAGGAAGGCGAGGCCGACCACGAGCGCCAGGTAGGGCAGCAGCGCGTCGTTCATCTTCTGCGAGAAGTCGATGTTCATCGCGGTGGCGCCGGTGACCATGACGTCGCCCCCGCTGCCGTCGCGGATCGTGTGGACCAGGTCCTCGGTCTGGGCGGAGGACGGGCGGTCCTTCGGGATGACGCTGATCATCGCGGCGTCGCCGGCCTCGTTGGGCATGGGCGGCATGACCGCGGCCACGCCGTCCAGGCCCTTGATCCGGTCGACCGTCCGGTCGGCCAGGGCCTTGTCCCCGTCCACGACCACCATCAGCGGGCCGTTGAAGCCGGGGCCGAAGCCGTCGGACAGCATGTCGTACGCCTGGCGCTGGGTGGTGGAGACCGGCTGGGCGCCGTCGTCCGGCAGGCCCATCTCCAGCTTGCTCGCCGGGATGGCGATGACGCCGAGGCCGATCACACCGGCCAGCAGGACCATGACCGGGCGGCGCAGGACGAAGCGGGCCCAGCGGGTGCCGCCGTTGGCCTTCTGCTCCGTACCGGCCGTCTCGCCCTTGCCCTTGCCCTTGCCCTTGCCGAACAGCTTGCTCTTCTCGCCGGCCGGCAGGACCTTCCTGCCCGCGAAGCCGAGGATGGCCGGGACCAGCGTGAGGGCGACCAGGACCGCGATGACCACGGTTCCGGCGGCTGCGACGCCCATCTTGGTCAGCATCGGGATGTTGACGACGGCCAGGCCCACGAGGGCGATGACCACGGTCAGACCCGCGAACACGACGGCGGAGCCGGCGGTTCCGGCGGCCCGGCCCGCAGCCTCCTCCCGTTCGCGGCCCTCGGCGAGCTCCGCGCGGTAGCGGGAGACGATGAAGAGGGCGTAGTCGATGCCGACCGCGAGGCCGATCATCGTCGCGAGGGTGGCGGTGGTGTTGCCGAGGTCCAGCACGTTGGCGAGCGCGGTGATGGAGGAGACGCCGATGCCCACGCCGATCACGGCGGTCAGCAGCGGCAGACCGGCCGCGATCAGCGAACCGAAGGTGATGACGAGGACGATCGCGGCGACCAGGATGCCGATGATCTCGCCGGAGCCGGTCTCGGGGGCCGCCATCAGCGCGTCGCCGCCGATCTCGACGGTCAGCCCCTGGGCCTGGGCCTCCTTGCCGGAGTCCTTCAGCGCCTCGCGGGTCTGGTCGGTCAGCTCCATGCCGCTGACCTTGTACTTGGTGCTGATGAAGGCGGTGGAGCCGTCCTGGCTCACGGCCTGCGCCTGGTACGGGTCGGCGACCGAGGAGATCTGGTCCTTGCCCGGCCCGGACTTCAGGTCTTCGACGATCTTCTCGACCTGGGTCTTGGTGCCCGGGTCGGTGACCTTGGCCCCGGCCGGGGCCTTGATGACGATGCGGGCGGTGGCGCCGTCGGCGGCCATCCCCGGGAACTTCTTGTCCAGCAGGTCGAAGGCCTTCTGGGCCTCCGTGCCGGGTATCGAGAACGAGCCGGAGGTGGGGGCGGACGCCGATGCCGCGCCGAAGCCGGCGACGAACAGCAGCGCCACCCAGATGAGGGCGACGAGGCGGCGGCGCCGGAAGGCGCCTCTGCCGAGGCGGTAGAGGAAGGTGGCCACGTCGGTGGTTCTCCCGTTCAGGTCGTGGGATGGATCCGGTGCGGATCAGGGCGTGGAAAGCCGGCCCGACGACGAGAGCGGCGTGTCAGGAGCAGCAGGAACGAAATATGGGGACGGGCGGATCAGACGCCGAGGGCGGGGAAGACCACGGCGTCGATGAAGTCACCGAGGAAGGTCCGGTCCACCGGACGGTCCTCGATCAGCGGGAGCGCGATGAACGCCCCGATGAGCATGTGCGGCACGAAGTCCAGGGCCGGACAGTCCGGGGCGATCTCACCCCGGTCCACCGCACGTTGGAGCATCACCTGCAAACCGGTGATCTCCGGGTCGACCAGCAGGTCCCGCAGCGCCTTGTGGAGCTCCGGGCTCTCGTGGACCGCGTGGGCCAGACCCCGCATCAGCGCGGTGTCCTTGGCCATCTGGGCGTCGTCGGAGTGCTCCACCATGCGCGCGAAGTCCCCGCGCAGGCTGCCCGTGTCGATCTCCCGCAGCGAGACCGGCTGCGTGCATCGCAGGGCTTTGGCGACCAGCTCCGGCTTGCTCCCCCACTGGCGGTAGAGGGTGGCCTTGCTGGACTTCGTACGGGCGGCGATCGCGTCCATGGTCAACGCCTCGTAGCCGACGTCACGCAGGAGGTCGAGGACCGCCTCGTGCAGTTCGGCCTGCCGTTCGGGGGTGATCCGGCTGCGCCGAGCCGCCATCGCTTCGGTCATCGCCGCTCCTCCCGTCCGAACGCGCTTCTTATCGAAACGAATGTGTTCCGTACCCCTATGACGATACCCCCGCGCCCAACGAAACGAAACCGTTCCGTTTCGCTTCGGACCGTGGCATGGATCACCTGTACGAGTTGCCAGGCCCCTCCCGCGCGGAAAGCATTGGGGGGTGAGTCACGACGTCGCGTACCTCCGGTTCCCGCACCTGCACGACGACCTTCTGTGTTTCGCCACCGAGGACGACCTGTGGGTCGCCCCGCTGGTCCCCGACGGACAGACACCCGGCCGGGCCTGGCGGATCACCGTCGACCGGACCCGGGTCAGCCACCCGCGCTTCTCCCCCGACGGCCGGCACATCGCCTTCACCACTTGGCGCAGCCTCGACCCCGAAATCCACCTGGCCCCCGTCGACGGCGGCCCGGCCCGCCAGCTCAGCCACTGGGGCGCCACCGACACCCGCGTCTGCGGCTGGACCCCGCCCGACGAGCACGGCCACAGCGACATCCTCGCCGTCTCCTCGCACAGCCAGCCCTTCTCCTACTTCGCCTGGGCCTACAGCCTCCCCACCGACGGCAGCCCCGGCGGACGCCTGCCCTGGGGGCCGGTCTCCGACATCCAGGTGCACGCCGGGGACGACGGCGAGCGGCGCACCCTGCTGCTCACCGGCAAGCCCCCGCACGAGCCCGCCGCCTGGAAGCGCTACCGCGGCGGCGCCACCGGCCGGCTGTGGCTGCACGGCAAGCGGCTGCTGGAGGACATCGAGGGGCACCTCGACGCCCCGATGTTCGTGGACGGGAGGATCGCGTTCCTCTCCGACCACGAGGGCATCGGCAATCTGTACTCCTGCCTGCCCGACGGCACCGATCTGCGCCGGCACACCGACCACGACGAGTTCTACGCCCGGCACGCCTCCACCGACGGCTCCCGGATCGTCTACCAGTGCGCCGGGGACATCTGGCTCGTGGACTCGCTGGCCCCTGGCGCCGCCCCGCGCAAGCTCCAGGTCCGGCTGGGCGGACCGCGCGCGGGCCGGCGTACGTACCAGGTGCCGGCCGCCAGCCACGTCGACTCGCTGTCCGTCGACACCACCGGGCGGGCCAGCGCGGTCGTGGTCCGCGGCAGCCTGTACTGGCTGACCCACCGCGACGGGCCGGCCCGGACCATCGCCGACACCCCGGGCGTACGCGTGCGGCTGCCCGAGATGCTCGGCAGCGGCGGGCAGGTCGCCTACGTCACCGACGCCGAGGGCGAGGACGCGATCGAGATCGCCTACCTCCCGCGGGCCTCCGGGGAACGGGAGCCGCGCCGGCTGGCCTCGGGCGAGCTGGGGCGCGTGACCGAGCTGCTCTCGGACCCCGACGGGGAGCGGCTCGCCATCGCCTCCAACGACGGGCGGCTGCTGCTCGTCACTGTGTCCGAAAAAGCGGCTGCCGCCGCGGGTACCGAGGAGTCCGACGGCGCGGTCACCGAGCTGATCCGGTCCATCAACGGACCCGTCACCGACCTGGCCTTCTCCCCCGACGGGGCCTGGCTGACCTGGTCGCATCCGGGCATCGGGCGTTCGCTGCGGCAGATCAAGATGGCCCGGATCTCCGGCCCCGGCGGACGCACGGTCATCGACGTCACCAACGGCCGCTTCGAGGACGAGAGCCCGGTCTTCACCCGGGACGGGCGCTACCTCGCCTTCCTGTCGTGGCGCGGTTTCGACCCGGTGTACGACGTGCACACCGGCGACCTGTCCTTCCCGCTGGGCTGCCGCCCGTACCTGGTGCCGCTGTCCTCGGCGACGCCCTCCCCCTTCGCGCTGTCAGCCGAGGGGCGGCCCGCGGCGGGCGGACTCGACCCGGTGGAAGGGGACTCGGGCGACACCGGCGAAGGCGGCGCCGTGACCGTGGAGGTGGAGGGGCTGGAGAGCCGGGTCACCCCCTTCCCGGTGACCGCGTCCAAGTACTCGGCCCTGCACCCGGTGCACGGCGGCGGGCTGGTGTGGCTGCGCTGGCCGATCTCGGGCGCGCTCGGCGAGACGTTCGCCAACCCGAACGACATCAGCGGCAAGCCCACGCTGGAGCACTTCGACCTCACCAAGGCCCGCAAGACGGAACTGGCCTCGGGGCTGGACTGGTTCGCAGCCAGCGGTGACGGCACCCGGCTCGTGATCAACGACGACGGCGACCTGCGGGCGGTCCCGGCGAACGAGTCGGGCGACAGCGACTCGACGGTCTACCTGGACCTGCGGCGCATCCTGCACGAGGTGGACCCGGCGGCCGAGTGGCGCCAGGCCTTCGAGGAGGCCGGGCGGATCATCCGCGCGTACTTCTGGGAGCCGAAGATGTGCGGCATCGACTGGGACGGGGTGCTGCGCCAGTACCGTCCCCTGGTCGAACGGGTCGCCTCCCCCGACGAGTTCGCCGACCTGATGCGCGAGGTCCTCGGCGAGCTCGGCACCTCGCACGCCTACGTCTCCCCCGCACGCCGCAACGAAGGCCCCCCGCACTACCAGCGGGCGATCGGCCTGCTCGGCGCCAACCTGTACCCCAAGGACGGGACGTGGGTGGTCGGCCGGATCCTGCCCGGCGAGTCCTCGGACTCCAAGGCCCGCTCCCCGCTGGCCGGCACCGGCATCCGGGACGGCGCGGTGCTCACCCACGTGGACGGGCGGCCGGTGGACCCGGTGGCCGGGCCCTATCCGCTGCTGTCGGCGGCGGGCGGGACCACGGTGGAGCTGACCTTCCAGCCCCCGGAGGGCGAGGGCCGGCCCCGCCGGGTCGCCATCGTGCCGCTGATCGACGAGCGGCCGCTGCGCTACCAGGACTGGGTGTCCAAACGGCGCGAGGTGGTGCGGGAGATCAGCGGCGGCCGGTGCGGCTACCTCCACATCCCCGACATGGGCGGCTCGGGCTGGGCACAGTTCAACCGCGACCTGCGCATGGAGATGTCGCGCCCCGCGCTGCTCGTGGACGTACGCGGCAACGCGGGCGGCCACATCAGCGAGCTGGTGGTGGAGAAGCTGACCCGCTCCATCCTCGGCTGGGACCTCACGCGGGGCGCCCAGCCGGTGTCGTACGCCTCCAACGCGCCCCGCGGTCCGATCGTGGCGCTGGCCGACGAGGCGACCTCCTCGGACGGTGACATGATCACCGCGGCCTTCAAGCTGCTGGGCCTGGGTCCGGTGGTGGGCCAGCGGACCTGGGGCGGAGTGGTCGGTATGACCGGCCGGCACACCCTCGGCGACGGCACGGTGATCACGGTGCCGATGAACGCCGCCTGGTTCCCGGAGTACGGCTGGTCGGTGGAGAACCACGGCGTGGAACCGGACTTCGCGGTCCTGCGCACCCCCCTCGACTGGGCGGAGGGGCGGTACCCGGGGCTGGACGATGCCGTGCACCTGGCGCTGGAGCTGCTGGAACAGGACCCGGCCGCGATTCCGCCCGGCTACACGGACGTACCGGACCTGCGCCGTCCGAAGCTGCCGCCGAGGCCTTAGCGGGACGCGGGCGCGCGGAAACGCAGACGCACGGAAGGGCCCGGTCCGCGGCAGGTGCGGACCGGGCCCCTCCCGGCGAACTCGGGTGCGACTGCGGACCCGGTCAGTCCTCGAAGCCGTTGTCGAAGGCGTCACGGGCCTTGTCGGCCCGCGCCCCCGTGTCCCGCTCGGCCTGCGAGGAACGCTCGGGGGCCTCGTCCCGTGCGCCCTGCGCCTTGGCCTCGGCCTGCTCGGCGAGCTGCTTCGCCTTGTCCTGGAACTGGTCCTTGAGACCCATGCTGTTCCTCCTGGAAGGGTGTCGGGGCTTGGCCCCGACCAGCCTGGCACGCAGCGACATTCCCCGCATTTCGGCTAGACGCGCCGGGTCCGCTCCTGCTCGTCGGCGGCCCCGCCGGCCCCCACAAGTCCCTTGGAGACACTGCCGAGTCGGGGCTCGAACCGCTTCATCTCGCGCTGTCCGACCGCCCCGATGATCCCCGGCAGGTACCCGCGTACGCCCTGCATCCCGCGCAGCCACCACTGCGCGTACACGTGCGCCGAGCGCCGCTCGATGCCCGCCACGATCCGGTCGACCGCGGGACCCAGCGGGTACGTGCGGTTCGCCGGCCATGGCAGCCGCTGGCGCAGCTCGCGCATGACGTCGTTCTCGTCGGCGCCGCGCACCATGTCGGTGTCGGTCCAGGAGAGGTAGCCGACGCCGACCTTGACCCCCTTGTGGCCGACCTCGGCGCGCAGGCAGTGGGCGAAGGCCTCGACTCCCGACTTGGAGGCGCAGTACGCGGTCATCATCGGCGCCGGGGTGATCGCGGCGAGCGAGGCGATCTGGAGGAAGTAGCCGCGGCTCTCCGTCAGGACGGGCAGGAAGGCCCGTCCCGTCACGGCCCCGCCGATCAGGTTGACCTCGATGACCCGGCGCCAGGCGTCGGGGTCGGAGTCGGCGAACGGCCCGCCGGAGGCCACGCCCGCGTTGGCGACGACTATGTCGACCTTGCCGAACCGCTCCTTGACCTCCTGCGCGACCCGGGCCATGGCCTCGTGGTCGGTGACGTCGGCGTACCAGTGGTCGCTGTCGGTGTGCAGCCGCTCGGAGACCTCCTTGAGGGCCTCCGGCTCCAGACCGACGAGCGCGACCTTCGCGCCCCGCGCGGAGAGCTTGCGGGCGAGCAGCTCGCCCACCCCGCGGGCGGCTCCGGTGACGACGGCGACCTGGCCTTCCAGACTCCTGCGCGTGCTCACGGCGTCTTCTCCTTCTCGTCGGCGGGGAGGTACAGCGCGGTCAGCTCGCGCACCGCGTTCGTGACGGCCTCGGGGGCCTCGATGGGCGTCATGTGCCCCGTGCCGGTGAGCTCGGTGAGTCCTACGCAGTTCGGCAGGGCGGCGGCGATCCCCCGGGCGTGCACCACGGGGGTGAGCCGGTCGTCCTTGCCGCCGATGACGGCGGTGGGCACGAGGAGCCGGGCCAGTTCCGCGTCGAGGTCCAGCCCGGCCAGCACCTGGGACCACGCGTGGCGGACCCCGGTGGGGCAGGCGTGCACGATACGGGCGCAGGCCTCGACCTTGTCCGGCGCGGAGCCGGCGCCCATGGTGGCGTACCTGAGCACCTTCCGCGCGATCGGCGTGACCGGTCCGAGCGGGGCGCGGGAGCCGAGTACCGCGCCGGTGACACGGGTCCGCAGCCGCCCGGCGCGCAACGGCAGGACCAGGGCCTCCTCGACGAGCCGGGCGCTGCCGGTGCTGCACAGCAGGGCGGCCGCGGTGTGCTCGGCGAACTCCGGCCGCCCGGCGGCGGCCATGATCGTCATCCCGCCCATGGAGTGCCCGGCGACGACGGCCCGCTCCCCGGGGGCGAGGGCGGCGCCGAGGACGGCCACCAGGTCGTCGGCGAGGGCGGTGGTGGTGTGCGTACGGGAGACGGGGCTGCGCCCGTGGCCGCGCTGGTCGTAGGCGATGACCCGGTGGTCCTTCGCCAGGTCCCGTATCTGCGCGGCCCAGAACGCGGTGGAGCAGGTCCAGCCGTGCGCGAGCACCACGGCCGGCGCCCCCTCCTCGCCGTGCACCTCGGCGTGCAGCCGGGCCCCGTCGGCGGAGACGGCGACGAGCTCCCGCCGCGCGGCGGGCGGGGCGTACCGCCCGGAGGCGACGTGCATCAGTCGGCTCACGCGGCACCCTCCGCCTGGGCGGCGGGCCGCACATCTCCAGCCCCGCCGGCGGCCGATCCAGCCCCGCCGGCGTTTGAGGCGCGGGGGTCCGGGGGCAGAGCCCCCGGCAACGGCGCCGCGGCGGCCACCGGGATCCGCTCGGGCTCGCGGACCCGTACGACCTCGTACTCCGCCAGATCGACGCTCCGCGTCTCCCGGCGGAACTCGCCCGTCGTGCCCGGCCACACCGTCGTGTTGCGCCCCTGCGCGTCCAGGTACCAGCTGGTGCAGCCGCCGGTGTTCCACACCGTCCGCTCCATCCGGGCCTGCACCTGCCGGTTCCACTGGTTCACGGCGGACGGCCTGGCGGAGAGCGCGGCCCGCCCGCCCAGGACGCCCAGCTGCCGCAGGTAGTCCGCCATGTAGTTGAGCTGCGACTCGATCATCAGGATCATCGAGCTGTTCCCGAGCCCGGTGTTCGGCCCGATGATCGTCATCCAGTTGGGGAAGCCCGCCGCGGTGGCCCCGCGCAGCGACTTCATCCCGTCCTTCCACTCGTCGGCGAGGGTCTTGCCCTCCGCGCCCACCACCCGGTCGGCGATCGGCATGTCCGTGACGTGGAAGCCGGTGCCGAAGATGATCGCGTCGGCCTCGGTCTCGGTCCCGTCCGCGGCGACCAGGACCGAGCCCCGGATCTCCTTGAGCCCGGAGGCGACCAGGTCCACGTCGGGCCGGGCCAGCGCCGGGTAGTACTCGCTGGAGAGCAGGATCCGCTTGCAGCCGATCCGGTAGGACGGCGTCAGCTTGGCGCGCAGCGCCGGGTCCTTGATCGAGCGCGCCATATTGGCCTTGGCCAGCGACTCGATGAGCCCGAGCTGGTTCGGCCGCTTGGTGAAGGCGCTGACCTGGAGCTCGCGGATCCCCCACAGCAGCCCGCGCCGCGCCGCCCGGGTGAAGGGCAGCTGGCGGTGGAGCCAGCGCTCCACGGCGGAGATGGCCCGGTCGGTGCGCGGCATCACCCACGGCGGGGTCCGCTGGAAGAGCGTGAGGTGCTCCACCTCGGGTGCGATGGCGGGCACGATCTGGATGGCGGAGGCACCGGTGCCGATCATGGCGACGCGCTTGCCGGACAAGTCGTAGTCGTGGTCCCAGCGCGCCGAGTGGAAGACCTTGCCGGGGAACTGGGCGAGGCCGGGGATCTCGGGCATCTTCGGGTCGGACAGCGGCCCGGTCGCCGAGACCACCACGTCGGCGGTCAGCTCACCGGAGGAGGTCTCGATGTCCCACCGCAGCTCCTCGGCGTCCCAGCGCATCATCCGCACGTCCGAGTTCAGCCGGAGGTGCGGACGCAGCCCGAAGGTGTCGGCGACGTGCTCCAGGTACGCCCGGATGTGCGACTGCCCCGAGAAGGTCCGGGGCCAGTCGGGGTTGGGCGCGAAGGAGAAGGAGTACAGGTGCGACGGGACGTCGCAGGCGCACCCGGGATAGCTGTTGTCGCGCCAGGTCCCGCCGACCGAGTCGGCCCGCTCCAGGACGACGAAGTCGGTGATCCCCTCCCGCCGCAGCCGCACGGCGGCCCCGAGCCCGCCGAATCCCGACCCGATCACTGCCACTCGTACGTGCTCGCGCCGCTCGCGCTCGTCCTTGCCACCCATGCCCGCCGCCTTCCGCTTCCGCTTGGTCCGCAGTCCCAGCCACGCCACACCACGCCACACCGCGTCACACATACCGCCGAAACACTGCCAGCAATCACTGGCACAATCGGGAGGGTAGAGCAGCCCCGTACCCATGGGTAGGGGTCACGCCCGGAAAGTTACTGCGGGTACGGCTTAGGCTGCGCCCGTGGAAGAGACGGAAGCGAAGACAGTGCGTGAGTACCGTACGGAGGAACTGGCCGAGGCGGCCGGCATCCCGGTGCGCACCCTGCGCTTCTACCGCGAGCGCAAACTGCTCCCGCCGCCCCGCCGCGAGGGCCGCATCGCCTGGTACGACGACCACCACCTGGCCCGGCTGCGCACCATCGCCGCCCTGCTGGAGCGCGGCCACACCCTGGGCGGCATCGCCGAGCTGACCGCCGCCTTCGAGAACGGCCGCGACGTCGGCCAGCTCGGCGAGCTGCTGGGCATCGGCTGGTCGGAGGAGACCCCGGTGCGCCTCACCCCGGAGGCACTGGCCGACTACTTCGAGGGCGAGGTCACCCCGGAGAACCTGGCGGCCTCGCTCGACCTCGGCTACCTGGCCACCGACGGCGACGAGATCGTGCACGTCAGCAGGCGCCTGCTGGACGTCTCCTCGGCCCTGGTCCGCGAGGGCGTCCCGCTCTCGGCCGTGCTGGAGACGGGCCGCCGCGTCCGCGAGCACGCGGACGCGATGGCGGCCCTGTTCACCGAGCTGATCTCGGCCCATCTCCCGGAGGACGCCCTACCGCGCCTGCGCCCGCTGGCCAAGAGCGTGGTCGAGGCCGAGCTGACGATGGCGATGGACCGCCTGCTGGCATCCGGCTCCGGTCACGCACCGAGTTCGTAGACGACCGTCACCGGCGCGTGGTCGGACCACCGCTCCGGGTGCGTCTCGGCCCGCTCGACGAAGGCCTTCACGGCCTTCCCCGCCAGCCCCGGGGTGGCGACCTGGAGGTCGATCCGCCAGCCGGCGTCGTTGTCGAAGGCCCGGCCCCGGTAGGACCACCAGGAGTACGGCCCCTCCGTGTCGGGGTGCAGGGTCCGCACGACGTCGACGTACCCGGCGCCCGCCCCGTCGTAGACCTGGCCGAGCCACTCCCGCTCCTCGGGGAGGAAGCCGGCGTTCTTGCGGTTGGTCTTCCAGTTCTTGAGGTCGGCTTCCTCGTGGCAGATGTTCCAGTCGCCGCAGACCACGACCTCCCGGCCGTCCGCGGCGGCCCGCACCCGCAGCTCGCGCAGGTAGGGCAGGAACTCCGCCATGAACCGGTACTTCTCGTCCTGCTTCTCGGTCCCGGCCTCCCCGGAGGGCAGGTAGAGGCTGGCGACGGTCACACCAGGAAGGTCCGCCTCGATGTACCGGCCGGCGGCGTCGAACTCGTCGCTGCCGAACCCGATCCGCACCGCCTCCGGCGCCCTGCGCGTGTACAGCGCGACCCCGGCCCGGCCCTTCGCGGCGGCCGGAGCGAAGACGGTGTGCCAGCCCTCGGGCTGCCTGACCTCCTCCGGGATCTGCCCTTCCTCGGCCCGTACCTCCTGGAGGCAGACCACGTCGGCGTCGGATCCCTCGAGCCACGCCCCGAAGCCCTTCTTGGCGGCGGCGCGGATCCCATTCACATTCACGGAGGTCACAGTGAGCATCCGAGCACCATAACCGGAGGGTTCCGTACGATGTCTGGATGTCTCACGCGATCCAGCTCCGCCCCGTGCCGTACGACCACCCGGACGCGGCGAAACTCAACGACCAGGTCCAGCTGGAGTACGAGGCGCGGTACGGGGGTGAGGGCGATCTCACCTTCCTCGACCCGTCGATGTTCGCCCCGCCGCGGGGCCTCTACCTGATCGCGTACGACGCCACGGGCGCGCCGGTCGCCACCGGCGGCTGGCGCAGCCAGGACGAGAACGACGAGGGCTACGCGGACGGCGACGCCGAGCTGAAGCGCATGTACGTCATACCCGAGGCGCGCGGCCTCGGCCTGGCCCGCCGGATCCTGGCGGAGCTGGAGCAGGACGCCCGCGCGGCGGGCCGGCTGCGCATGGTCCTGGAGACGGGCGACCAGCAGCCCGAGGCGATAGCCCTCTACTCCTCCACGGGCTACACGGCGGCCCCGAAGTTCGGCTACTACCGCTTCCACGACTCCAGCCGCTGCATGGCAAAGCCGCTCCACTCCCCTTCTTGAAGCACCCGTCGACAGCCGAGCCCAATCCAGCCCCGCCGCACCCTCCAGCCCCGCCGACGGCGATCTTCAGCCCCGCCGGCGTTTGAGGCGCGGGGGCCCGGGGGCGGAGCCCCCGCGGCGGCGCCGCACCCTCCAGCCCCGCCAGGCGATCCCCCGGACGGAGTCGGGGGGAGTTCGAGGCGCAGGATCCGAGGGCGGAGCCCCTGCGGCGGAGCCCCGGCAGCGGGCCCGCAGGGGCCTACCGCGGGAGCCAGCCGGCCCGATCCGTGCCCCACCGTGACGGACCCGCCGCCCAGTCACCGAAGGGGCTCACGGCGTACCGGAGCGCCCCGTACCCCGAGTCCGTGTCCCGGAGCCACGGCTGCGCCGAGTACCCCGGCCCGGCGGACGGGCCCGCCGCCGGAACCTCCCGTACCAGCCACGACGCCGTCCCCGCCAGGGAGCACCGCAGCGCGTACCCGCCCCCGTCCGCCAGGGCCCGCAGCACACCGGCCGCCACCAGGTACCCGGTGCCGTGGTCGAGCGCCTGCGCCGGCAGCACCCCCGGGACGCCGTCCGCGCCCGCACAGCGCGCGGAGATCCCGTAGCCCGCCTGCACCAGCGAGTCGAACCCCCGCCGGTGCGCCCAGGGCCCCTGCCACCCCCACGCGCACAGCTCCGCCACCACCAGCCCGGGCCTGCGCCGCAGCAGGTCCCGCGCCCCGAGCCCGTACCGCTCCAGCGCGCCCGGCCGGTACCCCGTGACCACCACGTCGGCCTCCGCCAGCAGCCCCTCGAACACCGCCCGGTCCTCCGCGCCGCCCAGGTCCAGCAGCGCCGACCGCTTCCCGAAGCCGGTGTCCGCGTACGCGTCGTCCGCCTCCGCCAGCCCGGGCGCATCGATCCGCAGCACGTCCGCCCCGAGCAGCCCGAGGGTCCGCGTGGCCACGGGTCCGGCGATGACCCGGGTCAGGTCCAGTACCCGCACCCCGGCCGCGGGCCGCCCCTCTGGAGCCGGCCCGAGCGCCCGGCCCGGCCCGCCGGAGTCCCGTACGGCCTCCACCAGCGGCTGCGGCTCCCCGTACTCCCCCGCCACCGCGACGGCCAGCCCGCCCTCCCCGTACGCCCGCTCCTGCACCTCCACGGCCGACCACCGGGCCACCGCCTCCCGCAGGCCCTCCGGGGTCGCCGAGCCCAGCCCCAGCGCGCGCACGAGCGCCGCCTCGTGGTGCGGATAGTTGGCGTGCGTCCGCACCCATCCGTCCGCAGTCCGCCAGAACCCGGACAGCGGCGCGAAGTTCACCGGTGCACGCCCCTGCACGCGCAGGTGACGCTCGCTCACGAACGCGGTGGCCACGGCCCCTTCGTCCACCGCGAGCGGGCCTACGCCGTCCACGTCTCCCCCGGCCCGCACCGCGCCCAGCTCCGCCGCCGCCAGGGCGCACGCACCCACCGTCGCCCGCGCCAATTCCCGTACAGGAAGGGGCCC
Source organism: Streptomyces sp. NBC_01408 (assembly GCF_026340255.1). GTDB lineage: Bacteria > Actinomycetota > Actinomycetes > Streptomycetales > Streptomycetaceae > Streptomyces. Next base: position 2,243,424 of record NZ_JAPEPJ010000001.1, on the reverse strand, counting down.
TTCGCCGAGCCCGCCGGCCCCGCCGTACCGCACTCGCCCGACCGCCTCGGCCGCCCCACCGAGGGCCGCCCACGCCTGCGCCGTCGCCTGATCGCTCGCACCGCTGATCGCCATGGACCCATTCTCGGTCCTCCGGACCACTCGACTAAAGTACGGACGCAAATGTGTTCGTATTCGCGTTCGCGCACAGGGGGATCCACGCATGGCCGACGACAAACTGCCCGAACCGGCCCAGTTGCCGTTGACGCCGGATGAGCTCAAACGGCACAACTCCGAGTGGATGGGCGGCGTCACCAAGGCCCCTCCCGCGGACAGCTACCGGGACCCGCTGACGCCGCTCCTGCCGCAGCCCGGCCCGCCCCTCTTCCAGCAGCCCTCGTCGCCCTTCCTCCAGAAACCCCCGTCGCTCGGCTCGCCCTTCGCACCCGCACCCGGCGGCCCGTCCCAGGACCGGCTCAGGATCGAGCCCGCGATCCTCAACAAGGCGGCGGGCCAGGCGGACGAGATCCACACCGCCTTCACCAAGCCGGCGGCCGCGCTGGAGGAGCCCGCCCAGGCGGCGGTCGCCGCGATGGTGGGCTGGGAGTCGGCCAAGAGCATCCGTACGGCGCACACGCAGTGGGAGCGGCAGGCCGGAACCGTCGCGGGCTGGCTGGCGCACATCGCCGAGAGCCTGCGCGCCGGAGCCCGGGACTACAACAAGACCAATGCCGAGATCGAGCAGTCGTTCAACGGCGTGAAGCGCCGCTCGCTGCTGGAGGGGCTCTGATGACGACCTTCTACCAGGAGATCCTGGAAACCGACCTCGGGCCGCTGGAGAAGCTCGTCACCCAGTGGCGCACCACGCACGAGGCCCTCACCAAGCTCCCGAAGCGCGTCCACGACGAGATGCTCACGCCGCTGCGGGACAAGGGCTACTGGGAGGGCGCGGCGGCCCCGTACGCCTGGCGGATGATCGACGACATCGAGCGGCAGATCGAGTCGGCCACCAAGGTCGCCAAGGCGGCGGTCGGTGTCCTTGAAGACGCCCTGGGCGACTTCAAGACGGTGAAGAAGGAACTCCAGGAAGCCGTCAAGCGGATCCAGGCGCAGGGGGTCTTCATCCAGGCCGGCGGCGACGTGGCCACCACCGTGTTCGACGGCCAGTGCAAGGTGATCGCGAAGGACTCCCCGGAGGCGAAGACGATCGAGGGGGCCCAGAAGGAGATCAACGCCATCGTGAAGCGCGGCATCGCCGCCGACCGGAACCTGGCGTACGCGCTGATGTCGGACGTCGGGCTCGGCCAGTGGTTCAACCCGAACCCCCAGCACAGCAACATCGACTCCACGAACAAGATCTCCCACGACGACTACAACGCCTTCAACCTCGCGATGCAGGGCAAGGACCCGTACCCCGGCACACAGAAGGAAGGCGCCTACTCGCTGGGCTGGGACTGGGTCAGCGGAGACGGCCCGCGCAAGCGTGAGTACGCCGACGGCGACAAGATGACGGAGCTCATCAAGTCCAGCGTGAGCATGGACCAACTGCGCGCCGACACGCTCGCCGAGTGGCAGGCCAAGGGGAAGCAGGAGGGCACCGTCAGCTACTCCATCTCCAAGGACGGGAAGCTCGGCGCGCTCGAGAAGCTGCTGTTCACCGACATCCCCGCGATCGTCACCAATGACGAGGACCACCTCGGCGAGGCCTTCATGGGCTCCTACTCCCTCGGCTACAACGTGAAGGGGCAGGACCCGGACGGCTCCCTCGTGGTCGAGTACTCCCTGGAGAACAAGACCAGCAACGAGTCCTTCCTCCACTTCGTCGGCTATTACGACTGGCTGAAGAAGTTCAACCGCGAGGAGGGCGTCTTCTCCACGGTCGAGCAGACGATCACCTGGACCGAGCGCATCCCGGCAGACGGAAAGTAGTAGTCCCGTGCACCACCGATCCCACCGCATCCGCCGCGCCGCGGCAGCCCTCGCCGTCCTCGTCGGCTCACTCACCGCCTGCGGCTCGGACACCTTCGAGCGCTGCGTCCCGGAGGAGTCGACGACGGCGGGTCCCGCCCAGCTCACCGGCACCTACGAGGGTTCCCTCAAGGCCGAGGGCGTCCGCCTCACCCTCACCGCCGACCCCGGCGGGAACCGCGGCGGCACCCTCAGCGCGGAGAACTGGCCCACCGGCAGCTTCCACCGCGCCAAGCTCGGCGAGGCATTCTCCGGCTCGGGCACCTGGGAGGTCGAGTCCGGCCAGTCCCCGAACGGCCGCTCCCTGCTCCGCCTGCACTTCGAGAAGCCGGAACTGTTCCTGCCGGGCGACACCCTGGACAAGCTCTCCATCGGCGTCGACGCCGAGCGGACCTTCGTCTACGACAACTCCGACCCCGACGTCTGCCCGGACTTCCGCCTGAAGCTCCAACGGAACGGCTGACCCCGGATCCGGGCCGCCCCACCGGGCGGCCCGGCCCCGGCCGTCAGGTGCAGCCGGCATCGCGACCGCCCCGACCTGAAGCGTCAGTGGCCGGCCGGAAAGCGCGGGAGGCCCTCGGTCGCCAGGATGCGGTTCTTGTAGGGCTTGGCTCTGGTGACCTCCGAGCCGAACCAGGGCGGCGGGGTGAAGTCCTCGGCCGCCGCCTCCGAGGCGAATTCGACTTCGGCCGTGTGCAGACCCGCCAAGCCCTCCGCGTAGACGTCCACGTACACCGTCGTGCCTTCCAGCGGCACGGTGTAGCGGGTCTTCACGAGTCGGGCACCGGCCGTCGCCGGCCACAGCTCGTCGAACTCCGACTCCGTCAGCGGACATTCCACCTCGATACGCGACAGCGAGCCGGTGCCGCGCTTGACGCCGAGGACGTACTTGCCGGCAATGCTGCGCAGACGGACCTCGGTACCGTCCGGAGTGATCGCGATGTAGCCCTGCTCGATGGGCTCCGCGACCGCCGCGGGCGGCGGTGTGAAGCGGTCCAGCAGGAACTTGCGCTCAATTTCCAGAGGCATGTCCGACCCCGATCGCCCAGTGCGCCGCGAGCAGGGCCGGCAGCTGCCGCATGTCGGTGAAGACCACCGTCCCGGGGACCGTCAGCCACTCGGCGGGTGTCAAGCCACCTGCGTAGCCGAAGCCGCGCATGCCGGCGGCCGTGGCGGCCTGGATGCCGAAACGGCTGTCCTCGACGACCGCGCAGCGCGCCGGGTCCACTCCGAGGGAGCGGGCGGCGTGCAGGAAGAGGTCGGGGGCGGGCTTGCCACGCTCGACCTCGTGGGCGCTGAAGATCCGGCCTTCGAAGCGGTCGTACAGTCCGACCCGGCCCAGGGTGTGCCGCATCTTCTCGTGGCTGCCGCTGGAGGCGATGCACCACTGCTGCGGCCCGAAGCCCATTGCCTCCAGGCCGTCGAGGGCTTCCTCGATGCCGTCGACGGACGTCAAGCCGGTGTCCACCGCCAGTGCATGCATCTCGCGGAAGCGCTCGTCCCAGATCCGTGCGGTATCAGGGCCGACCCGATCGGCTATCAGTTCGCCGATGGAGGTGGTGGAGCGGCCGACGAAGCGCTCCATGACCTCGGCTTCGGTCAACGGCCAGCCCAGCTCGGCGCCGAGAGCGACATGGGTCCGCACGGCGATGGGCTCGCTGTCGACGAGTACGCCGTCGCAGTCGAAGATGACGAGCTCGACCGGCTCGCTCCCGTTCCCGGTCAACGGATGCAGCCCTGGCTGATCAGGAGCTGACGGATCTCCTCGACCCTCTCCGCTCCCAGCCGACGCTTGGCCTGGTCCTCCGGCTTCTCCGCCTTCTGGCCGTACTGCCACCAGGCCTCGCCCGTGTCGCGGTTCATCACCACGAAGGCGTCCTTCTCCGAGGGGCCGCGGACGATCAGCGAGGTGGTGTCGGGCGCCGAGCTGACCGTGTGGACCATGGTGTGCCGGATGACGTAGCCGGACCCGGCGGTCTCCTCGCGGACCAGCGCCGGGGAGCCGATGCGCGTTTCGGTGTCCAGGTTCTCGTAGTCCCCGAAGAGGTAGTGCTGGTAGCTGCCGTGCAGGATGCGGCTGCCGAAGCTCCACCGGTGGTTGTGCGGGCGGTCGAAGCCGCTGCCGGTGAAGACGTGCAGCCGGATGCGGACGTCGGATGCCTTGTCGTTGACCAGGACGACGCGGTCGAGCTCCTGCAGCCGCTCGCACTGGTTGAGGAGCTCAGGAGTGCGCAGCACGTGGTCGAAGGCGTCGTTCAGCCACTTCGGGGACACCAGCTCGTCGAGCAGCTCCTCCATGGGGGCGTGCAGGGCCGGCATGTCGCTCCAGTCCAGTGCGGCCAGCCGGGCCGGGGCGATCAGCGGTTGGGTGTCGGTCGTCGTCATCGCGTCGCATTCTCCGTCTGTTGTTGTGCGGCCAGCCACCGGCGGGCCTTCTCGTGGTGTTTGGGGAGCATCTCGGGGGCGTCGAGGAAGCGCGGCAGCAGATGGCGCTCCGTGGTCAGGGCCCGCAGCATCAAGCCGATGGTCACGCCGTGGCCGGGGCGCTTGATGATCTCGATCGGGTCCCCTGCGCCGACGGTGCCCTCCTTCAGCACGCGCAGGTACGCGCCGGGCGCCCCGTGGGCGATGAAGCGCTTGACCAGGTCGGGCACGTCCCAGAAGCCGGCGAAGACGCGGCACGGCTTACGGGCTCTGATCACCTCGAACACGGCTTCGCCGATGGCCCATTGCTCCCCCACCTCGGCGCCGGTGATGTCGAGGCCGAGGGTGGAGAAGTTCTCACCGATGTTGCCGGGAGCGACCTCGCGCGCGAGTTCCCGCTCCCAGAAGACGGCGTCCTCGCGGGCGAAGGCGTAGACGGCCTTGTCCGGGCCGCCGTGCACCTTCGGGTTGGCGATCAGGTCGCCCTCCAGGCCCCAGGTGCGAGCCGTCACCCTGTGGGCGACGGGGCGCTTGTCGATTCCGCTGCGGCCGACGTCCGTCCACTGGCCGGTGCTCTCGACGCCGAGGTTGACGGTCGACAGCACTGCCGTCACGAGGCGGCTCCGACCGCCCGGCCTCCGGGGCGCCAAACTTCCGTGACGTTGGGGACCGTGGGAGTCACTCCGGGCACGTTCATCTCCGTCAGGAGGTGCGTCACCACGGTCAGCAGGTCCCAGCGGTGGGGATCGTCCACGGGTGTGGTGTGCGTCAGCGCGAGTATCCCGTCGAGCGACGGATCCTCGCCCTGCGCGCGGCGACGGGCCGGCTCGCCCAGCGGTCCGGGGACGGCCGCGAGCCGCTGCCAGCTCGCCTCCAGGTCGAAGTCGTGCTCGGGGTGCCGGCGTTCGAGGTCTTGGAAGACGGCGAGGACCTCGGGGCGGGCGTTGTGCCCTTCGAGGATGCGCTGCCGTACGAGCTCGCGTCGGGGCTCGTCACAGATCACCGCAAGCTCGCGGAGCACGTCGGCCGGTTCGTCGGAGATGTGCGTGAAGTTGAACAGGCCGTTGACGACGCCGAGCCGGTGGCGCAGGTGCTGCGGGCCGCGCAGCGCGGGGTCCGCCGGCCCCTTGAGCGCGTTGAGCCGCACCGCTGCGGGCAGGGCGCCGGGCGTCCACCGCTCGTCCCTGAGCACCAGCGCAACGGTGTCGGTGCTGGGCAGGATGGCGTCCATCGCCTCGATCCGCTCGCGGGAGGCGATGTTGAACTGATAGCGCCAGACCTCGCGGATCGTCAGCCGGTCGTGCCGGAAGCGCACCGCGTCGACGGGTTGGAAGCCCTCCTCCCGCAGGATGCGCAGCGCGGGCCGCAGCCTGCGTCCGGCCGTCGCCTCGGACTTGAGCATGCACAGCGCGACGCCGAGCATCTGGGGGACGATGTCGCCGAAGGTCCAGCATGCTTCGCGGAAGTACTGGTCCACCGCATACAGGTCGGCCTTCTCGTCCGACCAGGTGACGGCCTCGCGGATGTCCGCGCTCACCTCGGTCAGCCGGTCGACCGGTGGGCTGTCGGAGTCCAGGAGCCTCATGTGTCGTGTCCTTCCTGCCAGAAGGCGGGGGTGTCCGCCTGAGCCGGCTGCCTGGTGAAGATGTCCGCGAGGAACTCCGCCTCGGCCAGCCGCAACGGTGTGTTGGGGGCGGCGTGTTCGGCCATTGGCCAGGTGAGGAGGCGTTTCTCGGCCGGGTAGCGGGCATGCGCGGCGTATCCGGTCTCCGGCGCGCACCGGCCGTCCCGGCCGGCAACGGAGAACAGTGCCGGGCAGCGCCCGTGGACGGCCAGTTCGGCTACGTCGAAGAGGCGCAGGCTTCGCAGGGCGCGCGGCGCGAGGTCCGGGTAGGACTCGGCGAAGCGCAGCAGCTCCCGGTACGGCTGCCGGTCGGGCAGCCGTGCCAGGTCGGTGACGGCGGACAGGAACGGCGACTCCACGAGTGCGGCGGCGACCAGCGGGCTCAGCACTGCCGCCGCCAGGGCCAGCTGCCCGCCCTGGCTGCAGCCGGCGGTCGCGACGCGGGCGGGGTCGACCGCGGGGTGCGCAGCGGCCGCCGCCACGGCCCGTACGGCGTCGGTGTAGGCGTCCCGGTAGTAGTAGGTCCGGGGGTCCAGGACGCCCCGGGTGGTGAAGCCGGGCACCTGCGGGTGGGTGAGGCCGACCGGGTCCGGTGTCGCCCCCCGTCGCCCGCCGGCGCCGCTCTGCCCGCGGGTGTCGACGACCAGCGTGGCGTATCCCAGGGCCGGCCACAGCAGCCGGTCCAGCGCATGGCCGCGGCCCTCGCCGTACCCGAGGTACTGGACGACGCACGGGAGCGGGCCGTCGCCGGCGCGCGGAACCATCAGCCAGCCGTGGATCCGGTGGCCGTGGGCGCCGGCGAAGGAGAAGTCGTACACCGCGGTTCCGGGCAGCGCAGTGGGCTCCTCGACGGTCGCCGGGTCGAGCGGGACGGCTTCGGCTTCCTCCAGGGCGGTCCGCCAGAACGCCGCGGGCTGCTCTTCAGCTCCGTGCATCGGTCACCGCCTGCGCCGACGGGGCGGCTGCCTCGTCGGCGAAATCGTCGATGAACTCGATGAGCTCGATGAGCTCGTCCCGGCAGCCGCCGCAGCCCTGCCCGGCGCCGCACTGCTCGCCGATGTCGTCCACGGTGGTGAAGCCGCGCCGGATCCAGCCGACGATCTCGTCTTCGGTGACGCGGTTGCAGATGCAGATGGTAGGGCTCACTGCTCCTCCTGCCAGGCGCCGAGCAGGACGTTGGGGAAGATGCGCTCGATGTCCGGGGTGTTGAACCGCACGGTGGCTGTGAGGATGGACAGCAGGTCCCACAGGTCGCCGGGGTCCGCGTCGGGGTGCTGTGCGGCACGCAGCAGTTCGGCGGGCGTGACGGTGCGCCCCGCCGCCCTCGCGCGCGCCGCCTCACCGGCGGGGGCGACGGACTTCGCGAGTCGCAGCCAGCTCTGTTCCGGGTCGAGATCGTGCGGTTCCGTCTCGCGTTCGATCGCGTCGCAGATCCGACGGGCCTCTTCGCGCGCGTCGTGGCGTGCGAGGAGGCGCCCGCGCACCCGTTCGCGTTGCGGCTGTTCCAGCAGGAGTCCGAGGTCACGCAGGACGTCGATGGGCTCGTCTGCCGTGTGCACGAAGTTGAACAGGCCGTTGAGTGCCCCGAGCCGCTCGCGCAGGTGCTCGGGCCGGCGCAGCTCGGCGGTGGCCGGGCCCTTGAGCGCGGCGAGCCGGACGGATGCCGGAACGTCGCCGGGCCGGTGGCGTTCGTCCTGGAGTACGAGCAGGACGCTGTCCAGGGACTGCAGGCACAGGTCCATGGTGGCGATCCGCTCACGGTCGGCGAAGTTCAGCTGGAAGCGCCACGTTTCGCGGATCGTCAGTCGGCTGTGGCGCAACCGCAGGACGTCGACCGGACGGAAGCCGTGCTCCTGCAGCGCTTCCAGGGCCGTTCCGTAGCGGCGGCCCACGGCGGCCTCCGGCTTGAGGACACACAGGGTGATGCCCTGTAGGGCGTCCAGGTGCTCGCCGAAGGTCCAGGCGGCTTCCCGCAGGTAGGTGTCCGCGCCGAACAGCCGTGCCTTGACCGGCGAGCGGGTTACGGCCGCCAGAAGCTGCGGCGGTATGTCGTGCGCGCGCTCGTCGGGGTTCCCCGTCGTCCCCATCGCTGCTCTCCTTGCTGTGCTTTCACTGCCTCGACGGATCTCGCGAGGTTCAGAGCAGCGCGATGCGCTGCCGCTCGGCGTCCACCTGGCACCCCAGCCGGAACTGCTCCGCCCCGAGGTCGATCTCGGGGAAGAAGGTGCGGTACGCCGTGAAGGACACGAGGTGCCAGATGTCGGTCTCGGAGATCCCGAGCGCTCGTACGTTGGCGATCTGCTGGTCGATCGGCTGGGTGCCCGCCGCGACCACGCCCTGCTCCTGGTACCAGAGGTCGCTGCCCGCCTCCTGGTGGAGGTTCTGGCCGGCCAGCCGCGCGGTGTCGCTGCGGTCGGTCATCAGCATCATGTTCTGCGGGCCGACGATCTCGATGGCGCGCTTGGCGATGGCGAAGTCGACGTGCTCGCCGTCGAAGTTGAGGCAGGCGGCGATGCGGCCCTGGTGGGCGCCGCGCATGATGGCTGCCGGGACGGGTCCGACCTGCTCGTGCAGGTCCTTCAGGTTCCAGGACGGCAGGTCGTAGCTCGCGAGCAGCGCGTCCCGGTTGGCACGGGCCCTGGAGGTGCGGAAGGCGTGCTTGATCAGCAGCGGCATCTCGTTGAAGAGGTGGTCGGTGACCACGCGGACACCGGAGTGCGGGCAGTCGGCGGCCTCGGCCGTCGCGAGCACCTCCTCGATGCAGTCCGCCCCGATCTGCGGGTTCTCCTTGGCGAAGTGGCCGAGCGCCGGGCGGACCCCGTTCTCGACCAGGCGCGTGACGATCCACTCCAGCGACGGGTGGTCCGGGGTGAACTGGGCCGCGAGGTAGGAGCTGGACTGGAGCGCGTCCGGCGAGATCATGATGTAGACGAGGCCCAGCGGGCCGCAGCCGGCGAGCTTCTCCCACTCCTCCTTGGAGGGGGCCCACACGGAGGAGGCGGGGGTGCCGCCGAAGCTGGCGACGAGCGGCCCCTCCAACGCGATGGCGGGGACGAACGGCAGCTGGCCGTCGGCCTTCAGCGCGGCGAAGCCCCGCATGAATTCGACGAAGCCGTCGAGCCGCTCCTGGCGGAGGTAGAGGGTGGGGATGCACAGCAGGCCCTCGGAGGCGGCGTGCTTGTCGACCGCGAAGAGGTCGATCTCCGCGAAGTTCGAGAAGTCGACGTCGCCCAGCCCGTGGCAGTGCACCTCGACCGGCAGCGAGGGGGTGAAGTAGGACTCGGCGGCCGCCAGCGGGCGGGCCGCGAGGTTGTCGCGGGTGATCAAGCCGTCACGCCAGCTCGCCGTGGCGCCGAAGGCTCCTCGTGGGTCGATCCAGGCGTTGGCCTCACGGCTGAAGGTAGACATGTTGCTCATTTCTCTCTTTCTTGGGTGTTCTAAGCGTGGCCGAGCTCGGCGCGGGCTGACGCGCGGCGGACCGCCAGGTGCAGGAAGAGCACGCTGACCACGAACCAGGCGGCGCCGACCAGGAGTTCGACCAGGAGGGCCGACCCGTGCGGACGCCCGGCGAGACTCCGCTCGACCGCGTCCATCACGTGGGTGAGCGGCATGGCCTCACTCACCGGCACCAGGAATCCCGGCAGCCGGTCCTGTGGAACGAGGGTTCCCGACAGGACCATGAGGACCAGTTCCGCCATGTTCGGCCCGACGAACAGGTCCTCGACGACCAGCGCGAGAGCCGACAGCGACAGGCCGAACCCGGCGGTGGTCAGCACGCCGACGGCCAGCAGGCCGGCGAACTCCGGCAACCCCATCGGCAGCGTGGTGTAGAGCAGGCAGCACACCAGGTAGGTGCACAGACCGCCGACGAACCCGTCCACGATGTGCGGCAGGGCCCGCTGGCAGACCGAGGCCAGCTTGTTCTGGGGTGCGGCGAGCCAGATCCCCAGGGTGCCGAACGAGCGCTCGTTGCCGATCGACAGCGCCATGCCGTAGACGACGGCGCCGGCGCCGGCCAGCAGGCTGGAGGCCACGAGCATGCGCCCGGCGTTGGCCCCGTAGTACGTGGACAGGGAGATGAAGGCGATGGCCATGCCGATCGGCCGGACGATGCGGGAGCTCAGGTAGCCGAGCGGGTTCAGCCAGGTGAACAGGGCTCGGTACGAGAGCGCCGCCCCGCGCAGGGCGGCACTCGCCGCGCTGCCCGGGCGTTCCTCGATGCGGGTTTCCATGAGGGTCAGGCCTCCAGGGGCAGGGCCTGCCGGCGGGCGATGAGCTCCAGCCGCCGGACAGCGAGGACGACGAGCCCGCAGAAGACGCCGGTCAGCGCGAGCGCCGCGAGCAGCTCACCAGTACCGCCGCCGCGCACCCATGCCATGACGTGGGACTGCGGGATGACGAACGCGAGCTTCTGGACCGGGCCCGGCAGGGCGGACTGCGGAACGATGAGCGCGCTGAGGGCCATGACCAGGCCCGTCAGGCCGTTGGTCATGCCAGCCGAGTACGGATAGCGGAGCACGGCGAAGCCGAGCAGACCCACCACGGACGCGGTCGAGAAGGCGAGCAACACGCCGCCGATCAGCCAGCGTGTCCAGTCGAAGCCGTCGCCGAGGCCGAACAGCAGGACCAGGATGACCAGCGTGCCGGGCAGGGCGGTCAGCGACTGCACGGCGGTGCCGGTCAGTCGGCCGAGCACCACCGGGACGAGTCCGCCGGGGCTGCCCAGCGCCGCGTACAGCGTCTTCCACTGCTTCTCGCCCATCAGGCTGACGACGACGAGCACGATGATCGAGTCGAGCATGCCGATTCCCGCGGAGCCGACGGCCATGTCACCGGTGGTCTCGCGCGCGGCGCCGCCGCCGCTGGCGTTGGCGTGCACGACGAACGCGAACACGCACGGCATCGCCAGGGTGGAGAAGACGGCCATGGGGCTGGAGGCGTGCATGCGCAGCTGATCGGTCAGGGCCCGTACGAAGGTGGGCAGGAACCAGCCCGTCCGGCCGGCGTCGTAGCGTGCGGGCTTCGTTGTCACGGCAGTCATTTCGCCGCCACCATGTCGAGGAAGACCTCTTCGAGGGTGGGCGGGGTGACCGCGACGCTGCTCGTCGCACCCGGGAAGGTGGCGAGCAGCCACTGGACGGCGGCGGCCCCGTCGGAGACCCGCAGGGTGACCGTCGCACCGTCGAGCTCCAGGTGGGTCAGCCCGGGGCAGTGTTTGATCCCCTCGGGGGCCTCGGCGGCCGCGAAGACCGCGTTCACCACGTGGCCGAGCCGCTCGGCGGCGGTCAGCCGGAGCTCTGCGGCCGTGGACTCGGTGTGGACGCGGCCGCCCTTCATCAGCACGATCCGCTTGCTGAGCTCCTCGGCCTCGCGCATGTCGTGGGTGGTCAGCAGGATGCTGCGGCCCTCCCCCGCCAGCCGGGCCACCAGGGCGCGCATGGCGGCGGCGGACTGCGGGTCGAGGCCGGCGGACGGCTCGTCGAGGATGAGCACGGCCGGGTCGTGGAGCAGGGCGCGCGCCAAGTGCAGCCGCTGCTTCATGCCCCGCGAGAACGAGCCGACGAGGTCACCGGCGCGGTCGACGAGGCCGACCTCCTCCAGCAGCTCCCGGCTCCGGGACTCCAGCCGCGCGCCGCGCATGCCGTACATGAGCCCGAAGAACTCCAGGTTCTGCCGGGCGGTCAGACGCGGGTACAGACCCGTGTCTCCGCCCAGGCTGAATCCACAGGCCAGCGAGGCGCGGCGGCGCGAACGCACGACGTCGTGGCCGTCGATCAGCACGGTGCCGGACGTCGGGAGCAGGAGACCGGTGAGCATCTTGACGGTCGTGGTCTTGCCCGCGCCGTTGGGACCGAGCACGGAGACGAGCTCGCCGGGCCGGACGGTCAGGGCGACGTCGTCGACGGCCCGCCGCACGGTGCCGTCCTTGGCCGTGAATTCGCGGACGAGTCCGCGGGCTTCGAGGCCCGTTCCGGTCGTGTTCATCGCTCTCTCTCTTTCGAGGTGACCCGTGTGAGGTCCATCTCCATGTAGCCGCCTCCGGCCGGGATCGGGCCGGGGAAGTACGAGACGTGGTCGCCGACGGCCGTGACGGAGGCGAGGAAGTCGATGGCCCCGCCCTCGACGGACATGGGACGGAGGGAACCCTGGGGGACGCCGTCCACCGCACGGGCGGCCAGCAACCGGAAGGCCAGTTGGCCACCGGAACGGAACTCCTCGACGCCCAGGGTCCGGGCGTCCACGACCACGCAGCGCTCGCCGGCCAGGAGGTCGGACCCGGCGCCGGTCGGGGTCAGCCGGATGTTGCTCGCCGTCGGCTGCGGGAAGTTCTTCAGCGGGTTCCACCAAGCGTGCCCGGTCAGCCGCCCGCTCCCGCCGGCCTCGTCCGGCGCACCGCCGACGTGCGCCTTGCGGGTGGCGACGGCGCGCTGCACGCCGTCGACCCCGATGAGCTCCGTACGGCCGGTCGGTGAACCCTCGCAGTCGAAGGAGCGGGCGCCGTACGCGTCCGGACGGGGCCCCTCGTCCACGAGCGCGGCGGCCAGTGCGACGGGGCTCGTGATCGGGTTGAACAGGACCGTCTGCGTCAGGGCCCGCAGCAGCTGGGCGGCCGCGCTGGGGGCGAAGACGACGCGGGAGCCCTCGAAGCGCTGCTCCCCGGGGGCCATGCCGGCTTCCATCAGGCTCAGTTCGCGGCCCAGGCACGCCGGGTCGATCCCGTCGAGCCCGGTGGCGTACCGGGAGGCGGAGACGGCTCGGGTGCCGTCGGCACTCGTGGCGACGGCAGTGAGCTCGACCCCGTAGCAGCGGTCCCAGAGCCGGGTCCCCGACCTGTCCGCGAACACCGACTCGCGCAGCACGTCGGAGATCTGCAGGCTGCCGACGCCCTGCCCGCCGTGCAGCCGGGCGGCGAGGGCGTCGGACAGCGCGGCCGCGCCGGCGGCCGCGGCGCCCATGTCGAGGCGCTCGGCAGTGGTCTCCCAGCCGCCGTCGGCGGATCGTTCGCGGTGGTGGGCCACGCCGTGTGCTGCCGCGGGGGCGGCGCTGCCGAGATGGAAGAACCGGCGGCCGCTCCCGAGGAGTCCGGCCGCGCCTTGCGCGTTCAGCTCCTTGGCATTGAGGTACAGCTCCCGGCCGTCCCGGCCGAGGCGTACGAAGCCGCCGAACTCCCCTTCGTCGACGAAGAGCCGCTTGCGGCCGTCCTGGTCCGCCGTGAGCCGGCGCCGGGCGGTCCGTTCGAGGTGGGTGGCCGCGTGCTCGCCCGCGTGCAGGGCGTCCTCGACGGCGGCCGCCGTGGCCAGACCCTGAGCGGTTTTGTTCTCCAGCACCCTCATGCGGCACTCCAATCCAGTGCGGAGTAGCGCATCGAAGGCGAGAAGAGACCGATCCCGATCATCTGGCCCTGCTTTCCACACGTGATGCTGTCGCCGCCGAAGTCCGAACCGATGGCTTCGATGCGGCCCAGGACGTCCAGAGCGTCGCCGAAGATGCTGACGTCACGGACGGGGACGCGGTGGCCGTCGGGTGTGATGTAGCTGCAGTTGAGAGCCGCGAACGAGAACTCGCCGGTCGCGAGGTTGATCATTCCGGCGCCCAGGCAGCCGACGTGGAGCACGCCCTCGGATCCGGCTTCGAGCAGAGCGGCCGGGTCCTCGGACCCGGGCCGGACCACGGTGTTGCTGGCCCGGGGCAGCGGCAGCTCGCGGTAGTCCCGGCGGCGGCCGTTCGCGGTGGGCGTGTAGCCGTGGCGCTGTGCGGCACGTACGGAGGTGAGCGGCGAGCCGATCTCCCCGTTGGCCACCAGGACGGTGGTGCGGCCGGTGTTGCCCTCGTCGTCGATGGCGTACGAGCCGTAGCCGTCGGCGAGGGTCGCGTCGTCGTACAGCGAGAGCACGGCGGGGACGGCGCCCGGCTTGCGCAGTGCGGCGATGTAGTCGCTGCGCATGGCGAAGTTGTCGCCCTCCAGAGCGTGCCCGACGAGCTCGTGCAGGAAGCCGACTGCTGCGGTGGGACCGAAGACCACGGGGGTGCGGCGGTTCCCCCGCAGGGCGGCGAGCGCGGAGTCGCGTGCGTGACCCAGCGCCTCGCGCGCCACCTCCCGGGGGAGCGTCGCGTCACTGCCCGCACCACGGCCTGCCGTCGGGCCGCGTTCCAGCCACCGGTTGAGGCCCCGGTAGTGTCCGCCGTCGGTCGTGACGGTGGCTTCGAGGCGGCGGCGCACCAGGCGGGAGACGGAGGCCGCCCGCACGCCCTCGGTGTCGGCCACGGCGACGGTGCGCGCGGTGAAGTCCTCCGTCGTGCGCAGGGAGTGGGGTGTCCGGGCGTCCTGGACGAGCCAGTCCCGCGCCGCCACGGGCGTGAAGTCCACGTCCTCGCGCTCCGGCCACCGAACGCCGATGCCGTCGGGGCCGTCCTGCGGCGCGGTCCCCAACCATGAGGGCAGCGAACCGAGTTCCGTCACGGAGAAGGCGCGGTGACGCCAGCGGTCGTCCTTGCGGACCATGCAGCCGAGCCCCTCACGGGGCTCGACGCAGGTGGCGAGCACGTCGCCGTCCAGGCACTCGACGCGCACCTCGACAGTGCTCTCGGCGTAGACCTGTACGTAGTCCGCCGAGCCCTGCAGACACTCCACCGCCCACTGCGCCAGCTCCAGGAGCCGTTCGGCGCCGCCGCCGTCCGCAGTTCCCTCGCTCATCACGCTTCCCATCCCCCGGACCGATCAGATCGCGCTGAGAGCGGAGAACGGTTCTGCCCGCACCAAGTCGCGCTCACGCAGCGACTGGAGCAGCTTCTCGACACGCTCGGCGGTCATCGTCTTCAGCGCGGGAACGTGCTCGGCGAGTCGCGCCACGGCCTCGACCACGGCCTGCGTCCCACGGCCGTCGCACAGGGCCCACACGAACGCGGCGGGGTCGCGCAGCATCAGCTGCCGGCGCAGCTCCCAGTGGAGCAGGATGCCGTCGCTCTGGCCGAGGACGTTGTACGAGGGGTTGCGCCACAGACCGTCGGCGGCGGGCACTGACGGCGCGGTCCAGGCCGGCCAGACGTCCAGCGGGACGCCCTGGCGGCTGAGGAGCTGGCTCACGGCTATGCAGGTCTGGACGAAGAAGATCAGCTCCTCGGCGGCCTCGGGGCCCCGACCGGTCCAGGTGCCACGCTGGAAATCCGTGAACGTGTCGGTCGGGAAACCCTCGACGGGGTTGCGCGCGAGCTGCTTGTAGACCCACTTCTTGCTGTAGTACAGGTCGCCCGAGGCCGCCGCGACGGCCTTGCCGGCGTAAGCGGTGAGATCCTGCCCGACGAGCGCGGCCGTTTCGAGGTCACCGTCGACGGAGGCGCCGAGGAAGTCCTCAAGGTGCCCGTTGATGGCAATCGCCGAGTAGTTGACCGCGACCTGACGAATGTCGCCGATGCACGCGACGATGCGCTGCTTGAAGCCTTCGAGCGCGGGAGACGAGAGCAAGGTCTCCGACGTGTACAGACGGCAGACGAAATCCAGCTTGGACGGGAGTTTGTGCAGGTCCGTCAGGTTGTCCCGCTGAAGCCGGAACGACGTGATCGCGCCGACGGCCTCCTCGACGAACGCGAGGGTGTATCGCTCCACGTCGACCCGGTGTCCGTCAACGTTGTACTGCGATACATCATCGCCCATCGCCGCTTCTTTGGCGTAGAGGACAAACAGATCGGCGTCGCTGGTGGGGTTACCGAGCCCAGCCGTCAGACTTCCGGCGATGTATATCGAGTCGATCGACCCGTCATTGCTATCGGAAAGCACGCGGGCGAGCTTGCGCGCCGCTTCCATCTTTTCTTCTATGATCGAGCGCGCCACGTCCGGCAGACCCTCCCCGTAATGTGGCGGGGGCCGGAAAGGCCCCCGCCAGCGAGCTTCATCAGATGTTGCCGATGTTGCCGATATTTCCGATGTTGCCGATGTTGCCGATATTTCCGATGTTGCCAATGTTGCCGATGTTGGCAACGTTCGCCGCATTGTCCTCAGCGGACTCGAACTCGACGATGTCGTCCTCGATCTCGATGACGTCAAGGTTCTCCATGTTCTTCACCTCCCCGTACACGTAGTCGCCCGACTGGGCGCTCAAAGGAGCCTGCGACGTGCAGGACTCCCATCGGTCACATTCCGCACGCGTCAGCGCACAGAACGATCCCGAAGCTCGATGGATACAGCGACCACACGCGAAAGAGAAGAAGAGAAATGACTGGCGGGCACACCAAATTTATCGCGCGGTACGCGATCGCATAAGAATGCGGCCAGACCAAAGAACTAGATGCGGTCCATCGACTGCCTCAGCCGCGGACTCCGCCACTCCCCCATTTCCAATGCGGAACCCATTGGCCCGCATCGTCTCCCCCGTGAAGATCATCTGGAGCATAGTCGCGATGATCAGCTCGGTCAACAGATTTCCTGAGGGCTTCATGAGGCGCATTTCGAACCTGGCCGCCTTCGCAATGCGCACCACCCGCAAATCAAAGGATAAATAGACAACTTGCTCCAACCTGGCCACCTCGCGGCGATATCGACCCAAAACAGGAGGTCGCCTGCCTGGTGCACGGATATCCCTCGTGAGGGCGCGCCCCGGGACCGCCCGGCCGGCCGGGAACACGTGGTTGCGGGACGAGGTCATCGATACGTTCACGCTCTCGCGCAGCGGGGGGGCATCGACGCCGTCGTGACGGGTGCATCAGGATGTGGCTGTCGCGGGTGCGGGACGCATGCCGAGGTGAACGTGCATCAGCCCTGCACCGCGGCGGAGTCGGCCATCGGACAACCACCCGAGGCCCTGCCCGCGTTCGGACATCACCTCGAACAGACCCCGACAAGGCCAAGATCCCGCCCGGTCTGTTCGACCGGACGGGATCTCGTGACGCTGTCGGGAGCAACCCGTGAACTGTCGCCTGTGGGGCGTTCACGAGTGCCCCTGACCCGCTGGGTTCCGTCAGAAGCCGACGATCACGGTCCGGCCCGGTGACCTCGGCAGCTCGACAAGTTCCGTCAGGACCGGCACGTCCTCCCAGACCACCGTCACCACGGCCAACGGGGATCCTGTCGATGCGATCACGGAGCTCGCGGGAACCTCGAACACACCCCGGAAACGCCAAGATCCCGCCCGGTCTGTTCGACCGGACGGGATCTCGTGACGTTCTCGGGAGCAACCCGTGAACTGTCGTCTGTGGACCTGTGGGGATTTGAACCCCAGACCCCCTCGATGCGAACGAGGTGCGCTACCAGACTGCGCCACAGGCCCTTGCGACGTGTGAAACATTAGCATCCCCGCGCGGGTGCTCCAAAACCGATATCGGGGAGCGTCCGCGCAGGTCACCCGATCATTCGTTCGCGGCGCGCGGGCGGTCGTCGCTCTCGTACTGGTCGAACAGTGGCGTACGGCCCCGCTCGCGGCCCCGGGGGCGCGGCGTCGTCGGCTGGGGCTTCGCCTCCGGCGCGGGGACGTGCGGCTGGGCGCGCAGGCGGGGTTCGGTGGGCTCGGCGGTGCTGGAGCGGGTCGAGCTCCAGGCGTCCGGGGCCGCGGGGCCGGTGGCGCGGGGGGCCACCGGGGCCGTCACGTACGTCGGCAGCGGGACCGGGACCGGCTCCCAGCTGTCACCGCGGGCGGGGCCGCGTTCGCGCTCGCGCTGCTGGTCCACCCACTCGGCGTGGTCCGTCTGCTCGACCAGCGCCCGGCGGCCGGCCTCCTGCGGGGAGACCGGTGGCGCCGGGTCCGGTTCGTTTCCCGCCGCGGCCTCGGGCTCGCGGCGGCGCGAGCGGTTCTCGCGCAACTGCCGTGCGGCCGCCTCGGCGCGGCGCCGGTCCATGGTGAACTCGTAGCGCCGTCGCTCCTGGACCCGCAGGTGCACGATGTAGCTGCTCAGCAGTAGGGCCGGTACGGCCGGGGCCCACAGGTAGCCGAGTCCGCCGACGGCCGCGACGACCGCGCCGAGGGTGAAGACCAGGAAGAGGAGCGCGGTGGTGCGCCGGCGGCGGGCGAGGACCTGGAGGCGCTGCTCGCGCCGGGCCCGCTCGGCCCGCTGCTCCCGGCCCTGGGCGGCCGGTCTCGGCTGCTCCGTCCGGGTCGGGGGCACGACAAAGGCCCGGGCGTCGGCGTCCACGGAATCAACCGTTTCCGTGACCGCGTCCGGGTCCGCGTGGGGCTGGGGATCCGCTTCCTCGGCACCGCGCTCACGCAGCCCCTTGGCGTAACGGCGCTCCATTCCCGCCCGGCCGGAAAGCAGCCGAATGGCAGTGGAGAAGCGTTCCGTCGGACGAGCCTCGTTCAGCTCGTCCTGCCTCCGGAGCCACATGGGCACCAAGTAGGCGGCCCAGGCCCCGACAATGACTGCGTAGATGAGGCCGCTGCTGCTCACACCTCACACCGTAGAGGGGCGCGGCCGGGGGGATCGGCCAATTGGGCCGGTGTGTCGCACGATCTCGCTGATATCACGGACTTTTTTTGTGATTCTTCGGATCAGGTTATGGGCGACTCGGCTCGCCCGGGCGCAAATTCGAACTGGTATTCGCTTTTCATTTCGGCGGGATCTCCGGGTGCCGCGTACGGTGCCACCGGCGCAGCAGCCCCTCCGGCACCTCCTCCACCGTGACCGCGTACACGAGGTGGTCCCGCCAGGCCCCGTCGATGTGCAGGTAGCGCGGCCGCATCCCCTCCTCGCGCAGGCCGAGCTTCTCCACCACCCGTCGGCTCGGTCCGTTCTCCGGCCGGATGCACACCTCGATCCGGTGCAGCCCGACCTTCCCGAAGCAGTGGTCCACGGCGAGGGCGACCGCCGTCGGCATCACGCCGCGGCCCGCGACGTCGCGGTCCACCCAGTAGCCGATGTGGCCCGCGCACATCGAGCCCCAGGTGATCCCGGCGACCGTCAGCTGGCCGACCAGCCGGCCCTCGTACTCGATGACGAAGGGCAGCATCCGGCCCGCGTTCGCCTCCGCCCGCAGGTGGCGGACCATCTGGCGGTACGTCGGCCGGTGGATCACTGGCCCCCACGGCGCGGGCGGCGGGATCGTGGCCTCCCACGGCCGCAGCCAGTCGCGATTGCGCCGGTTGACCTCGCGCCAGGCGCGCTGGTCCCGCAGCTTTATCGGCCGGAGCGTGACGGCGCCGTCCGTCAGGACGGCCGGCCAGGATGGGCCGTTCAGCTCGCGCTCCCGGAAGGACGCGGGGCATCGCCGGGCCGGGGGTGGTCGCCGCCCCGGATCTGGTCCACTGCGTGCAGGAGCAGCCGGGAGAGGACCGCGAGGCCGTCGCGGACCCCGCCCGTGGAGCCCGGCAGGTTGACGATCAGGGTGTGCCCGGCCACGCCCGCCAGGCCCCGCGACAGGGCCGCGGTCGGCACCTTCGCCAGGCCTTCGGCGCGGATGGCCTGCGGGATGCCCGGGATCTCGTAGTCCAGCACCTTCGCGGTGGCGTCCGGGGTGCGGTCCGTGGGCGAGATGCCGGTGCCGCCGGTGGTCAGGATGACGTCGTACCCGGCCGCCACTCCCTCGCGCAGCGCCTGCCCGACGGGATCGCCGTCCGGTACGACCAGCGGGCCGTCCACGCCGAACCCGAGTTTCTCCAGCGCCTCGGCCAGCAGCGGGCCGCCCTTGTCGGCGTACACGCCCTGCGAGGCCCTGTTCGAGGCCGTGACCACCAGGGCCCGCAGCACGGGAGCCGATGCGGCGCCGGGCGGTTCGGCTGCCCAGGCCTCGCCCGTCGCGGGGTGGTGGCTGTGGACCTCGCCGCCGCGCGGGGCGTTCACGAGCGGGCCCAGTCGCCGGACTTCCCGCCGGTCTTCTCCTCCACCCGGACGTCGGTGATCACGGCGCCCTTGTCGACGGCCTTCACCATGTCGATCACGGTGAGCCCGGCGACTGCGACGGCGGTCAGCGCCTCCATCTCGACGCCCGTACGGTCGGTCGTCTTCACCGTGGCGAGGATCTCGACGGCGTCGTCGGCGACCGACAGGTCGACCTTCACGCCGGAGACCGCCAGCGGGTGGCAGAGCGGGATCAGGTCGGGGGTCTTCTTGGCGCCCATGATCCCGGCGATCCGCGCGGTGGCGAGGGCATCGCCCTTGGGGACGCCCTCGCCGCGCAGCAGCTCGATCACCCGGGGGGACACGAGCACCCGTCCGCTGGCCCGCGCCGTACGGGTGGTGACGTCCTTCTCGGAGACGTCGACCATCCGGGCCGCGCCGGCCTCGTCGATGTGGGTCAGCCTGCTCTGCGTACTCATGATCTGCGCGCCGCTTCCGTCCGGGCCCCCTGGGGGCCTGTGTGGTGCAACACGCTACCCGCACCGGCGGGACTTCAGCCGAGCAGGATCACTTCCAGCTCGGCCCCGGGCTCCGCCGAGGTGACGTCCTCCGGGACGACGATGAGGGAGTCGGCGTGGGCCAGTGCGGCGATCAGGTGCGAGCCCGTTCCGCCGACCGGGCTGACCGTGCCGCTCTCGGCGTCGTACGTGCCGCGCAGGAACTGGCGGCGGCCGGCCGGGGAGCCGAGCGCCTTGTCGGCCTTCAGCACCGCCCGGACGCTCGGCCGGCTGACCTCGGACTCCGGCAGGCCCATGAGCGCCCGGATCGCGGGGCGCACGAACAGCTCGAAGGAGACGTAGGAGGAGACCGGGTTGCCGGGCAGTGCCAGCAGCGGGGTGTGGTCCGGGCCGATGGAGCCGAAGCCCTGCGGCTTGCCGGGCTGCATGGCGAGCTTGCGGAAGTCGATCCCGCCGCCGGCGATGTCCTGACCGTCCTCCCCGCCGGCGGCCACCGCGGTCAGCGCCTCCTTGACCACGTCGTACGCGCCGACGCTGACCCCGCCGGTGGTGACCAGCAGGTCGGCCCGGATCAGCTGGTCCTCGATGGTGGAGCGCAGGGTGTCGGCGTCGTCGGCGACGGCTCCCACCCGGTACGCGATGGCCCCGGCGTCCCGCGCGGCCGCGGCCAGCGCAAAGCTGTTGGAGTCGTAGATCGTTCCCGCGGCCAGTGCCTCGCCGGGCTGGACCAGCTCGCTGCCGGTGGACAGGACGACCACGCGCGGGCGGGGCCGCACCCGGACGGTGCCGCGGCCGATGGCGGCCAGCAGGGCGATCTGCGGCGGGCCGAGGACCGTCCCGGCGGCCAGGGCCAGGTCTCCTGCCTGTACGTCGCTGCCGCGCGCGCGGACGTGCGCCCGCGCCTCGGCCGCGCGGTGCACCCGCACCTCGCCGGCCGCCCCCTCGGGAGCGGAGCTGGCCGGGGTCATCCCGGAGGCGGCGCCGCCGCCGGTGCCGCCGTCGGTCCACTCGACCGGTACGACGGCTTCCGCGCCGGGGGGCAGCGGGGCGCCGGTCATGATGCGCGCGGCCTGGCCGGGGCCGACGGTGGGCAGCTCGCCGCTGCCCGCCGCCACGTCCCCGATGACCGTCAGCACCGCGGGGAACTCCTCGCTCGCGCCCTGGACGTCGGCCGTACGGACGGCGTAGCCGTCCATGGAGCTGTTGTCGAAGGGCGGCAGGGCCACGGGCACCGTGACGTCCTCGACCAGGACACAGCCCTGGGCGTCCAGCAGCTGGAGCTCGATGGGCTCCAGCGGCCGGACGGCGGCGAGGACGTCCGCGAGGTGCTCGTCCACCGACCACAGGCGCTGCTCGCCCTGGTGCCGGCCGGTGTCCTGCGGTGCGGAACTGCTCAAGGTGCTACATCTCCTCCGTGACGTAACGGTGAAGCCAGGTGCGGAACTCCGGGCCCAGGTCCTCACGCTCGCACGCGAGGCGGACGATGGCCCGCAGGTAGTCCCCGCGGTCGCCGGTGTCGTAGCGGCGGCCCCGGAAGACCACGCCGTGCACCGGACCGCCGATGGTCTCGTCGGCGGCCAGCTTCTGCAGGGCGTCGGTGAGCTGGATCTCCCCACCGCGGCCCGGCTCGGTCTCCCGCAGTATGTCGAAGATCGCGGGGTTGAGGACATAGCGTCCGATGACCGCGTAGTTGCTGGGGGCGTCCGCCGCGTCCGGCTTCTCGACGAGCCCGGTGATCCGGACCACGTCCTCCTCGTCGGTGGCCTCCACGGCGGCGCAGCCGTAGAGGTGCACGTTGGCCGGGTCCACCTCCATCAGGGCGATGACGGTGCCGCCGGTGCGGGCGTAGATGTCGGCCATCTGGCGCAGCAGCGGGTCGCGCGGGTCGATGAGGTCGTCGCCGAGCAGGACGGCGAAGGGCTCGCGGCCGACGTGCGGCTCGGCGCAGAGCACGGCGTGCCCGAGGCCGCGCGGGTCGCCCTGGCGGACGTAGTGCATGGTGGCCAGGTCGCTGGACTCCTGGACCTTCTTGAGCCGGTCGTCGTCGCCCTTGGCGATGAGGGCGGACTCCAGTTCGTAGTTCCGGTCGAAGTGGTCTTCCAGGGCACGCTTGTTACGCCCAGTGATCATGAGTACGTCGTCGAGCCCGGCTCCCACGGCCTCCTCGACCACGTACTGGATGGCCGGCTTGTCCACGACAGGAAGCATTTCCTTCGGGGTCGCCTTGGTCGCCGGGAGGAAGCGAGTGCCGAGGCCCGCGGCCGGAATCACGGCCTTCTTGATCACGGGGTGCAACATAGTCATGCCCCGAACGATAGTGGGTCCCGCCGAACGCCAGACGAGATCGCAGTAGGTAGGTCCGCTTATGTACCGATTTCCTGAGGATATTTGGATCCCTCTGTGACCGAGAACCCGCACCCCGCCTCCGCCAAGGCCCAGCTGCGCCGAGAACTCCTGGCCGCGCGCCGCGCCTTGTCCCCCGAAACCCGCAGCGCGGCCGCCGCCGCCCTCGCCGCCTCGGCCCTCGCGCTGCCCGAACTGGCCGACGCGCGCACGGTGGCGGCATACGTCTCCGTCGGCACCGAGCCCGGCACCCGCGAGCTGCTCGACGCCCTGCGCGCGGCCGGCAAGCGCGTACTGCTGCCCCTGCTGCTGCCCGACAACGACCTCGACTGGGGCCTTTACGAGGGCCCGCGCGGCCTCGCCGGGACCGCGCACCCGGGGAAGATGCGGCTGTGGGAGCCGACCGGACCCGCGCTCGGGCCGGACGCGGTGGCCGGGGCCGACGCCGTCCTGCTGCCGGGGCTCGCGGTGGACCGGCGGGGCATGCGGCTCGGGCGGGGCGGGGGCTCGTACGACCGGGTGCTGGAGCGGCTGGAGCGGGCCGGGAGCGAGGCCGCGCTGGTCGTGCTCCTCTACGACGACGAGGTGGTCGCGCGGGTCCCGGAGGAACCGCACGACCACCCCGTCAGGGCGGTGGCCACCCCGTCGGGGGTGCTCCGCTTCAGCTCATGAACCGTCCGGCTTGAGGGTCAGGGTGTCGACCGTCGCCTTGTCGACGGCCTCCTTGCCGAAGGGCCACTCCAGCAGCTCGCCCTTGGCCCACATCGTCGTCTGGTCCGTGTAATTGCTGTTGTAGGCGTGACCCGAGGCGCCCGTCAGGTTGATCCAGCGGGACTTGTCCAGGTCGTTGAGGTTGACGACCATGCGCATCGACGGCACCCAGGTGACCCCGTACCCGCTGGCGGCGTTCCAGCCGGTCGCGTTGACGGTGGCCTCGCCGCCGCCCAGGTTCCACGGGCCGCGGTTGAGGAGCCACTGCATGTAGCCGGGGCCCTCGGTGCCGATCGTCTGGTTCTTCAGCGTCAGCTGGTGCAGGCGGCCCCAGCTCCAGGTGGACTGGTCCTTGCCGAGCTTGGCGGTCAGCTCCCAGCGGGCGTCCTTCATGGCCCGTGCGAACAGCTCGTCGCGGGTGGTGGTGGCCGGCTGGTTGCGGGCCGCGGGCGACTGCCACCAGGCCGACTTCTCGTCCTTGACCAGGCGCCGGACCACCTCGAACCAGCGGTCGCCGCCGTCCGGCTGCGCCGAGTCGTCGTCGCGGGCACCGCATTCGCGGACCAGCTCGGCGAGCTCGTCGGCCGGACCGCTGCTGTCGGCGGGGACGTTCATGCAGCTGCCCTCGACGCGCAGCTCCTTGGGCATCTTGTCGCCGAAGCCCAGCTTGAGGATGTTGCGCCAGACCGCGTTGAAGTAGGCGGCGGCCGCCGAGTCGGGCTCCTGGGTGTAGTTCCAGCCCTCCAGGAGCTTCTGCGCGGAGCGGACGTCCGGGTCGGAGACCTGGATCTTGGCCAGCATCGGGGTCAGCAGCGCGGCGATCTCGCTGCTGTTGTCCATCTGCATGGTGCGCATGTCGTCGGTGGAGATCTTGCCGCTGTCCTTGATCTTCGCCTCGATGAGGTCGTTGATCCGCTGGCTGCGGGCGCCGTAGCCCCAGTCGGTGGTCAGCAGGTACGGGTACTTGCCCGCGCCGGTCCCGGACTCCACCACGGCCTGGTTGGCGGTGACGATGTAGCCGCGGGAGGGGTTGGACTCGTAGGGCAGTTCCTCCTGCTTGATGTACTCGACGTTTCCGGCCTTGTCGGTCTTCCAGGCGTACTTGGAGTCCCAGCCCGGCGCGGGCATCCGGCCGTCACCGGCGCCGCGGACCGGGATGCGGCCCGGGGCCTGGTAACCGATGTTGCCGGTGAGGCCCTTGTTGTCGGCGTAGATCAGGTTCTGCGAGGGGACCTCGAAGTCCGCGGCGGCCTTGCGGAACTCGTCGAAGTTCTTGGCCTTGTTGATCCTGAAGACCGCGTCCATCGACTTGCCCGGCTCCAGCGCCGTCCAGCGCAGGGCGACGGCGTAGCCGTTGCCGCGGTCGGGGGCGGAGCTGGCGACCGGGGCGCGGGAGCCGACCGAGGCGAGCTCGTCGCTGCGGTCGGAGACGAGCGGGCCGTTGTTGGTCATGCGGACGGTCATCTTCTTGCTGTCGCCGCCAGCGACCTTGATGACCTCCTCGCGGGTGGTGAAGGGGAGGACCCTGTTGTCGTAGACGTAGCCCTCGGGCTTGACCTGCTCCAGGTAGAGGTCGGTGACGTCGGCGCCGAGGTTGGTCATGCCCCAGGCGATCTCGGTGTTGTGGCCGATTATCACGCCGGGCATGCCGGAGAAGGTGTAGCCGGCCACGTCGTACTGGCACTGGGCCGAGGCCGTCCGGCAGTGCAGGCCCATCTGGTACCAGACCGAGGGCAGCTGCGGGGACAGGTGCGGGTCGTTCGCGAGCAGCGGCTTGCCGGTGGTCGTGTACTTGCCCGAGACGACCCAGGAGTTCGAGCCGATGCCGCTGCCGTTGGGGCCGAGGATCGCGGGGATCTCGTCCAGGGTCTCGGCGAGGGAGGTCAGCTGGGTGCGCAGGCCTACGGTCGCGCCCTGGGCGGTGGCGTTGTCGGCGAGGCCGGTGGGGGTGGTGGCGGAGCCGCCGTTCGCGGAGGCCTGGGAAACCGGGGAGGAGCCGGAGCCGCTGCCCGAACCGCTCCCCGTACCGGTGGAGCCGCCGGTGCCCTGGGGCGTGTACTTGCCGCCCTCGACCTTGCCGCCCTCGACGATCGGCTTGTTCCGGTCGAAGGGGTACGGCGGGTACAGCTCGTCGATCTGGGCCTGCGTGAGCTTGTTCGACATCAGGGCGCGGTCGATCTCGTCCTGCATGTTGCCGCGCAGGTCCCAGGCCATCGCCTTGAGCCAGGCCACCGAGTCCACCGGCGACCACTGCTCGGGCTGGTAGCCGTCGCTGAGCTTGAGGGCGGCGTGCTCGACGGAGAGGTCCTTGCCGGACTTCCCCTTCAGGTACGCGTTGACCCCGTCGGCGTAGGACTGGAGGTTCTTCTTGGTCTCTTCCGAGAGCTTCTTGTCGTACTCGGTCTGGGCGACCTGGCGCCAGCCCAGAGTGCGCAAGAAGGCGTCGGTCTCGACCTGGCCGGATCCGAACATCTCCGAGAGCCGGCCGGAGGTCATGTGACGGCGTACGTCCATTTCCCAGAACCGGTCCTGCGCGTGCACGAAGCCCTGCGCGCGGAAGAGGTCGGCGTCGCTGTCGGCGTAGAGCTGGGGAATTCCGTTGGCGTCGCGTTTGACTTCGACGGTCCCGGTCAGGCCCGGCACCTTGAGGGAGCCGGTGGTCTGGGGGAACGAGGCGCGCACACCGTCCACGCCCCAGTACGCCCCGTAGCCGAGGCCCGCGAAGAGCGCCAGGACCAGTACGAGCACGATCAGACGGGCGCGTCGTCCCTTCTTCTTGGCGGGAGGAGCGGTTTCGTTGGCGGGCATCGCTGTCCTTAGAGGGGCAGGGTGGTCCTGGGAGTACTGGGAGCAACCATAGGCGCAGGACCCGAGTCGTTGATCCGCCAGGGGTGGAGCTGACGAGGACAGGGGCGGACAGGCGTTTCACAATGTGACTATCCCGTCAAGAAAGCGTCAAAGATTAGGTAAGGTAACGAAGTACTTGCCGAACGCGCCGCCGGAGGAACGATCCGCCCGGCGCTTTGAGGAAAGGGCCGCCCGCTGACTGTCCACACGCTCAATGAGCTTCTGCTGGTCTGCTCGCTCGTGCTGCTCGTCGCGGTCGCGGCGGTACGCATCTCTTCACGCAGCGGCCTCCCCAGCCTGCTCATCTACCTCGGCATAGGCATCGCGATAGGCCAGGACGGCATCGGCAACGTCGTATTCGACAACGCCGAGCTGACCCAGGTCATCGGCTACGCCGCACTCGTCGTGATCCTCGCCGAGGGTGGTCTGGGCACCAAGTGGAAAGAGATCAAACCGGCCCTGCCGGCCGCGGTCGTCCTCTCCCTGGTCGGTGTCGCCGTCAGCGTGGGCGTGACGGCGGCGGGCGCGCACTACCTCGTCGGTCTGGAATGGCGCCAGGCCCTGCTGATCGGCGCGGTCGTCTCCTCGACCGACGCCGCGGCCGTCTTCTCGGTCCTGCGCAAGGTGCCGCTGCCGTCCCGGATCACGGGCGTCCTGGAGGCGGAGTCCGGATTCAACGACGCACCCGTCGTCATCCTCGTCGTCGCCTTCTCCACCGTCGGCCCGGTGGACGAGTGGTACGTCCTGCTCGGCAAGATCGCCCTGGAACTGGCCATCGGCGCCGCGATCGGCCTGACCGTCGGCTTCCTGGGGGCGTACGGCCTGCGGCACGTGGCCCTGCCCGCCTCCGGCCTCTACCCCATCGCCGTGATGGCGATCGCCATCACGGCGTACGCGGCGGGCGCCATGGCGCACGGCTCCGGCTTCCTCGCCGTCTACCTGGCGGCCATGGTGCTCGGCAACGCGAAGCTGCCGCACTGGCCCGCCACCCGCGGTTTCGCCGACGGGCTCGGCTGGATCGCCCAGATCGGCATGTTCGTCCTGCTCGGCCTGCTGGTCACCCCGCACGAGCTGGTCCACGACTTCTGGCCCGCCGTGGTGATCGGGCTGGTGCTCACGATGGTGGCGCGGCCGCTGGAGGTCTTCGTCAGCCTGCTGCCCTTCCGGGTCCCCTGGCGGGAGCAGGCCCTGATGTCGTGGGCCGGCCTGCGCGGCGCCGTACCCATCATCCTGGCGACCATCCCGATGGTGTCCGGGATCGAGGGCAGCGACCGCGTCTTCAACATCGTCTTCGTACTGGTCGTCGTCTACACCCTGGTGCAGGGGCCGACCCTGCCCTGGCTCGCGCGCAAGCTGGAGCTCGGGGACTCCGAGGAGCCCGCCGACCTCGGCATCGAGTCGGCGCCGCTGGAGAAGCTGCGCGGACACCTGCTGTCCTTCGCGATCCCGCCGGCCTCGCGGATGCACGGCGTCGAGGTGAGCGAGCTGCGGCTGCCGGCCGGGGCCTCGGTCACGCTGGTGGTCCGGGACGGGAAGAGCTTCGTACCCATGCCCTCCACGGTGCTGCGGCGCGAGGACGAGCTGCTGGTGGTGGCCACGGATCCGGTACGGGACGCGGCGGAGGCCCGGCTGCGGGCGGTGGCCCGGGGCGGCAAGCTGGCGGGCTGGCTCGGCACGGGGAACGGGACCGGGCGGTAGGGACCGCGGGTTAGAGCGGCGTTCTAATTCGGCCAATTTCGGCGGATTCAGGCCGGTTATGCCCTGATTTAAGCGGGTCTGGAATGCGAAGTTCCAGTTAATCGCAGGTGAAGACACTGCTTGTCACCGTAATCACAGGGCGTGCTAGCGGTTCCCCTTGTATGATTAAGGCACAACAGATCGAACCAACTCTGCCTGACGCAGAGCTGGCGCGACCGCAAAGCGGCCGTGGCACCCTCCCGCAGTGGGCGCCCAGGTATCACTCGGTTCTGCGCAAGAGGACAGCTCTCGGGGCTCCCACATGTACGGGTGCGGCCGCTCACAAGGCGGCGCATCGTCCGCAGACGGGGAAGCTCTACCAGGCAGCGGAAAGGCCAGGCCGTGACATCCGCGGTCACGACCGACAAGTCCGCCCGCCCCGGCTACGGGCAGCTCCTGCGCACGCCCGGCGCCCTCAGCTTCCTTCTCCCCGGCTTCGCCGCCCGGCAGCCCTTCGCGATGCTGACGATCAGCATCGTGCTGCTGGTGCAGCACACCACCGGATCCTTCGGCAGCGCCGGCATCGTCGCCGCCGTCACCGGCGTCTCCATGGCCCTGTTCGCCCCCCAGATGGGCAAGCTGGCCGACCGGATCGGCCAGAGCCGCGTCCTGGTGCCGGCCGTCCTCGCGCACGCCGCCGCCGTCAGCGCCCTGACCGCGCTCGCCCTGCTGGGTGCGCCGCTGTGGGCCCTCGCGCTGGCCGCCGTCCCCGCCGGTGCCTCCGTCCCGCAGGTCGGCCCCATGGTCCGGTCCCGCTGGGCCGCCAAGCTGGAGGGCTCCCCGCTGCTGCCGACCGCGGCCGCGTTCGAGTCCGTCACCGACGAGTTCACCTTCGTGGTGGGCCCGGTGCTGGCCACCTTCCTGTGCACCGCGATCCACCCCTCCGCGGGCCTGATCACCGAGGCGACGCTGACGATCGTCGGCGGTCTGCTCTTCGCCGCCCAGCGCGGCACCCAGCCCAAGCCGGTCGCCCGCGCCGCCGACGGTGAGAAGCACGCCTCCGCCCTGTCCTTCCCGGGCCTGCGCGTCCTGATCGTCGCCTTCATCGGCATCGGCGCCGTCTTCGGCGGCATGCAGGTCTCGCTCGCCGCCTTCTCCGAGGAGATCGGCAACCCCGGGGCCAACGGCCTCCTGTACGGCGTCTTCGCGGCCGGCAACATGGTCGCCGGCATCGCCATGGGCACCATCGCCTGGAAGATCGGCCCCCGCCGCCGCCTGCTGCTCGGCTACGTCGGCCTGACCGCCGCCGCCTCGCTCCTGTGGGCCGCGCACTCCGCGATCCTGCTGGGCGCGCTCGGCCTGGTCGTCGGCCTGTGCATCGCACCGGCGCTGATCACCGGCTACACCATGATCGAGCAGCTGATCCCGGCCGCCTCGCGGACCGAGGCCTTCACCTGGCTCACCGGAGCGGTCGCCTTCGGGCAGGCCGGCGCCGTGACCGTGGCCGGCCGCCTGACGGACGCCCACGGGTCCTCGTACGGCTTCCTGGTGCCCCTGGTGGCCACCGCGCTCGCTCTGGTCACCCTGGTGGCGCTGCGCTCGAAGCTTGCGCCCAAGACCCCGAGCCGGATCGTCGGCGCTTCGGGGCAGGCCACCCGGCCCGCCGCCGCGCAGAGCGCGCCGAAGGGCGCCGGGAACCGGGCGAACGAGCGTGGGATCGGTCACCGCGTGCCGGTGACGGTGGACTGATCGGCCGGAATAGGTCACCATGGAGCGTCGTTAGCACTCATTGAGTCAGAGTGCCAGGAGGAAATTCGTGCCGACCTACCAGTACCAGTGCACCGAGTGCGGTGAGGGCCTTGAGGCCGTGCAGAAGTTCACCGATGACGCGCTGACCGTGTGCCCGAACTGCGACGGACGCCTGAAGAAGGTGTTCTCCGCCGTGGGCATCGTCTTCAAGGGCTCCGGCTTCTACCGGAACGACAGCCGCGGTGCTTCGTCGAGCAGCACGCCTGCCTCGAAGCCGTCGTCCTCGACGACCTCGACCGCTGCCGCCGCTCCCGCCGCGTCGTCCTCGTCCGCCTCGACCTCGTCGAGCACGAGCAGCAGCTCCACCTCGGCCGCCTGACCTCTTTTCCCGCGAGGCCCCGCCCGCCCCTCCCGGGCAGCGGGGCCTTCCGCATGCCCGGTTAGGGTGGCGGCATGGCGAACGCAGAGATCGGTGTCATCGGCGGCTCGGGCTTCTACTCCTTCCTGGAGGACGTCTCCGAGGTCCAGGTGGAGACCCCGTACGGACCCCCGAGCGACTCCCTGTACCTGGGCGAACTGGCCGGCCGCCAGGTCGCCTTCCTGCCGCGGCACGGGCGCAGCCACACCGTCCCGCCGCACAAGATCAATTACCGGGCCAACCTGTGGGCCCTGCGCTCGGTCGGTGTCCGCCAGGTGCTCGGCCCCTGCGCGGTCGGCGGCCTGCGGGCCGAGTACGGTCCGGGCACGCTGCTCGTTCCCGACCAGCTGGTGGACCGTACGAAGTCGCGGGCGCAGACCTACTTCGACGGGGAGCCGCTGCCCGACGGAAGCGTCCCGAACGTCGTGCACACCACCTTCGCCGACCCGTACTGCCCGGTCGGGCGGTCGGTGGCCATGGCGGCTGCCCGGCGGCGGGAGTGGGAGCCGGTCGACGGCGGCACCATGGTCGTCGTCGAGGGGCCGCGCTTCTCGACGCGCGCCGAGTCGCGGTGGCATGCCGCGGCGGGGTGGTCGGTGGTGGGCATGACGGGCCACCCGGAGGCGGTGCTCGCCCGTGAGCTGGGGCTCTGCTACACCTCGATGGCGCTGGTGACGGACCTGGACGCCGGTGCGGAGACCGGTGAGGGCGTGTCCCACACGGAGGTCCTGAAGGTGTTCGGCGAGAACGTCGGCCGGCTGCGTGAGGTGCTCTTCGACGCGGTGGCGGCGCTGCCCTCGACAGAGTCCCGCGACTGCCTGTGCACGCACGCGCACGACGGCTGGGACCTGGGCTTCGAGCTGCCGTAGCCCCGCCGGGCCGGCCACGGGCTCTGCCAGGCTCCATCGCTCGCGCGGGTGACGGGGTTTTCCACAACCTGGGGATTGTCCACAGGCTCGGGCGGGACCGGGCGGGAGGGCGGATCGTGAGGGGTGTCCGGGCGCTGGGTCCGGGCACGGCACTCATCCGCTTGGCGGTGGTCCTCATGTCCCGTACTCCTGCGACCTGTTCGGAGTCCCCGGCTCCCTCCCGCGCTCCTTCCCGCCCTTCTTCCCCCGCTTCTTCCCGCCCTTCTTCCCCCGCTTCTTCCCGCACTCCCACCCGCGCTTCTTCCGTCCCTTCCCGGTCCTCCTCGCGGCCCTCCTCCCTGGGTGCTCCTGCCCGGGCCTTCCCCTCCGCTCCTTCCGCGGCGGCTCCGGCGGCAGCCTCGGCGGGCTGTTCTCCGTGCGCCCCCGCACGGCCGGTGCCTCAGTTCCCTCCGCTGCGCGTGGGGCGGGGCGGGGGCCGGCTGCGCCGGGCCGTGCGACGGCGCCGGCGGGCCGTGTCGGCCGGGCTGGCCGTCGTGGCGGCGGCGCTCGCCGTGGGCGGGACGGAGGCGCAGGCCTCGCGGGGCGCCGCGCCGCCCGAGGTGCAGCGGCCCGCGGCGGTGGTGCGGACGGTGTCCGCGCCGGTACGCATCGCGGACGCGGGGACGGTGCGGCTGCTGCGGCCCGGCGACCGGGTCGACGTGGTCGCGGCCGAGCGCGCCGGGCCGCCCCGGGTGGTGGCCTCGGGGGCCCGGGTCGCCGAAGTGCCCGCTCCGGAGCAGGGTGCCGGGGACGGCGGGGCGCTGGTGGTGCTGTCCGTGGACCGGGACACCGCGCGGGATCTCGTGGGGGCGGGTGCCGTGACACGGCTGGCGGTGACGTTGTGCTGATTCGTACGGACGACCGGTCAAGTCGCCTTCAGGTGGGCACCGATTGGACAGGCCGCGACCGGACTGCCGTAGCTTTCGGAACCGTTGGCTCCATGTTCGGCAGATACGAAGAAAGGCTCAGTGGTGAGCGAGAAGAAGAAGGAGAGCGTCCTGGCGGGCTTCAAGGCCTTCCTGATGCGCGGCAACGTGGTCGACCTCGCGGTCGCCGTTGTCATCGGCGCGGCGTTCACGAACATCGTGAACTCCATCGTCAAGGGGATCATCGGACCGCTGGTGGGCGCCATCGGAACGAAGAACCTCGACGTCTACAAGTCGTGCCTCAAGGAACCGTGCGGCCTCGACGCGAGCGGTCAGCCGACGGGTGTCGAGATCCTCTGGGGTTCGGTGCTCAACGCCACGCTCACCTTCGTGATCACCGCGGCGGTGGTGTACTTCCTGATGGTGCTGCCGATGGCGAAGTACCTCGCCAAGGCGGAGGCCCGCCGCAAGGCCAAGGAAGGCGTCCAGGAGACCATGGAGATCACCGAGCTGGAGGTCCTCAAGGAGATCCGGGACGCTCTGGTGGCCCAGCGGGGCACCCAGGGCGGCGCCGCCGGTCCGACGGGTCCGCGCGACGCGCTGTAGGTCCCGTCCGGGCGGCGTCGGGCACCGCGGCGTCCGGTCAGATGTGGTGCGGGGGCTTCTCGTCGAGGAAGCGGGCCAGGTCGGCGGCGCTTCCGCCGGCGGGCGGCCGCTCGCCCCAGCCGCGGTCGGTGTCGTCCGAGGACTGCTGGTCCAGCGGGTCGTCGAAGACCAGCCTGGGCCGGGGCTTGCCGGTCCCGTGCGCGGGACGGTCGCCGCTCGGCGCGGGCTGCGGGTCGGAGGCGGGGGCGGTGCTCATGCCTCCAGGGTACGGCCGCCCCCGCCGGGGGCCCGGCTCGACTGGGGGCCTCGGCGCCCTTGCGGGCGTAGAACCACCAGCACACCGCCAGGCACGTGGCATAGTGCCTGTTTTGGAACCCTGTCTACGCAGGCCAGCGGCTTTGAGCCGGGAGTCCGGTGAACCGCTCCGGTTCGCAGATCGGTCACTGTGACGGAAGGGCGAACGGAAGTCCTGGTGCGTCTGTGGCAGGTGCAGCATTTACCGCGGTCACCGCGACCCAGGGGCCCGGTTGACGGCCGCGAATCGCTCCGAGAGCGGCCCTGGATCGAGGGCAGCGAGAGTCTGCTGGCCGTTCAGGCCGGCAGCCGCGGCCCTGCCGACGCTGTCAGCCAGATGGTGCGGCTCGGCGTGCGGCCGGGGGTTTAGCTCGTCACATTGTGATCATGCCCGATTCCGACGGCGGCGGACGGCGGCGCCCGCTGGGGAGCCGGGGGCCGCGCGTGCGCGTACCCCGAGTGGACCAGCAGTCGCGGCCGGGGCCCCCACGGTGGATGTCCTTCCTCGACAAGGCTGCGTACATCCTCGCGCCAGGGACCGTCTTCATCGGCTTGCTCTACTTCTACGGCAGCACTTACACGGATACGTACTACTCCTTCTTCGGGGTACCGCGGGGCGACCTCCAGTTCTCCGTACAGGGCTACTTGGCCAACAGCCCGCAGGCGATCTTCAGCCCGGTGTGGTTCCTGTTTTGCATTGGCGTGGTCCTGCTGATGCTGCTGTTCACGATCGAACATGTGTTGGCAGGCCCCCGGAATGTAGCCCGGCGCCGTGTGGTCGCCCGGTGCTTCCTGTACCCCGGCCTGGTCATCATTCTGCTGACCCCCTGGGTGTTCTCAGAGTGGCTCCTGGTGGGAGCAAGCCCGGCCTCGGTGGGAGAAGTACGGGGGTCGTGGGCACCACTAGTCGTAGCGCTGGGAGCCGCGCTGTACCTGTTGGGTCTCCGACTGATGCCCGGAGATTGGGGTGCCCCGGGCAGTCGGGCGCCGACGCGCAGGCGGATGTGGCTCGTCGCCGCGGTGGTGCTCGTCGGGACCGTGGCGGCAGCCCTGTTTGTCTTCGTGGCCCGCTCTGCGACGGCCGCGGGCTGGAGTGATGCCGCCATCGACGCGGGCAAAGGGTTCAGGGGCCATCCAGGTGTTGTGATCTACTCGCGGGTGAAGATCGCCCATGAGGTTCCGGGGATCACCTACACGGACAAGGGCAGCGGAGGCGGGCCCTACCGCTTCCGCTACACCGGCTTTGTCACCCTTGCAAAAACGCCGACCCACTTCTACCTCGTCCCCCGCGATTGGCAGTCAGGACGAGCGGTGCTCGTGCTGCCGGACGACGGCACCTTCCGGGCTGAGATGAGGCCAGTCTGAGTACCTGTCTGAACCCTGGCCTGCGTAGACAGGGTTCAGAAACAGGCACTTATCGACAAACGACTCCCGTTCTCGTGGATAGAGCCAGCCGGCTCCGTCACGGTCACCGCCACCGCGACGGTCCGCACGGTCCTCTGGACGATGGGCGACGGGACCAGCATCACCTGCACCGGCCCGGGCACCCCGTACTCACCGGAGTCTGGGAAGCAGCCGTCCCCGACGTGCGGTCACATGTACGAACGGACCAGCGCCCAGGCGCCGGGCGGCCGCTACCCGGTTACCGCCACCAGCACATGGGACGTGGCCTGGGAGGGGGCGGGGCAGACCGGCACGATCACCACCACCCGCCAGAGCCAGACGAGTCTGGCGATCGGTGAGGTCCAGGTCCTCAATGTGCCCTGACCTGCGGGCACGGAACTCACCGGTTCTGTAGTGGTGACTACGGATCAGCCGGTGAGTTTCACTGCCGACCCGGTCGACGACGCTGGGCAAGCCTCCCCTGGTCCGGGGCCGATCAGGGTTGCACCGGGAGGGGGCTGGACAGTTGCCCGCAGGGGTGCACCCGAGGTTGTCCCGGAGGCAGGACCGGGAGTGGGACCCCCCTGTCAGTGATCATGGGCGTCTGTGCAGGTCAGGGCTGGTGGGCAAGCCTGTCAAGCGCGCCGACACCTCTTTGTACGCGTCAGCCGGACAAAGAGGCTGACCCTGCAGAGCGCCGCCCGTCGGCCCGCCGGTGATGGCCCCAGACCCGCTTAGTGCCTGTTTCTGAACCCTCGGACTCTGCGGGGTCGGTAGCCGTGCAAGCTGGCCGGGATTGGACTATGCCCCCTAAGCGAAGCCCCCGAGGATGGCCGAAAGTCTTCGAGCGGGGGGAACTGATGAGGCGTCCGACAACTGCTGTGGCCGCGCTCGGTCTGTTGCTGGCTCTGACGGCCTGCCAGTCGGGGGCGGCGTCCGGCAAGGTCCAGGGCACCGACGCCGAGTTGGCCTGTGCGGCCGTGAGCCGACTGCCGGAACGGATGCCGGGCACCTACGGCGGGCAGGCCTTCGACATCGTGGTGGCGCGCCTCGTCGGCGCCGAGGAACTGGCCAGGGCGGCTGCCCTGGCGGACGCCAAGTTCCAGCCCCTCGCCGACGCCCTGAGGGAGGCGCAGCAGCTGCTCAACGTGACCTCCGACCCCCAGCAGGCTGAACCCGCAGTCAAGAAGGCCCGGACGTACTGCTGAGTGCCTATTTCTGAGCCCTCGGACTCTGCGGGGTCGGTAGCCTGGTACCAGCTGAGTCGAGAGCCAAGTTGCTGCTGGGCAACTTGAGAACGATCAAGGCTGAGTCGGTCCACCGACCGCGTTCGCCGACCTCCGGGTGAAGGTCTCCCCGAAGACCGCCCCGCGCGTCCCACACACCCCAGCAGTTCCGTTCGCCGAACGGTCACGGTGACCGTTCGGCGAACGCTTCCGCAAACTTCGCATTCCGGGCAATGGCTGGTTGACCTGCTGCTCTGGGGTTCAGAAACAGGCACATAGAAGCCGATGAACACCTTGCGACCGGTGGACTGCCAGAAGCCCTCGTCCTCGGGCCGCCAGTCGCCGATGGCGGCGCCGGGCCGGTAGGTCTCCGCGCGGTGCGAGGGCGGGCGTTGGGCTTCGAGGGCCGCTCCGGTTCCTGCTCGGTCCCGGCGCCCGGGCCTGGGCCGGTGTGCCGGATCCGCGGGTCTCCGTAGCCGCTGGCGGATCGGATGCGCCGGGATGGGATTGACCCTCGACTTGGTACAGGGCCCAGAGTGCGGGGTGTGGAGAGCGAGATGCGCAGTATCGGTGAGATGGCCCGGGACAGCGGGCTGGGCGTGAGCGCCCTGCGGTTCTACGACGGGGCCGGCGTGCTGGTCCCGGCCTGGGTGGACCCGGTGAGCGGCTACCGCTGGTACGGCCCCGAGCAGCTCGGGGAGGCCCGGTTGCTGGCCCGGCTGCGCCGGGCGGGCATGCCGTTGGCCGACATCCGGCTGGTGCTGGCCGGCTGGTCCGCCGCGGACACCGATCTGGTGCGCACACTGCTCCAGGCGCATCTGCACCGTATGGAACGGGGGCTGTCCGATGCCCGCGGTGAGTTCTCCACGATCCGAGCACTACTCGAACGCAGGGAGAATCCCATGGCTTTGCCCCGCACCACCTCCGTCCGGTCCACCGTCTCGGCGCCCGAGCTGGCCGCCGCGTTGGACGCGGTCCGTTTCGCCGCCAGTACCGACCCGGAGCTGCCGGTGCTCGGCGGCGTCCTGTTCGACATCGAGGGCGAGGCGCTCCGTGTCGTGGCCACCGACCGGTACCGGCTGGCTGTCGCTCACGCCGGTATCGACGGGCAGGGCGGGCACGACGGGTCCCGTGTGCAGTTCGTCGTGCCCTCCCCGCTCGCCGATGCGATGCGGGCGCTGCTGAGTGACGACGTACCCGTCCAGCTCACCGTGGACGGTGACCGCGTACTCCTGGAGACGGGGGACCGCCAGGCCGCCGGCCAGTGCCTCGGCCACGAGTTCCCCGACTACCGTCGCCTCGTCCGCCTGCCCGCGGGGCGCCGCGCCCTCGTCGACGTCCCGGCCTTCCGGGAGGCGGTGGCGACCGGTCCCGTCCGTGCGAGCGAGGTGGGCGAGGAGGACGGTCCGTCGTGCGACCTCAGCGTGCTCAAGGTGGCGGCCGATGGCGTGGTGACCGTCTGCGAAGACGGTGACGACGACCGGGACAAGGTCGCCGTCAACCGGGACTTCCTGCTGGACGCCCTCGCCGCCGGAGCCGCGGACCAGCTGGTTCTGGAGTTCGGCGCCCCCAAGGCTCCCCTGGCGATCCGCCGGACCGATACCGAGGACACCTTCTCGCTCCTGATGCCCGTCCACCTGGAGAACTAGGGCCTGGCTGGGGGCCAGGCCACGACCACGCACGAGGCGTAGAAGGCCACGAAGCCCCACATCGCGCCCTTCACGGTGAACGGGACAAGGGCCCTTCGCCCCCGGTGCCTTGGTACGTCGGCCGGGGAGTCCTGCGGCGCCCGGCTCCCCCACGAGTCCGCCCGGGGCATGCGGGCGCCGCGGGCCGCGCGTCTGGCCTGCCGAGGACGGCTCCTCTGGTCTGCTGGCCGTTATGGCCTACACCCCCATGACCGCCCGCAGCCGCGAAGAGGACCACCGCGCGGCCACTCCGCTGGAGCTGTTCTTCGACCTCTGTTTCGTCGTCGCGATCGCGCAGTGCGGTGCCCGGCTGGTGCACGCGCTGGCGGAGGGCCACCCCGGCACCGGCGTAATCGGGTACTTTTTCGTATTTTTTGGCGTTTGGTGGGCGTGGATGAACTTCACGTGGTTCGCCTCCGCCTACGACTGCGACGACGTCCCGTACCGGATCGCGACCCTGGTGCAGATCGCCGGTGTCCTCGTCTACGCGGCCGGGGTGAGCCGGGCCTTCGACGAGAACGACTGGACGGTGGCCGTCATCGGCTACCTGATCATGCGCGTGGCGCTGACCGCCCAGTGGCTGCGGGCCGCGGCCGGGGAGAGCGGCCCGGCGCGCGCGGCGGCCCTGGAGTACGCGGCCGGGCTGGTGATCTGCCAGGCGGGCTGGGTGGGGCTGCTGTTCGCCCCGGAAGGCGCCAAGCGGTGGCTGTTCCTGGTGATGGTGGCGGCCGAGCTGCTGGTCCCGGTGGTGGCCGAGCACGGGCACCAGACACCCTGGCACGCCCACCACATCGTGGAGCGGTACGGCCTGTTCACCATCATCGTGCTGGGCGAGACGATCGCCGCGAGCACGGTGGCGGTGAAGTCGGCGCTCGACGAGCACGAGGCGCTGGGGCAGTTGCTGCCCATCGCCGCGGGCGGGCTGCTGATCGTCTTCGCCGCCTGGTGGATCTACTTCGCGGTGCCGATGCACGAGCACCTGACCTCCAACCGCGAGGCCATCCCGTGGGGTTACGGCCACCTGCTGATCTTCGCCTCGGGCGCGGCGATCGGAGCGGGCATCGAGGTCGCGGTGGAGTACACGGTGGGCAAGGCGCACATCTCGCAGCTCTCCGCGAACGCCGCCGTCACCGTCCCCTCAGCCCTGTTCCTGCTGATGGTGTGGCTGCTGCACTCCCGCCACTTCAAGCGCGGCCCCGCCCAGCAGCTGACCCTGCCGCTGTCGGCCCTCGCCCTCCTGGCCTGCACCTGGACGGGCCCGTACGCGGTGCTCTGGGCGGGCCTGGTGGCTACCGCCACCGTGGCGGTGGGCGAAACCCTCGCTACGCGCGGCGACCGCTGAAATGTCCAGCCCCTCCGGCGTTTGAGGAGCGGGTCCGGGCAGAGCCCGGCAACGGCGCCGCGCCGAACCGTCACTCCCGCGCCACCGCCGCCGTTTCCAGGCCATGACACTCCCCGCACAACGACCCGGCGACGCCCCCGGCAGGGAACTGGCCGAGCCCGGCTTCTGGCAGCAGCCCCCCGCTCACCGCCTCGCCGCCTTCGCGCGCCTGCGCGCCGCCGACAGCCCCGTCTTCGTCCCCGAGGGGGCGAAGGGGGCCGGCCACTGGGCCCTCGTACGGCACGCCCAGGTCCAGGAGGCCAGCCGCCTGCCGAAGGTGTTCGCGAGCGCCCCCGGGGTGACCACCCCCGAGCCGGCCCGCTGGGTGCGGGCCCTGTTCGGGGACTCGATGGTCAATCTGGACGGCCCCGACCACGCCCAGCTCCGCAAGATCGTGCAGCGGGCCTTCACGCCCAGGCTGCTGGCGGCCGCCGAGGAGGACATCCACGCGGTGGCGGCCCGGATCGTGGACGACGTACTCGACCAGCGGCCCGACGAGTTCGTCTCGGCGGTGGCCTCCCGGCTGCCCCTGGAGGTCATCTGCAACATGATGGGCATCCCGGAGCACTACCGGGCGGAGATCGCCGACCGGGTGAACCACGCCTCCGAGAACATCGGCGTGGAGCGCGGACTGGCCGCCCGGCTGCGGATGCCCGGCCGCGGACTGCGGGCCCTGGCGCGGATGCAGCGCATGGTGGCGGGCATCGGGCGGGAGCGGCGCAGGAACCCCACCGACGACCTGATCTCGGCGCTGGTGTGCGCGAACGTCGACGGCCAGGCCCTCGGGGCCCGCCAGCTCGGCGCCTTCTTCTCGCTCCTGATGGTCGCCGGGGTGGAGACCACCCGCAACGCGATCACGCACGGCCTGACCCTGCTGACCGACCACCCGGACCAACGGGAGCTGCTGCTCTCGGACTTCGAGAAATACGCGGACGGGGCGGTGGACGAGATGATCCGCCACTCGACGCCGATCATCCAGTTCCGCCGGACGGTCGCCGCCGAACACACCCTGGACGGGCACCTGTTCCGCCCGGGCGACAAGGTGGTCCTCTACTACGCCTCCGCCAACCGCGACGAGGCGGTCTTCCCGGAGCCCGACGCCTTCGACATCACCCGCTCGCCCAATCCGCACCTGGGTTTCGGCGGCGGCGGCCCGCACTTCTGCCTGGGCGCGCACCTGGCCCGGGTGGAGATGAAGGCCCTCTTCCGGGAGCTGCTGACCCGGCCGGTCGGGCTGCGCGCGGCGGGCCTGCCGGATCTGGCGGGATCGAACTTCGACAACCGGGTCCGCTCGCTGCGGTTCGCGTTCGAACGCCCCTGATCCGGGACGTGACCGGCCACCGGGCAGGCTGGGAGCCCGGCGGCCGGAGCAGGAGGGGCGGCGGCCCGGCCGGCGGCGGCTACTTCTGGAGCCGGCGCACGGACAGCACGCAGTGGGCGCTGCCGGTGAGCACCGACTCGTCGCCCGCGAACGCCTGGAGGGTCTCCGCGTCGACCGGCTGGCCCGGGACGGCCTCGGGCCAGGCGCGGGTGGCGAACAGGAAGTACGCCTGGCCGCTCTCGTCCGCCGCGGCGACCCACTCGTCGGGTGCGGTGCACTGGGCGTTCATCCCGGGCAGGGTGAGGGCGATCTGGTTGCCCTCCAGAAGGATCTGCACCGGGAAGGCCGCCGGGTTGCGGGTGCCGTCCATGACGACGTCGCCGATGGGCAGGCCGATCTCCTCCAGCAGCCCGACGGCAGCCTTCTCACCGGCCGCCCGTCCCCCCGGGCCGTCACCGAGGGTGTAGGCGAGGAGGTACGGGATGTCGTGGGCCTCGGAGGGGTCGCCGATCCAGGCGAGCACCGAAAGGGTGCCGAGCTGGGACCGGTCGATTTCGGCTTGAGTAGAAGTCATGCGCCGACCCTAGTGGTCCCTCACCCGGCTCTTTCACGGCCTTTCACCCGGGCGGGCTAGACACCCCAGAAACCCCCTCCGGAATTCGCCTGAATGTTCGCGTCCTGATACTGGAGCCGCACAATGCGCGCGTTTTCCGGGATTTCGAACACCACCCATCCATCGGCCCGCTCACCGACCTCCAGGGAATCGAAGACGAGCGGTTTGCCGGTCGTCAGCTCACCGGTGGGCACCACCGGGTGGCGCTGCCCCGCGCTGTCGTGCGCCCACATGCGCCCGAGCGCCCCGTACGAGGCCCCGCCCACGTTGACGAACGACATCGAGGCGGCCACCCAGCGCTTGCCCGCGGGCGGGACGAAGTTCTTCTCCACGCTGACCGCGGGGTCCACGTACGCGTTCAGCACCACCTGGAGGTGTCGGCCGACCTGCGCACCGCGCACCCGTACGGAGTCGCCCACATGGGCTTCCTTCGCGGCGGACTCCACGGTGCCGGGTGCGGCAGGGGCCCCGGGGCCCCTGCCCGGGGCCCCTGCCGCACCCGGCACCCCGTCGTCCACCGGGACGGCGGGCACCGCGGCGGGGGCGAGCGCGGCGCCCTCGGGGACGTTCTGGCAGGCCGTGGCACCGAACAGGAGGAGCGGAATGAGAGCGGCGGCGAGGACGGGGGCGGCGGACTGACGCATGCGGGATCCCTTCGGGGATGTATTTCGGTCAGTCTCACGCGCCCGAGCGGGCAATTGCACACACCGACACGAGCGGGCGGAGCGAGTTGCCGCCCGACTGCCAGCACAATGCGTTCCGGTGGAATCCCGCCACCCGCATCCACTCGGAGGAACAATGGGTATTCACGCAACCCGCATGGCCGTGGCAGCGCTGTCTGCTCTGGCCGCCGCAGCGGTATTCACCGCGCCCGCCGAGGCCACCGTCTACGACCAGGGAATTTCCGTACAGGAGTACGGTCACATTTCCGAGGACGGTACGGTCACCCTTTCCGGCACCTACCACTGCACCAACCCGTCACCCAAGGGGGCGAAGCTCCAGATCGCGGCCTCCGTCACCCAGGGCGGCACGCGGCTCGCCTTCGGCGGCGGCGAGGCGGACTGCGACGGTGAGGAGCACGCATGGGAGGCCACCGGCTCGCTCAAGTACACGCCGGGCATCCGCCCGGGCGCGGCGCTGGCCGGCGCCCAGCTCAACGAGATCCACTTCTCGGGCCTGATGCCGCGCTCCATCGACACGGTCGCCGAGGACCAGCGGGAGATCCGGCTGATCGCCGTCGGCTAGTGCTGTGACCTGAAGGGTTTGCCGGGTCGCGTCGTCCGGTGCGGTGCATCGCAAGGCGGAGGGACGCGGCTCGTACTGGACGTACCGGCGCGGTCCGACAACGCGGCGAGGCGCCGTACCGGGCGGCGCGACCCGGTGAACCTTTCCGGTCGCAGCACTAGCCGGACCGGCCGTGGGACGCCCGGCCGGTAGCCGCCGCTACCGGCATTCGGGCGCGACGCCCGTCATCGACATGAAGGCCACCGCCTGGCAGCCCGGGTCCGCGTGCGGGCGGCCCGTCGTCCAGTCCACGACCGTCGGCACCCCCGCCGCCAGCAGGAGCAGCGCCAGGATGCCCGTCGCGGCGCCTCTGCTCAGCCGGCGCACAGCACGATCCGTCTCATAGCCCGCATCATCCCCCCGGCCCCGCCACCCCACAACTCGGGGTGACCGGCCGCTCACCCCATGTTCCTGATGCTTCCCCCGGCGTCGAACTCGCACCACACCGCCTTGCCGTCGCCCCGGGACTCCACGCCCCAGTGCGTGGCCAGCGCGTCCACCAGCAGCAGCCCGCGCCCCGTGGTGGCCGCCTCGCCGGGGGTCCGCCGGCGGGGCCACACGCTGGAGCGGTCCTTGACCCACAGCCGGATCCGCCGCACCGGCTCCGGCAGCACCTCCATGGTCAGCACGGCCCCGCCGTCGGTGTGCAGCAGGGCGTTGACCAGCAGTTCCCCGGCGGCCAGCTCCACGTCGTCGGCCAGCTCCGGCATGCCCCAGTCGCGCAGGGCCTGCCGCAGGGCGTAGCGGGCCTCGGAGAGCCCTTCGGGGTCGGCCTGGTGGATGTACTGGTGGATGCGGGGGGCGCGGTGGGTGCCCGGGTCGGGGGCCCGGCGCAGCACCAGCAGGGCCACGTCGTCGCCGGAGCCCCAGCGCTCCCAGAGCCGGTCGGAGAGGTGGTCGGCCAGCGCCCCGGCCTCCTGCGGGCCGCTGCGGACGGCGTGGGCGAGGGCGTCCATGCCCTGGGTGATGGTGGTGCCGGGCTCTTCCACCAGGCCGTCCGTGCACAGGACGAGGGTCTCCCCGGGGACGAGGTCGAGCCGGGTCTCGGGGAACTCCTCCTGCTCGAAGACCGAGGCCAGACCGAGCGGGAGTCCGCCGCGCACGTTGGGCCAGCCGGTGCGCCCGTCCGTGTGCCGGATGAGCGGTCCGAGGTGGCCCGCGCGGACCGCCCGTACGCCTCCGGTCTCCAGGTCCACCTGTGCGTACATGCAGGTGGCGAAGCGCTCGGTGTCCAGTTCGGCGAGGAAGCGCGAGGCCCGGGCCAGCACCGTGGACGGCGGATGGCCCTCTCCCGCGTACGCCCGCAGGGCGATCCGCAGCTGCCCCATGATGGCCGCCGCGTGAGTGTCGTGGCCCTGTACGTCGCCCACCACGATGCCGACCCGGTCGCGGGGCAGCGAGATCACGTCGTACCAGTCCCCGCCGACCTCCCGCCCGCTCCAGGCGGAGTGGTAGCGGACGGCGATCTCCCCGCCGGTGATCTCCGGGATCCGGCGCGGCAGCATGGCGGCCTGCAGACCGGTCGCGAACTCGCGCTCCTGGTCGAAGAGGAGCGCCCGCTGGAGCGACTGGGCCACGATGCCCGCGAGGCCCAGGCAGAGGTTGCGCTCCTCGGGGCTGAACTCGCTGCGCCGCCGGTAGAAGAGGACCAGCCCGCCGATGGCCTTGGCCTGCGCGATCAGCGGCAGGTAGGCCGCCGCGTCGTACTGGATCCGGTTCAGGTAGTCGCTGAGCAGCGGGAACTCCTGGCCCAGCGCGGCGAGCGAGGTGACGAAGCGGGCCTTGCGGGTGAGCACGGTCTGGGACAGCGGCAGCGAGCCGTCCAGCCGGGTGAAGTTGCGCTCGCTGAGGATCTCCAGCGTCTCCCCGCTCAGGGCGATCATCTTGATCGTGCCGCCCTCGACCAGCCCGAGGGCCAGCCCGTCGGCGCCCAGCCGCTCCAGTGCGCCCGCGCCGGTCAGCGCGGCCGTGACGTCGTCGACCGTCACCGCCCGCGAGAGGGCCTCCGTGGTCCGCTGCACGATCGTCGTCTGCTGGATCCGGGCCGACTCCAGCTTGCGCAGCGCCATGGCGTGGGACAGCTCCGCCGTCGCGTCGCGGACGATGCCGACGATCCGGTACGCGCGCCCCTCCTCGTCCCTCAGCACCCGGCCCTGGGTGTGCGTCCACTGGTCGTGGCCGTCGCGCCGCTGCACCGTGAAGTACGAGCCGTACGTCTGCCCGCCGCCGTCCACGACCGTGGCCACGGCCTCCGCCAGCCGCTCCCCGTCCGCGGCGGGGATCCGCAGCCCCAGGCCCTCCGGGGTGCCGTCGAACTCCTCCGGCTCCAGGTCGAAGACGGTCATCCCGGCCTCGTCCAGCGCCAGCGACCCGGCGTCCAGGTCCCACTCGAAGCTGCCCATGCCGTTCAGCGCGAGCCGTTCCCCGGCCCCGGTCACGGGCGCGGTCCGGCCCTGCCCGGATCTGTCGTGCTCCGCCGCTGCCACGAGTCACACCGCCTAACGGCCGGGCCAGCACGGCTGGGAGATCAGCCGCTCCCACTCCTCGTCAGGATGCCCCGGAAGGGTGCGCCCGGCCTCCCGCCAGCGCTTGACGAGGGAGAGGTAGATCGTGG
The DNA here is from genome assembly GCF_026340255.1 of Streptomyces sp. NBC_01408. Taxonomy (GTDB): domain Bacteria; phylum Actinomycetota; class Actinomycetes; order Streptomycetales; family Streptomycetaceae; genus Streptomyces. Next base: position 2,199,221 of record NZ_JAPEPJ010000001.1, on the reverse strand, counting down.
CGTGGTCGGTGGCCGGGCCCGTCGCCTGGTGCGCGGCGTACGGTCCCGGGGCGTACGGTCCCGCGGCGTATGGGGCCGCGGCGTATGGGGCCTCGTACGGGGCCGGGGCGTACGGGGCCTCGTACGGGGATCCGTGCGGTCCCGGGGCGTACCCCCCGGTCCTGGCCGCGGGGGGCTGTTCGGCTCGGCTGGCCGGAATGCGTACCCAGCCACGGCCCTGTGCTCGCTCCGCGCTCATCGAGGACCCCTCTCACCGCAGATCTCATCGCAGATACGTCTTCGCCCGGTCGGGCGCGGTCCGTCTCTCGCCCGGCAGCGGCCCCCGGGTGCCGAGGTGCCGCAGGACTCCTCTCACCAGTCTCCCCGCCGTGAAGCCCGCGCCGTGCACGAATCGCATGGAAGGGCCGAATGAGGGAGCCGTCAGCAGCCCGGCGAAGAACAGCCCGGGCCACGAGGACTCGAAGCCCCGGCTCAGCTCCGGGGTCCCGCCGGCCCCTACGGTCTCCAGCGCAGCCCGCAGCCCCGCGTCGAGCAGCTCCAGCCGGGCCAGGTCCGGGGTGAACCCGGTGGCGGCGATGACGTGCGCGGTGTCCAGGACCACGGACTCCCCGCCCCTGGTGGTCAGCCCGAGCCGGGTCCGCTCGCCCACCGCCACCGCCCGGTGCAGCCGGTGCCCGAGCAGCACGGGGACGCGCCGCTCGAACCGCTCCCGCAGCCACCAGGCACCGGCGGGTCCCAGCGCGGTGGCCGCGATCCGCTCCCGGGTCTCGGCGGGCAGCCGGCGCACCGCCCAGGGCAGCTCCGCCCACACCCAGCTGCGCCATCCGGTGCCGAGCCCGCTGTGCGGCTCGCGCACGGAGCGCAGCACGGGCCGGCCCAGGGGCTGCGGCTCGGTGTTCCAGTTCAGCCGGGACCGCCGGGCCACCAGGCAGGGCCGGGCGCCCTGCTCGGCCAGCAGGGCGGCGGTCTCCAGGGCCGCCTGCCCCGCTCCGAGCACGGCGACCTCCAGCCCGGCGAACCGGGACAGGTCCCGGTGCCCGCTGCTGTGCGAGTAGTGCGCGGGCGGGAGGTCCCGCAACGCCCGGGGGTGGTGGACGAAGGGCATCACGCCGACCGCGACGGCGACCGTACGGGCGAGCAGCGGGGGCCCCTCGGCGGTGCGGATCCGGAAGGCCTCGCCCTGCGGGGTCACTTCCGTGACGGTCACCTCCTCCACCTCGGGCGCGGCGTGCCGGGCGAACCACATCCCGTATGCGCTGAACGTGCCGATCGGCAGCGGAGTGCCGTGTTCCGCGGCCAGTCCGCGGCTGGCGCAGTACTCGGCCAGGGTGTACCGCCCGTCCGGCGAGGACAGATTGGACGACCAGGGCTCCGACTTGAGGTACATGCCCCCGGGCATGTGGTCGCGCCACGAGGCCATCGGCCGCCCCAGTACGCGCACGTCGAGCCCCGCTCCCGCGGCGTGCGCGGCGATCGACAGCCCGTACGGGCCCGCGCCGACCACCACGAGATCGTCCATCCTCGTCACGGCCGTCCTTCCAGTCTCGTCCTCAACGGGTCACCAGCTCGTCCGGCTCCGCCGGGGCCTCCGGCGGCGCGGGCCGGGAGAGCTGCGCCGCCCCGGACTGGTCCCGCCCCCGCTGGCGGGGTGTCCGCACCGCCGCGCGGGCGGTGCGCCGGCCCTGGGCGGGCACGCCGCGCAGAACACGCGCCCCCTTGCCGAACCCGCGCCCGAGGAAGGCGAGGAGCATGGCCAGGAACGGCGTCAGGTCGTCGGCGGCGAACCAGGCCGCCTCCACCCGCCCCCGGCCCCTCCGCGCCGCCGGCCGCCCGGACCGGCCGGCGGTCACCGGCGGGGCCGGATCCGCCGCGCCCTCCGCCTGGCCGTCCGCAGCCGGACCTGTGGGGGCCACCGCCCGGCCCGCCGCGGGGCGGCGCGGCAGGGAGCGTCCCCGGACCGCCGCCAGCAGTGCGTAGTTCTCGGCGACGAACACCCGGCCCGGCCCGCCCGCCGGCTGCGGAACCTGCTGGCCCGTCAGGTCCAGGTACATCGCCTGTACGACGTCCAGCCCGGCCGCGTCGGTGAACAGCCGGAACTGCGCCCCCGGACGCGGGTTGAAGTCCACCAGCCGGAAGGTGCCGCGCTCGTCCCGGCGGAAGTCCAGGTCCAGGATCCCCTGGTAGCCGAGGCGTTCGGCGAGCCGCAGCCCGGCCTCCTCCACCGCCGGGTCCGGCAGCCAGCGCCCCACCGCCGTCAGGCCCGTGCGCACCGGCCAGGACAGCTCCTTGCGGCCGGAGCCCGCGAGCAGCGGGTGGCCGCCCCGGGTGAAGGCCCCGTGGAAGAACCAGTCGGTGTCCGGACCGGCCGGCAGGAACCGCTGGAGCAGCAGCCGGCTCCCGGCCTCGGCGGAGCGCTCGTACAGCCGCCGCACCTCGGCGGTGGTGTGCACGAGCGTGGTGCTCCGCAGCCCGTCGGCCCCCGGTGGCAGCAGCCAGGGCCTGCTCCACTTGGCGACCACCGGCAGGCCCAGGCGCCAGGCCGCGTCCGCCGCTTCGGCACCGCTCGCCGGGATCACGGTCTCCGGGTGCGCGATGTCCCACCGCGCGCAGAGCCGGGACAGCTCCGCCTTGTCGGCCACCCGGGCGGGCAGGTTGTCGGGCTGATGGGGAATCCGGAAACGGTCCGTCAGCATCGGGGCGACGCGGGACACGGCGATGGCGCTCAGATCGTCCATGGCGACGAGCACGGCCGGCCGGCCGATCCGCTCCGACACCGCGCTCAGACACTCCAGCAGCGCCTCGGGGGCCTCGGGGTCCAGCCCGTCCGCCGGCCCGGGATGCAGGGCACGCAGGTACCGCGAACGCCCCATGGGTCCTCCCCCGGCCTCGACGACGGCATGGACCTCCACACCTTTGCGGCCAAGGGATCTGACGGCGCCAAGGGTTCCGTGGTGGAACGGATTCCGATCGAGTCTGAGCAGAACTGCGGGCACATGGTGGGCGAACGCGTGCATGGAGGTGGTGTCTTTCACCTAGTCGGACCAAGCGGGGGTGGTGCGCACCTGCGAATGGCCTACTCGCCAGTCACCTGACAGGCCATTCGTCAGATCTGATGTCTAACGTCTTTGGTAAGCACACCGATTCAGGAAAGCTCGGGAGACGCCATGCCCAGACCACGCCGCCGACTGGCGAGCACCTGCATCGGTACGGTCACGGCCGGACTGCTCGCCACCGGCGCCGCGATCGCGGCGCCGGAGGAGGAGAAGTCCGGGAGCTCCGAGATCGCCATGGGCGCCTATCTCCACTACGGGCCGTCCGGCGTGGCCAGGATCCCGCAGCTGTCGCACTGGCTGGGCGGCCGGGAGATCCGGGTGGGGCACACCTACCTTCCCGGCGACGTGTGGCCCGCCATCGAGGGGAACGTCTCCTTCCTCGCCTCCTGGGCCGCGTGGCGGCTGGCCGAGGACGACCGGATGTTCGTCCTCAACGTGCCCATGCAGGCGCACAACGAATCCCGGGTGCCCGACTACCAGGTGGCGCAGCTGATCCGGGCCGGCGCGGAGGGCCAGTACGACCACCACTTCAGGAAGCTCGCCGAGCGGCTGGTCGCGCTGAACGTCCCGGACACGGTGATCGTGCTCGGCTGGGAGATGAACGGCACCACCTACACCCACCGCTGCGGGCCGGACCCGGAGAACTGGAAGGTGTACTGGAAGCGCATCGTCAACACGATGCGCTCCGTGCCCGGACAGCAGTTCAAGTTCGATTTCGCCCCGAACCGGGGTGCGGACGCCATCGGCTGGACCCAGTGCTACCCCGGCGACGACGTGGTCGACATCATCGGAATGGACTCGTACGACCAGGGCCCGGGGCGCACGTTCGACGACCAGATCACCCAGCCTTACGGGCTCCAGGCACACGTCGACTTCGCGAAGGCACACGGCAAGGAGATCTCGTACCCGGAGTGGGGGCTGTTCCGGCGCGGGGACAATCCGGAGTACGTGCGGCGCATGCTGAAGTGGATCGAGCAGCAAAAGCCGCTCTACCACACCATCACCGACTACTGCCCGCACGGTGTGTGGCAGTGCAAGCAGAACCCGGACTCCTCGAAGGTCTTCCGCGAGGCCCTGACGCCCGAGAAGCCCGGCCCGGTGATCCCGACGCCGGTGATCCCGACGCCGGTCGTGCCGACCCCGGTCGTGCCCACCCCCGTGGTCCCGACGCCCGTGGTGCCGAGCCCGGCGGTCCCGACACCCGGGCTCCCGACGCCCGGGCTCCCGACGCCCGAGTGGCCCTTCCCGCAGCTCCCGACGCCGGAGTGGCCGTCCCCGCAGGTCCCGGTGCCCGCGCCGGAGGTCCCGCTGCCGGTGACCCCGAGTCCGCTCGACCCGGCGCCCACGCCCGACACCCCGACGCCCACCCCGGCCCCGGTCACCCCCGTCCCGGTCACCCCGAGCCCGGACCCGAGCCCGCTCGTACCCACGCCCGGAGTCCCCACGCCCGAAGTCCCCGTGCCCGCACCCTCGCCCGCCGTCCCCACACCGGAGGCCCCGGCCCCGAGCCCGGTTCCGGTTCCGGTGCCCGCGCCCGTGACGCCGAGCCCGGTCGTACCCAAGCCCGATCCCCAGCCGCCGCAGCCGCCCGTCAACAGCACGCTGTGGTGCATGCCGGTCAACTTCGGCGAGTGGCTCTCCAAGCTGCTCGGCAAGCAGTCGGTCTGCGTCCAGCTCAACTGGGGCAAGGACTCCGGCTTCTGGCCGTTCTAGGTGGTGGCGCGGCGGGCGCACGGGCACGGGCACGGTCACCGGACCCGCAGTTCGTTGAGCCGCGCCCGCCAGTCCCGGGCGGCCGGCAGCGTCTCCCGCAGCGCGTCCACCGCCCGCTCGCGCCCCGTCACCTGCGACTCGTGCAGCCGCAGCAGGGGCGCGAGCGCGGGCGTGGCCAGCAGGAGCCGCTGGTTGACGACCGTCTCGGGCCGCCAGTGGTTCTTGTACGGTTCGCTGCCCCGCAGGAAGCTCACCACCGGCCGGCCGTCGGCGAGCGCCCGCCCGACCTCGTATCGCAGCAGCAGCGTCGCCACGTCCACCTTGCGCGTCCGCAGGTCCGGGTCGGCCCCGTAGAGGTAGCCGCCGCTCATCCCGGCCGACAGCAGCGTGACGTTGGCCGCCACTGCCTCGCCGTCCAGCCGGAACTCGGTCAGCCGGGCCTCCCCGGCCCGCACCATCCGCCGGGTGGCCCGGGTCAGGTGCTCGGCGAAGCGGGGCCGCAGGTGCTCGGGGGTCACCCCGCGGCCCCGCCACTGCCGCTCGTGCAGCCGCAGCAGCGTCCGTACGCCGCCCGGCACCTCGGCCTCGGTGACCTCGTGCTCCTCGATCCCGGCCGCGTCGGTCTTGCGGAGCTTGGCCCGGACCCGCTGGCCCCCGGAGGCCGGCATCCGCCTGACCAGCTCGTCGAAGGGCAGCGCGGGCAGCTCCATGCAGGTGGAGTCGGTGAGCCTGGCACGGGCTCCGGGCCACTGCGCGTACAGCTCCTCGGCCGCCGCCCCCGGCCGTACCTCCCGCAGGTCGACGACCGCGCCGCGGGCGGCCCGGTGCAGCCCGCGGGCCAGCGCCGGGATGACCTGGCCGGCGCGGTCCGCGGCCACGAGCACGTCGAAGTGGTCGGTGATGGAGCCCCCGAGCGGCACCAGCAGCGGCAGCGGCCGGTGTACGAGCATCAGCGCGGCCGCGCCGACCAGCTCCTCGCCGCGGCGCACGAGGACGATCCGCAGCCGGCCGTCCTTGCCGTACGACAGCCACCAGGAGTGCAGCCAGGCGTGGCTCTGGAACGGGGTGGCGGTGGGGCAGCCGCGGACGAGCCGGTTCCACGGCTCTTCCAGCGCGGCGAACTGCCGGGGGTCGCGGCACAGCGTCACCGACAGGGCCCCGAGGGAGCCCGGACTCATCGCACGGACTCCTTCTCCTTGACCGAGGCCGGCTCGCCCTGGGCCGGGAGCGAGGCGTACTCCTCGACCGGCTGGACCACGGGCCCGGCGGGCTGCTGGTCTTCCTGGCGCCGCCCGCGGCCGGGCCGGGCCAGCAGCCACAGCCCGCCCAGCAGCCCGCCGGCGCACAGCCCGACGGCGCCGCTGACGGGGGCGGACGGGGAGGCCGGCTCGGCCGGGGCGACGGCCTGGTTGAACAGCAGCAGCTGGACCCCGGTGTTCTTGGCGGCCTGATTGCTGCTCAGGGACAGGGCGTCGGCCACCGCGTTGGCGATGTCGGCGGCCTCGGCCGGGCTCTTGGAGGTGCCGGTGATGGCGATCATCGGGGACTCGGGGGAGGTCTCGGCCCGCACCTGGGTGCGCAGCCGCCGGGCGTCGAGTCCTGCGCGGGGCTGGGCGTAGGCGAGGGTGGAACTGCTGGTCGCGATGCGGGCGTAGGCCTGCGCGAAGCCGAGGGCGGTGGCCGGCTCGGTGGTGTCGTCCGGGACGGCGACGACGTAGCTGGTGGCGGCGTACTCGGGGGCCTTGAGCACCCCGTACGCCCCGCCCGCGGCAAGGCCCAGCAGGGCGCACGCGGGCAGCGGCCACCACGCGGGTGGCCTCGGCAGCCGTCGCCGGGGCTTCCCGGAGCGGTGGTCGGACTTCTTCTCGGGCTTCGCGGACTTCTCGGGCTTCTCAGCCGTCTCGGACTTCTTCTGTTCGGTGCTATCGGCCATGACACTGCTCGCTTCCTGAAGGGAGGGAGTGGGTTTCGATTTCAGCCCCGCCGGAGCCACGTCCAGCCCCGCCGGGGCCATTTCCAGCCCCGCCGGCGTTTGAGGCGCGGGGGTCCGGGGGCAGCGCCCCCGGCAACGGCGCCGCACCCGCCCGCGAACCGGCCGAGCCCGGCGCAGCCGACCCGGCCGCAAGGGCGAGCGCGTAGACGTCCAGCAGCCGCCGGGCACTGCCGGCGATGTCGTAGCGGCGGACCACCGGCGGAGCCGGAAGGCGCCGGGCACCCGCCTCCATGTGGCCGCGCAGGGCGGCGACCAGTTCCTCCGTGCCCGGCCCGATGCGGCGGGCACCGGGGGCCTGGTCGGCGGGCAGGTCGTCGATGGCCGGGCAGGTGACGTGCAGGACGGGCAGTCCGGCGGCCAGAGCCTCGACCACGGCGAGCCCGAAGGCCTCCTCGCGCGAGGGGGAGACGAAGACGTCCATCGCGGCCAGCAGCGCCGGGATGCCGGGGGTGCGGCCGTCCGCGCTGTCGCCCAGCGGGTCGCGCTCCCCCAGCAGGTGGATCCGGCTCTGCGCGCCGAGCTCCGCGGCCAGCAGGCGCAGGGCCGCACGCTCGGGACCGTCCCCGGCCAGCAGCAGGTGGGCGCCCGGAAGTGCGGCGACGGCCCGCACCAGGACGTCGAACCGCTTGCCGGGCACCAGCCGGCCGACCCCGCCGACCACGAAGGCCCGCTCCGGGAGCCCGGTCCGGGCCCGCGTGGCCCGCCGCACCCCTTCGTCGAAGCGGAAGCGGACGGCCTCGATCCCGTTGGGTACGACGTGCACCCGTGCGGCGGGCACCCCCCAGCCCTCCAGCCGGGCGGCCACGGTGTCCGAGACGGCCACGGTCGCGGCCCCCAGGCGCTCACTGGCCAGGTACAGCGCCCGGACCCCGCCCGACAGCGGCCGGCCCTCGATCTCGGCCTCGCCGAGGGAGTGCTCGGTGGCCACGGTCGCCCCGACGCCCGCGAGCCGGGCGGCCAGGCGCCCGTAGACGCAGGCCCGGTACAGGTGGGTGTGCACGAGGTCGTACTGGCCGCGGCGGATGAACTTCACCAGCCGCGGCAGCGCCCCCAGGTCCCGGTTGCCGCGCATCCCCAGGTGTACGACCCGGACCCCGTCGGCCCGCAGCCCCTCGGCCACCGGGCCGGGGTTGGTCAGGGTGAGCACGTCGCTGCGCATCGGCAGGTGCCGCAGCAGCAGCCGCAGTTGCTGCTCGGCCCCGCCGACGCCGAGCCCGGTGATGATGTGAAGTGCCTTGACCTCCCTCACCGGAGCACCGCCCGCCGCAGCTCCCGCGCCTGGTGGCGCAGCTGCTTGATCCGCAGCCGGGCGGCGCCGTCCGCCTGGCTGACGTGGGTGCGCGGCAGGGCGTGCGGGCCTGCGAGCGGCCCGGGGTCGATGGCGCAGGCGTAGCCGTACCCGGCGGCCCGGGTGGCGTCGACGACCCGGGCGTCGAGGTGCCCGTACGGGTAGCAGAACCCCTCGGGCAGGGTCCCGGTCAGCTCGCGGAGCAGGTCCCGGCTGCCCCGCAGCTCCTGGAGGAGCACGTCGTCGGGGGCCGCGGTGAGGTCCTGGTGGAGCAGCCCGTGCGAGCCGATCTCCTGTCCGGCCTCGGCGACTTCGCGGATGCCCTCGGCGGTGAGCAGGGACTTGCGCGGCCCGAGCGGGTCCCACACGTTGTCGACGCCGAGCCGTCCGGGGAGGACGAAGAGGGTGGCGGTGAAGTCGTGGCGGCGCAGCAGGGGCAGCGCCCGGGTGAGGAAGTCGGTGTAGCCGTCGTCGAAGGTCAGGCCGACCAGCCCGGCTCCGCGCCCGGCCGCGCGGGCCCGGAGCAGTTCGCCGACCGACACCCCGCGCAGGCCGCGGGAGCGCAGCCACAGCAGCTGGGCCTCCAGGGCGCGGGGGGTGACCGTGATCCCGTACGGGTCTTCGGCAGGGTCGGTGAACTCGGCGACCGAGTGGTACATCAGGACCCACGGCGAAGCGGTCCGGCGGGCGGGGCCCAGCACGGCGGCGGGCGCCGTGTCGGTGTCAGCGGACATTGCGGAACCTCTGGGTGAGCTGGGAGATCTGGGCGGGTAGGGCGGTGACTTCGAGGGCCCGTATGGCCATGCCGGTGGCCCCGAACATGGCCGGGACCAGGAGGCAGCCGAGGGCGGCGCTGAGCCTCGGGTCGGGGATCATCGGGCCCGCGATGCAGCCGGTGGCGCAGGCGGCGGCCGCGGAAACGGCGAGCCGGCTGATGCTGACGGCGACCCGGCGGACCTGGATGGCGATGATCCGGGAGCCGAGTCCGGTGAGCAGCAGGACGGCGGTGGTGGAGATCCCGGCGGCGTTGGCGGCGGCGATGCCGTAGGTCCCCCACCAGCCGACGGCGAGGGCTCCGGCCACGATGTTGACGAGCAGTCCGGCGCCCATCGCGAGCGCCGGGAACCAGGTGGGCCGGGCGGTCGAGAAGAAGGGCCGGGACAGTGCTCCGACGAGGCAGTGGCCGAGGAGTCCGAGTCCGTAGACCCGCATGACGGAGGCGGTGGCGAGGGTGTCCTGATGGGTGAAGGCGCCGCGTTCGAAGAGGACCTGGATGATCTGCGGCGCGTAGCCGATGACCAGCGCGGTGCCCATCAGGACGGCGAGGGAGGCGAGGGCGAGGTCCTGTTCGACGCGGCGCCGGGCCTTCTCCCGCTCGCCGCCGGCCATGGCCTGGGCGACCACGGGGAAGGTGACGGTGCAGATCATCAGGGAGAGCACCATCGGCATCTGCGCGACCTTCTGCGCGTAGTTGAGGTGCGAGATCGCCCCGGACGGCAGGGAGGCGGCGAGGAACCGCTCGACCAGCACCTGCGACTGCCGGAAGACGGCGAAGAAGATGACGGGCGCGATGACCCCGAAGGCGATGAGGGTGGGCCGGTCGCGGTCGCGCTGGCTGCGGGGGGCGCCCTTGGGCCGGGTCGGGCCGAAGCCCACGTTCCGGATGAACGCGGGAAGTTGGACGAGGACCATCAGCAGGCCGCCGGCGGCCACTCCCGCGGCCGCGGCCCGTACTCCCCACAGGGTGTGCAGGGCCACCATCGTGCCGATGATCCCGACGTTGTACGAGACGTAGATCGCGGCGGGCGGCACGAAGGAGCGGTGGGCTCTGAGGGCGGCGCTGAAGTATCCGGCGATGCCGAAGGAGACCACGGTGAGCGCGGTCAGCCGGGTGCACTGCACGGCCAGTGCGGGGTCGGGCAGGCCCGGCGCGAGCACGGCCACGACCAGGGGCGCGGCGAGGACCAGTACGGAGGCCACCGCGGCCAGCAGCACGGCGAGCCGCGGCAGGGTCGCCCCCACGAGCAGCCGTACGGGGTCCTGCGCCCGGGCCTCCTTGCGGGTGAGCCCGGCCCGGCTGGCCGCCCGCCGGGCCAGGGCGTGGCTGAAGGCGGGCACCATCAGCAGGGCCATGGCGTCCTCGATCAGCAGCGTCGAGGCCATCTCGGGCACGGTCCAGGCGATCAGGAAGGCGTCGCTGTCGTGCCCGGCTCCGAAGAGGTGCGCGATGGTCTGGTCCCGCACCAGCCCGAACACCGCCCCGGCGGCGGTCAGTCCGGCGGTGACGGCGGCGGCCTTCGCCAGGAACCGCCCGAGCGGGGCCGGCCCGTTCCCGCCCGGGGCGGCGGGCGCGGAGGCCCCGGCGGAGCCGGCCTCGGTGCGCGCCGCGCCCCGTACGCCCCGTCGCGTGGCGGCTCGGGCGGCGGACCGGCCGGAGCCCCGGCCGTCGGCCGGGCGCGGCGGTCCCCCAGCGGCCCGTACGCCTCGCGGACCGCGGGCGCCGCCGGGCAGCACCGGGGCCCTGCACGGACCCGGGGTGCCCGCGCCGCCGCCGGGCGCCGTCGCGCCCTGGCCGCCGGGTACGAGGACACCGTCGGGGGCCACGGGGGGCGCGGCGGGATCCGGGACGCCGCCGCCGGCGGACCGGGGTTCGGGAGCGCCGGTATCGGCGGAGGCCGCGGGGCCGGACGGCCGGCGGCCGGGGCCGCGGCCTGCCGGCCGGGCCGCCACCCGCACGCCGTACGGCCCCAGGACCCCGCCGGGTTGCCCGGCGGTCCCGGGCAACGCCCCCGCCACGAACCCGGGGTCCGCCGCCGCCCCGGGCGCGGGGCCGGGCGCGCCCGAAACCTGCCCGGGCGCCCCGCCGGACAGGACGGGGCCCCGGCCCGGCCCGGCGGGGGAGCCGGGCAGGACGGGAGCCCGGCCGGGCTCCGGGGCCGCCTGGCCCGCGGGGGCCGGCCGGCTCGGGACACGGGCGGGGCCCGCCCCGGCCGGAGGGCCGGAGGCGGGCCGCCAGGGCGTGGTGTCCGTCACCGGGCGACCACGACCTCAGGGGCCGGGCCGCCGGAACCGGGGCCCGGGTCACCCGTGTCCGAGTCCCCCCGGGAGGGGAGGGCCCACCACGCGGCCAGGCCGATGATCACTCCGGTGAGGACGGTGGACGGGCCGCCGATGTCCGCGTAGAGGAAGTCGGTCAGCTGCCACACGAGCAGCCCGGTCGCGATCAGCCCGCAGTCCCGGATCCCGGAGCCCCCGCCGGTGGCGACCCGGCGGATGCCCGCGACCAGCAGCGCCGCCCAGCCGCCCGCCAGCGCGGTCAGCCCGATCAGCCCCTGCTCGCTCAGGATGAGCAGGTACATGTTGTGCGGGGAGAGCAGCGGCTGGCGAAGGTACGCCTGCCCCGCGCCCGCGGTGTCACTGCCCGAGGACAGGCTCAGCGAGGCGTGCCCGTCGCGGTGGGCCGGGAAGCCCTTGAGGCCCACTCCGGCGGCGGGCCTCTCGCGCCACATCGACCCGGCGGCGGCCCACATCGTGTAGCGGTCGGTCACCGACTGGTCGGGGGCGCTGGAGACCTGGGTGATGGAGGTGAGCCGCTCGGCGACCATCTCGGAGCCGACCCCGAGCCCGCCCACCAGGACCACACCCGCCGCGGCGAGCGCGAGGAGCACCTTCAGTGCCCGCCGGATCCCGGCCAGCACCATCACCAGCACCGCCGCGCCGGCGGTGGCGATCCACACGCCCCGGCTGAACGACAGCACCAGCGGCAGCACCAGCGCCAGCGCCACGCCCCCGGAGATCCGCCGGACCCGCCGCGGCAGTCCCGGCGCCAGCGCGACCGCGGTCGCCACGACCAGCCCGTACGCCACCACGGTGGCCATGCCCATGACGTCACCGGGGCCGAAGGTGCCCACGGCCCGGATGTCCTGGCCCTGGTACGAGGCCCCGGTGCGGGTCGCGTACTGCACGACGCCCACCGCGCCCTGCACCAGCGCCAGGACCATGAAGCAGCCCGCGGCCAGCCGGAACTCCTTGGCGTCGCGCACCAGCAGCACCACGGCCGCCGGAACGAGCACGAACACCTGGAGGTAGCGCACGAAGCCCGGCAGGGCCGCGTAGGGGTCCCCGGCGGTGACCGTCGCGACGGCCAGGCCCACGGCAGGCATCCCGATCACGAGCACGCCCAGCGGGGTCAGCTCCCGCACCCGGCCGCGCAGCGCCTGCACGGCGCAGACGAGGACGAGCAGCAGCGAGGCGGCGTCGGCCGGGCCTACCTTGCCGGAGGTCGTCGCGTCGCCCGCCGGGAGCGGGGCCAGCAGGAACAGCACGGTCGCGGCGAGCGGCAACAGCGGCCAGTGCCGGCGCAACAGGCCCGGCAGGCCGGTCCGGGCGGGCCGGGCGGGCCGGGCAGGCCGGGCAGGCCGGTCGGTTCGGTCGGTTCGGTCGGTTCGGGAGCCGTGCAGGGATACGGCGAAGCTCATCAGCTGCCCCCCAGCCGGAAGCGGAAGAAGGAGGCCGCGGTGCGGGCGAGGATCCACAGGTCCTGCCACAGCGACCAGGTGTCGATGTAGTGGTTGTCGAAGCGGGCCCGGTCCTCGATGGAGGTGTCCCCGCGCAGACCGTTGATCTGGGCCAGGCCGGTGATGCCGACGGGCATCCGGTGGCGGGCCTCGTAGCCGGGGTGGACGCTGCTGAACTTGGCGACGAAGAAGGGCCGTTCGGGGCGCGGACCGACCAGGCTCATGTCACCCCGTACGACGTTCCACAGCTGCGGCAGCTCGTCCAGCGAGGACTTGCGCAAGAAGGAGCCGACCGGGCTCATCCGGCGGTCGCCCGCCACCGTCCAGCGAGTGGCGGCCTCGTGCTCGTCGGCGCGCAGGGTGCGGAACTTCAGCAGGGTGAAGGGGCGCCCGTACAGGCCGACCCGCTCCTGCCGGAAGATCACCCCCGGCCCGTCCCCCAGCCGGACGGCCAGCGCGCAGGCGCCCATCACGGGGGCGGCGGCGACCAGCGCGAGCGCGGCGAGGACGGTGTCGATGCCCCGCTTGGCCCAGCGCTCCACCGGCCGCGCCGGACGCGGCAGCAGCGGCTGTACGGCGTACCCCCACAGCTGGTCGGCGGGCTGGGGCACCCGCATGCCGGTGACCTTGGCGGTACCGGCCGGGTCGGCGAGCCAGAGCCGGCAGCCGTGGTCGTGGAAGAGCCGGACCAGAGAGGCGGTGCGCTCGTCGGCCTCGGCCGGGCGGGTGAACACGGCGTGCCGGACGGAGTTCTGGATGACCGCCCGCCGGACGTCCTCGTGGGTGGCCAGCACCGGCAGGCCGCCGGGCCGGGCCGACGGCGTCTCGGCGCCGCCGCTGGGGGTGTCGGCCAGACCTACGGGGCGCAGCCCGTACTCGGGGCGGCCGTGCAGGGCGGCGGCCACCGCGGCGGCCCCGGCGCCGGGGCCGACCACGAGGGCGGAGGCGGGCCTGCGCACGGCGGCGCGGCGGCGGAGCTGGTTCACGGCCCCGCGGCCCGCGCACGCGAGGACCACCTGGGCGCAGACCGCGGTGAGCAGCACGCTCCAGCCCAGGGCCCGGCCCGGGTCGACGGCGGCCAGCACGGCCGCGGCCCCGCACCACAGGGCGGCGGACCGCCCGGCCAGTGCGGGCAGTTCGAGCAGTGCGGAGGGGGCCAGCCGCGGCCGGTACAGCCCGGCCTGCGCGTTCAGCGCCGCGAACAGCGCGGCGGCCGGCAGGGCGGCCGCGACCGGCAGCACGGGTCCCGGCAGGGCCGTCGCGGTGAGCACGGCGGCCAGCGCGTCGGCGGTCAGCAGCGGGAGCACCCCCGCCGTGACCCCGTGGTGGCGGCCCCGCCCCGCCCGTACGGCGGTCCGGGCCTGGTCGGCCCTGGGGCTGCGCGGGGGGTGGATGGATGCCGCGGACCGGCGGGCCGCAGGGTGGGGCGCGGGCGCGAAAGCGCTGCCGCCGGCGGGCCCCGTACCGCCCTGCCCGGTGTGCCGGGCGGGTGCGCTGTCCATCGTCATCGGCTGATGCGCTCCTGGTTCAAGGGCCGGGGCCTGCCCAGCAGTTCGTGGTAGAGGCTGGTGACCGCGTCCGTGGTCCGCCGCACGTCGAAGTCCGTCCGGGCGTGCTGCCGGGCCTGCTCCCCGAGTTCGGCGAGCAGCCGCGGTTCGGTCAGCAGCCGTCCCAGGGCCTTGGCCAGAGCCGTCGGGTCCTCCGGCGGTACCAGGCACAGCCGTCCCTGGCCGGGCGGCAGGCTCTCCCGGGCACCGCTGACGTCGGAGACCAGGACCGGCCGGCCGCAGGCCATGGCTTCGAGCGGGGCGAGCGCCATGCCTTCCCACCGCGACGGCAGTACAACGAGATCGGCGGCCCGAAGCCACGGTCGGATGTCGGAGGCGGCTCCGGCGAACAGCACCCCGGGCGGGGCCGTGCGGCGCAGCCGTTCGGTGTCGGGTCCGTCGCCGACGAGGGCGAGGCGCGCTCCGGGAACGGTCCCCACCAGCTCCGGCCAGGCCCGCAGCAGGATGTCCTGCCCCTTCTGCTGGCACAGCCGGCCCACGCAGACGGTCAGCGGTCCGTCGCCGCGAAATCCGTCCGGCAGGGGCAGTTCGGCCCGCGCCAGGGCCTTGTCCCGGGCGGGATCGGGTGCGCCGGGGCAGAAGTGCTCCAGGTCGACGCCGTTGCGGATCACCGACCAGCGGGCGGTGATCCCCTCGGTCTCGCCCGCGCGGCGTTCGGCCTCGCTGACGCAGAGCACCCGGTCGGCCCAGCGGGCCCCGTACCGCTCCCAGCGCAGGGCGAGCGCGGCGGTGGCCCCTCCGACGGCGTCGAAGGACCAGGCGTGGGGCTGGAAGACGGTGGGCAGGGCCCCGCGCAGGGCGAGCCGCCCGGCCAGTCCCGCCTTGGCGCTGTGGGCGTGCAGCAGGTCGGGCCGGACCCGGCGGATCAGCCGCCGGGCACCGATCACCTCGGCGGGCAGGGCGGGCCCCGGGGACCGGCCCGCCCGCCAGGCGAGCACTTCGGCCCCGGCGTCCCGGGCCGCGTCGGCGAGGACGCCGCCGCGCGGGCAGCCGACGACGGTGCGCAGGCCGGCGGTGGACTGGGCGCGGACGAGGTCGACGACGACCCGGGCGACACCGCCTTCCACGGGCTGGACGAGATGGAGGACGGTCGTGGGCTGTGCGGTCAAAGGCTGTGTCGGCACGCGGAGTGGTCTCCTACGTTCAGCGGCGCGCGTCTGTCTGAACGAAGAGCACGCCGAGGAAATGACCCTGACTTTCGCCCGTGAACCTGAAACTCAGGCTGCGGGCACCACCGGACAGGGCGGGACTCAGATCGAACACGTCCGCGTCATATCCGAGATTATTCATATGTTCGGGCTGTCGCACGAACGAGTGATTCCCGAATTCCGTGATCGTGGAATTCATAACATCATTAAAAGGATTTTCTTCATCGCTGAGGCTCACCCGGCGCCCGCTGTCCGCCGTCACCGTGAGCGAGTCCCCGAGGCTGCCCCGGTCCCCGTCGTACGCGACCACCCCGGCCCGCCCCGCGGACCCGGCCGGCGCGTCCAGGCCGTCGATCCCGACCGTCTCCCCGGCCGCCTCGCCACCACCGGCGGCCAGGTCCTCGAACCCGTCCCACAGCGAGATCCGGCGCACCGGCTCCTGCGGGTGCTCGTAGGCGACGACCAGCGTCCAGCCGCCCCAGGCACCCACCTCGGAGTGCCCCATGGCGATGTTGAGCTGGGCGACCGTCCACATGCCGGCGCCGCCCTTGCGGACCAGCGGGGTCACGTCGGCGGAGGCCTGATAGGCATCGCTGCCCGCGTCCGCGTGGTGCCCGATCACCGTGTCGGCCAGCACTTCCTTGTACGCGCCGCCCGGTTCGGCGACGAGCACCCGCCCGTTGTCCTCGGGTGGTTTCTGCTCGCCCACCCGCAGGTTCCCGCCCCAGTAGAGCCGGGCGTACGAGACCTTCGCGCCCTTGGGGACCTTCAGCTCGGCCCGGGTCGAGTTGTAGGTGTCCGGGTCCTTGTCGACCTCGCTGTAGAACATCTCGAAGTCGCCGTTGACCCCGGCCGCGCCCCGCTTGACCTCGGCGCACGGCTCGGCCTGCGGCGACTCCTCCCTGCGGCAGCTGATGCCCGAGTTGGAGGCCCGGACCAGCCCGCCGGGCTGGACGGCCTGGTAACGCTGGGTGAACGGAACCCGGGGCAATTCCTTGGGCGCGGGAGCCGCGGCCCCCGCCACCGGGACGTTCACGGAAAGGGTGAGGCAGGACAGCAGACCGAGCGTGCCGAGGATTCTGCGGGAGGAACCCATGACCCTGTCTCCATATTCGATCAAGGGGACAAAACAGGAGTGCACTTTGTCAGAAATCGGGCTGGAAATCACGTCGGACTCGCTCGTACGGCCTTTTGGGCGATCGCACGCACCCTCGCCGCGGGCGGGTCGTTATGCCGTGCACCATCGTTCGAACCGAAAGGAAAAGCGGAGATGAAGAAGCAGCTGATGCGCGGCACCACCCTCGCCGTCGCGAGCACCGCCGCCCTGATGGGCGCCGCGAGCCTCGCGTCCGCGCACGGCGGCGCCTCCGCCGAGGGCATCGCGGCCGGCTCCCCCGGCGTGCTGAGCGGCAACCTGCTCCAGGTCCCGGTACACGTCCCGGTCAACGTCTGCGGCAACACCGTCAACGTGATCGCGCTGCTGAACCCCACGTTCGGCAACACCTGCGTGAACGCCTGAGCGTCAACCTCGCTGTCCGAAACGGCGGCATCCGAGTGAAGTCACGCAACCGCAACCGGGGCGAGGCCGTTGACCCAGGTGCTCCGGTACCGGGCATCCTGTCAAAAAAGGGACGACAATGATCAAGAAGATGATGGCTTCGGCAGCGGTTGCGGCCTCGGTAGTGGGCATGGGTGCCGCCATGGCGCCGCAGGCGATGGCCATCGGGAACGACAACGGGATCAACACCGTCAACGGCAACGGCGCCTCGCAGATCTACGGCAACCAGTCGACGTACGGCAACATGAGCCCGCAGATGGCTCTGATCCAGGGCTCCTTCAACAAGCCCTGCATCGCCCTGCCGGCGAAGGCCAACGTCCAGTCGGTCCTCGCGCTCGTCAACGTCGGCGTCCAGGACATCCCGGTCCTGTCCAGCCCGCAGAACCAGCAGTGCACCGAGAACTCGACCCAGGCCAAGGGCGACGAGGCTCTCTCCCACATCCTCAGCAACATCCCGATCCTCTCCGGCAACGCCTCCGCCGGCAGCTGATCGCGCCCCGCGCCAGCGAGGCCGCCGCACCTTCGGGTCGCGGCGGCCTCGCCGCGTCCGGGGAATCCCACCGGTGCGCGGGTGCCGTTCTGCGAATAGCGCGGCAAATCCACCGGAATCCCGAATTATGGCCGAGCATCGGGGTGAATTGCCGATCGGTTGCCTAAATCGTGCGGTTTCTTTTCCCGGGGCCGCTCGTTGTTATTTCTGCAGTGGATACGCCTCTGCGGGAAGGATCGAAATCAAATGAAGTACAAGAAGGCAGTGGTGCTGGCCGCCGGCGCTCTGATGGCCGCCGGTGCCGCCTCCCCCGCCATGGCCGACGCCGACGCCGTGGGCAAGGCCGCCCACTCCCCCGGCGTCCTGTCCGGCAACCTGCTCCAGGTTCCGGTGAACATCCCGGTCAACGTCTGCGGCAACACCGTCAACGTGATCGCGCTGCTGAACCCCGCGTTCGGCAACACCTGCGTCAACGCCTGACGAAGCGCTTGAGCCCGCAAGGGCAAGCCTCCTCGGGGTGGCCTCGGAGTGCACGGCGGTGCACTCCGGGGCCACCTCCGATTCAGCACCGGCGCCAGCGCCGGTAGACAGGGAAGGACCCATGCGACAGGTACTGAGCCGACAGGTACTGGGCAAGGGGATGCTCACGGCGGCGGCCGCGTCGAGTCTGCTTTCGATCGCGACCGGCGCTGCCTACGCACACACCGGAGCGAGCGCCGAGGCCGCGCATTCACCGGGCGTGCTGTCCGGCAACAGCGTCTCGGTACCGATCACCTTCGCCCCCAACGTGTGCGGCAACAGCGTGGACGGAGGTGCGGCGCTGAACCCCGCGATGGGGAACACCTGCGCCACCACGACCGGCTCCGACGCCGAGCACTCCCACCACGAGTACGAGCGCTACCTCAGCCCCGAGCACGCGGAGGCGCTGGAGCGCTACCTCGACGAGCGCGAGGCACCGCGCGCGGTGCCTCAGCAGCGCCACGCGGAGCCCCGGTACGAGGCCCCGCGGCAGGGGCCGCGCCATGCGGCCCCGCGCCACGCTGCCCCGCGTCACGAGGAGCCGCGCCACGAGGGCGGCTACGGCAACTCCGGTGAGAAGGAGGGCGAGGAGGAGTGCGACGACCACCCCGAGTCCGCCCCGCCCCCGGCGCACCACGCTCCCCCGGCACCGCCGCGTCCCGAGCCGGCTCCCGCCCCGGAACCCGCGCCCGCGCCCGAACCGGTCCACGAGGCTCCGGCACCCCTGCCGGCTCCTGCCCCGGAGCCCGAACCGCTGCCGGCGCCGGCACCCCCGCCGGAGCCGGTCCAGGAGGCCCCGGAGCCCGCCCCGGAACCCGCGCCCGAGCCGCTCCCGGCACCCGAGCCGCCGGCCGCGGAAGCCCCCGCGCCGCTCCCCGCCCCGGTCGACGAGGCCCCCGCCCCGCTCCCGGCCCCGGTGGAGGAGGCTCCCGCCCCGCTCCCGGCTCCGGCCCCGGTGGAGGAGGCTCCTGCCCCGCGGCCGCCGCACGGGAGCCAGCCCGTGGAGCAGCCGGCCCCGGCGCCCCTGCCCGCGCCGGAAGCCGTAACTCCGGCGGACCAGCCGCCGGCCGCCCCCGGCGGTGACACCACCGTGCACCTGCCCCCGGCACCGGCACCGGAGCCCGCACCCGCGCCCGGTCCCGCCCCCACCCACGCGCCGGCTCCCGCGCACGTGAGTGCACCGGTGCTCGCCGAGACCGGTGCGGGTCAGCCCGCGGCCGCGGCGGCCCTCGCCACGGCCCTGATCCTGGGCGGCGCCATTCTGTACCGGCGGTCTCGGATCGCCTGACCGGCAATACGGCTCATCAGAAGAAATATCGGCCGGAGAATCCTTTGTCGGATTCTCCGGCCGCTGTCATGACCCCGCTCGTAACCGTGTGCGTCACGGCGTTTCCGGAGCGGCCGGTAATCGTTACCCAAGGCGAAAGCGGCGCGACGGTCGCCGCTGACCTCTGCCCACGAAAAGAATGAGGATTTCGACAATGAAGCTTTCGAAGGTCGCCGCTGTCCTGGCCGGCTCCGTCGCCGCCCTCGGCGCCGGCGCCCCCGCCTTCGCGGCCGACGCACCGGCCGCCGTGCCGATGAGCCTGACCAGCGGGGTGACGGCGGTGACGGAAGCGGTGAACCCCGTCTCCGAGGGATCCCCCCAGATCATCGGCGCCGCGCTGGCCGAGCAGGGCGCCGGTGTCGACAAGGTGCTGGGCACCGTCCAGAGGGTGAACCAGGTACGCAACAACCTGCCGGGCGAGGTGCTCGGCCTCGGAAACGTAGCCACCCAGGCGTCCCCGGAGCTCCTCGGCGGGGTGAAGCTCAACGGCGGCGGCCCGCACTGAGCGGTCCGGACACGACTGTGGGCGCCACCGGCGAGGCCGGGGCGCCCACAGTCGGTTGTGCGCTGACGTCAGTCGTTGACGCAGATGTTGCCGAACGCGGGGTTCAGCGCGCCGATGATGCTGACGGAGTTACCGCAGACGTTCACCGGGATGTGGACCGGAACCTGGAGCAGGTTGCCCGAGAGGACACCGGGGGAACCCACGGCCGCGCCCTCGGCCGACGAGTCGGCGACGGCGGAGCCGGCGGCACCGGCCGCAGCGAGACCAGCGGTGGCCAGGACCAGGGCGGCCTTCTTGGCAGAGTTCATGGGAAGTGCACCTTCTGTTCGATGTTCTGCCCCGATTCGGGGCGCACACCGAGCGAAACGGTCCACCTTCCCAGACGACACGGTCCCGCACACGATCAGACCTGTTCAGCTCAATAGTCGTAACCATTGTGCGGTTCCCGACCGTTAGGGAACGTCACCGAGGAGCCCGACCGGGAGGGCAGGGAGACCGGGGACGTCCGGGACGTCGGGGATCGCCGGCACCAGATCGACCGGCGCGGCCGGGTCCGGCAGTGTCGGCGGGTTGAGCGGCGGCAGCGCGGGCAGCTCGATGCCGGGGATCTGCGGCAGCTCGATGCCAGGGATCTGCGGCAGCTGGATCTCGGGGAGCTGGATCTCCGGAATGTTGAGGTCGGGCAGGGTGATGCCCGGCGGCAGCAGGCCCTTGATCGCGTCGAGGATGCCGTTCACGAGGTCGTCGATGGGTCCGGCAGCGGCCCGGGGAGCGGCCGTACGGTCCGCGTCGCCGAGGGCGCTCGCCGGGGCGGCCGCGGTGAAGAGTATGGCCGCGGCGAGGGCCGACGGGACGAGGATGCGGGCGCGGGACGGCTTCGTGCGGTGCATGGGTGTTCCTTCTCGGGTCGCACGGAAGCGGATCCGAGCGATCCGCTTTCTCACCCACCGTGCGAACACCCGCCACGGAGCGCAACCGGAGAGTTCGCCGCTGCGGGGTGCGTACGGCCTTCGCGCAGGCGTCCGGAGGCCTCTCACCCGGGCCGGGGAAAACCGCGCCCCACACAGGCCGTTTGAGTGAAGCAGCGGAACCAACCCCTGACAGGGCAGTTGACCAGGGCGCTCCATCAGCGGGCACTCGTGCGACAGAAGGATCAAGATGTTCAAGAAGTTCATGACCGCCGCCGCGGTCTCCGCCGTTGCGGTCGGCGCGGGTGCTGCCGCCGCGGCCCCGGCCATGGCGATCGGCAACGACAACGGGATCAACACCGTCAACGGCAACGGCTCCCAGCAGATCTACGGCAACCAGAAGACCCACGGCGACCTGAGCCCGCAGCTCGGCCTCGTCCAGGGCACCCTGAACAAGCCCTGCATCGGCCTGCCGGCGAAGCTCAACGCCCAGTCGATCCTCGCGTTCATCAACGTCGGCGTCCAGGACATCAACGTCCTGTCGAACCCGCAGAACCAGCAGTGCACCGAGAACTCCACCCAGGCCAAGGGTGACGAGCCGCTCTCGCACATCCTCAGCAACATCCCGGTCCTGTCGGGGAACGCCTCCATCGGCAGCTGATCGCCGCCCACCGCGGAGCGATGTGACGAGGGCCCCGGCAGCCTCCGGCTGCCGGGGCCCTCGCACGTGCCCGCGCTCCTCCGGGTTCAGGAGGTCCAGAACTCCCACCACCGGGTGAGGACCAGCATCCCGATCACCCCGGTGTGCAGCACGGGCGGGACCCAGGCGAACTCGGCGAAGAAGTCCCGCAGCGGTGCGGGCGCGGGGAGGATGCCCGTACGCACGTTGTGCGCGGTGACCGCCCAGAACATCAGCAGGGTCGCCACCCAGGCCAGGCAGCACCACAGGCAGAGCGCGTTGATCTCGTAGAGCGACTGCGCCATCAGCCAGGAGCAGAAGCCGACGCCGAAGAGCGTGCCCGCGTGCAGGCCCAGCCAGAACCAGCCACGGTAGGCGGCGCCCGCCAGCAGGCCCGCGCCCACGCACACCACGACGGCGTACGCGACCAGGCCCAGCATGGGGTTGGGGAAGCCGAAGGCCGCCGCCTGCTCGCTCTGCATCACGCTGCCGCAGGAGACAACGGGGTTGAGACTGCAGGCGGGCTTGAAGTCCGGGTCCTCCAGCAGCAGGAACTTGTCGAGGGTGATCACCCAGGAGGCCAGCACCCCGGCGGCTCCGGTGAGGGCCAGCAGCCAGGCCAACCCCCTGGGGGCGGCGTCGTGTTCACCCTCGTGTCTCGTGCCGGGCCGCCCCTGCTGGCGGGGGACGCCCACTGTTTTCGTTGCCATGCCGCCCATATTCCCGCGCTCCACCACAGAGCGGGTTGAACCATGCTCATCCCTACGCAAGTTGACCTGAAGGTGTGGCGGGAACCCCCGTTGCTTCCCGGACGTTTTACCGAAGCCCGGACGTGATGTCAGAGCCAGGGGCTACGTTGTGCTTCCGCGAAGTGACAAGCTGCGACGGCCTGGAGACCCACCTTGAGCGATCCGTACGAGACAACCGAGGCCCACCTCGATCGACTCCTGGGCCGCGCCCTCAACTCCTTCGATCTGCCGGACCGGTTGGTCGAGCGCCTCACCACGGCGCTCGCCCACAGCTCTTCGCTCCACACCACCCATCACAGCCCGGCGACCGGGATCTGGCGGGAGACCCACCAGCACACCTACCTGCTGGCCGACGGCGGTTCGGCGTCGCTGTGGGAGCTGGCGTACCGGCAGGAGGGGGACCGGACCGTGCGGCACGAGATCTTCGTGAGCAAGGCGGAGACCTGCCTGGCCGTGGCCCGGCTCTTCGGTGAGATCCCGGCCGAGGCGGCCCTGGACCCGGCGCTGCTGCCGGGCGACGACGAGCACGACGACGACGCGGCGGCGCTGAGCGCGCTGTTGGCGGCCCCGGCTCCGGCGCGGCGCCACCGGGAGTACACGGTGGAGCAGTCCGCCGACCACGCCCGTCGGGTGCTTCGCCGCGCGGAGAACGAGGACCGGCCCGGCGAGCGGACGGCGGAGCGGCTGCGCTCGGCGTACGCGCACCAGATAACTCAGGCGTTCGGCGGACGCCAGTGCCTGACGGACGGACGGGACGCCGGCTTCAGCCTCTACGAGCACGCCTTCGTCCTGCTGGACGGGGCCGAGGTCAGCCTGTGGGAGGTCGAGCACACGGCCACGCCGGACGGGCGGCACATGTGCGAGGTGTACGAGAGCGAGGCGGCCGCGCGGGGGGCCATGGAACTGCGCGCGCGGGTGCGCTGACGCGGCCGCCCTGCGGTACGGGTCAGAGGGCGGCCGGTGCGGACAGCCGGAGGCCCAGGGGCAGGTCCTGGGTGACGTGGACCGCGTCGGGGCGCAGTTCCGAGGGGATCGGCATGGCGGTGCCGGGGAGCTGCACCGCCGCCGCGCCGTGGGCCAGGGCGGAGGCCAGGGCGGGCGCGCCGCTGCCTCCGGCGATCAGGAAGCCGGCCAGGGCGGCGTCGCCCGCGCCGACGGTGCTGCGGACCACGTCCGCGGGCGCGGTCCCGTAGAAGGTGCCCTCGGCGCAGACCAGCAGCTGGCCGTCCGCGCCGAGGGTGGCCAGTACGGCGCCCGCGCCCAGCGAGCGGAGTTCCTCCGCGGCCTTGACCGCGTCGGCCAGGGTGGACAGGGGGCGGCCGACGGCCTCCGCGAGCTCCGCGGCGTTCGGCTTGATCACGTCGGGCCGGGCCGGCAGCGCCGCCAGCAGCGCCGGACCGGAGGCGTCCAGGGCGACGCGGGCGCCGGCCTCGTGGGCGCGGGCGACCAGTTCGGCGTACCACCCGGGCGCGAGGCCGCGGGGAAGGCTGCCGCAGCAGGCGATCCAGGCGGGGCTGCCGGCGCAGGTGCGGACCGTCTCCAGCATGAGCTCCGACTCCTGCGGCGAGAGCTCCGGGCCGGGTGAGTTGACCTTGGTGAGAGTGCCGTCGGGTTCGACGAGGGAGACGTTCGAGCGGGTCCGGCCGGAGATCGAGACCGCGGTGACGTCCACGCCCTGGGCGCCCAGGAGTTCGGCGAGCACCGTGCCCGTGCCGCCGCCCAGCGGGAGGACCGCCGTCGTGCGGAAGCCCGCGGCAGCCACCGCGCGGGAGACGTTGACGCCCTTGCCCCCGGGGTCGATCCGGTCGGATTGGGCGCGCAGCACCTCGCCGCGGTCCAGCGAGGGGACCTCGTAGGTCCGGTCGAGGGAGGGGTTCGGGGTGACGGTGAGGATCATACGAGCACGACTTCCGTACCGGCGGCCTCGATCGCCGCCTTGTGAGCGGGGGCGAGCCCCGTGTCCGTGATGAGCAGGTCGACCTCCGCGAAGGAGGCGAAGCGGGCGAAGTGTTCCTGTCCGGCCTTCGCGGAGTCTGCGAGGAGGACGACCCGGCGGGCCGCTGCGACCGCGGCCCGTTTGACGGCCGCCTCCGCGAGGTCGGGGGTGGTCAGGCCGCGCCCGGCGGCGAAGCCGTTCGTGGCGAGGAAGAGGACGTCGGCGCGGATCTCGGCGTAGGCGCGCAGGGCCCACGCGTCGACGGCGGCGCGGGTACGGTGCCGGACGCGGCCGCCGACCAGGTGGAGGTCGATGCCGGTGTGGCCGGCGAGCCGGGCGGCGACGGGCAGCGCGTGGGTGACCACGGTGAGCGCGGCCTCCAGGGGGATCGCGGCCGCGAGGCGGGCCACGGTGCTGCCGGCGTCGAGGACGATGCTGCCGCCGTCGGGGAGTTCGGCGAGGGCGGCGGCCGCGATGCGGTCCTTCTCGTCGGCGGCGGTGCCCTCGCGTTCGGTGAGGTCCGGCTCGAAGTCGAGACGGCCGGCCGATATGGCCCCGCCGTGCACCCGGCGGACCAGGCCGGCCCGGTCGAGGGTGGTCAGGTCGCGGCGTACGGTCTCGGCCGTGACCTGGAACCGGTCGGCGAGGGAGAGCACCTCGACCCGGCCCGCCTCGCGGGCGAGGCGCAGGATCTCCTGCTGGCGCTCCGGTGCGTACATGGGGTTCGGGTCCGCTCGGTCAAGGGTGAGGGGTCGGTGTGCCCGGGTCTGTGGGTTGTCTTCCACCGTACGCCGATACTCTGCCAAAACAAAACAAACGGGCATGTCCGCCAACAAAAGCGGACATGCCCGTTCAGGGTGACGCGGACTCACTCGCCTACAGGGCGGGGACCTTCTCCGGGGCGAGGCCGGCCGCCTCGGAGCCGCCTTCGCGCTGCTCTGCCGGGAGCTGCCGGCGCGGCAGCATGAACATCACCGCGAAGATCACGACCAGGACGGCCACCACCCACCACAGCGCGCCGCGGAAGGCTTCGACGTAGGGCAGGCCGAAGACCCCGTCGTCCTCGATCATCCCGAAGAAGACCACGGAGGTGAGGCCGAGGCCCAGCGCGTTGCCCATCTGGCCGGTGGTGTTGATCAGGCCGGAGGCGGAACCGGCGTGCTCGCGCGGCACCTCGGACAGCACGGTGTCGGTGAGCGGGGCCACGATCAGGCCCATGCCGATGCCGAGGATGACCAGCGGGACGGCCATCTGCCAGGATGCGATCTCCATCCCGTAGTGCTCGGACTCCCAGATGTAGAGGACCAGGCCCGCGGCCATGGTCAGCGCGCCCGCCTGGAGCACCTTGCGGCCGAAGCGGGGCACGAGCTTCTGGACGGACAGGCCGGCGGAGACCGAGACGGCCAGGGAGAAGGGGATGCCGGTCGCGCCCGCTCGCAGCGCGCTCCAGCCGAGGCCCATCTGCATGTACAGCGTCCAGACCAGGAAGAAGATGCCGGTCGCGATGCCGAAGGTCAGCTGGACGGCGATGCCGCCCGCGAAGCTCTTGACCTTGAAGAGGGAGAGCTCCACGAGCGGGGAGCCATCCTTCTTGATCTTGTACTTCTCGTAGGACAGGAACGCGGCGAAGACGAACGGCGCCGCGCCCATGCACACGAAGCCCCACAGCGGCCAGTCGTTCTCACGGCCCTGGGTCAGCGGGAAGATCAGCATGACCAGGGCGAGGGTCGCGAGGACCACGCCGACCAGGTCGAGGCGCAGGGCCCGGGGGGCCTTGGACTCGGTGATGAACTTGCGGCCCAGGATCACGCCGGCGATGCCGACCGGCAGGTTGATCAGGAAGATCGGGCGCCATTCGAGGCCGAAGAGGTTCCACTCGGTGAGCAGCGCGCCGAGCATCGGACCGGAGACGGCGCCCAGGCCGACGATCGCGCCGAACATGCCGAACACCTTGCCGCGCTCGTGCGGCGGGAAGGTGACGTGGATGATCGCCAGCACCTGCGGGACCATCATGGCCGCCATGGCGCCCTGGAGGAGGCGGGCGGCGACGAGCATGCCCGGGTCGGCGGCGATGCCGCAGAGCAGCGAGGCGACGGTGAATCCCGCGATGCCGACCAGGAAGAGGCGCTTGCGCCCGTAGATGTCACCGAGACGGCCGCCGGTGATCAGGCCGGCGGCGAAGGCGAGGGCGTAGCCGGCGGTGATCCACTGGATCGCGCTCGTGGAGGCGCCGAGGTGCTCACGCATGCTGGGTATCGCTATGTTGACGATCGTGACGTCGACCAGGTCCATGAAGGCCGCGGTCATCACGATGGCGAGCGCCAGCCAGCGGCGGCGGTCGGCGGTCGAGCTGCTGCTCGTTTCGTCGTTGAGGGCGTCGTTCCGCTCTTCTTGTACGGGCCCGTTCTTTCTTTCGGGCGATGTCTGGGACGTCTCGGTGCTCATGGAGAGAAACCTAGACGGCATATAGGTCGGTCCGTGTCCTATTTCGCTGGCAACCTGGATCTCATGACCGACACCCCGGCACGGCTGCTCTCCCTGCTGTCCCTCCTCCAGACCCCCCGCGAATGGCCCGGGAGCGAGCTGGCGGAGAGACTGCGCGTGAGCGCCCGCACGATCCGGCGCGACATCGAACGGCTCCGCGAGTACGGGTACCCGGTGGAGGCCACGCTGGGCGCGGAGGGCGGGTACCGGCTGGTGGCCGGGGCGGCGATGCCGCCGCTGCTCCTCGACGACGAGGAGGCGGTGGCGATCGCGGTGGGGCTGCGGGCCGGGGCCGGGCATGCGATCGAGGGGGTCGAGGAGGCCTCCGTACGGGCCCTGGCGAAGCTGGAACAGGTCCTGCCCGCGCGGCTGCGGCGCCGGGTGAGCGCGCTCCAGTCGGCCACGGTCGCGCTGACGCGGGGGGACGGGGCGAGCGTGGACCCGCGGACGCTGACGACGATGGCCTCGGCGGTGGCGGGGCCGGAGCGGCTGCGGTTCGCGTACCGGGCGCGGGACGGGGCGGACTCGAAGCGGCTGGTGGAGCCGTACCGGCTGGTCAGCACGGGGAGCCGGTGGTACCTGATGGCCTACGACCTGGGGCGGGAGGACTGGCGCACCTTCCGGGTGGACCGGGTGAGCGAGCCGTTCGCCACGGGGGCCCGGTTCGCGCCGCGGGAGCTGCCGATGGATGCGGAGGAGTTCGTACGCAAGGGGCTGCGGGGCAGGCAGACGTACGAGGTGGAGGTCACCTTCGCGGCGGAGCCGGAGCAACTCCCGGCCTGGCTGCGGGATGCGGCCCTCCCCGGCGCGGGCGGCGGCACCCGGGTCCGCTTCGAGAGCGGGGACGCGCCGCAGTGGCTGGCGGCCCGGCTGGCGCTGACAGGGCTGGCGTTCACGGTCCACTCCCCGGCCGAACTGGCCGAGGGCGCCCGCGACCTCGCGAGCCGTCTTGACGGGGCGTCGGGCGTCACCGCGGCAAGTTAATCGGAATACCGGATTCCAAACCTGCAAATGAACGAACGATTGCCGAGCCGCCGATTTCAGGCCAACGCGATATTTCTCGGCCGCCCCTCAGACCCCTCCCTAGTACCCCAAAACACCCATGCAAAGAACTGTTTTCAGTAATCTGAGATCCATAACACAGTTGACGTCAATTGAGGGCGCTGGTTAGCGTCAGCAATGCCAGATGATCACATTCCAGAGTTCAGACGGGGGGTGACAGACATGCAGTACGCAGCGAAGTGGAAGGCGGCTCGCGAGGCTCGCGAGGTTCGCCCGGTTCTCGCCATCAGCAACAAGTGGTAGAGAATTTTATTAGCGGAGGGCGTCCGGGCGACTGGGCGCCCTCCGATCACTTTCAGGGGGCAGTGGTGAATGCATGGGTCTCCGCTCTGGAGAAACTCTCGGCAGCGAGCGCTTCAGCGGATACTGCCAGTATCGAAACCTCACTCAGACAGCTGATCGAAGCTGTCACGAAAGCGCCGGCCTCGGACATCGAGCACATCGCCGGGGTCGCGGCGCTCCATGAACTTCCGTGGGTGCGGCAAGGACTGATGCAGGCGCTCGTACAGCGGGCCCCACAGCATTCAGAGGTACGGGACGTCGTCGCCTGGCTGACGCACGACTACGAGGACTTCGTCGCCTTCTCGGCGCTCGACCTCGCCGGGCGTTTGCGGCTCACCAGCGCCCTGCCCGACCTCTTCGTCATCGTCGGACGCGCCAGCCAGCGGCTGAGTCACAAGGCCGGGAAGCCCGTGGGCATCGGCCACGCGGTGGCATTGCGCGCCATCTCCGCCATCGTGGGCAGCTCCGACAGGGAGGATCTCGTCCGCGTCGAAGGCGAGCTGTTCCCCGACGGCGACGACCTGAACACCTACCCGCCGCAGCCGCCGCGCGACGCCGACACCGACGGCGCGCACGATCACAGCGGGATGGTGCGGGTCCCGGGCGGCCGGGTCCCCCACGGGCCGCCGGCCGCGTTCGACCGCGGTTCCCTCGTCTTCGACTGGGACGAGGACCCCGAGCACCAGCCCTGCGACGACTTCCACATGGACGTCCTGCCGGTGAGCAACGCCGAGTACGACGCGTTCGCGGTCAGCCCGGCGGCGACCCAGCACCTCTACTGCCACCCGTCCGAGGCGAAGGACAAGGTCCACCTCCGCAACACCCTGCTCGACCTGCGCAGCGGTCCGGACCACCCCGTCGCGGGTGTGGACTGGTTCGACGCCTACGCCTACGCCCGCTCCCGGGGCAAGCGCCTGCCCAGTGAGGCCGAGTGGCAGCGGGCGGCGCAGGGCGATGACGGCCGCGCCTATCCGTGGGGCGACGCCTTCGATCCCGCGCGCACGCACGGCTCCTCCTTCCGCGCCGAGCCGGGATGGGCGGGCGTCGAGGCCTGGCGCGGCCACCTGCTGGAGATGGCGGACACCCCGCCGACCGCCACCACCGTCGGCCGCGGGATCCCCGGCAGCGAGAGCCCGTACGGCGTCAAGGACATGTCCGGCAACGTCTGGGAGTGGACCCAGACCTCCTTCGACGGCCCGGTCTTCAGCCCCCTGAGCAGCGACCGCGACGCCATCGACGTGATCTACGACCAGCGGTCCTACGTGGTCATCAAGGGCGGCACCTGGTCCTCGCTCCCCGAACAGCTGTCCGTCGCCTTCCGCGGCCGGGACCTGGCACTCGACCGGCACTTCGAGATCGGCTTCCGGTGTGTGTGCACCTGCGCGCCGTCGACGGATTCCCTGTAGCCAAGAGGAGTGAGCATGACCGCAGGTCGCTACCGTTTCACCGGGTCGGTCCGGCCCGAGGAAAAGGCCTTCTACGAGGAATACGGATTCCTCGTGTACGAGAACTTCGTGCCCGAGTCGGAAGTCGCCCGGCTGACGGCCGAGGCCACGGCCTACCAAGAAGCGATCAAGGCGGGGAAGGTTCCCGCCGAACACATCGACAACGTCGCCCCGAAAACCAGGGACGGCAACGGTGAAATCACCATCCATCACCGCCTCAATTACTTCACCCAGCATTCCGAAACCGCTGCCGGATACGCCGCCTCGGCCCATATGCAGGCCATCCGGACCGGACTCGGCGGCGAGGATTACTGGCTGCTCGAAGACACCATGAACGGCGCCGTGTGGCAGCTCAAGAGCGGCGAGACCAAGAGCGGCTATTCGCGCATCCGCTGGCACGGGGACTTCCCTCCCGGCCACCCGCTGTCGCCCGCGTTCACCGCCGGTCTCTACCTGGACGATTCCAACCGGTTCAACGGCTGCCTGGCCGTCATCCCCGGCTCCCATCGCCATGCCATGGGCACGGTCCAGCCCGAGCCGTTCTACGTCGAGGCCAAAGCCGGTGACCTCATCTGTCACCACGAGTGGATCTACCACGGCTCGGAGGCCATGCCCCGGCCCACCGACCGCCGCGCCACCTTGTACTTCTACTACTGCAGCGGCACGCACCCGGGCAACGGCCAGGGATACGCGAAGAAGGAAGACCTGCCCGCCGTCCGTTCCCTCTTTGTGAGCGCCAGCCCTGAGGAGTCCAAGTGAGTGCGGACGCTTCCGTCCACGGTGACGACGCCCTGCTTCTCCTGCACAGCCCCGACAGCGCGCGGCTCCCGGCCGAGGAGCTGACCGCCGCCGTCCGCCGGGCCGTCGCGGCGGTCCTTGCGGGCGGAGGCCCCGCGGACGAACTGTGGGCGGTCGGCGCACTGCATCCCCATCCGGTGGCGCGGCTCGCCGTCGTCGTCGAGGCGGCGGCGCACCCCGGGGACGAGGAGGCACGTGCCCTCCTGGCCTGGGCCGTGAACGACGTAGACGACCGGGTTTCGGTGGCGGCGCTGACGGCGATCGGCGAACAGCGCGACGTCTCCGCGCTGGACGAGGTGTTCGACGCGGTCGGCCGGTCGGCTTCCGCTTTCGACGCGGTGACCTCCGGGCAGGTCGACTCGCGCCGCTCCGCGGCCGTTTCGGTCCTCGCGGACCTGATCCGCAGCCACCCGGACGCGCCCGCCGAGCGCCATCGGCTCATCCACAGCAGCGGCGGCCAGCGGCCCAATCTGCGCCACCGCGAGTTCGACACCACCGGGATGGCCGAGATCCAGGCGGGCCCAGGCACCCGCTTCCCCTTCTTCATCGACACGGCGCCGGTGACCTGGCGGGAGTACGCCGAGTTCGTCGAGGCGGTACGCGCCCAGGGCCCGCTGTGGAACCACCCCGGACAGCAGGCCGATCACGACCACGACGTGCTGCGCCACCTGTCCGCCGACGAGCGGGAACGGCTGCTGGACCACCCGGTCACCCATGTGACCTGGTTCGACGCCTGGGCGTACGCCAACTGGCGCGGCAAGCGACTGCCTTCGGCCGCCCAGTGGGAGCAGGCCGCCGGAGCCCCGGCCGGGCTGCTCCACCCCTGGGGCGACGCCACACCGACGGCGGACCACGCCCACAGCGCGCCCGCCGGGTCCGGCGGCTCCTCGCCCGACGCGTTCTTCCGGGGCCCGCAGGACAGCCTGACGGCCCCGGTCGGCCTGCGGACGGCGGGCGGTTCCCCGGCCGGGGTCCACGATCTCCTGGGCAACGTCTGGGAGTGGACCCGTACCCGCTTCCTCGACGGCCACGAGATCTCGCCGTTCGTCGGGGTGGCCTCCTACGGTGAGACGCTCAGCGACTGGACCCTGTCGGCTTGCGTCAAGGGCGGCAGCTGGACGACGCCCGCCGTCGAACTGTCCAGCCGGGCGCGCGTCGCCAAGCACGTCCTGCAACGCGGACCGGAGACCGGATTCCGCTGCGTGTTCGAGCCTCTTGGAGAATGATCAAGCATGACCGACGACTCTCTGACGCTGGTGATCGACGCCTTCGACGACCCGGCGACGCTCGATCCCCACACGGCGTTCGACACCGCCTCCCGGCACCCCCTGGTCAACGTCTACGACGGCCTGATGGAGATCTCCGCCGACCGCACCATCCAGCCGGCCCTCGCGGAGACCCTTCCCGTCGTCCGGCAGCACGGCTCGGAGTCCTGGGCGCTGATACCCGTGAAGAGCGGCATCCGCTTCCACGACGGGGCTCCGCTGCTCCTGGAGGACGTCGTCTACTCCCTGCGCCGGATGGCGATCACCGCGGTCGGACCGGCCTCCCTGTGGAGCGACGCACTGCTCGGCGAGCCTCTGTCGGACCTCGACGCCGAGGCCGCCCGGGCCATGGCCGAGCGCATCCAGGCCACCGACGACGGCGTCCTGCTCAAGCTGAGCCGGCCCTACAGCCCGCTGTCCGCGCTGCTGGTGGAATGGTCCCTGGTGACGCGCCGGGAATGGGCGGCGGCGCGCGGCGCCTGGGACGGCTCCCTGGCGTCCATCGGCCACGCGCCGGCCGCCGCGGGCGGAGCCCTCGACACGGAGGCCAACGGCACCGGCCCGTACGCGCTGACCGAATGGGACCGCGCGGAGCGGGTGCTCCGTTTCCAACGCAACGACGGCTACTGGAAGGACCTCGCCCGGACACCCGAGCGGGTGCTGCTCCGTTCCGAGGACGACCGGCGTACGCGGGAGAGCGAGCTGCTCGCCGGGCAGTGCGACTTCTCGGTCTGCCAGCCCGAATCCCGTGACCGCCTCGGTCAACTCGGCGGCATCGTGCTGGAGAAGCTGCCCGAGGAGTGGAGCATCACCCCCCTCGGGTTCATCAATCAGAACCTGGACCCGAAGTCCCCGGCGGTCGGTTCGGGAGAGTTCGGTCCGGACGGGATCCACCCGCGGGCCTTCTCCGACGTGCACCTGCGCCGGATGCTCGGCCATGCCTTCGACCACGCCCGCTACACCGAGGAAGTGCTCGACGGCGAAGGCCTGTTCCACCCCGTCCCCTTCCCCGCTCCGGCGCTGGCCGGCGGCGGCCGGCCTCCGGCGGACTTCGACCTGGAGCTCGCACGGAAGGAATGGGAGCTGGCCTGGGACGGCGAGGTGGCCCGCAAGGGCTGCCGTCTGGTGATCCACACCCACGAGGCGAACATCTCCCGGGTGCGGGCGGCGGAGATCCTCGCCGCGGGACTGCGGCAGATCGACCCCAAGCTGACCGTCGAGATCGAAGCCATGGACTTCGTCACCCTCGTGGAATCGCTCTACGCCGGCCTCAGCCCCGTCACCTGGTCCGGCTGGTCCGCGGACTTCCCCCACGCGCACACCTTCTCCTCCGCACTGCTCGACGCGCGGGCGCCGCTCCCGCACACACTGGGTCTGACCGACCCGAAGCTGGCGGCGCTCCTGGAGCGGGCACGGCAGGCCGAGCCGGGTGCCGAGGAGGACGTCTACCGGGAGATGGCCGACTACTGCCGGGAGCAGGCCCTCTTCCTCTCCGTCCCCGGCAAGATCAGTTACATGACGTACGCGGACCGCTGGGAGGGAGTCCGCCTGAAGAACGAGATGGGCAACATCCTGGACTTCACCAGCTTCCGCCTGCGTGAGACCGCACAGCCCCCGGCACGTTCATGAAGCTGTGGGGCGCCTACCGGGAGGTGCTCAAGGAGCGCGACTTCCGGCGCTACTTCATCGGTGAGGGCATCTCCAGCGTCGGTGACGCGATGAGCGACATCACCATCGTGATGCTCGCGGTGAGCCTGGTCGACAAGGGCGACCGCCCGATGGGCATCGCGGTGGCCGCGGCGTCCTACCTCGTTCCCAGCGTGCTGACCGGAGTGCTGCTGGCCCGGCGCATCGGACACATCAGTGGGCGCACCCTGCTGCTCGTGGACAACCTCTGGCGGGGTGTCCTGCTCGGCCTGGCCTCCGTACTGGCCGTCACCGAGCAGCTGAGCTTCGCCGGGTGCGTGGCGCTGCTGGCCCTGGCCTCGGTCACCCGCCCCCTGGGAGGGGCGGGGACCCGGGCCATCGTGGTCCAGCTGATCCCCGCCGAGAAGCTGTTCGCCGCCAACTCCGTGATCGGATCGGCGACTCAGGCCGCCTCCCTGATCGGTCCGGCCGGCGCGGGCCTGACCATCGCCTGGCTCGGTCCCGGAACCGCGCTCGGCATGGACGCGTTGAGCTTCCTGCTTTTCGTCGGCCTCCTGCTGCGGATCCGCCCACCGCGCCGGACCGCGGTCCCGCCTTCCGACGACGTGGCCGCCGCCTCGGAGAGCGACCCGCGCAGGGCTCCGACCGGCCTGCGCAAGCTGCTCGGGATCCGCCAGGTGGGCACGGTCTTCGGACTGACCGCCGTCTTCTACCTGCTCTACGGGCCCTTCGTCGTCGGCCTGCCGCTCCTGATGGACGAGCGGGCCGGCGGTCTCGCCCCGGCCACCGCGCTGGGCGCGCTGTGGACCTCGTTCGGCGTGGGAGCCATCGTGGGCGGACTGGCCGCCGGGCGGATGACCACCCTGGTGCGGACCCGGGTGGCGGCGCTGAGCGCGGCGGGCTGGGGACTGGCCATGACGGCGGTGGCGCTGCCGGCGCCGCTGATCGTGGCCGGGCTGGCGATGTTCGCCGGAGGACTCGTCTACGCCCCCTACGGATCGATCGTCAGCACCATCCTCCAGCGGGAGCTTCCCGACCACCGGCTCAACGAGGCCAGTTCGTACTACATCTCGATGACCAACATCGCCGTGCCGGCCGGCACCTTCATCGGCGGTGTCTCGGTGGGCTGGCTGGGAGCGGGGCAGAGCATCCTGGCCGCCGGTGTGCTGCTGACCGCCGTGGCACTGCTCGTGTGGGCGATGATCCGCACGGCCGATCGCGCCGCACCGAGGGAACAGCAACCGAAGGAGCAGACGGTATGACCGACCCGCCGCCGGGCACCAGGCACTGGTACGAGGACGTGGTACGCCGGGACCGGACGTCGTTGCGGGAACCGGCCGACGGGGCCGTGCCCTACGGGGAGGCCGTCCGTCTGCCCACGGACGCGGACTCCGTCACCGACGAGGAGTTCCACGACTCGGAAGCACCGGTCTACGACGCCTACGGCGAAACCCCGCGCACGGAGGTGTCGGAAGCCTGGCTGCTGGACTGGGTGGCGC
This sequence comes from Streptomyces sp. NBC_01408, assembly GCF_026340255.1. Taxonomy (GTDB): domain Bacteria; phylum Actinomycetota; class Actinomycetes; order Streptomycetales; family Streptomycetaceae; genus Streptomyces. Next base: position 2,164,788 of record NZ_JAPEPJ010000001.1, on the reverse strand, counting down.
AGGAGGTCCCGGACGGGATCACCGTGGACCTCGGTACCGGCACCGGCAGGGTCGCGGAGCGGCTGGCCGGGCCGCGCAGGCGGGTCATCGCGGTGGACCGCTCGCGGAAGATGCTGGAACTGGCCCGGCACAAACTCCCGGCGGCCCACGCGGTGGCGCTGCGGGCCGACGTCCGGGAGCTGCCACTGGAGGACGCCTCGGTGGACGCCGTGGTCTGCTCCGGGGTCCTGCACCACCTGCCGCAATGGCCGGCGGCGGTGGAGGAAGCCGCCCGCGTGCTCAAGCCCGGTGGGAAGCTCCTTGTCCGGGAACCCAACGAGGCGTACGCCGGGCAGCTCTTCGAGCCCTTCGAGCGCCTGATGGAGCTGGCCGCCCGCAAGCTCGGCGGCGACAGGGGCGACGGCGGCGCGGCGGCCCCCGGTGCGTCGGGCCCTGATGCGTCCGCGGAGCCGGAGGGGCTTTCGCCGGTCGAGCGCCCGATTTCCCCGGACCGGCTGATCGAGGTGGGGCGCTCTGCCGGATTCCGGGTGGACCGGACCGGGTCCGCCATGTTCTTCGGCTCCCTGGGCATACCGGGTGACTCCCCCGTGCAGAGGCTCTACTTCGAGCCCGCCAACCTCGTGGACCGGTTCGCGCTGCGGTGGACCGGCCACCACCGGGGCGCCCTGTTCCTCGCGGTCCTGACCCGTACGGGCCTGAGTCGGGCCTGAGTCGGGCCTGAGCGGGTCAGGGCCGGGCCGTACCCACGCGTCCGGGCAGGGGGGAGCCCCGGCACCTGGGGGGGATAGGTGCCGGGGCTCGTCAGGGGGGTGCTGCGGGCCGCTCTAGGCCACGGCGTCGAAGCCGGTGTCGCGGGCCATTCGCTTGAGCTCCAGCAGGGCGTGCTTCTCGATCTGGCGGATCCGCTCGCGGGTCAGGCCGTGCTGCTTGCCGACCTCCGTGAGGGTCCGCTCGCGGCCGTCCTCGATGCCGTACCGCATCTTGATGATCGACGCGGTGCGCTGGTCGAGCTTGCCCAGCAGGTCCTCCAGCTCCTCGCTGCGCAGCAGGGAGAGGACGGACTGCTCGGGGGAGATCGCGGAGGTGTCCTCCAGGAGGTCACCGAACTGCGTGTCGCCGTCGTCGTCCACCGACATGTTGAGGCTGACCGGGTCGCGCGCCCAGTCCAGGACGTCGCCCACGCGCTTCTCCGTCGAGTCGAGCTCGGCGGCGATCTCCGCGTGCTCCGGGTCCCGGCCGTGCTCGCGGTTGAACTCGCGCTGGATGCGGCGGATCCGGCCGAGCTCCTCGACCAGGTGGACGGGGAGGCGGATGGTGCGGGACTGGTCGGCGATGGAGCGGGTGATGGCCTGGCGGATCCACCACGTGGCGTACGTGGAGAACTTGAAGCCCTTCGCGTAGTCGAACTTCTCGACCGCGCGGACCAGGCCGGCGTTCCCCTCCTGGATCAGGTCGAGCAGCGGCAGGCCGCTGCGCGGGTAGCGGCGGGCGACGGCCACGACGAGGCGGAGGTTCGAGCGGATGAAGACTTCCTTGGCGCGCTCGCCTTCGGCGGCCAGCGCCTCCAGCTCCTCGCGGGCCAGGGTGTCCCCGTCGCGCTCTATTGCGCCGTCGAGGATCTGCTGGGCGTACACGCCCGCCTCGATGATCTGGGAGAGCTCCACTTCCTTGGCGGCGTCGAGCAGCGGGGTGCGCGCGATCTCGTCCAGGTACATGCCGACCAGGTCGCGGTCTGCGATCTCCCCGCCCACAGCGCGACTGCTCGTGGACTGACGACGGGCGACGGCGCGGGTTGCCATGCGTGCTCCCTTGCGATGAGTTCGGTCGCGTCCCCGGACACTCTCCCGAGTGCCCGCTTCCGAAGGAAACAACGACTGGAAACGGGACAGAATTCCCACGTCGGTCCCTCTTTTTCGAGATCTTGCAGTATCCTGCCCCGCCATCGCCCGGCAACGGAGGAGGCCCAATGTCGCAAGAACCCGAAAGCGTGCAGGTCAGGACCGGGACAGAGGCCGATCTGGAAGGCCTGACGGAGTTGTACAACCACTACGTCCGTGAGACCGCCGTCACATTCGACACGGCGCCCTTCAGCCCGGAACAGCGCCGCCCGTGGCTGCACTCCCACCCTGAAGACGGGCCGCACCGGCTTCTGGTTGCCTGGACTGGCGATCGAATAGCCGGATACGCCACAAGCAGCACATTCCGCCCGAAACCGGCGTACGCAAGTTCGGTGGAGGTCAGCGTCTACCTGGCCCCGCACGCGGTGGGCCGCGGCATCGGGGCCCTGCTCTACGACGCCCTCTTCGCGGCGCTCGCCGACGAACCCGTGCACCGGGCGTTCGCCGGCATCGCCCTGCCGAACGAGGCCTCGGTACGCCTGCACGAGCGCTTCGGCTTCCGCCGGGTCGGGGAGTTCACGGAAGCGGGGTGGAAGTTCGGCCGCTTCTGGGACGTGCGGTGGTACGAGAAGCGGCTGGGGCACCACCCGTCCGAGTGAGGGAGTGGCATATCCCAGCGGCATAGGACCTCACCTCCCTAGCGTCGGGGAGTCGCTTGTGCCGCCCGGTCGGCGACGCCCACACTTAGAGGAGGTGCTGCACATGACCGCTCTCGCCCACGAGACGCTGGAGGCCGTAATGCCGAAGGTCGCGACTCCCCCGTCGGACCTGGACGACGTCCTGTGGCAGGCATGGAAAGCCATGGAACTCCCCGAGGGCTACCACGCCGAGATCGTCGAGGGGTTCATCGAGGTGTCACCCACGGGTCGCTACTCACACGGCCGGATCGCCAATCGCCTGCGGGACAAGCTGGTCGTCTTCCTCGCACAGGGCGAGTTCGTCGCCCGCCAGGACATGAACGTCATCCACAAGCGCAAGGTCTGGATCCCGGACGTCTTCATCGCCTTGGAGGACGCCGAGGAGCACATCACCGAGGACGGTCTCGGAATCGACGCCTCCGCCGTCCAGCTGATCGTCGAAGTCGTCTCCCCCGGCAGCGACAGCATCACGCGCGACCGCACCCGTAAGCGGCGCGAATACGCACGCGCGGGCATTCCCGTCTACGTCCTCATCGACGACTTCGACGAGGGCGGCACCATCACCGTACTGAGCGCTCCAGACCCCGAGGCGGCCGTCTACGACGACGAGGTCAGGGCCGCCTACCGATCCGGCGCCACCATCCCCGAGGGCCCCGCCAAGGGGTTCACCATCGGCGAGGAGATCACCGGGGCATCGCGGAACCAGGCCTAACCGAACTGGAGCGAGCGCTTCGAGAGGCCCATCCAGAAGCCGTCCACCGTGTCGCGACGGGCGGTGAGGTCGCCGGAGGCTTCGGCCGCGCCGAGGGTGACGAAGAGCGGGGCGAAGTGTTCCGTACGGGGGTGGGCCAGGCGGCCCGAGGGGGACTTGGCCTCGAAGTCGAGCAGGGAGTCCACGTCGCCGGCCACGAGGGCCTCGTGCCCCCAGGCGTCGAACTCCGCGGACCAGGCGGGCACGCCCGCGTGCCGCAGTGCGGCCAGGTTGTGGGTGAAGAAGCCGCTGCCGACGATCAGGACCCCCTCGTCGCGCAGGGGTGCGAGCTTGCGGCCGATGTCCATCAGGCGGCTCGGGTCCAGGGTCGGCATGGATATCTGGAGCACCGGGACGTCGGCCTCCGGGAACATCTCGACGAGGGGGACGTACGCGCCGTGGTCGAGGCCGCGGTCGGGAATGTCCTGGACCGGGGTGCCGGGGGCCTGGAGGAGACCTCGGACCGAGGCGGCGAGACCGGGGGCGCCCGGGGCCCCGTAGCGGACCCGGTAGTAGTGCTCGGGGAAGCCCCAGAAGTCGTGGACGAGCGGGACGGGCTCGGTGGCGCCGAGGGCGAGCGGGGCCTCCTCCCAGTGGGCGGAGACCATCAGGATCGCGGTGGGGCGGGGCAGGGACGCCGACCAGGCGGCCAGCTCGCCGGGCCAGACCGGGTCGTCGGCGAGCGGCGGCGCTCCGTGGCTGAGGTAGAGCGCCGGCATGCGGGTCCCCTGCGGGGTCGCGCCCGTCGAGGTCAGGGGGGTGGGGGCCGGGGTCATCGGGCACTCCTCCGTCGTCGGTGCAGGGCTGCCTCGAAAAGACTAACCCCGCTTGGTTCAAATTTGAACCAAGCGGGGTGTTCAGTCATTCCCGTGCGGGCGCCCCGTCAGTGGGCGATCACCGGAACCTTGAATTCGGCCTCCTCGGAGCCCGCGGCGACCGGGCTGCCTGCGCCCGGCTTGCCCGTGGTGATCAGGGTCAGGGCGATGACCGAGCTGGCGACCAGGATGCCGACCGCCCACCAGATGGCGGAGGCGTAGCCCTCGACCATGGCCTGGGCCTGGATCAGCTGGGCGGCCGCGCCGCCCCCGGCGGCCCCGGCCGCGTGATCGGCCAGGTACGCGGTGGTCGCCGAGGCGGCGATGGTGTTCAGCAGCGCGGTGCCGATGGCGCCGCCGACCTGCTGCGAGGTGTTGACCATGGCGGAGGCGACTCCGGCGTCGGCCGGGTCCACCCCGTGCGTGGCCAGGGACATGGCCGGCATGAACGCCGTACCCATGCCGAGGCCCAGGAGCAGCTGCGCGGGCAGGATCAGCGCCGGGTACGAGGACCCGACCTCCAGCTGGGTCAGCATCAGCATGCCGAGGGCGGCGACCAGGAAGCCCGGGCCCATCAGCAGGCGCGGCGCGACCCGGGTCATCAGGCGGGCGCCGATCTGGGTGGAGCCCGCGATCATGCCGACGATCATCGGCATGAAGGCGAAGCCGGTCATGACGGGCGAGTAGCCCTTCACGATCTGGAGGTAGTAGGTGAGGAAGAGGAACAGGCCGAACATCGAGATGACGGCCAGGCCGAGCGAGAGGTAGACACCGCCGCGGTTGCGCTCCAGCAGGACGCGCAGCGGCAGCAGCGGGGACTTCACCTTGGACTCGACGAAGACGAAGGAGGCCAGCAGCGCCACCGAGGCGATGAACATGGCCACGGTCACGCCGTCCGACCAGCCCGCGGACTCGGCGCGGGTGAACCCGTACACCAGGGCGACCAGGCCGAGCGTGGACAGGACCACGCCGGGGATGTCGAGCGGCGCGCGGTTGCGGCCGCCGGCGGGCTCGCGGATGACCATCCAGGCGCCCACGGCCGCGACGATCGCGAACGGGATGTTGACGAAGAAGGTCCAGCGCCAGTTGAGGTACTCGGTGAGGAAGCCGCCGAGGATCAGGCCGACGGCGCCGCCGCCGCCCGCGATCGCGCCGTAGATGCCGAAGGCCTTGGCGCGCTCCTTGGCGTCGGTGAACATGACCGCCAGCAGGGAGAGGGCCGCCGGTGCGAGCAGTGCGCCGAAGGCACCCTGGAGGGCGCGGGCGCCCAGCATCATGGCCTCGCCGTTCGCGGCGCCGCCGAGCGCGGAGGCCAGGGCGAAGCCGATGAGTCCGACGACGAAGGCGTTCTTACGGCCCCACTTGTCGGCGATGCGGCCGCCGAAGAGGAGCAGTCCGCCGAAGGCCAGCGCGTACGCGGTGATGACCCACTGGCGGTTGCCGTCCGAGATGCCGAGGTCGGTCTGGGCGGAGGGGAGGGCGATGTTCACGATGGTGGCGTCGAGGACGACCATCAGCTGGGCCAGGGCTATGAAGACGAGTGCCTTCCAGCGGCTGGGATCCGCAGCCGGCGGCGCTGTCGCGGCTGTTTTTGGCATGGGGGTACCCACTTCACTGTGCGGAATGACTGAATTAACCGGAAAACAAGATATTTAAGAAGCCTGGGTGAGTCATGTGGTTTTATGCCGCAGCCCGTCGAGGGTGGCGGCCGAACCGGGCAGCACCGAGCGGGCCGGGGCCCGCAACCCGTCGAGGAACAGCTGGAGATGGCGGTGGACGAAGCGGTCGGCCTCGAGGCAGCCGAAGCCGGGGAGGGGGCGGCTGAGCTGGGACAGGGCGACCATCAGATCGCCGACGCCGATGTCCGAGCGGATCAGTCCGGCGTCCTGGCCGGAGGTCACCATGGTCTCGACGGCCCCCTCCAAGGCCTCGCGCGCGTCGAGGAGTTCGGGGTGGTCCCGGTCGAAGCCGTCGCCGAGCATCGGGCACAGGGCGCCGATGCGCTCGTCCGCGGCGGTGTGCGTGAAGCGGCACAGCGCGGCAAAGGCGTCGGGCTCCTCGGCGAGGGCCGCCTCGGCCGTGGCCGTGACCCGGCCCATGACGAACAGCACCACGTGGTGGACGAGGGCGCCCCGGTCGGGGAAGTGACGGTAGAGGGTGGCGTTGCCGATTCCGGCCCTGCGGGCGACCTCGTCGAACGGGGCACCGGGGCCGAACTCCACGAACACCTCACGGGCCGCCGTCAGGATGCGCTCGCGGTTGCGCACCGCATCGGCGCGCGGCCGCGGGACGCGCGAGGGGGCGCCCGGCTCCACGGTCTGCGCCGGGGCGGGCGCGGCCGCCGGGGCGGTACTGACGGAGCTCTTCATTCCCGGGGCCTCCTCGGCGGCACGTGTGGCCCGCCCAAACGGGGAGCCGATCCCCACTTCGCGGGACTCACGTACAAACGGGGATCGGGTCCCCGGTTATTTCACTCCCCCGTGTGACCTGAGTCACGGCGGTGTGCACGTTCGGCCTCTCCCGGCGCGCGGGCGCGCCGCAGCCGTCGGAGGGTGGGCGAACAGAGCGCAGACCGGGCCCGGCCGGCTGCCGCGGACTCGAGGGCGATCTCCATGCTGCAGACCCGCCACCGGATACGCACACCCCGCCGCACCGGCGCGTACATCGGCCTGACCGCGCTGGCCCTCGGCGTCACGGCGACCGCGAGCACGGGGATATCCAACCGCGGCCACTCGGCGGCCGGGCCCGTGGCCACGACCGCCGAATCGGCGCTCGCGCCCTGCCGGATCGCCGGCACGATGGGCGTGCAGATGTCCGAGGGCCTGCCGACCCCGCCCGGGTACTCCCGCTCGACCGGCGAGGTCCGGGCACTGAACCTGATGATCGACTTCCCCGACGCCAAGGGCGAGGGCACGGCCCTGGACCGGATGGCGGAGTTCTTCCCCCAGACCTCCGACTGGTTCCGGACCAGCTCCTACGGCCGGCTCAGCTACCGGGCCGAGGCCCCGATCAAGACCTGGCTGCGGATGCCGATGCCGTTCGCGGCGTACGGCATAGAGCGCGGGTCCCCGTACGAGCCCGGCTACCGGCAGCTCGTCGAGCACATCGCGAAGGCCGCCGACTCCGAGGTGGACTTCAGCCGCTACGACCTGATCAACATCCTGGTCACGCCGAACGCCGGGCCGTCCGCCCTGGACACCGTCCTGTCGGTGACCTTCTCGGGCAACAGCGAGGCGCCCGTCGCCGACGGGGTCCCCCTCGCCAACACGTCCTTCGTGTACAGCCGGCAGGACGACGGCTCCGGCACCTACCAGGAGACCGGCTACCGGGTGCTCCCGCACGAGAACGGGCACGTCTTCGGACTGCCCGACCTGTACACCTCCGAAGGCGGGGGCGCCGTCGGGCACTGGGACATCATGAGCGAGGACTGGGGCTCCAACAACGACCTGCTGGGCTGGCACAAGTGGAAGCTGGGCTGGCTGGACAGTACGCAGATCAGCTGCGCGGCGAAGTCCGGGGCCAGCGACCACGTCCTGTCGCCGCTGGCCGTCGGCGGGGGCACGAAACTGGCCTTCGTACCGCTGTCGGAGAGCGCCGGCTACGCGGTGGAGGTGCGCACCCAGGCCGGGAACGACGAGTCCGTCTGCAAACCCGGTGTCCTCATCTACAAGGTGGACTCCGACGTGGACACCGGTCAGGGCCCGGTGACCGTGTCGGACAGCGCGGGCGCGAGCGGCGGCTGCACGCGGCGGCCCAATGTCCACGCGGAGCTTTCGGACGCGCCGTTCCGGCCGGGCGAGACCTTCACCGACGAGAAGACGGGCATCAGCGTCGCGGTGGTGGGCGAGCTGCGCAACGGCAGCTTCCAGGTCCGCATCATCCGTCCCTGACCGGGCCCCTGGCGATGGCCTTCGTACGATGCTCGGCATGATCCCTCCAGAGAGCATCCGTCCCTTCCGGATCAGCGTTCCCCAGGCCGATCTGGACGACCTCCACGAGCGCCTGGACCGCACCCGGTGGCCGGCGGAGATCCCTGGAGCGGGATGGGCGTACGGGGTACCGGGAGACCATCTGAGGGAACTGGTGCAGCACTGGCGGCACACCTACGACTGGCGTGCCGCCGAGGCCCGGCTCAACGCGTGGCCGCAGTTCACCACGGTGATCGACGGGGCGGACGTCCACTTCGCGCACATACGCTCCCCGGAGCCGGACGCCACCCCGCTGCTCATGACGCACGGCTGGCCGGGCTCGATCGTCGAGTTCGCCGAGGTCGTCGGCCCGCTCACGGACCCGGCCGCCCACGGCTGCGACCCGGCGGACGCCTTCCACGTGGTCCTGCCGAGCATCCCCGGCTTCGGGCTGTCGGGGCCGACGCGGGAGACGGGCTGGGAATTCCGCCGGGTCGCGGCCGCCTTCGCCGAGCTGATGAAGCGGCTGGGATACGAGCGCTACGGAGTCCAGGGCGGCGACTGGGGTGCGGCCATTTCGCGCGAGATCGGACGCACGCGGCCCGAGGTGATCGGCGTACACCTGAACCTGATTCCTAACTCCTACATGACGGAGGAACCGGACGACCTCTCGGAATTGTCCCCGGAACAGGCCGCCCGCACCCGGGAATCCTGGGAGCGCTTCAAGGAATGGACCCGCGACAAGCAGGGGTACGCGGACATCCAGTCCACCCGCCCCCAGACCCTCGCCTACGGACTGACGGACTCCCCCGTCGGACAACTCGCCTGGATCTCCGAGAAGTTCCACGAGTGGACGGACGCGCCCGTCGACCGGGACCTCCTGCTCACGAACGTGATGCTGTACTGGCTCACGGGCACGGCCGGCTCCTCGGCCCGCCTCTACTACGAGCGGGCCCACGCCGACTACTGGGGCGCGCCCCCGGAACCGTCGAAGGCCCCCACCGCCCTGGCCCACTTCCCCCGGGAGAACTTCGTCCTGCTGCGGCACCTCGCCGAGCAGACGAACAACATCGTCCAGTGGACCGACTACGACCGGGGCGGCCACTTCGCCGCCATGGAACAGCCGGACCTCCTGGTCGGCGACATCCGCACCTTCTTCCGGACCCTCTGACGCCTACGCCGCCGGCTCGGCCAGCCGGTCGAGGCGGTCACGCTGGCCGGCGGTCAGCTGGAGCCGTTCCGCGGCGAGGTTCTCCTCCAGGTGGCCGATCCGGGCGGTGCCCGGGATGGGGAGGACGACCGGCGAGTGGCCCAGGAGCCAGGCGAGGGCGACCTGCGTGGGGGTGGCACCCGCCTCGGCCGCCACGGCGGCGATCTCGGCCCTCGCCCCGGACTCCCCCCAGGCGACCGGGCGCCACGGCAGGAACGCGATCCCGGCCGCTTCGCACGCCGCGAGCACGGGCTCGTGCTCGCGGTCGAGCAGGTTGTACCGGTTCTGCACGCTGGCCACGTCGACGATCTCCCGCGCCTGGCCGAGTTCACCGACACTGACCTCGGACAGCCCGATCCGGCCGATCTTGCCCTCGGCGCGCAGGTCCCGCAGGGTGCCGACCTGGTCGGCGAGCGGCGTCTCCGGGTCGATCCGGTGCAGCTGGAGCAGCTCGATCCGCTCGACGCGCAGGCGGCGCAACGCCTGCTCGACCTGCTCCCGCAACACAGCCGGCCGCCCGTCCAGCTTCCACTCCCCCGCCGGCCCCGACCGGGCGACGCCGACCTTGGTGGTGACCAACACGCCCTCCGGGTAGGGGTGCAGGGCCTCGGCGAGCAGCTCCTCGTTGGCCCCGCCGCCATACATGTACGCGGTGTCGATCAGCGTGACGCCCAGCTCGACGGCCCGCCGCGCAACCGCGACGGAACCCTCTCGCCCCGGCCCCGGCCCGGTCGGCAGGTGCATGGCCCCGAACCCGAGCCGCCGCACTTCCAGATCCCCGCCGATGAGAAACACAGTCGATGCCATGGCCCGTATCCTCCCCCTCGTCCAAGCAGCAACGCTAACAGGGCAGTTGGAGAAGGGCAGGCGCGCCAGGGAGTGGGTGTCGGGGATGCCGGTCTCAGGCCAGTGCCGTGGCGGTCTCGGGGGCCGTGCGGCGGGCCACCAGCGAGGCGCAGACCTCCCCGGCCCGGACGGCGGCCATCGACAGGAGGTTGCCGGTGATGCCGTGGGTGTGCTCCGTCCCGCCCTGGAGGTAGATCGCGGCCTCCAGCTCCGGGGCGGTGTCCACCCGGTAGTCGCGCCGGATCCGCAGCCGTCCCCCACCCACACCGACGCAGCCTCCGGGACCGCAGAAGGCGACGCCCGCTCCCCCGAGAACTGAGCCGCGGAGCCCCGCCCTGATCCGCTACCCTGTCCCTGGGCTGCCCTTGTGGCGGCCCAGGACCTTGCCGAGGCCGGCCGGAGACTCACGCGGAGTATCCAGCCAGGTCGCACGCAAGGCCCCGCCTTCGTAGCTCAGGGGATAGAGCACGGCTCTCCTAAAGCCGGTGTCGCAGGTTCGAATCCTGCCGAGGGCACGATCCGAGGGTCCTCGGCCGCATGCGGCCGGGGGCCCTCTTCGCGTGGAACGGGGCGGCGCCGGGCGCCCGTTGCGGCCATTGCGCCCGTTGCCGGAGCCGGGCGGCCGGGCGGCCGGGCCGGTGGCCTACGACGTCGGCGCGGAAGGCGCCGGCGGGGAGGCCGACTGGGCGGGGAGCGTGACGCGGGCCTCCGCGCCGCCCGTCGGGGGGTTGCGGAAGGCCAGGGTCGCGCCGAGGGCCCGTGCCTGGCCGTGGGCGATCGTCAGGCCCAGGCCGTGGCCCTTGTTCATGCCCTCCGTGCGGAACCGCTGCGGGCCGGTGGTCAGCAGGTACTCGGGGTAGCCCGGGCCCGCGTCGGCCACGGTCACCACGGCGCCGTCCACCGTGACCGTCACCGGGGCCGCGCCGTGCCGGTGGGCGTTGGCGATGAGGTTGCCCAAGATCCGCTCCAGCCGGCGCCGGTCCGTCTCCGCCCTGAGCCGGGAGAGCACCACCAGCCCGGTTTCCGTCCCGGAGCCGCGGACCGTACGCGCCGCGAGGTCGGCCAGGTCGTACGAGTCCAGCTCCACCCGCTCGCTGCCCGTGTCCAGCCGGGATATCTCCAGCAGGTCCTCCGTCAGCGAGCGCATCGCCCGCACCCGGTCCCGTACGAGCTCGGCCGGGCGGCCCGGCGGCAGGAGTTCCGCGGCCGCGTTCAGGCCGGTCAGCGGGGTGCGGAGCTCGTGGGCCACGTCCGCCGTGAACCGCTGCTCCGATTCGAGCTTGCACTGGAGCGTCGAGGCCATCGTGTCCAGGGCCTCGGAGACCGCCGCCACCTCGTCCTTGCTCCGCGACGCGTCGTTGACCCGCGCGTCCAGGTCCCCCGCGCTGATCCGGCGGGCCACCTGAGCGGTCAGGTGCAGTCGCCGCGTGATCCGGGTGACGACGAAGGCCCCCATCAGGAGGGTGCCGCCGATGGCCAGTACCGAGGAGCCGAGGATGGCGCGGTCCAGGTCGGCGATGATCCGCTCGCTGGCGGTGAAGTCGACCGAGGCGGCTATCGCGGTGTCGGTGTCGGCGGGCCCCGCCGCCCACATCGCCGACCGGCCCCGGTGCTGGCCGATGGCCGTACCGCGTTTGCCGCTCACCGCCAGGGCCCGCAGCTCCGGCGGCAGCCCTACGGGGTCGATTCCCTCGCCGCGCGGCAGGCGCGCGCCGGTCTCGTACGCCTTGACGGCCCGCTCCAGCTTGGCCAGCGCCTTCTCGCGCGCGGTGCCGACCGTCTGCTGGGTCATGGCGCTGTGCACGAGGCCGCCGAGGAGCGCGGCGAGCCCGCAGCACATGAGGGTGATGAAGACGGCCGCCTTCCAGGTCAGCGTCGCCGTCCAGGCGGGCAGGCGCATCAACGCGGCTCCGAGGGACTGCGGACGGTCTCCATCAGACGGGGCACCATGGCCTGCTGCTCGGGGAACCACGTCCACACGTCGCGGCTCTCGGTTCCCGGGAAACTGGTGGTCGACTGGATGATCAGGTCCCGTTCCGTCAGCTGCACGTCGATGACGCGAGCGGTGGTGTCCATGATCCTCAGCAGCCGGCCGTCGTCGGCGGTGTAGACGCGCAGGTTCAGGCGGTGCCCGGGCAGCTCGACGCCGAGGATCAGCTCGTCCCGGCCGTTGCCGGTCAGATCACGGTAGTGGGCGCGCCGTACGGGGCACCCGGCGGCCTCCGGTTCCTCGCAGGCGCGCAGTACGGCGCCCAGCTCGCCCCTGTCGCCCGACTGCGGGGCGCCGCCCGGCCGGAGGTCGGCCTTCAGCACGTCCACCGGCCGTATGTCGCGCAGCGCGCCCTTCCGTACGTCGAGGCCCGCGATCCGGACGGGCCCGTCGGGCCGCCGCACCCCCTTCGGCTCCGGCGGGGCCGGGGACCGCTCGGGCCACAGCCGGTGCGGCCCCTGAGCGCGGGGCGCGGACCGGCCGTGGTCGGTGACCTGGAGGCCGCCGCCGGCGTCGCAGCCGGCCAGCGGGAGGGCCGCGGCGGGCAGCAGCAGCAACAGGAGGAGGGCGGGCAGCCGCCCGGCTGCCGTCTTGGGCTTCACGCCGTCATTCCACCAGGTCGGCGTAGAAGATCACATTATTCGTGCGGTGGCCGTCCTTGATCTCGCCGCCGCAGGTCAGAAGGCGCAGCTCGGAGCGGTTCGTGTCCCCGTAGACCTTGCCGGTCGGGAAGTCCTTCTTGTTCACGTCCTCGATCTCGCGGATCTTGAACTTGGCCGTCCGCCCGTCCTCGCGCGGCACCTCGACGAGGTCTCCGAGCCTGACCTTGCCGACGTCCTTCATCAGCGCCGGCCCGTGCCTGGTGTCGAAGTGCGCGACGAGCACCGCGACCCCCTTCTCCCCCGGGGTCACGCCCTGGGTCCACCAGCCGGGGCTGTTCGCGTCGGTGTCGGCGTCGGGCACGCCGAGCTCCCCGGAGGCCGGGTCCACCGCGAGGTCGACCATCCCCGTGGCGTCCACGCCCGCCGAGGCGATCTTCATGCCCGTCGGCTTCGACGGGGGCAGCGACAGGTCGCCTCCGGTGACGGGAGCCGGGGCCGCGGTGCTGCCGACCTTGGGGTCCGCCGCCGGCTTGACGCCCCCGCCGCCCCCGCCACCGCCCCCGCAGGCGGCGAGGCCGCAGGTCACGGCGACGGCGAGGGCGGTGACGGCCGCCGCGCGGCGGGCTCGGACGAGGGTGCGGGTCATGGGTTACTCCGGACGGACGGGGCGACGGCGGCACGGGGCGTGGACGGGCAGGGGCGTGGACGGGCAGGGGGCAGGGGGCAGGGCAGAAGCGTGGACCCCTCCCCCGACGCTACGAGGGCCGTGTGTGGGTCGTCCGTCGACGGTGTAACGGTTGCCCGGCTGCTCCCCCACGAAGACGTCAAGGCCCGGCAGCGGGCAGACGAAAGCCCTCCCGGCCGGAGCCGGAAGGGCCGCGTCATCTCGAATGCCCGCCTCGCGACAGGATCAGCTGAGGCCTCTGCTGCGCTCACCGATCCGGTCGCCCTGCGGGGTACCGGCCCGCTTGAGCGCCGCCTTGGTGTGCGCTCCGCCCTTGACCTTGCTCCGTACCGGACCCTCGAAGCCGTGGCCCTGCGTACGCGGCAGCTGGATCTGCTCCTGAGTCTTCGCGATGACCGCCCGGACGTCCTGCTTCTGCTCTTTGCTCATCCCGTCGTCAACTCCTTCGGGAAGCACCCAATCGGACTACTTGGGATCGTATGCATATATACGGAACAACGCACCTGGACCGGACCGTAAAGAATTCCGGATCAAGGACGCGGCGGTGCCGGCCGCGCCGGGGGCCCCAGCAGCTGGTGGACCAGCTCCTCCGGGCAGGGCGTCCCCCGCGGCAGCTGGTACTTCGCCGCCACCCGGTACTCCCCCGGAACCGGCGCCAGCAGCTCCGTCCACACATCGCCCGTCTCGTCCGGGGCCGCCTTGAACAGGCACCCGGCGGTGTTGGCGTACTCCTTCGGGAACGTGCTCGCCACCCCGTCCCCGCCCCCGCCGCGCGCCTTCGACGCGAAGGTCTCCTGCGGCGGCGGCACGGGCTTGCCCGCCCCGTCCACCAGCCCCAGCCACGGCGAGTGCGGGATCCGCACCAGCACCCGGCCGGCCTCCTTGACGTCGACGACCATCTGGTCGGCCCCGGCCCGCACCACCGTCGCCGGCCCGGCCACCAGGTTCGTCGGCTCGTGGACCTTGAACAGCTGCCAGTTCGCGTCGCCCCACACCTGCTGGAGGTACGGCAGCCCCTCGCGCACCAGTTTCGCCTCGTCCTTGCCGCCCGAATCGGGTTTGTCGGCGGGCAGCACCACGTAGTGCACGGCCCAGCGCTCCAGCCAGGTCCGGTAGCTGTCCGCGGTGAGGGTGTCGTCGTAGAAGAGCGGGTTCCGCTCCAGGTCGGCCTGCCGGTTCCAGCCCCGCGCGAGGTTCACGTACGAGGGGAAGGCCGAGGACTCCCGGTGGCTGCTCGCCGGGACCACCTCCACCCGCCCGCGCTCGGCGCCCGCCTTCTGCAGCTGGTCCACGAGCGGCGCCAGCTCCCGGCTCCAGGCGGCCCTAGGGGTGGTACGCACGATGTCGGTGATGCTGTTGGTGGTGATCCAGGCATTCAGCCCGACGAAGGCGAGCAGCACCGCGTACCAGCGGCGCGAGCGCGGGACCTCGTACGGGAGGGCCGCCAGCAGCACGGCCCCGCCGAAGAGCATGACCAGCCGGGTGACGTTCGAGCCCACCTGGGAGTCGATCGCCCAGGTCAGGTAGGTGCCGAAGGCGTAGACGGCCGCGGCGATCCGGACGGTCTTCCACCGCTTCGGCACGAGAAAGAAGATCAGCACCCCGAACACGAACGGCAGCCACGCCGAGCCCAGCTTCATCGGCTGCGTCCCCGAGAACGGGAACAGCCAGGCCGACAGCCCGACCACCGCCGCCGGGGCCAGACCCAGCGCGTACGCGCCCGGGCGCCGCCCGCTCAGGAACAGCGCCGCCGCGATCACCCCGAGGAACAGCCCCGCGACCGGGCTGGAGGCCGTCGCGAGCGCGGCCAGCGGGGCCGCCGCGGCGGCCTTGGCCCACCGCCGCTCGGCCCACCTGCGCGGCCAGCAGAAGACCGCGGCCACCGCGCCGAGCGCGAACATCGCGCCGAGGCCGAAGGTGACCCGGCCCGACAGGGCATTGCACAGCAGCCCGAACACCCCGGCCAGCGCCGGCCACAGCGGCTCGCGCACGGCCCCCCGGCAGCGGGTCAGGACCAGCGCCAGCAGCCCCGCCGAGACCGTGCCGGCGACCATCATGGTGGTGCGGACACCGAGTACGTGCATCAGGTACGGCGAGACCACGCTGTACGAGACGGGGTGCATGCCGCCGTACCACGCGAGGTTGTACGCCGAGTCGGGATGGCGCCCGACGAACTCGGCCCACGCGTCCTGCGCGGCGAGGTCGCCGCCGCTGTTGGCGAAGCTGAAGAACCAGACGACGTGCAGCACCCCGGCCAGCGCGGTGGCCACGACCACCGGATGCCGCAGGGCCCACCGCAGGCCCCGAGCCCGTATGCCGGCGGGGGCCTCGGACACACCGCCGGGGCCGTCGGCGAGCGCCGACGGGCCCGGTGTCCCGCCTCGGACCTGACTCCGGCCCTGCTGCTCAGCGGTGGTCACAGCCGCACTCCCCAACACCTGAATCCGCACCCGCGTCCCGCATGCCAGGACGCGCTCCGGCGCCCCGGGGTTGCCCGGGGCGCCGGTTCCACGCTCTCACCTCATCCGGAGGTCAGCCGACGCGCGTCAGCTTGCTTCCGATACCCGGCGCGGCCAGATCGCTCTGCAGCGCCACCGGCACCTTCACCTGACTGGCCCCCTCGCCGACGGTCAGCAGGCCGATCTCGGTGCCGGCCTTCGCCGTCTGCGGGATCTTGCTGCCGCCGTCGGTCAGCTTGATGTCCACCGTCAGCCCGGCCCAGCCGACCGCCTGCACGTCGGCGGTGGCGACGACCGGCGTACGGCCGCCGAGCCCGTCGTCCACGTACCCGACGACCGCGCCCTTCTTCACGACGGGCGCGCCTTCCAGGGACTTCTGGGTGGCGATCATCAGCTGCTTGCTCGCGGCGAGCACGCTGTCGATGATCGGCGGCTTGTGCTGGCCGAGGACGGCTCCGACGATCAGCTGGTTGGTGTTGCCGATCTTCTTCTGGGCGGCGAAGAGGAGGTTTCCGCCGGCCTTGGTCGTCGTACCGGTCTTGATCCCGAGCGAGTCGTTGTACGGGACCAGGCCGTTCCAGTTCCGCCACTCCTTGCCCGACGGGTCGATCCACTTGGGCTTCTTGGTGATGTCGAGCAGCGTCTCGAACTCGACGAGCTTGAGCCCCAGCTTCACCTGGTCCTCGGCGGTGCTCACCGTGGTCGCGTCCAGACCCGAGGGGTCGGTGTACGTGGTGTTCTTCATGCCGAGTTCCTTGGCGGTGTCGTTCATCTTCTTGACGAACGCCTCCTGGGAACCGGAGTCCCAGCGCGCGAGCAGCCGCGCGATGTTGTTGGCCGACGGGATCATGAGCGCGGCGATCGCGTCGTACTCCGAGATCTTGTCGCCCTCCTTGACCGTGTCGAGGGTGGACTCGTTGTCGGTCGAGTTGTTCTTCTTGCCCTCGGTCTCGGCCGTCTTGTCGACGTCGATCATCTGCCCCTGCTCCCCCTTCTTGATGGGGTGGTCGCGCAGGATGATGTACGCCGTCATCGACTTGGTGACGCTGGCGATCGGTACGGGCTTCTGCTCGCCGGACTGGCCGAGCGTGCCGAGGCCGGCCGCGGCCATGTAGGCCTGGCCCTCGGTGGGCCAGGGCAGCTCGGGCTTCGAGCCGCCGAAGGTGTACGAGGACTTCTCGGTCATCACGAGCTTCGGCTCGGGCAGCGGGCGCACCAGCTGCACGACGGCCAGGACGACGGCCAGGAGCACGACGAGCGGCGCGTAGATCTTGACCCGCCGCACCGCGGTACGCATCGGGCTCGGCGGCGGGGGCGGGTTGTTCGTGAGGTCCGCCAGCATGTCGAGCGGCGGCTTGGGCGGCAGCGGCTGCTGGGTGGTCCGCTCGGGGGAGTCGAACACGGACCTGGCGGCCGGGGCGGGGGCGGGCTTGGGCGCGGGCTTGGGGGCGGGCGCGGGCCTGGCTGCCGGGGCGGGCGCGGGCTTGGGGGCGGGCGCGGGCGTGGCTGCCGGGGCGGGCGCGGGCTTGGGGGCGGGCGCGGGCGTGGCTGCCGGGGCCGGGGCGGGGGCCGGGGTGGGCTTGGCTGCCGGGCCGGTGGCCGGGGTGGCGGGCTTCCGGTCGGCGGGGTGCACCCCGGGGCCGGTGGGAGCCGTCTTCGGCTTCTGCTCGGCGTCGGGCTTCGGGGGCACGTCATCGGTGCGCAGCGGCACGAAGGTACTGGCCTTCGGCGGCGCGCCCTCCGGCTTCACGGCACGGAACACCGCGGTGCGCTCACTGTCGCCAGGCTCCGCCTCGCCCGCCGAAGCGGAACCGGCAGCGGCGGCCGTGGCGCTGGGCTTCACGGCACGGAACACCGCCGTGCGCTCACTGTCAGCGGGCTCCGCGTCGCCCGGCGAAGCGGAACCCTGCGCCGCCTTGTCGGCGGGCTTATCGGCGGGCTTCTGGGCGGGCTTGTCGGCGGGGGCGGGCTTCTGGGCCACGGCATCCGCCTTCACCGCCCGGAACACCGCCGTCCGCTCGCTGTCGGCGGTCTCATCCGCAGTGGGAGCGGCGGGCGTGGCGCCGGGCTTCACGGCACGGAACACCGCGGTGCGCTCACTGTCGCCAGACTTCGCGTCGTCCACCGAAGCGGAACCGGTAGCGGCGGGGGTGGCGCTGGGCTTCACGGCGCGGAACACCGCGGTGCGCTCACTGTCGCCAGGCTCCGCCTCGCCCGCCGAAGCGGAACCGGCAGCGGCGGCCGTGGCGCTGGGCTTCACGGCACGGAACACCGCGGTGCGCTCACTGTCGCCAGGCTTGGCATCGTCCACCGAAGCGGAACCAGCAGCGGCAGGCTCGGCGGTCGGCTCGGGATCGGCCGGCGCAGCTGAATCCTCGGCAGCGGCGGGCTCGGCCGATGCCTCGGCAGCGGGCGCCTCGGAACCGGGCGCCTCGTCCGGCTCCTCGCCGGAGGCGGCTTCGGCTTCGGCCTCGGTTGTCGCGACCCAGGCCGCCACCGCCTCCCGCAGCGGATCCCGTTCCGCGGACTCGGCGCCGGCCTCTGCTTCGGCTTCGGCTTCGGCTTCGGCTTCGGCTTCGGCTTCGGCTTCGGCCACAGAGCCTGCCTCGGCCTCGACGTCGGCATCACCGTCGGCCCGAGCTCCCGACTCGGACTCGGACTTGGACTCGGCGCCCGAGCCGGACCCGTCCTCCGGATCCCTCGGCCGGAACACCGACAGCCTCGGGTCACGCTCCGCGGAGGACTCCGCATCTACCGACTTCTCGGGGGACTCGCCCGCCACCAGTTCCTCCTCGATCGCCGCCACGTCCGGCTGTCCGAATGTCTAACAGTGTCCCGTCTAGGGGGCATCGCCCCCGTGCTAGACGAGAACGACATAGCTGCGGGTTCCCCCACAAAGCGGCCACGCGCTCTCGACAGATGAATGTGAGAGGCGTCACCCTGTCACTCATCCACGCGGGGAGGCATGGATGGGCAGGAGCCGCAGAACAATTCCGGAGGAGCTTCTGCTGCTCGCCTTGGACCCGGCCACGGGTACCACGGCGCAGCCGCAGTCGCTCGACCTCGGCCTGGCCGGGGCACAGCTAGTGGAGCTGGCTCTGGCAGGACGGATAGCCCCTGATGGGGATCGTATCGCCGTGGTGATGCCACGGCCGACAGGAGATCCGACTCTGGACTCCGCACTGGAACTGCTGCGCAGGCGCGGCAGTCCGGTACGGGCCGTCCACTGGATCGGTGGACCCCGACTGGGGCTCCGCCAGATTTACCTCGCTCACTTGGAGCGCTGCGGCATGGTCCATGCCGTCGCGGGACAGATGTGCGGGGTGCTGCCGACGACTCGCTACCAAGCGACCGACACGGCGATCAGCCGGGAGATCCGTGCCCGGCTCGACAGTGCGATCCGCACCGGCGTACCGCCGGACCCGCGGACCGCGGCGCTTGCCGCACTGGCCCACGCGGTCGGACTCGGCAAGCACCTGTACCCCGGCAACGAGGGGCGGTCGTCCAGGTCCCGGCTGCGGGACCTGATCCGGCACGACCCGATGGGCGGACTCGTGGCGCACGCCGTGATGGACGTCCAGAACGGTGTGGCCGCACAGCCACGCCGCGACCGCGCACCGGCACCGCCCGCCCGGGCCACGGCAAGCGGGGTTCCGCTCCAGCCGCGCCGGACGGGTGCGATGGCCCGCGCGGCCGCGCACTGATCGACCCGCAGCACCCGTACGGCCGCAGCACTCGTACGACCCGCAGCACCGCACGACCGCACCACCAGGCTCGGATCCACAGCTTCATCGCAACGCCATCGCCGTAACCGACGTCCGTAAAGACCCGGTTCGGGAGCCGCCAGCGCGCGGGGTGGTGCGGCCGGTCCGCCGGTCGCACCGCCCCGCGCGTCTGTTTTTCCCGGCCGTTCCCCAGCGGCGCCGCGCCCTTCGGTGGCAGTCTGCTCAGCATCAGACACGCAGAGAGACAGAAACAGAAGAAGGCGGAGGTGCCGTTCACGTGGCGTCCAATGTCAATCCCACCGTCCGACGCCGCCGACTGGGCATGGAATTGCGCAAGCTGCGCGAGGACAAGGGCATGACGGCCGAGCAGGTCGCCGAGCGCCTCCTCGTCTCCCAGTCGAAGATCAGCCGACTGGAGAACGGCCGCCGCTCGATCAGCCAGCGCGACGTCCGCGATCTGTGCGACGTGTACGAGGTCGAGGACCGGAGGCTCGTCGACTCCCTCATGCAGATGGCGAAGGACTCCCGCCAGCAGGGCTGGTGGCACGCCTTCGGCGACATCCCGTACAGCGTCTACATCGGCCTGGAAACGGACGCCGCCAGCCTGCGCACGTACGAACCCCTGGTGATCCCCGGGCTGCTCCAGACCACGGAGTACGCCCAGTCCCTCGTCCGCGGCGCGTGGCCCGAGACCGCCCCGGCCGACGTGGACAAGCGCGTCCAGGTCCGGATGCACCGCCAGAAGCGGCTCTCCGAAGCGGACAACAACAACCCGGAACTGGGACCGCTGCGCCTGTGGGCGGTCATCGACGAAGCCGCGCTGCGCCGGCAGGTGGGCGACGCGCAGTTGATGATCCGGCAGCTGCAGTACTTGATAGAGCAGTCGGAGCAGCCCCACGTCACGGTGCAGGTCATGCCCTTCTCGCTGGGCGCCCACCCCGGGGTCAACGGCCAGTACGCCATTCTGGAATTCCCGGACGCCTCCGACTCGACCGTCGTCTACATCGAAGGCGTGACGAGCGACCTGTACCTGGAGAAGGCCAACGACGTTCAGAAGTACAGCGTGATGTACGAGCACCTGCGCGCACAGGCTCTCAATGTCGACCAGACCCGGAACTTCATTTCCGACATCATCGAGCACTATGCGGGCGAGGCGAGGTAAATCCGGAGAGTTCGGGCCGGCCGGGAAGGCGGGGCCGCACGGTACACCGTCAGTACCCGGCCACAGAAGGCCTGAATGGAATATGCCACTCGGTCGGGTGAATGGCCTCTGCTCCCCTCCGGAGCTGCGGGTAGCGTCGATCACGTCGGCCGGAGAAATGGCCGGCACGACACCGGAACTACTCGCTGAACCGGAGAGAAACATGGCTATTCGCCAGGGCGCCACGGTCAACTGGGTCAAGTCCTCCTACTCTGCCAACGGCGCCTGCGTCGAGGTCAAGTCCCCCGTCACGGAGGCCATCGCGGTCCGCGACTCGAAGGTGCAGGACGGTCCGTCCCTCACTTTCGCGCCCGGCTCCTGGACCTCGTTCGTCGCCGACGTCACCGAGGGCCGGCTGGGACGCATCGCCTGAGCGTCACGGCATGCATCCCAACCGCCCCACGTGCAGCATTGACTGGAGCCCTCTCGACCGACCCGCCGTCTTGGCCGAGGGGGCTCGGCCATGCCCGTCGCCGTACGTCTACCTCAGCTGGTCGACGTAGCGATCGGTCCCCGGCACCGTCGGGATGAACGGCGCCACCAGCTCCACCCGCCCCAGCCCCGCTTCGGCCACCTCCAGGTCCAGCCCCTGGAAGCGGTCCCAGCAGGCCCGGGGGTCCTCCTCCAGGAACCACAGCAGCGTGAGGCGGGTGTCGACCCCCTCGACCTGCTTGACGTACGTCATCCGGTCGCCGGGCAGCGGTGTCGGCCGGAAGACCGTCACCATCGCGGCGGGCGAACCCTGCAGCCGCGCCGGCAGGGCGCGCGAGCGCAGCCATTCGAGCAGCTCGGCCCGCTGCTCGGGCCCGTCGGCATCGATGACCTGCACGACGAGTCCCGCGTACGGATGGTCGAGCGCGTGGAAGTCCCGCGGTCCGGCGGCTCCGTCGCGGTAGACCGTGGCCGCGTGGTCCTGGAAGGCCGTGAAGACGTGGGTGCGGTCGCGGTAGACCCGGCCGTCGCGGTTGAGGCGCTTGTTGATGCCGACGGTCCACTTCATGTGTTCGTCGTAGCGGCCCTCGGTCACCCAGTACGTGGATATGTAGCACCCGGCGGTGACCGGCTGGGCGACGGCCGACTTCTCGGGGTAGCGCAGCTCCTGGAGCTCGCGGGTGGCCACCCAGCGGCGGCCGGCGTACATCCAGGGCATGGCCATGGCGCCGGCGTAGTAGTGGTCGTCCTCGTACCAGCGGTTGTACGCGTACTCGTGGCCCGGGTGCGGCTCGACCATGGTGATCAGCGCATGGCCGGGGCGGACACCGTACGGGCCGACGGCCGCGAGTCCCGCGTAGTCACCGACGCGGGTGTCCTCCCGCTCCTGCTGATGTCGCGCGTGCGCCTGGCCCTGGCCCTGGTCCTGGTCCTGGTCCTGGTCCTGCGGCGGTTCCTGCCCGTGTCCCTGCCCCTGTTGCCGCTCTGATGTCGTCATGGGAACGGTGTAGCTGATGCCACGTCACATCGGGAGGGGCCGGGAACTTGATTCACCATCCGATACATACATGCCGTCTGCACCTTTCTGCGGCTACGGTGCGCGCACCCGCCCCCGGAGGAGCCCCCCGTGTCCGCTGTCGCCCTCGCCCCGCCGCCCGCGTTCGCCGCCCGCTCCACCTCCGTGCAGGGCTCGCCCCTGCGCGAGATCCTCGCCCTCACGGCGCGCCCCGGGATCATCTCCTTCGCCGGCGGCCTGCCCGCACCGGAGCTCTTCGACACCGAG
Organism: Streptomyces sp. NBC_01408; assembly: GCF_026340255.1. Classification (GTDB taxonomy): domain Bacteria; phylum Actinomycetota; class Actinomycetes; order Streptomycetales; family Streptomycetaceae; genus Streptomyces. The sequence continues at coordinate 2,142,346 of NZ_JAPEPJ010000001.1, read as the reverse complement.
GGCCTGCGGGCCGCGTACGACGCCGCCTTCGCGGTGTCCGCGCAGCGGGCGCTCCAGTACTCGACCACCGAAGGCGCACCCGAACTGCGCGAGGCCGTCGCGGCCCGGGCGACGACGCGCGGCCTGCCGACCGGCGCGGACGACGTACTGATCACCTCGGGCTCCCAGCAGGCCCTCACCCTCATCACCACCGCCCTGGTCGAACCCGGTGACGTGGTCCTGGTCGAGAACCCCACCTACCTGGCGGCCCTGCAGTGCTTCGGGCTGGCGGGGGCACGGGTCATGGCCGTGCCCTGCGACGAGGAGGGCATCCTCCCGGACGCGCTGGCCGAGATCGTGGCGCGCGAACGCCCCAAGCTCCTGTACACCGTCCCCACCTTCCAGAACCCGACCGGGCGCACCCTGCCGGGAACCCGCCGGGCGGCGGTGGCGGACATCGCGGCACGCCTGGGACTGTGGCTGGTCGAGGACGACCCGTACCGAGACCTCCGCTACGAGGGCGACCACGTCCCCTGGCTCGCCGCCCACCCGGGAGCGGAGGACCGTACGGTCCTGCTCGGCCTCGCTCCGACAGGCCGCTGCACCCAGCCCGCCCATCCCTGGCCGCCCCGTGCATGGATCGGTCCCCGGTAACCGTCTTTTTGGGGGCTTCCCGACAGTCCTGTCTTTCCGGGGCGGGACGGCCGGTCAAGGGTGGCCGAAGGCCATCGCGAAGCGACGCGACGAAGGAGCGCCCTTGAGGGGCCGGCCCGACACGGCAAGACGATAGGACTGACGGGAAACCCCCAAACCCTCCCTGATGAGCCTCAGGGGTAGCAGGCCCCCGAAGCCGCCGCCCCATCCTCCGACTCCGCCCCGCCGCCACATGCCGCCCGGAGCCACCGCCCCACGCTCAAGATCCCGCCCCACCACTACGCGCCCCCACACCCCCCACCCCCCACCCCCGCCCCGCCCCCTTCCCAACCCCCACCCCACCCCGTAACCTGACGGACCGTCAGGAAAGTGTGCGTCGTGCGGAGGGTCGTCATGCTGTTGCGAGGGAAGACCGTCGTCGTCTCCGGGGTCGGGGCCGGGCTCGGGCATCAGGTGGCCGCCACCGTCGTGCGGGACGGCGGGAACGCCGTGCTCGGGGCGCGGACCGAGGCCAATCTGGCCAAGTCCGCCGCCGAGATCGACCCCGACGGCACCCACACCGCGTACCTGCCCACCGACATCACCGACGAGGCGCAGTGCCTGGCCCTCGCCCAGCTCGCGCAGGAGCGGTTCGGCGGTGTGGACGCCGTTGTGCACGTCGCCGCCTGGGACTCCTACTTCGGCGGAATCGAGGACGCCGACTTCGGCACCTGGCAGCAGGTCCTCGACGTGAACCTGCTGGGCACCCTCCGGATGACCCGGGCCTGCCTGCCCGCGCTCAAGGAGCGCGGCGGGTCCGTCGTCATCATCGGGACGCAGTCGGCGGTCGCCGCCCCCAACGAGGTGCAGCAGGCCGCCTACGCCGCCTCCAAGGGGGCCCTGACCTCCGCCATGTACTCCATGGCCCGGGAGATGGGCCCGCACCGGATCCGGGTCAACACCGTGCTCCCGGGCTGGATGTGGGGCCCGCCGGTGCAGGCCTTCGTCACCTTCAGCGCCCACTCCGAGGGCGTCCCCGAAGCCGAGGTCCACGCCCGTCTCACCGGCCGCATGGCGCTGCCCGATCTGGCCACGGACGGGGACGTGGCCGACGCCGCGGCCTTCCTGGCCTCCGACCGTGCGCGGGCGATAACCGGCCAGTCGCTGCTGGTCAACGCCGGTGAAGTGATGCGGTGACCCACCCCGCGCCCGTACCAGCGGATCGTATGCTCGCCGTATGACCACTCCGAGTGACGCTCCGACCGAAAACGCGATGCGCCGCGCGCTCCGGCGGGCCCGCGACGGCGTCGCGCTCGACGCGACCGAGGCGGCCGTACTCCTCCAGGCGCGCGGCGAGGACCTCCGGGACCTCAGTGCCTCCGCCGCCCGGGTCCGCGACGCGGGCCTGGCCGCGGCCGGCCGCCCGGGCGTGATCACGTACTCGAAGAGCGTGTTCATCCCCCTCACGCGCCTGTGCCGCGACAAGTGCCATTACTGCACCTTCGCCACGGTCCCCGGCAAGCTGCGCCGCGCCGGCCACGGGATGTACATGTCCCCGGACGAGGTGCTCGACATCGCCCGCCGCGGCGCGGCCCTGGGCTGCAAGGAAGCGCTCATCACCCTCGGGGACAAGCCCGAGGACCGCTGGCCCGAGGCGCGCGAGTGGCTGGAGGCGCACGGCTACGACGACACGATCTCCTACGTACGGGCCATCTCCATCCGGATCCTGGAGGAGACGGGCCTGCTCCCCCACCTCAACCCCGGGGTGATGTCCTGGTCCGACTTCCAGCGGCTCAAGCCGGTGGCCCCGTCCATGGGCATGATGCTGGAGACCACGGCGACCCGTCTGTGGTCCGAGCCGGGCGGCCCGCACCACGGTTCCCCCGACAAGGAACCGGCCGTGCGGCTGCGCGTCCTGGAGGACGCCGGACGCTCCTCGGTCCCCTTCACCTCCGGTCTGCTCATCGGCATCGGCGAGACGTACGAGGAGCGCGCCGAGTCCCTGTTCGCGCTGCGCCGGATCTCCCGCGCCTACCACGGCATCCAGGAGCTGATCATCCAGAACTTCCGCGCCAAGCCGGACACGGCGATGCGCGGCATGCCGGACGCCGAACTGGACGACCTGGTCGCGACGATCGCCGTCGCCCGGCACATCATGGGTCCGTCGGGCTGCCTCCAGGCGCCGCCGAACCTGGTCGACGGGGAGTACGCCCGCCTGATCGGCGCCGGGATCGACGACTGGGGCGGCGTCTCGCCGCTGACCCCCGACCACGTCAACCCCGAGCGCCCCTGGCCCCAGATCGACCTGCTGGCCGAGCAGTCCGCGGCGGCCGGTTTCGAGCTGCGCGAACGGCTGTGCGTGTACCCGGAGTTCGTGCAGCGGGGAGAGCCCTGGCTGGATCCCCGGCTGCTGCCGCACGTACGGGCGCTGGCCGACCCCGGGACGGGGCTCGCGGACGCGGACGCGAAGGTCGAGGGGCATCCGTGGCAGGAGCCGGAGGAGGCCTTCACCTCGTCCGGCCGCACCGATCTGCACGCCAGCATCGACACCGAGGGCCGTACGGGTGACCGCCGCGAGGACTTCGACCACGTCTACGGCGACTGGGAGGCCCTGCGCGAGGCGGCCGCACCCGGCATGGTGCCCGAGCGGATCGACACGGACGTGCGCGCGGCCCTGGCGCAGGCCGCCGACGATCCGACGAAGCTGACCGACGAGCAGGCCCTGGCGCTGCTGCACGCGGACGGGCCGGCGCTGGACGCGCTGTGCCGGATCGCGGACGACCTGCGCAAGTCGGTGGTGGGCGACGAGGTGACGTACATCGTCACGCGGAACATCAACTTCACCAACGTCTGTTACACCGGCTGCCGTTTCTGCGCGTTCGCGCAGCGCCGTACGGACGCCGACGCGTACACGCTCTCCCTGGACCAGGTCGCGGACCGGGCCGCGCAGGCGTGGGACGTCGGCGCCGTCGAGGTGTGCATGCAGGGTGGCATCCATCCGGACCTGCCGGGGACGGCGTACTTCGACATCGCGCGGGCGGTGAAGCAGCGGGTTCCGGGCATGCACGTGCACGCCTTCTCCCCGATGGAGGTCGTCAACGGGGCGACCCGCACCGGGATGTCCGTACGGGACTGGCTGACGGCGGCCAAGGAGGCGGGCCTGGACTCCATCCCGGGCACGGCGGCGGAGATCCTGGACGACGAGGTGCGCTGGGTCCTGACCAAGGGCAAGCTGCCGACGGCGGACTGGATCGACGTGGTCACCACCGCGCACGAGCTCGGGATCCGCTCCTCGTCCACGATGATGTACGGGCACGTGGACCAGCCCCGGCACTGGCTCGGCCACTTCCGCACGCTCGCCGGGATCCAGGAGCGGACGGGCGGGTTCACGGAGTTCGTGACGCTTCCGTTCATCCACACCAACGCGCCCGTGTACCTGGCGGGCATCTCCCGGCCCGGTCCGACGGTCCGCGACAACCGGGCGGTGACGGCGATGGCCCGGATCCTGCTGCACCCGCACATCCCCAACATCCAGACGAGCTGGGTGAAGCTGGGTGCGGAGGGTGCGGCCGAAATGCTCCGGTCGGGGGCGAACGACCTCGGCGGGACCCTGATGGAGGAGACCATCTCGCGGATGGCGGGGTCGAGTTACGGCTCGTACAAGTCGGTCCAGGACCTGATCGCCGTCGCGGAGGCGGCCGGGCGGCCCGCGAAGGCCCGTACGACGCTGTACGGGGAGGTTCCGCAGGAGCGGCAGGACGCGGCGCGCGCCTCGGACGGGCACCTGCCGGAGCTGCTGCCGGTACTGGACTGACCGCGTACGCGGATCCGGGCGGGGGGTCGGCCTGGCGGCCGGCCCGGTCCGGTCCGGTCCGGGTCCGCGGGCCGGTGAACAAGACGTGGGCCCGGCCACGGGCCCGGACGCGGATCAGCCGACCAGGAGGTCCTTCTTGAGCTGCTTCAGTTCGCGGGAGTCGATGCCGAGCCCGTCCTTGAGGTAGCGGTCGAAGGAGCCGTACTCGGCCTTGACCTCGTCGTATCCCGCGTTGAGGTACTCGGGGCGCACGTCGAGCAGCGGCTTGTAGACGGCGGCCTGCTGGGGCGGCAGGTGGGAGAGGATCGCGTCGTTGGCGGCCTTGCGGTAGTCGTTGCTGGCCAGGTAGTCGGCCTCGACGGTCTCGCGGGGGACGCCGAGGGCGGTGAGCAGGGCGGCGTTGGCCCAGCCGGTGCGGTCCTTGCCGGCGGTGCAGTGGAAGAGGACGGAGCGGCTGCGGTCGCGCTCGATGCCCTCGAAGACCTGCGTGTACGCCTTCTTGCCGCCCTCGCCGCTGACCATGGCCTTCTCGGCGTCGATCATGGCCTTGGCGGCCTCGTCGGGGGTCTTGGGCAGGGTCTGGAAGGAGCCGGAGCCGGCGAAGACGTCGGCGACGACGTACGTGGCGCCCGCGGGGACCTTGTCGGCGTCCTTGGTGCGCTCGTCCTCCATGCGGAGGTCGAAGACGGTCTTGACGCGCAGGCGCTGGAGCTTGGCCAGGTCGTTCGCGGTCAGCTTGTGGAGGGCGTCGGAGCGGTAGACCTCGCCCATCTTGACCCACTGGCCGCCGGCGGTGCGGTAGCCGCCCGCGTCACGGAAGTTGGCCGTGCCCTCCAGCGTGATCAGGCGGTCGGCCAGGCGCAGGGCCTCGCCGCGCTCCGGCTTGAAGTCGAACCACTGGCGGTCGGCGGCGGGGAGGCCGCGGACCACGGCGGTGCCCTGGGCGCCGCCCTTGGCGACGACCTTGCCGTTCGCCTTGATCTCGACGCGCTTGGTGTCCTGGGCCTGCCACTTCAGGGTGAAGGAGCCGTCGGGGCCCGCGGTGACGGTGGCCTCGGTGAAGGGGATGGCGGAGCGGTCCTGGCCGTGGCCGGACCAGGGGAGGTGGTCCCAGCCGGTGGCGGTGGCGGAGGGGACCACGACCAGGGAGACGGTGAGAGCGGAGGCGACGACGGTCGCGGCGAGCAGTGCCTTCTTCATGCCCCTGAGGCTGTTGGCCGCCGGAGAACTGCGCATGAACGAGATGTGGCTGAAACCAGCCGCCCCGAAGTCAACTGGCAAAACGTGCCACAGGACAGGGTGAGGCCGGAAGTATTCGCATTCCGGCCGTTCTCCGCTCACTTACGCGCCGCTTGGCGCACTCCCTCCGATTCCGACCGAACCTGTCCACTACAGTGCGCGCCAAGCACTGCCCCGAGCTGGGCAGACGCGAGCGGGACAGCAGCAGGCACGGTCGGGGGGACGATGGTGACAAAGGCGGAGGCACAGACGGGCGCGGGGAGAACCGCGACCGGCACGACGGCGGACGCGGAGGGGAACGCGGGCGAGCCGCTCGGCACAGCCGCAGGCGCAGCCGCAGCCGCCGGCATGGCCCCGGCCGCCGGCACCTCCGCGGCCGGAACAGGAACCGGCCAGCGCGGCGCCCCGGGCCACGCGGCCACCGGCACCGGCCCGGCCACCGCCGCCCCCGCCGCGACCACGGCCACGACCGGCGCCACCGTGTCCACCGGCCTGTGGGGCCGCGTCGAACAGCAGGACTTCCGCAGCCGCGTCCGAGGCACCCTCCTCGGCTCCGCCATCGGCGACGCCCTCGGCGCACCCGTCGCCGGGCTCTCCCTCGACGGCATCCGCGAGACCCACGGCCTCGGCGGCCTGACCGAGCCGGCCCCCGCCTACGGGCGCCGCGGCACCGTCACCGCCTCCACCCAGCTCGCCCTGTTCACCGTGGACGGGCTGATACGGGCCCACGTACGGCGGGACACCGGCGCCTGGCACCCGCCCACCGACGTCCACCGCGCCTACCTGCGCTGGGCCGCCACCCAGCACGACTGGGGCCCCGACGAGCGCCGCAAGGACAACGGCTGGCTCGCGCAGGAGGAGTGGCTCTACGCCCGCCGCGGCCCGGACCGCGCCTGCATGACCGGCTTCGCCGACGAGATCCTCGGCACCCTGGAACAGCCCAAGAACCCCACGGCCCGGGACGCCGCGGCCGCCGTCCGCTCGGCCCCCTTCGGGCTGCTGGTCGGCTGGGAGCCCGCCCTCGTCCTCCAGCTGGCCGTCGAATGCGCCGCGCAGAGCCACGGCCACCCCACCGCGTACCTCTCGGCCGGGGCCTTCGCCGTCATCGTCCACGGCCTGACCCGCGGCGACTCCCTGGACCCGGCCGTCCAGCGCGCCCTCGGCCTGCTCGGCTCCCGGCCGGGCCACCAGCCCGTCACGGACGCCCTCCAGCGGGCGCTCCAGGCCGTCACCCAGGGCGCGCCCAGCCCCAAGGCCGTCGAGTCCCTCTCCCCCGGCGACGGCCGCGACGCCGAGGACGCCCTCGCCGTCGCCGTCTACTGCGCCCTGGTCGCCGAGGACATCCCGCACGGCCTGCGCCTCGCCGTCAACCACGGCGGGGACTCCACCGCCACCGGCGCCCTGTGCGGAGCCCTGCTCGGCGCCCTGCACGGCGAGACCGCCCTCCCCGCGGCCTGGCTCGCCGACCTGGAAGGCCGCGCCACGATGCTGGAACTCGCCGACGACTTCGCCCTGGAGATGACCCAGGGCCCGTCCCTCCACGGCCCGGCGGTATCGGCCCCCGGATGGCTGGCGCGCTACCCGCGCGGCTAGGGCGTCTCGGCGGCGGGGGCCTGACGCGGTACGCGTGCCGTGATCAGATCCCCGACGCCGGCTACTTCATTGAGTGACTCGGCCAGCGAGAGCAGCACCCTGCGTACGCTGTTGATCTCCTCTCGCAGTTCAGCCGTACGCGCCCAGCGCCGTTCGTGGGAGACGGGGTCGATGTGGTCCCCACGGGTCGCCTCGTGCGCGGTGAGGAGCGGATGCCACTTGCTGAGCAGCGGCCTGATCGAAAGGTTGAGCACGTTGACAGCGAGGACCCCGAAGCTCACGTGCCCGGGGGCGACGCGCGGCGCGACCGCGGGCCCGTACCGGCGCAGGATCTCCCTCGTGGTGCCGAAGACGGTGTAGAGCGAGGAGAGCGCCTCCCGCAACAAGCCCTCGTCCTCGCCCAGTTCCACCACGGAGATCCGGGTGGCCAACTCAACGTACAGCTCCCAGGCGGCCTCGCGCTCGGAGTCCACAGGCTCCCAGACACCGCTGATCTCCCCGACGAACGGGATGGCGAACTTGACCGTGATCTCCTGCGGGCCAAATCCTCCACCGCCACGCCTGCCCCTGCGCCGTAACCCCATCCCCCGACCTCTCCCTTGCAGTGAACCCTTCGTGTAACCCTACGAGTTGAGAGAGATCACACAAGGGGCGGGCGAGCTCGGGGGCAGCCATGGACCGCGAACGCGATGCGTTCATCTCATACAGTCACAAACGGGATGTCACTCTGGCCGAGGGGCTTCAACGCGGCCTGCACCGGCTCGCCCGGCCTTGGACACGCCGTCAGGTCATCAATGTTTTCCGGGACACCACCAGTCTCTCGGCCAACAGCGACCTGGGCGGATCCATCAAGGAGGAGCTGGCACGCTCCCGTTACTTCATCTACCTGGCCTCGCCCGAGGCCGCGGAATCACGCTGGGTGCGCGAGGAGATCGAGTTCTGGGTCGCGAACCGCCCCATGGACCACTTCCTCATCGCGGTCAGCGGCGGCACGGTCGCCTGGGACCCACGGAGGGGTGACTTCGACTGGGAGGGCACCACCGCTCTGCCTCCGGTCCTCCGCGGCAAGTTCAGGACCGAACCCCTCTGGGTCGATCTCACCGCCTTCCGCGAGTCCGACAGACTCTCCTTACGCCAGGCGGAGTTCCGCGACGCCGTCGCCACCCTCGCCGCGCCCCTCCACGGCCGCAGCAAGGACGCGCTGGACAGCGAGGACCTCCGCCAGCACCGCATCGCCACCCGCATGCTCCGAGGCGCCGTCGCCGCCCTTTCCGTGCTCCTGGTGACCGCCCTCCTCGCCGGCGTTGTCGCCTGGCAGCAACGGGGCGAGGCCCTCGACCGCGCACGGCGCTCCGCCTCCCAGGCCCTCGCGGCCCGCGCCCTGGAAGTCGCCGGTACGGACCCGCGCAGGGCGGCCCAGCTCGCCCTGTACGCGGAGGCGGTGCAGCCGACCGGAGAGTCAGCGCAGGCCATGGCCCGGGCGGTGGCGGCCAACGAGGGGGTGGCACGGCACTTCGAGGCGGGAAGCGATCAAGTATCCGGGTCTCGCGGTGCGGGTACGATCCCTGCCGCCGAAGTGGCGATCAGCCCCGACGGCAGCATGCTCGCCTACTACCTGGACTTCGGCGAGGTACATCTCTACGACACACGATCCGGCAAGTCCCTGCCGTCGCTGCCCACCAACGGGCCGCAGAACGGAGGTGCGCTCCAGTTCAGCGCCGACGGAAAACTGCTCGTGATGGAGACCACCTCCAACGAGATCGAGCTGTGGGACGTGCCCGGCGCCAAGCTGATGCGGACCATCGTCGCCAGCGACGGAAGCAAACTGTCCCAAGCACACAAGGGGCTGCAGGGTCACGCGCTGTCCGACGACGGGAAATGGCTCGCCGCGACCTACTACACCCGAGCCATGGACGTCGAACACCTCGGCGTCTGGGACACCGGCACCGGCAAGGCCGTCACCGAAGGCCCCGCTTCGTCGGCTGGGCTCAGCCTCGCCTTCGACGGCTCGAACCGGCTCGTCACCTTCGCCGGTCACACGGGCACCGTACGGGACTACACCCCGGCATCGAACACGTGGAGCCCCTCGCGCCAGGTGCCCGGACTGCCGTCGGGGGACGAGGCCAGGAGCGTCACGCTCTCCCCCCACGGCGACTGGGCGTACGTCCTCGCTCCGAAGAAGGGCGGCAAGGACGAACTGTGGAATCTGACCGACGGCAGGCGCATCGCAGAACTGGTGGACGGACAGCCCCTGGCCACCAACTCGACCGGCACGCGCGCGCTCGCCCTCCCCACCGACAGCGGCCGGCTGATCTCGATGTCGGACGGCCAGTCGGTGACCGTCTACGACCCCGCCCTGCGACGGCGGCGCAGTCTGGGCTCGTTCACGTGGCCCGTCCTCAGCGTCGCCAGCTCCGCCGACGGCAAGTGGGTGGCCGCGGCGGCCGAGAACGGAGCCGTCTCCCTCTTCGCCACGGCCACCCGGCAGGGGGGCGAGAACCTGCCGAACGAGAACCGGGTCAAACCCGACGAGCTCACTTCTACCGGCCGGTTGGCGCTGCGGAGGAGCGAGAACAGCACCGAACTGTGGACGGTCACCGATGCCGACGCCGGATTCCAGCACCGGGGACGCATCCCCAGGAAGATCTCCACGGACGAATCCGTGGTGGCCGTCAACGCCGACGGCAGCCGTGCCGCCCTGGTGGAGGGGGCGGAACTGACGCTCTGGGATCCGCGTACGGGAACCCAGGTGGGCCCCTCCCGGACCTTCCCCGAGCGGTACACCGGCGACCGGAGCCGCCGTCCGCTCCTCTTCATGCCGGACGGGATACACGTCGTCGTGGCCGGGGCCGACCGACTCCTGCTGCTCGACAGCCGGTCGTGGGAGACCCGCCAGGACCTTGGCGAGTACAGCACGATCGGGGACAGCGCGGACACCAGCGGGGACGGACGGACGCTGGCCGCCATGGACACCCTTGGCGACCTGACCACGTGGCGGTGGCGGGACGATGCGCGCCTCGAGAAGGTACGCAAAGGCTCACTCAGCAGCATTGCGCGAGCCGTCGTCGTCAGCCATGACGGGCAGAAGGTGGCGGCCATTGACCGAGATCACCTGATCACCAGCCTCGATGTCAGCACGGGGCGAGTCACCAAGAGTTCGGTCGGCATGCAGTACGCAGACCAGTCCGTGGTCTTCAGCAAGGACGCCAGACTCCTCGTGCAACGCGTCAGAAACGGCGCCGAGTGGACCCTGCAGTTCTGGGACACGGCCTCCGGCGACGCCGTCGGCAGCTGGACCGTCCCCGACTCGGGCACCGACGGTGAGAGCACGGTGCGGCTGCTCTCGGGCCCCGGAGGCGGAGTCCTCTCCCTCAAGGAGGACGGGACCTTCGTACGTCACACCATCGACCTCTCCTCGTGGCACGAAGCCCTGTGCGCACTCGTGCCGGAGCCGCTCCCCAAGGACGAGTACGACCGCTATCTCAAGGATGTGGAGGTCGACGCGCCCTGCCGTCCGTAGGCGGAAGCCCGTACCTTGTCTTTCCCACGTCTCGGAGGTGTCAGGACCCATGCGGATCGCCACGACCATCTTCCTCACCGACCGCACCGTCTCGCCCGTCCGCCTCGCGCGCAGCCTGGAGGAGCGGGGCTTCTCCGGGCTCTACCTGCCGGAACACACCCACATCCCGGTCGCCCGCGACACCGCCGCCCCCATGGGCGGCGACCTCCCCGAGATGTACGGGCGCACCCTCGACCCCTTCGTCGCCCTCGGCCAGGCCGCCGCCGTGACCGAGCGGCTGGCCCTCGGCACCGGGATCACCCTGGTGGCCCAGCACGACCCGATCGGCCTCGCGAAGCAGGCGGCCACCCTGGACCACCTCTCCGGCGGCCGCCTCACCCTGGGCATCGGCTACGGCTGGAACGTCGAGGAGGCCGCCGACCACGGCGTCGAGTGGCGCACCCGCCGCGAACTGGTCCGCGACCGCATGGCGTTGATGCGCGCCCTGTGGGCTCCCGAACCCACCGCGTACGTCGGCCAGTACTCCTCCGTCCAGGCGAGCACCGCCTACCCGAAGCCGGCCCAGGCCGCACGCGAACTCGGCCCCGGCGCGCCCCTGTACGGCCCCCGCACCCTGATCGGCGGCGCGGCCGGCCCGAAGCTCTTCGCAGCCGTCGCCGACCACGCCGACGGCTGGCTACCCATCGGGGGCGGCGGGCTCAGCGAGTCCCTGCCGGTGCTGCGCCAGGTCTGGGAGACCGCCGGGCGCGACCCGAAGTCCCTCCATGTGGTCCCGTACGCCGTCCGGCCCACCCCCGGCAAGCTCGGCCACTACGCCGACCTCGGCATCGAGGAGGTGGTCCTCCAACTCCCCTCGGCGGCCGAACCGGAGGTCCTGCGCACCCTCGACGAGTTCGCCCAGTACCTCTGACCGGGGGCGCGCCGGAGCCTGCGTAGGGTGGGCGCCGGAAACGCGCAGGTGGTCGGAGGGGATCGGACATGGAAGCGGACCGAATACCGGGACGTACGGGGGACTCGCTGCGCTGGGCCGTGGCCGTACCCGGGACGGCGGCGGCGGGCGGCTTCCTCGCCCAGTACCCCTACGGCATCGCGTTCATCGGGGTGCTCCTCGTCCTCGCCGCGGGCGGTGTGGGGGCGGCCGTGGCGGGCACGTTCTGGAACCGGGCGGGAGCCGCGGCCGTCGTCGGCTTCGGCACCCTGGCACTCAGCGCCTTCGTCGGATCCAGCGTGTACGAGGTGTACACGAAGCTGCTCGGCGAGCGGGTCGCCGCGGTCGTCGTCGAGGCCGGGGAGCGGACCGACTCCGACGGGGACAGCATGTCCTACTGCGTCGTGGCCGACGCCTCGGGCCGGGTCCGGAAGCTGGGCCAGCAGCAGAACTGCTTCGGCGACTTCGAGGAGGGCCGGCCCGTCGTCCTCTTCGAGGACCCGCTCGGCATCCTGGACCCGCGCATCGAGGCCACGGGCGACCGCACCGTCGATCCCCTCGGCCCGGCCATCAGCGGAGGCCTGATCCTCGTGATCGGCGCCACCATGTTCACGGCGGGCCAGCGCCGCCGCTCGGACCGGGACCTCCTCGAGGAACACCGCCGCAAGCACGGGCCGCCGTGGCGGAGCCGATGACAGGTCGGCCACTCAGGCCCCCTTCATGTACATCTGGTACATTAGCGGCATGAGCGAGCCCGTGATCGAGTCCATGGCAGAGGTACGCAGCCACCTTGCGGATGCCATAGACCGCGCACGCCGCGAGGGGGTGCCCACGATCATCACGCGGCGCGGCAAGCAGGAGGCCGTCGTGATCGACATCGAGGAGTACCAGCGGCTCCGCCGCTTCGCCGACGAGGCCGAAGAGGCCTGGCTGAACAACCTGGCCGACGAAGCCGAGAGCGAGGGCCTGACGGGATCCGTTTCCCTTGAGGAGATGGCCGTCCTGCTCCGCGAGCAGCAGGCCTGACGGATGGGTTACGTCACCCGGTTCACCCCGCACGCACAACGCGACTTGCTCAAGGTCCCCCGCCCTGATGCCGTGCGGATCCTGCACCGGCTCATCGAACTGCAGAAGGCCCTCACAGCGGGGGACGCGGCGGCATTCGACATCAAAGCCCTCCAAGGGCACGCGTCACGCTGGCGCCTTCGCATCGGCGACTATCGCATGGTCTATGCCACTGAGGACGGACGGCTCATCGTCTGGGTGCTGGCTGCAGGCCACCGACGCGAGGTGTACCGCGACCACTGAGGCTGCCGGTACGGAGGACGGTGACCGGAAGCCCCCGGGGAGCGGTCAGATCCAGCAGGGGGACCAGTAACAGATGTTGCGGGTCGCGGTTGTTCCCGTGGCGGGACGGTTCACACCGAAGCGGGTGCTGTGCTCCCCGTCGGTCGCGCACCCCCACTTCACCGTGACCGTCATCGTGGACGTCGGTACCCGGTTGAACTGGAACTTGTAGGACCTGGTCATGCCCCCCGAGCCCAGAGAGGCCCAGCCGCTCTCCCCGTTGCTCGCGGACACCCAGGCCCACTTGACCGTGTTGGACGTCGAGTAGTTGCAGCCGATCCTGCCGTTCAGCAGGACGCTTCCGCTGTTCGGCCAGGCCTGGGCGGGCACTGCCGTCAGCGGCACGAGCGCGGTGGCGGCCAGGACGCCGGCGGACAGAAATGTGCTCATCCGAAGTCTGCGGTTCACGCGTGTTCCTCCCCTTGGTCTTCCCGGCTCCCACCGGGGGCGCCGACGTTGCCACGCGGACAGGGGGAGCAGAAAGGCACGCGCGAGGGCGCTCGAATCGCCCAGGGTGCGCGAACACGCCCCCACACGCCCCCGCCCCGCGGCTCAGCATCCGTACGGTCGGTTCAAGAGCCCGCAGCCCAGAACTGCGCCAGCGCGGCCTCCTTGTACGGCTGCGGGCTCACGCTCAGGTCTCCCGCGAAGGGGCGGTCCAGGGCCACGACCAGCAGCAGGCTGAAGCCGATCAGCCCGGCGACCGCCGATACGAACAGCAGCTGCATCTTCAGGCTCCGCAGTCCGAACAGGAACGTGAGCGGCAGGATCACCAGCGCGCCGCCGTACACCAGCACTTGCAGCAGGATCGGCAGTGAGGTCTCGGCCATCGAGACGCGGGCCCGGCGCTGCGCGGCGACGTCGTTGAGGTGGGTGACCGCCTCGGCGTAGAAGGTCTCGGCGCGGATGCCGCTCGGCTCGAACGACTGGAGGGCCTCGTACAGGGCGCGCGTCTGCGGTGCGGTCGCCTCGTAACTCGGCCGTCCCTCGCGCATCAGCGGCCACTGCACCTCGACGACGGCGTGCGCGTACGCGCCCACCGCCTGCTGCACCCGCGCGCGGTCGGCCGGCGGGAAGGTGTCGGCGCTGCGCACGACGAGGGCCAGGTCGGTGGCCTCGGTGGCGACGATGTTCTGCGTGTTCTCCAGCTGCGTCCAGAGCGTGACGACGACGAACGCGAGGATGATGCCGTAGATCGCGCCGAACATGCCGAGCGCGACCCCGACCATCTCGTTGTGCTCGCCCTTCGCCAGGTGCGGGAAGCGGCGGCGGGCGGCCAGGCTGCCGGCCACGCCGAGGCCGGTGAGGCCACCGACGAGGAGGACGGCGATGACGAAAGTACTGAGGTGATTGAGCAACCAGAGGATCATGTGCTGCTCAACGAGCGCCCTCCCCCGAAAGCCCCGCCCTGGCCGTGGTGGACGAGGCGATCGCGCCGCCCCGACCCGGCACGCGGTCTCTGGCCCCCTGCGGCGCCGTTGCACGGGGCTCCGCCCCGGACCCCGCGCCTCAAACGCCGGCGGGGCTGGGTTTGGCTTCGGGTGTGGGTCGGGGCCGCTCCGGAGCGTCTCCTCGGCTCGCGCACTTAGCCCCGGCTGCGATAGCCGGGCCTGGGTTGCGCGCTCGTCCTGCGGGGACTCTCCTGCGCGACCCCGCCCCACGCCCCGACTTCGGATGTGGAACCTGGCCAGGCTGGGCAGTTTCGCGGGACTCGTGGTGGAGGGGAGTGGGGACGCGCAGGGTTGTCCCCGCAGGACGAGCGCGCAACCTGGGCCGATGGCGTCGGGTCGGGCTCAGTGCGCGAGCCGAGGAGACAACCCGGAGCGGCCCCGCGGACCGACCCCACCGACCAGGCCCCGACCGAGCCGCCCGCAGGGCACCCGGCGAAGCCAGAGCCGAATCCAGCCCCGCCGGCGATTGAGGCGCGGGGTCTGGGGCGGAGCCCCAGGGGTCCGGGCGCAGCCCGGGCCCGGCCGCAGCCGAGCCGGACACCGCCGAGCCGCCCGCAGGGCACACGGCCCTCGGGAGGAGAAGGTCACTTGACCTTCGGGGCGTCGGGGAGACCGCTGGACAGGGCGGTGCCCGCGCCCCCCAGGGACGACTCGGTGGCCTTGGTGGCGGAGCCGGCCGCCGCGGCGGTCACGCCCACCGCCGTCTTCGTGTCCTGGACCGCCTGGCCAGGGTGGTCGACGATGTCGGTGACGCGCTGGGTGATCGGCGGCCCCTGGATGGCGGGCTCGTCGGCGTGCGCGGCGACGGGGGTGAGTGCGAGGGCGGCGCCGCCGGTGAGGACCAGGGCGGAGAGGGTGCGCTTCATGGCATTCATGCCCCGCCCAACGACCTGTCCGCGCCCCGGGTCACTGCGGCGTCAGCGGGAACGCCCGCGGCCCCGGATCGGGGGGATCGATCCGGGGCCGCGGGCGTGACACAGCGGGTGGGGCAGGGGGCGGGACGGGTCAGTCCTCGACCACCAGCGCCGGGGTGGACTTCGTCAGGACCTCGCCGCGGAAGAAGGCCGGGCTGCGGCGTTCGGTGACGAGCATGATGACCAGGCCGAGGGCCAGCAGGCCGACGCCGATGGCGAAGACGCTGCCGACGCCGAGCACGGTGGAGCCGGATCCGTAGGACGGGTCCCACATGTCGAAGAGGGTCTTGAAGAAGACCGTGGCCAGCAGCAGCCCGCCCAGGACGGGGAAGACGCCCTTGAAGAAGAGGTCACGGGCGGAGCGGCGCAGCTCGCCGCGGAAGTACCAGGCGCAGGCGAAGGCCGTCAGCGAGTAGTAGAAGCAGATCATCAGGCCGAGCGCGAAGATCGTGTCGGTCAGGACGTTCTCGCTGACGAGGGTCATCACCGTGTAGAAGACGCCGGTGGCGACGCCCGCCATGACCGTGGCGCGGCCGGGGGTCTTGAACTTGGGGTGGACCTTGGCGTACGAGGGCGGCAGGGCCTCGTACGTCGACATGGCGAGGACCGTGCGGGCCACCGGGATGAAGGTGGTCTGCAGGGACGCGGCGGCGGAGGCCAGGACGGCGACGAAGAGCAGGATGCCGAGCGCGGGGCCCATGACCGGGCCGGCGAGGGCCGCGAAGACGTTGTCGGAGGTCTCCTCGTTGGCGAGGCCGAGGCCTTCGCCGCCGGAACCGACGGCCATCTGGGCGGCGACGCCGGTGGCCAGGTAGGAGCCGACCAGGACGACCATCGCGATGAGGGATGCGCGGCCGGGGGTCTTGGTGGAGCCGGTGGTCTCCTCGTTGGTGGCCAGGCACGCGTCCCAGCCCCAGTACATGAAGATCGAGAGCGAGAGTCCGGCGGTGAAGGCCGCCATGGACTCGACCGCGAAGGGGTTCATCCAGGACCAGGAGAAGTCCAGGCCGGTGTCGAAGGTGCCGGCGGAAGCCTTCTGGAAGGCCATCACGACGAAGAGGGCGAGGACCGCGAGCTGGAGGCCGACGAGGGCGTACTGGACGCCCTTGGTGGCGGTCATGCCGCGGTAGCTGATGGCGGTCGCGACGGCGATGAGGGTCAGGCAGGTGGCGATGTGGACGAGCTTGTTGTCGTCCAGGGCGGCGATCGACGGGTTGTTCGTGATCTCGCCGGCCAGCAGCCAGAAGTAGGAGGTGGCGACGCCGGCCAGGTTGGAGAGCACGATGATCGTGGCGATCACCAGGCCCCAGCCGCACATCCAGCCGATCCGCGGGCCGAAGGCCTTGACGGTCCAGGTGAAGGAGGTGCCGCAGTCCGGCATGGCCTTGTTGAGCTCGCGGTAGGCGAAGGCGACCAGGAGCATCGGGAGGAAGCCGGCCAGGAAGATCGCCGGCATCTGCATGCCGACCTCACCGGCCGTGGAGCCGAGGGTCGAGGTCAGGCAGTAGACGGGGGCGACGGTGGATATGCCGATGACGGCGCTTCCCACCAGGCCGACGGACCCCTTGCCGAGGCCCTTGCCGCGAACGTCGCCCTCGGCGACGCCGCTTACCGTGTCTCCGACCTGAGGCCGGACGTCCAGCTGTGTCATGGGTCAGGACGTTAGACGCTGCGCATTCCACATATGGAGGACGTAAGTCCGGAACGGAAGCCCCTCGAACGCCTTTGAATATCGAGGCCGGGACAGTTCACGAGCACGTAATACAAGGTTCACGCTGCAATGCATCCATGGTTCAGCAGGCTCCTGGCGCGGCCTTTCGCCATACGGAAACCGCAGCCATGTCCGTTTTGGGCGTTCTCAAAGTTTCCCTCGTGACTTTGGGGTGTCCACCGGTAACCATTGCTATGCGAGCTGGCCAGCGTTGGCCAAATCGCCATGAACCGGACCGGACGCTGGGCGTCTGGCCCCGAGTGTCTCCCGAACGGTCTTGGAGACGGGGAACAGCACAAGCTGATCGCTTCGGCTCCCGCAGGTCTTGCCACCCTGGTGGGGTGTGCCTGTGGTCCTTGGCGGGCTTGTGGTCCCGCGTGCCCTGGGGCGGGGGACGGTCTGGCCGGTAGCTCTCCGCACGACGATCCTCTGGCCGTGTGCGGTCACACCTGGCCGACGCCGTACCCCGTAGCCGAGGGCGCGCCTGCCGATCGCCACCGACGCCGCGTGGTGACCGGTGACGACGGTGGTCTTGGACTGTTGCTGGAGCGGGGCCTTCCAGTGCCGGCCGCCCCAGCGTGAGGTGTAGGCGGGGTCGACCGCGATCACAATGAGCCCTCGGTGGTGGGCCATGCCGCGCAGTCGTTCCCGAAAGCGCGCGGTGGGAAGTCCGGCGACGGTACGGCGGAACGTCTTGCCTCGTTTGCCGCGGCCCATGGTTTCCCGGCCGGTGGCGCGGGCGTCTGCGAAGCCGAGATTCTCGATGGCCAGGCCGGTACAGCCCTTCGCCTTGGCGAGGTCGATCAGTTCGGTGATCGCGGCCCGCAGCCGCCCGTCGCGCTGGGATGCTGGGCCGGTCAGGTTGGTGGGCACTGTGAACGGTTCACCGACCGGGTTGCCGTGGACGTCCACGACGCAGGCGGCCAGGTGGCCGGCATTGAGGTCCACGGCCAGCAGCCGGGCGCCGGCGGCGGCCAGCTCGACCGGGGAGGGCGGCACTGTCTTCGGGGTGGACCATGAGGCGTCGAGGTGCCAGCGGCCGCGCACGGCGTCGTGTGTGATGTCGTAGCGGACGGCCTGTCTGGCGGTGACCCGGTCCAGCCACTCCTCCCGGCGGTGGC
The DNA here is from genome assembly GCF_026340255.1 of Streptomyces sp. NBC_01408. Taxonomy (GTDB): domain Bacteria; phylum Actinomycetota; class Actinomycetes; order Streptomycetales; family Streptomycetaceae; genus Streptomyces. The sequence goes on along the minus strand of NZ_JAPEPJ010000001.1, from coordinate 2,124,096 downwards.
TGAACGTCACCTTCGCGGCGAGCCGGTAGCGGCCGCGTGGGGCGTTGGCCAGGTGCCTGAGTGGCTCCGGCAGGACAATCGTCACGTTGCCGTCGGCCGGGTCGACGCTGATCGTGTAATTGCCGTGCGGTGCGCCGGACTCGCCGTCGGCGGTCAGGAACATGCGGGCCGCGTCCCACCGCTCCCGCCACTCGGTTTCGGTGAGCTGGGCGTCGGCGAGGTTGTGCCGCACCTTCGCCAGTCGGCGGCCGCCGACGACGATCGCCGGATGCCCGGCCTCGATCCGTGCTTCCACCCCGGCCAAACGGGCCGTGAGTACCTGCAACCGGTACTGCTTCTGTGCATGCTCGGCCTGGTCCGGGTATCCACGGACACCACCCACGCGCCTACCGCACGGCACCGCCAAACGCTTACCGATCTTCGCGATGGCCCGGCGCAACGAGGCCCGCTCATCGAACAGGGATCGCAGGCTGAGCTGGAACTGGTCCTCGCTGGCCCGGGTGATCGCACCCGCCCACCGAGACGACGACACCTTCGTCAGCGCCCGCTTACGCTCCGCCCGCCGATTGTCCTTCACCGGCACCCTGCCGATACGCACACGCTCCGCTAGATCCACACGAGCGTGATGACCCAGGTGCACACCGAGGAGCGCCAGGACCTGCTCATCTGTCGAACTCAGGTGCAGCCGGTCACGGATACGCGCACCGGCAGGAGCCGCGACCGTGAACGGAGCAGCCAGCGTGCGCAGTTCACGCCTCCCCGTCCTCTGTGCACCGCGTTCCACCAACTGCCTCCTCCCCACTCGCCACAACGGACATACCGACCCACTCAGGCAACCAGTCCCGCAAGACCACAAGCCCAGCAACGCCGTCCGTTCACCCAAACGAGGTATCCGACGGCCAACAGCGACCCGCAACCAAATCAACAGCTGTCAACCCGCCGCCGGGCCAGGTTTGCCGCGGACATGACCATCGTTCTAGAGTCACCGCCGTTCAAGGTCATTTACGGGGGAGATACCGCGCACATGCGTACCAAGACACTGCTGGCCTCGGTCACGGCCGTCACCGCCCTGCTCACCCTCACCGCCTGCGGAGGCAGCGAGAACCCGGCCCTCGGCGGCATCGGCGCCGGCGGGGACACCAGCGCCGGCACGGGAGGCGGGGCCGCCGGAACCGGCGACGGCGGCCCGCACGAGGGCACCCTGGAGAACCCCACCAAGAACGGCGGGGTCAACGGGAACGCCCCCAAGGACGGCACCGCGTTCCAGAAGCTCCCCAAGGCCGGGACCATGGCCGCGGCCGCCCGCTTCGTCGGCGGCTTCACCAAGTGCGCCGAGATCAGCACGACGGAGAACGACTACCAGTACTGGGACGAGGACGCCAAGTACGACGAGAAGACGTACTCCGTCATCGAGCGCGGCAGCTGCGACGGGGGCGACACCCGCATCTTCATGCTCAAGGACCCCAAGGCTTTCCAGGCCGCCTTCAAGGCCGAGGTCGACAAGAGGTACAAGGAGACCAACGGCGGCGGCAACCCCAGCAGCGGGATCGTCGTCGGCCAGGACTTCACCGTCGGGTCCACCCGCTCCACCGCGATGGCCGCCCTGCTGAAACCGCAGGCCGGGCTGCTGATGCTGAACTGCCACCCCGAGTTCACCGCGCCGAGCGGCTTCCGGAAGGAACCGGCCCTGGTGAAGGGCTGCGTCCTCACCGACTACTACAAGGACTGAGCGACGGGCCCCGGGGCGCGGCGGCACCCGCCGCGCCCCGGCCAGCCGGAAACGGCCGGTCGGAAACGGCCCGCCGCGCCGGGCCCGCCGGAAACCGGGTCCCGGAAACGGGGCCCCGTCCGCAAGACTGGCCCCATGCCCACGGCCGATGAGCTCCTCAGCGCGGAAACCGTCACCACCCTGGCCCGACTGCTCGCCCGGGCGAGCGGCCGCCGGTCCTCGCCGGCCCTGCTCGCCCGCGCCGACGCGCTCGGCGGACTGACGTACAGCGGCCGCGTCACCGCCGTCCGCGACGCCGTGCTCGCCGATCTCCCCGCGGACTGGACCGCCTTCGAGGCCGTCGTCCGCACCGCCCTCGCCGACCCCGGCTTCGCCGGGTGGATGACCTTCCCCGTCAACGAGGCCGTCGCCGTCCGCGGGCTGGACGTGTTCGAGCCCGGGCTGGCGCTGCTGCACGACCTCACCCCCCGGCTGACCGCCGAATCCGCCGTACGGCCCTTCCTGCGCGCCGACCCGGCCCGCGCCCTGGCCGTCGTACGGGAGTGGACGGCCGACGCGGACCCGCACGTGCGGCGCCTCGCCAGCGAGGGCACCCGGCCCCGGCTGCCGTGGGCCCCGCAGCTGCCCGCCTTCGTCGCCGACCCGCGCCCGGCCCTGCCGGTGCTGGACGCCCTCTACCGCGACGAGTCCGAGTACGTCCGCCGCTCCGTCTCCAACCACCTCAACGACATCAGCCGCGACCACCCCGCCCTCGCGGCCGAGGCCGCGGCCCGCTGGCTGGCCGCGCCCACCGGCACCACGGACCGGGTCGTCCGGCACGGCCTGCGCACCCTGGTCAAGGCCGGCCGGCCCGAGGCGCTGACCCTGCTCGGCCACTCCCCGGACGTGCCGGTGAGTGTGCGCGGCCCGGTCGTGGGCACTCCGCGGGTCGCGGTCGGGGAGTACCTGGTCTTCGACTGGGCGGTCACCAACACCGGCCCGCTCCCGGCGGAGCTGGTCGTCGACTACGTCGTGCACCACACGAAGGCCAACGGCACCCGCACCCCCAAGGTGTTCAAACTCGTCACCCGCGCCGTGGCACCCGGCGAAACCCTCAGCGGCACCAGGCGGCACTCCTTCAAGCCGATCACCACCCGCCGCTACCACTCGGGCGAGCACCTCGTGCAGCTCCAGGTCAACGGGCGGATGCGCGGCGAGGCCGTTTTCTCGCTGGACGCGCCGTGATCACGGGTGGCAGGCTCCTCCTATGACCTATGGAATCGAGTCCCACCCCGCCCGATGAGCGCCCGCGAAGAGCGCCCCGCGCTCAGCTCCCGGACGGCCTCCCTGTACGACTACGCCCTCTTCCGGCACGGCATCGAGCCGGAGGGCCGGGTCCCGCGCCGCGGTTACCCGCTGCCCGACGGGGTCCCACCGGAACCCAGCCGCAAGGGCCTGACCTGGAAACAGGCGCAGGCCGAAGTGAGCGCCGCGCTCACCCCCCTGCTGGCCGACCCCGACCCGGTACGAGCCGCCGAGGCCGTCCACCGGCGGGCCTCGGAGCTGGGGATGCCCCACCGCACCGTCCGCGCCCACACCGCACCGCTCACCCTGACCGACAAAGACGCCGCCCGGCGGACCGCCCGGCAACTGGTCCGCTCGGGTACCGACCTGGCGGCCGTCAGCGTCGGCATCGCCCTCCTGATCCGCCTCGGCGAAGCCGAGGACGTGCCCCACCTCAAGGTCCTCGGGATGCTGCGCGGCCTCGACTCCGCGGCGGCCGCCGCACTCGAACCGCTCGACCGGCAGGCCGCCGCACTGCTGGTCATCCGTGGCCACGACCGGTCCGGGGAGCTCACGGAGCTGACCGGGGCGATCGAGGCGGGCGACGCGCGGCGCACCCTGTCCGCGCTGATCGCGGTGCCGGACGAGCACCACTTGTACTTCGGCCGGCGGATCGCCGAGGCCGCCGACCTCCGGGACCTGATCCGCGCGCATCCCCAGGACCCCGCACTGCTCGCCCTGGCGGCCCGACTGCTGCACCGGATGGCCGACCAGCGGGACTCCCGGTCCGAGATCGTCGACTACCTGCCCGCCCGGGCCGTCTACGAGGCCCTCGTACGGCACGCCGACCTGCTGCCCCCGACACCGGAGCACCACGCGCTGCTGCTCTCGATCGCCTTCGACCTGCACAGCGGTCCCCCGGCGCTGCTGAGATGGCGCCTCGGCCGCCGGGAAGCACTGCTCGACGGGCTGGACCGGCTGCTGGCCGGGCGCGTGGGGGACCTCGTGGCCGACCCCGGCACCCCCGCCGACCGGCGGCGGGTCGACTGGATCCGGCGCACCGGGCGCACGCCGTTCCTCCGTACCGCGGCGGCAGGGCCGAGCCCGCGCTGGGAGGTAGTCGTCGTCCACGGCCCCGACGACTCCCCCGGCGTCGAAACCCGGATCCTGGTGGACGGCCGCCCGCTGTTGCCCGCGCTGTTCGCGAACGGACCGGGCGGCTCCCCCGAGTCCCTGCTCGACAGCGGCGACCTGCGCGCCGGGGAGCAGCCGCGGGAAGTGCGGCTCGCCGAGGCGGGGTGCACCGAGGGCTGCTGCGGCGCGCTCTACGTCACCATCCGCCGGGACGGCACCGAAGTGGTGTGGGGCGACTGGCGCGGGGCAACCGGGGCACCCCCGCCCGAGTACCGCTTCAAGGCGGCCGCGTACGACGCCGAGCTCGAACGGGCCGAGCGGGACCATTCCTGGTGCTGGCCCGCCCGCAGCACCGCACGGCTGATTTCCGCGGGCCTGCGCGAACGGCCCGAGCTGCTCGGCCGCTGGGGCCTGCGGCAGAGCTGGATCTCCACCGACTGGCGGGACCCGGACACCACGGCCCTCCAACTCGCCTTCACGCCGCCAGGCACCACCGAATCGCTGTACTTCGCATGGCACCTCCCGGACGACGGCCGCCCCCCGGCGGAGCAGGCGGCCGCGGCGCTGGACCGGATCGAGGCCGGCGACCCGAAGGAGTTCGCCCGGCTCAGCGGCGGCAGCCGCGAACTGGCTGAGTCACTGGGCTACAGCTGGCCGCCGTAGCGGAAACGACCGCGGCCCGGCCGGGGGAACTCCCCCGGCCGGGCCGCACCATGTCGGCGGTCTCGGCCCGCCTCAGCCCGTCCAGACGATCGACTGCATCTCGCTGTACGCGTGCAGCGCGTACGAGCCCACGTCCCGGCCCACGCCCGAGCGCTTGAAGCCGCCGAACGGCGCCTCCATGTTCCGCCCGATCGTGTTCACGCCGACCCCGCCCGCCCGCAGCCGCCGCGCCACGCGGAACGCGCGTGCCGAGTCCCCGGACCACACGTAGCTCAGCAGGCCGAAGTCGCTGTCGTTGGCCAGCCGGATCGCTTCTTCCTCGTCGCCTTCGAAGGGGACCACCACGACGACCGGCCCGAAGATCTCCTCGCGGACCACCCGCATGTCGTTCGTGCAGTCCACCAGCAGAGTCGGCGCCACGTAGAAGCCGCGGCCTTCCCCCACCAGCGGGCGCTCGCCGCCGTACGCGATCCGCGCGCCCTCCTTCTTCCCCAGCTCGACGTACGACTCCACGCGGTCGCGGTGCGCCGCCGAGATCACCGGGCCCACCACCGTGCCCTGCACTGTCGGGTCGCCGACCTTCATGAAGGCCAGGTAGCCGGTCAGCTTCTCGATCAGCTGCGCGTACACCGACCGGTGGACGATCACCCGGGTCGGGGCCGTGCAGATCTGCCCGGAGTAGAAGGAGAAGGTCGTCCCGATGCCCATCACGGCCGCGTCCAGGTCCGCGTCCTCCAGGACGATCGCCGCGCCCTTGCCGCCCAGCTCCATCAGCTGCCGCTTCATGGTGCGGCCGCAGACCTCGGCGATGCGCTGCCCGACGGCCGTGGAGCCGGTGAAGGACACCATGTCCACGTACGGGGAGTCGACCGCCGCCTCGCCGACCTCCACCGACTGCCCGTTCACCACGTTGACCACGCCCGCCGGGACCCCGGCCTCCGCGAGGGCCTCGGCCATCTTGAACACCGACAGCGGGTCCTGCGGGGCGGGCTTGACCACCACGGTGTTGCCCATGGCCAGCGCCGGGGCCACCTTGCCCGCCGGGTTCGCCCACGGGTTGTTGTACGAGGTGATGCAGGTGACCACCCCGACCGGCTGGCGCACCTCCAGCGCGCCCAGGACGCTCGCCTTCCCCATCGGGCCGGCCTCGGTGACCTGCGGCGGGAGGCCCTTCTCGACGGGTTCCAGGGCCCCGCGCGCGTACCGGCGGAAGCGGGCCACGCCCACCCCGACCTGCATGCCGCGCGCGATCCCGGTCGGCGCGCCCGTCTCGGCCTGCGCCAGCGCCGACCACGGCTCGTACTCCCGCTGGATGATGTCGGCGGCCCGGTCGAGGATCGCCGCCCGCGCCTCGGGCGTCGTACGGGACCAGGCGCCGAAGGCCTCGGCGGCGGCGCGGGCCGCCTCCTCGACCTGGGCCCGCGAGGCCTCGGGGGCGAGCCCGACCACCGACTCGTCCGCCGGGTTGACCACCTCGTAGTGGCCGCCGGCGGGTTCCACCCACTCGCCGCCGATGTAGAGCCTGTTGACCGCGTGCTTCTGCGCCTGCGCGTCCGTCATCGCGTGCTCACTGTCCTCGTGTCCCGGCCCGACCTGAGCACGATCCCGGGGATCGCCCCCGTGATCTCGTCGTCGCGGATGGTCTCCACGCCGTTGACCCGTACGGAGACGATCCCGATGGCCCGCGCGTCCAGCCGCGGGCTGTCCCCGGGCAGGTCGTGGACCAGGGTCGCCGGACCGGCCTCGATGCGCTCCGGGTCGAAGAGGACCAGGTCCGCGTGGTAGCCCTCGGCGATCCGGCCGCGCTCGCGCAGCCCGAACAGCTGGGCCGGATCGTCGGTGAGCATCCGTACCGCCTGCTCCAGCGGGACCAGCTTGCGGCCGCGCAGGCAGTCGCCGAGGAAGCGGGTCGTGTACGGGGCCCCGCACATCCGGTCCAGGTGCGCGCCCGCGTCGGAGCCGCCCAGCATGACGTCCTCGTGCTGCCAGGTCTCCTGGCGCAGGGTCCAGCTCGCCGGGTCGTTGTCGGTGGGCATCGGCCAGAGCACCGTGCGGAGGTCGTCGTTGGCGCAGATCTCCACCAGGCAGTGGAAGGGGGCCTGGCCGCGCTCGGCCGCGATGTCGTTGACGACGCGGCCGGACAGGCCCTCGTTCTCCTTGCTGTACGTGTCGCCGATGACGTAGCGCCCGAAGTTGGCGAGGCGGCGGAAGACCCCGGCCTCCTTGCTGTCGGCGCGGCGCAGCATCTCGGCCCGGACGTCCGCGTCGCGGAGCTTGGCGATCCGTTCGGGGACGGGCAGGCCGAGGACCTCGCCCCAGCCGGGGATGAGGTTGAGGGCGCAGAAGGTGCCGAGCGACATGTTCATGGGGGTGAGGATCGGCATCGTCAGCGCCACGATCCGGCCGCCGGCCTTGCGGGCCCGCTCGCTCGGGACGAGCTGGCGGGGCACCCGCTCGGGGACGGAGGCGTCGATGGTGAGGACGTTCCAGTTCAGCGGTCGGCCCGCGGCCGCGCTCATGTCGACGAAGAGGTCGATCTCCTCGTCGGAGAACTGGTCGAGGCAGCCCGCGACGATCGCTTCGAGCTGGGTGCCCTCGTGGTCGGCGACGGCTTTGGAGAGGGCGAGGAGTTCGGCGGGCCGGGCGTGCCGGGAGGCGACGGGGGCGCCGGATCCGTCGGAGTGGGTGGAGGACTGGGTGGTGGACAGGCCCCAGGCGCCGGCGTCCATGGCGTCGTGGAAGAGGTCGAGCATCTGCTGGAGCTGCTCGGGGGTGGGCTGCCCGCCGACGGCCGCCTCGCCCATGACGTGGCGGCGCAGCGCGCAGTGGCCGACCATGAATCCGGCGTTGACGGCGATCCGCCCCTCGAGGGCGTCGAGGTACTCGCCGAAGGTGGACCAGGTCCAGTCGACGCCTTCCTCCAGGGCCTTGAGGGCCATGCCCTCGACCTTGCTCATCATGCGGCGCGTGTAGTCGGCGTCCTCCGGGCGGGCCGGGTTGAGCGGGGCCAGGGTGAAGCCGCAGTTGCCGCCGGCGACGGTGGTCACGCCGTGGTTCATGGAGGGGGTGGCGTACGGGTCCCAGAAGAGCTGGGCGTCGTAGTGCGTGTGCGGGTCGATGAAGCCGGGGGTGAGGACGAGGCCGGTGGCGTCCTCGCTGGTGCGGGCCTCTTCGGTGACGGTGCCGGGGTCGCCGATGGCAACGATCCGGCCGTCGCGTATCCCCAGGTCGGCGACGCGGGCGGGGGCGCCGGTGCCGTCCACGACGGTCGCGCCCTTGATCAGGTGGTCGAGCATGACGTCCCTTCTGCCGGTGTTCGCGTTGCGGGCCGTGTGCTGGGGCTGCGCCCCAGACCCCGCGCCTCAAACGCCGGCGGGGCTGGAACATCCAGCCTCGCCGGCGTTTGAGGCGCGGGGGTGCGGGGGCGGAGCCCCCGCCGGGTCAGGCGGCCTGGCGGAAGCGCGTGGTGCGGTGCACGGGATCGGTGTCGATCTGCGGGATGACGTGCTCGCCGATGAGCTTGATGGTGGTCATCGTGTCCTCGTACGAGACCCCGGTCGGCAGGCCGAAGGACAGCTGGTCCGCCCCGGCCTCCTCCCAGCGCTTGCACTGGGCTCGGACCTCGGAGGGGTCACCGCAGATCAGCAGTTCCTCCGCGATCAGCAGCTCGATGATCTCCGCGTTGTACTCGGGCAGGGTCTCGGGCCACTGCGGGATGGCCTCGGGCCGCGGGAAGGTGTCGTGGTAGCGGAAGACCAGCGACTGGAAGCGGTTCATGTTGGCGTTGACGGCTATCTCGACGGCCTTGTCGTGGGTCTCGGCGCAGATCGCGGTCGAGGTGACCATGACGTTGTCGTTGACGAAGGCGCCGATGGCCTTGGCCTCCTGGATGGCCGTCTTGTACTGCTCCAGCACCCACTCCATGTCGGAGACCTTCTGGACGCTGAAGCCGAGGACGCCGAGGCCCTTCTTGGCGGCCATCGCGTAGGAGGAGGGGGAGCCGGCGGCGTACCACATGGCCGGGTGGGCCTTGCCGTACGGCTTGGGGAAGACCTTGCGCGGGGGCAGCGACCAGTGCTTGCCCTGGAACCCCTCGTACTCCTCCTGGAGGAACATCTTGGGGAACTCGGCGATGGTCTCCTCCCAGATCTCCTTGGTGTGGTTCATGTCCGTGATGCCGGGCATGAAGCCGAGGATCTCGTGGCTGCCCGCGCCTCGGCCGGTGCCGAACTCGAAGCGGCCCTTGGAGAGGTGGTCCAGCATGGTGACCTTCTCGGCCACCTTGACCGGGTGGTTCACCGGGGCGAGCGGGTTGAAGATGCCCGAGCCGAGGTGGATGCGTTCGGTGGCCGCGGCGAGGTAGCCGAGGAACACCTCGTTCGCCGACAGGTGCGAGTACTCCTCCAGGAAGTGGTGCTCGGAGGCCCAGGCGTACTTGAAGCCGGACTTGTCGGCCTGGATGACGTACTCGGTCTCCTCGACCAGTGCCTTGTGCTCGGCCTGGGGGTCGACCTTGGACCGCGCCTCAGGCACGTATCCCTGCACGAAGAGCCCGAATTCCAAGGGGGTTCACCGTCCTTTGGTTTCTGACGTGGCGTCAGATCAGATGTCTCGACTGTTCCATCGCGGGGGCGGGAGCGTCAATACCTGACGCTCCATCAGATAACTGCCGGGCGTTCTCAGAGGATGCTCACGCCGGCCATCCAGCCGCCGTCGATGACGAACGGCTGCCCGGTGATGTACGAGGAGTCCTCGCTGGTCAGGAAGAGGGCGAGCCTCGCCACCTCCTCCGGCTGCCCCACCCGCCCCATCGGGACGACCCGCTTGTACAGCTCCGCCATCGCGTCCCGCGCCTCGTCGGTCATCCCGGCCGGATCCAGCAGACCGGGGTTGGCCATCGGGGTGTCCACGGCGCCCGGGCACATCGCGTTGACCCGGATCCCCTTGGCGGCCAGCTCCAGCGCGGCCACCCGGGTCAGGCCGACGACGGCCGCCTTCGTCGCGGCGTACGAGCCGACGTAGGCCATGCCCGTCAGGCCGGTATACGAGGAGGTGTTCACGATCGTGCCGCCGCCGGCCGCCTCGATCTCCGGGGCGACCGACTTGATGCCGAGGAAGGCGCCGACCTGGTTGACCTGGACCACCTGCTGGAACTCCTCCAGCGGGGTCGCGGTCAGCTCGTTGAATCGCAGGATGCCCGCGTTGTTGACCAGGCCGTTGACGGGGCCGAAGGCCTCCTTCGCCGCGGCGACCGCGGCCGCCCAGTCCTCCTCGCGGCTCACGTCCATCCGCACGTACCGGGCCCGGTCCTCGCCGATCTCCTTGGCCACGGCCGCGCCCTGCTCGTCCAGCACGTCCCCGAGGAGCACCTTGGCCCCCTCGGCGGCGAAGAGCCGCGCCTCCTGCTCGCCCTGTCCGCGCGCCGCACCCGTGATGATGACGACGCGCCCGTCCAGCTTGCCCATGCCGGTGCTCCTAGTCGTTGAGGTGCGGCGCGACCTCGGCGCCGAACGCGGCTATCTGGTCCACGAGTTCGGCCCGGTCGCGGCTGCGGAAACGGACCTGGATCTGGTCGACGCCGAGCGCCTTGTACTCCCGCAGGGACTCGGCGAGCGCCTGCGCCTTGCCGGTGAGGGTCCGGCGGCCGGTGCCCCAGGCGGGCTCGCCGACGTACAGCGCCTCGGTGATCGCCCCGAACTCGAAAACGGGGTCCTCGATCCCGGCCGCGGCGCGCAGCTCCTTGATCCGGGCGATCTGCGCCGGGAGCCTGTCGCGCGGGTCCCCCTGCGGGAGCCAGCCGTCCCCGCGCAGGGCCGCGCGGCGCACGGCGGGGCCGGAGGAGCCGCCGACCCAGACGGGGATCCGCTCCTGGGCGGGACGGGGCAGCTGGCCGAGGCCCTTGAAGGAGAAGAGCTCGCCCTCGAACTCCGGGTACTCCTCGGGCCCCAGCGCGGCCCGCAGCGCGTCCAACGTCTCGTCGAGCACGGCCCCGCGGCGCGCGAAGTCCACGCCGAGGACCTCGAACTCCTCCTGCACGTGCCCGGCGCCGACGCCGAGGATCAGCCGGCCGCCGGAGAGGTGGTCGAGGGTCGCGTACTGCTTGGCGCTGATCAGGGGGTGGCGCAGGCCGAGGATCGCGACGTGGCTGAGCAGCCGCACGTGCTCGGTGATCCCGGCCAGGAAGGAGAGGGTGGCCACCGGGTCGTACCAGACGGTACTCATGGCTCCGGCGAGCCGCCGCGGGATCGCCACGTGGTCGCAGGTGGCCAGATACCCGAAGCCGGCCCGGTCGGCGGCCCGCGCCACCTCGGCGAGATCGGCGGCCGTCGCCGACGCCTCCCAGGGCTCGGCGTAGATGGTGCTCTGCGACTGGATCGGGAGCTGCATCCCGTAGACCAGCCGCCCTTCGGTGAACACGCGCGCCATGCCGGGCCCGCCTCGCCTTCGTCTGCCGATTCATCCTGCCGATTCGTCATACCGGTGCCGGGCCATCGTCGTAGCTGACGGTCCGTCAGGCAAGGGATTCGACGCCTCGGCCGGTCCGATGTCGGCCGGGTCGGCTTCAATGCCTGCCATGAACGGACAGGAAGAATTCCTCACGGCGGTCCACCATCTGCTCTGGCCTGGCACGGGCGACCTGGAGTGCGAGGAACCGGGACACCCGGCGGGGCACACCTGCCTGGCACCCGCGGATGAGATCGACCTCGACACGCTCCGGGAAGCGCTGAGCGGACGCTACGGCCGGTCGCGCAACCTCGCCATGGGCGGATACGCCGATCCGACCGTGACCGAACGGACCGGGCTGGCGCTGCTGACCCCGTTCGGGGAGCGAATCGTGGAGATGCGCGCATGGGTGCAGGCGGGCCGGTGGATCGGCTCCGGCACAGTCCGTACCGGCGACGGGGACGTACGCCTGGTGGCGCTGGTCGCGGAACGAAAGGACCCTGCGGCGGACCTGGCGGAGGTGACGTCCTGGGTGGACGGGGTCGTCGCCGTCACGGGCTGGGACACGAGCCGCGTGCGTACGGTCGACTGGGCGGCGGTCGAGGCCCGGATCGGGACGGCACTCCCCGGCGAATACAAGCGGCTCACGGAGCTGTTCGGGCACGGTGCCTTCGACGGATACCTCCAACTCCGGGTACCTGACGCCCAGTTCAAGGGCGACGACATAGTCCTGAACACCGAGTTCCTGAGCGAGTGGGCCAGGACGCACCGCAGCGGCCTGTGGGAGCCGTACGAGGTGTACCCAGCCCCGGGCGGGCTGCTGGAGTGGGCGAGCTCGGAGCAGGCCGACCAGTTCTTCTGGCTCACCGAGGGCCCGGACCCCGACCGGTGGCCCATCCTCATGCGGGAGGACATCCCCGACTCGTGGCAGCGGTTCGACGGAACGACCGCCGAGTTCGTCTACCGCCTGCTCACTGACCGGCAGCAGCCTTTCTCGACGGCCCGCTACTTCGACGTCCACTGGTTCGACAGCTACGGCTCCTCAGATGAGTGAGTCTCCGAAGTGGCGCCCGGCAGGGGCCCGCGCGGGCCCGGCGTCAAGCCGGGCGCCGGCCCCCCGCCGGCCCCGGCTCAGAAGCCTTGCGGGCCCATCACGATGACCGGCTTCGCCGCCGGGTCGAGGGTCGCCAGGACCTTCCTCATCGCCTGCTTCGGGATGCCGACGCAGCCCTGCGAAGGCCCGTCGTGGTCCACGTGGAGCCAGATGTTGCCGCCCTTGCCCTCGCCCTCCGGCTTGACCGGATCCAGCGGTGAGCGGCCCGGCCTGCGGTTGAAGTCGATGGCGACGACGTAGTCGAAGGAACCCGCCAGGGACTCGCCGTTCACTCCCCGGCCCGTCGCGACGAAGGAGCCGTCCTTGTCGTACGGGAGCCTGGTGCCCGGCGGCGCGGCCAGCAGGCCGCCCGCGTCGGTCAGCGCGAAGACGCCCTGGGGCGAGGTGAGGTCGCCGTACTTGCGCTCCGTGGACCAGCCCTTGGCCCCGTTGCGGGCCGGCCAGCTCTCGGCCCGGACCCAGTCGGCGCCGGCCGCGGGGCGGGTGTAGAGGGTCGCGGTGCCCTCCGAGGAGTCCACCGCCTTGCCGCTGACCAGGATGAGCTGGCGGGACTCCGCCGGGATCCTGGCCCTGGTCTGCTCACTGGTGCCGGTCAAGCCCTGCGTCACATCCCGCTGGACCTCCCGCTGGACCTCCCCCTGGACCTCACGCTGGGCCTCGCGCTGGGAGTCCCGCGCAGCCCGGTCCCGGGCCGGCGGACGGGCGTCCGAACGGGCCTGGAGCGCGGCACCGGAGGCCCCGTCCGAGTCCTGGGCGGCGTACAGCCATCCCGCCCCGAGGGTCATCAGGCAGAGGGTGGCGACGAGGGCCACGCGGCGCGACGCACGCGGCGTGCGCGTCGTACGGGACCTGCGCGACCTGGGGGAGCGGGCTCGGGCGTGCTTGCTCATCAGACCGACCGTACAGCAGCCGATCTTCAGTGTGGCTGAGCGCTGCGCTGCCGCCCGGGTGTCCGCCGCGGGAAAGCGGAGCCACACCGTCAGCCCGGCGCCCTCAAGGTGCGGAACCCCATCGCCCAGACGGCCGATCCCCGAGGCCGGCACGGGCGGGGGGACTGGCACTGGCACTGGCGGCGGCACTGGCGGCGGGATAATCCGGACACCGGGAAGGATCACCGGCGTACGCTGAGTTGATGATGCGAACTCCACGTCACGCAGCGCGCGTTGTCATCCTGTCCCCCGCCGGCTCGGTGTTCCTCTTCCGCGAGGACAACGTCGAGGTCGGCATCCACTGGCTGCCGCCCGGCGGCGGGATCGACCCCGGCGAGAGCCCCGAGGAGGCCGTACGGCGCGAGCTGCGCGAGGAGACCGGCTGGACCGACCTGGAGCCCGGTCGGCTGCTGTGCACCTGGGAGCACGACTTCACGCACCAGGGGATCCCGGTCCGTCAGCACGAGCACATCTACCTCACGACGGGCCCGCACCGCGAACCGGTGCTGGAGGATCCGGGCATCCACTGGCAGTGGCTCTCCCCGCAGCGCCTGGCCGCCCTCGGCGAACCCCTGTGGCCGCCGCGCCTGCCGGACCTCCTGGCGAACGCACCGGCCGAGCCGGTGCACCTGGGGCTGATGGCCTAGTTCTTCACCGCGGCCGTGGCCGTGGCCTTGGCGTACAGCGAGGCCGCGTAGTCCCCGAGGACCGTGCTGGTCGAAACGTCGTCCGTGTCGCCGCCGGTGAGGATGCCGATGATCTTCCCGTCGCGGGCGATCCACGCGCTGCCGCTGGTGCCGCCGGGGAAGTCGGCGCAGTCGAAGCGCTGTGCGGTCTCGCTCTCGCGGACGGCCAGCGCCGTGCAGGTACGGGGAACCTTGCGGTCGGCGGGGTAACCGGTGACCGTGACCTCCTCGCCCGCACGGCCACTGGTGTCCAGCACGGCCGCGCCGGTCACGTCCTCTATGGTGCGGCCCTTGTCGTCGGGCGCGAGGCGGGCGAAGGCGAGGTCGTACGCGTCGTCCGTGCCCTCGGCCCAGCGGTCGTCCTCGAAGACCTCCTCGAGCTTCCATGTGCCGTACGGGGCGAACCCGTTGGCGTACGCGGGTGCGAAGACGGCTTCCCCGTCGGGCTGCGCCCCGTCGAGCAGGCAGTGGCCGGCGGTGACGATCAGGTTCCGGCCCGGGCTCTGCACCACGGTCGCGGTGCAGAAGTGGTCACCGTCCAGGCCGCCCGTGAACAGGGCCCCGGTGAAGGCCGCGGGACCTCCGGGCTGCGGGGTGACGGCCGGCGGCAGGGTGGTCGCGGGAGCGGCCGAAAGCTGAGGCTTCGCCGCTTGCGATCGCGACGGCTCCGCCACCGAACCCGTAGGGGCCGCCTTCGCCGGCCCAGCCGGAACCCCCTCGGGCGGCGGCACCAGCACGGCCATCGCCGCAGAAGCCCCCAAGGCGGCCGCCGCACACAGCACAGCCGTCACCACGTTCCGCTTGTCCACCGGCACTATGATCCCTCCGCTTTGCCCCGGCGAAGCATGCCCCGGAGCCGACCGCAGGTGCAAGGCGAGAGGTGGGCTTCGGGGGCCTGTTACCCCTCGACGGCACGGAGTTGGTTTGGAGGGTGCCTGGACGGACCCCCACCGGTCCGTCGCCCCGGGCGTGCGCCCGGGACGACGGGGACCGGTGCCGGGGGTCAGTTCGGGGTGACTTCCCGACGAAGTTCCACCAGGGCGCGCAGGGCGGCGCTGTACATGTGGAGGCTCTTCTCGTTGTGTGCGTTGACGGCCGTCCTGACCTCCCCGAAGGTCTTGGCGATGGCCTCGTCCAGCTCGTTGAGGTCGATTCCGTTCACGCCTCTTCCTCCTGTGGTGGTAGGGGTGGTCAGCCGCGGCGCCAGTGGCTGATGCTCGCCCACGGGGCGCAGTCGGTGGGCTTCTCCGTGCCCTTGCAGACGGTCACGTAGCCGGTGGTGGTGGGCATGTAGGACATGCGGATGTTGACGTCGGCGGTGCCGTCGCCACACACCTGGGCCTGCTTGCGGGCCGGCATGGGGGCCATGTCGAACTGGAAGCGGACCCACACCGAGGAGCATCCTTCGCCGGTGCGGGAGAGCTTTCCGTCGACCCGCAGCTCCAGCACTCCGGTCGCGCTCCTCGCGAGGCTCCGGTCGCCCTCGGCCTTGGCCGTTCCGTGGGTGATGGACCAGGGGATTCCACCGCCCGCCGCGGAAGCGGGGGCGGCGGCGGTGATGAGGGCGGTGGCCGTGGCGGCAGCCACGGCCCAGGTACGGGCACGCATCAGTGGTGTTCCTTTCGAATGGAGGCCAGTTCGGTGCGTCCACTGCGTAGCGACGCTTCAGCACGGTGCGGGCGGCCAGGTATCCGCACACGCCGTTTCAGGGGTGTCGAGCAGGGGTCCCGGCGGGCCACAGGGCGGGCGGGGGACTGGCGCGGGGTCATGGCCCCGGAGGCGATGACCACGCCTACGCAATTCGGGTTGACCTTTCGAGCAGCACAGATCTACTGCTCCCGCTTTTTAAGACTTAGTGAGCCATTCACTTACCGACAGCGGAATTCCCTCTCGGGAATGTGAGCGCAAGTCGATTCCAGAGCGGATACACCTCATCCGCCCGGCAGATGAATCAGCCGAGCCGCCATTCACCTGAGCGCGCGGGAATTCGTCATCGCGCGCGGCGAGATCCTGGGATGAGCCGGAGCAGAGCGGCGAGCGCAGACAGTGGCGGCGCACGGGGGTGTCCCGCACGCGCTTCGGCCACCTGTACGGCTTCCACTCCACGCGCCGACTCGCGATGCGCGGGGAGGTGCCCGAGCCCCTGGGCGATCTTTACGATCGCAGGGCGCGCACCGCCCTCACCTTTACTTCTTCCCGTTCACGTACCCGACGGCGGTGGCAAGAACGACCGTGGTGGCACCCGGCGCGAAGATCAACGCGGGAGTGGTCCTGACGGGCGCGGCGGATCCGCCGGCGCCTTCGGAGACAGCGAGACCGCGAGCGCTGCGTCCCGTTTCACCTTCTCCATGAGCATGCTGTTCCCCCTGTTTTGAAACTCCTCGGCATCGAAGGCGGGCGGTCATTCCCACTAACTTCGTTGCTGGTCGCAATTATATGGACGACAAGATCATCTTGATCAACCATTTGCCTGGTGATGACCGTCACATGGGGGTCGGTTTTCGCGGAATTTGAGGTTCCCAAACACTCGGCCAAGCAGCTCCGGCTGTGTCGGCACGCCACGCGGTTCCATTCCGCAGCAGGCTCAGAGGAGGGACGCATGAGAACCCAAGAAGAGGCGGCCGGCTGCTCCGGTGAGCCTTGCCTCGGCGGACGCCGATGACGACATCGGCCGGACCGCAACGGAACACCGTCGAACGCCCTCGCCCGGCTACCGGCCGAGGCTGTCCACCGCGTCCAGCGCCAGAGCCCACGGATACGGCCGCTTCCCTCCCGGCGGATTCGGCTCGAAGCCCTCCGGCCCGTAGAGCACCCGAACTCCTGCCGTCCGCAGGGTCTCAAGCGACGGGCCGAGCTGCGGGTGCTGGGCGTACGCCGCGTTCACGCACGGCATCACCGCCATGGGGATCCGCTTGCCGATGGCCTAAGACAGGCGGGGCGGCCGAGCAGAGCAGGTAGAGCGTCCTCGTCGTCATGGCGCCCGAGCCTATGCAAGCGCCCCCGAACTCAGCGGAGTCGGGGGAAGCTGTCGTGCGGTCTGGATCACACAGAAGTGGCCTGCCCCCTACCCTGTCAGTGTCGAGCTGCAAGGAGAGGGGCAAGGCCGCCATGTCTACCGACGCTACGCCAGACCCGTACCGCGAACAGCTGGCCTTCGGCCAGAGACTCCAGATCCTTCGCAGTCGCCGAGGACTCACCCGCGACCAGCTCGGCGGTCTTGTCGGCCGGTCAGGTGAGTGGGTGAAGGCGGTGGAGAACGGACGGCTGAAGACACCGAAGCTGCCTCTCATCCTGCGCCTTGCCGAGGTGCTTCGCGTTCGAGATCTGTCCGACCTCACGGGCGACCAGTCCATGCGCACCGCCCTGTTCACGGGCCCCGGGCACCCGCGGTTCGCTGCGGTCCGCGAAGCCCTCAACGCCCTGCAGCTCGGCGCCAGCCACGAGGCTCCTCCCGCCGCGCACCTGTCCGCACGTCTGTCCCGGGCATGGCAGGCCCGGCACTCCGCCCCGAACCACCGCGACGTCATCGGATCCCTACTGCCTGACTTGATCCGCGACGCGCAGGCCTCCGTACGGGCAGCCGGCACGGTCGCCGACCGGAAAGCCGCACAAGCCCGGCTCGCCGAGGTGTACTTCCTGGCCCAGTTCTTCTGTGCCTACCAGCCCGACGCGCCGCTGGTCTGGCGGGTTGCCGAACGCGGCATGATGGCCGCCCAGGACTCCGAGGACCCGCACGCGATCGGCCTCGCCGCGTGGCTCACCACCCAGGCCCACCGAGAGAGCACCCACCTGGACGCCGCAGACGCCGTGACCTTGGAAACTCTGCGGTACCTACAGCCGCTGCTCCCCGACGCCGGCGCGGACGTCCGCGCGGTCGTCGGCGCGCTCACCGTTGAGGCCGGTCTGACGGCGGCCCGCCGCGGGGAAACGGGCACGGCGTGGCGGTACTGGGACGAGGCACGGCGGCTGGCCGAGGGGTTGCCGCCCGGCTACTTCCACCCCGTCACGAGCTTCTCGCGGGCAGTCATCGGAGCGCACGCGGTGACAGTCGCCGTAGAACTGCACGCGGGCGGGGAGTCCACCCGGCAAGCCGCCCGCGCGGAGGCAGAGGCGATTCCGTCCCGGCCACGCCGAGCCCGGCACCGGATCGAGCAGGCCCGTGCCTACCATCTGGACGCCCAGCCCGACGTGGCACTGGCCACGCTTGCTCAGGCGCACGAGGCAGCGCCGGAGACTGTCCAGTACAACGGCTACGCGAAGCGGATCGTCCTGGAGGAAGCCGAGTCGAAGAGCCCGGCACGGCGCCAGCGCGCGGCCGAACTCGCCCAGCGACTGGGTCTGCTGAGCTCCTGAGACGTGGGGGTACATTCTGTACCCCTGCCACCACAAATCCACCGCTACCGTCGTCTCACCACCCGCTGTCGACGGTAGGGAGCACGGCATGGCCGCCAGCACACGAGCCGACCTGGAAGGTGTCACCGCCCTGGTGAGGGCAACGCTCGTCCCCTTCGGACGAAAGCCCTCCGAGCGTGACATCGAGGCCCTGACCGGACAGCTTCTGGACCGGGGAGAGGAACTCGCCTCGCAGGTGGCCCACCTACGCCGGGCCGCTGGTGCGCTCCAGGACTGGGAATTGCTCAGGACAGGCGGCCCGGAGAGGGGCCCGATGGGCGCCTGGACCTATGCCCGCGCTCTGGCCCGGACCGTCGGCAAGATGATCGAAGTACTCACCGAAGACGACGACCGCCGGTGAGCGCCGAGTTCTGCGTGTACTGCGACCACCCCGTGGCGCCTGTCGGGGCGAACCGGATCGACAACTCCGACTTCTCCGCGTCCGGTGTCCGCCCGCCGTCGTACGCACACCCCGACTGCTCCCCGACATCGAACCGTCCCACACGGCGCACCTCCCCTTCGCGGCGGCGGTGATGGGCCCGGGGTGGGACGACCTGCCCAGGATGGAACGCGAGGCCTTGGACCTCTCACGGCTCCAGCTGCGAGTCGAGACGTCTTCGGCGCATCCCGAAGGGATCTGCGTACGGGAACACGTGCTCTGCCGCGGCTGTCGGCTGAAGGCGCATATCTCGATCAAGTTCGGCGGCGCCATGGCCTACTGCCGGATCTGCTGCTTCGCGTGGGCCGTGGACCACGATCCGCTGCGCTGCTGGCAGAACGTAGCCCCGCTCTCCTCGCTCAGGCCGAGCGTCCTGTTCTGAGCGAGCGGCCTACGTCCGGCCACAGGCGGGTCGCAGACGCCGAGAGATGAGGAGCACGTAGCGATCTGACGCGGTTCCCACTTCTGCGGCTTCTGCCTGGGGTCTGGTCGGGGTTTCGCTCCGGCTGGGCCGCCGGCACCGGGCCGTGCATCGCCGGCCGCCCCGCTCCTCTGCTCGTCCCCAGGTAACCGTTCTTTTGGGGGTTTCCCGACAGTCCTGTCTTTCCGGGGCGGGACGGCCGGTCAAGGGTGGCCGCAGGCCATCGCGAAGCGACGCGAACGCAGTGAGCGCCCTTGAGGGGCCGGCCCGACACGGAGAGACGATGGGACTGACGGGAAACCCCCAAACCATCCCTGATGCCGCTCAGGGGTAACAGCCCCCTCCCCCTCCCCCTCATCCCCTCACCTCACCGCCCCGCCCAGAGCCCCTCCGGGGTCAGGCCCAGCAGGTCGATCGCGTTGCCGCGGACGATGCGGTCCACCACCGCCGGGTCCAGGTGACCCATCTGGGCCTCGCCGACCTCGCGGGACTTGGGCCAAGTGGAGTCCGAGTGGGGGTAGTCCGTCTCGTAGAGGACGTTCGCGACGCCGATCGCGTCGAGGTTCTTCAGGCCGAAGGGATCGTCGAAGAAGCAGCCGAAGACGTGCTCGGCAAAGAGCTCCGACGGCGGGCGGTGGACCTTGTCCGCTACGCCGCCCCAGGCACGGTTCTCCTCCCAGACCACGTTCGCGCGTTCCAGGATGTACGGGATCCAGCCGATCTGGCCCTCCGCGTACATGATCTTGAGGTTGGGGAAGCGTTCGAACTTGCCGCTCATCAGCCAGTCGACCATCGAGAAGCAGCAGTTGGCGAAGGTGATGGTGGAGCCGACCGCCGGCGGGGCGTCCGCCGAGGTGGACGGCATGCGGGAGGACGAGCCGATGTGCATGGCGATGACCGTGCCGGTCTCGTCGCACGCCTGGAGGAAGGGGTCCCAGTCGTCCGTGTGGATGGACGGGAGGCCGAGGTGGGGCGGTATCTCCGAGAAGGCGACCGCGCGGACGCCGCGCGCCGCGTTGCGGCGCACCTCGGCGGCGGCCAGCCGGGCGTCCCACAGCGGTACGAGGGTGAGGGGGATCAGGCGGCCGTGGGCTTCCGGGCCGCACCACTCCTCCACCATCCAGTCGTTGTACGCCCGTACGCCGAGCAGCCCCAGCTCGCGGTCGGCCGCCTCGGTGAAGGTCTGCCCGCAGAAGCGCGGGAAGGTCGGGAAGCAGAGGGCCGACTGGACGTGATTGACGTCCATGTCCGCGAGCCGGTCGGGAACCGAGAAGGACCCGGGGCGCATCTGCTCGTAGGTGATGACTTCCAGTTTGATCTCGTCGCGGTCGTACCCGACGGCGGTGTCGAGGCGGGTGAGCGGCCGGTGCAGGTCCTCGTACACCCACCAGTCGCCGATCGGGCCGTCGTCGCCCTTGGCTCCCATGACGGGAGCGAACTTGCCGCCGAGGAAGGTCATTTCCTTCAAGGGGGCGCGGACGACGCGGGGGCCGGTGTCCTGGTACTTGGACGGGAGCCGGTCCCGCCAGACGTGGGGGGGCTCCACCGTGTGGTCGTCCACCGAGATGATCTTCGGGAAGGTCTCCATACCCGATACGGTAGCGCTGATCTGACGAACCGTCAGCTAGTTGGGAGCCGATCGGTCCGTTACGGGCTGACGTGTACGCGCAAGACAGGGCAGACTGACCCTTACACCGACGGAAGGCAGGGGGGACGACAGATGGACGGCGTACCGGCCATCCCGCACCCGCGGAAACACCCCGAAGCAGCCCGCACCACCCTCACCGCCGCCGGCCCGGCCGCCCCGGCCCCGCCCGCCTCCGCCGCCCACCCGGCCGCACCGCCCCCACCCTCCGCCGCCGCCGCCTCCGCAGGCTCCTCCGGCTCCCGCTTCGCCGTACTCGGGCCCATCCGCGCCTGGCGCGGCTCCGACGCACTGCCCTCCGGCACCCCCCAGCAGCGCGCCCTGCTCGCCGCGCTCCTGCTGCGCGACGGGCGCACCGCCACCGCGCCCGAACTGATCGACGCCATCTGGGGCGAGGACCCGCCGCAGCAGGCCCTCGCCACCATCCGGACGTACGCCTCCCGCCTGCGCAAGGTCCTCGACCCCGGGCTGCTGGTCACCGAGTCCGGCGGCTACGCCATCCGGCTGCGTTCCGCCGCCACCCTCGACCTGGGCGTCGCCCGCAGCCTCGCCGCCGACGCCGAGGCGGCCCGTGCGGCCGGTGACCGCAACCTGGCCCGTACCCTCCTGGCCCGCGCCCTGGACCTGTGGGACGGCGAGCCCCTCGCGGGGGTGCCCGGCCCGCATGCCGAGACCGAACGCGTCCGGCTCGCCGAATGGCGCCTCCAGCTGCTGGAGAGCCGCCTCGACCTCGACCTGGAGGTCGGCCACCACGCCGAGGCGGTCTCCGAGCTCACCGCCCTCACCGCCGCCCACCCGCTGCGCGAACGCCTGCGCGAGCTGCTCATGCTCGCCCTCTACCGCAGCGGCCGGCAGGCCGAGGCCCTCGCCGTCTACGCCGACACCCGCCGCCTCCTCGCCGACGAGCTCGGCGTCGACCCGCGCCCCGAGCTCGCCGCCCTCCAGCAGCGCATCCTGAACGCCGACGCCGACCTCGCCCGCGCCGAGGACCCGGCGCCCGCGGCCGCCGCCGTCCACGTAAGGCCCGCCCAACTGCCCGCTACCGTGCCCGACTTCACGGGCCGCGCCAGTTTCGTCGACGAGCTCGGCACGATCCTCTCGGGCGGCTCCGAGGGCCAGGTCATGGCCGTCTCCGCGCTCGCCGGGATCGGGGGCGTCGGCAAGACCACCCT
Source organism: Streptomyces sp. NBC_01408 (assembly GCF_026340255.1). Lineage (GTDB taxonomy): Bacteria > Actinomycetota > Actinomycetes > Streptomycetales > Streptomycetaceae > Streptomyces. The sequence goes on along the minus strand of NZ_JAPEPJ010000001.1, from coordinate 2,102,065 downwards.
CGCCGTGCACGTGGCCCACGCCGCCCGCCCGCACTTCCCCGACGGGCAGCTCTACGTCGACCTCCAGGGCACCGAGGCCCGCCCCGCCGAACCGGAGGCCGTCCTCGGATCCTTCCTGCGCGCCCTCGGCACCCCCGACAGCTCCATCCCCGACTCCTCCGCCGAGCGCGCCGCGCTCTACCGCTCCACCCTCGACGGCCGCCGCGTCCTGGTCCTGCTCGACAACGCCCGCGACGCGGCCCAGGTGCGTCCGCTGCTGCCGGGCACCGCGGGCTGCGCCGCCCTCGTCACCAGCCGGGTCCGCATGGCGGGCCTCGCCGGGGCCCATCTCGTCGACCTCGACGTGATGAGCCCCGAGGAGGCCCTCCAGCTGTTCACCCGCATCGTGGGCGAGGAACGCGTACGCGCCGAACGCCAGGCCGCCTTCGACGTGGTCGGCGCCTGCGGGTTCCTGCCGCTCGCCATCCGCATCGCCGCCTCCCGCCTCGCCGCCCGGCGCACCTGGACCGTGTCCGTCCTCGCCGCCAAGCTCGCCGACGAGCGCCGCCGCCTCGACGAGCTCCAGGCCGGCGACCTCGCCGTCAAGGCCACCTTCGAGCTGGGCTACGGCCAGCTGGAACCCGCCCAGCAGCGCGCGTTCCGCCTGCTGGGCCTGCCCGACGGGCCCGACATCTCCCTCTCCGCCGCGGCCGCCGTGCTCGACCTGCCCGAGCACGACACCGAGGACCTCCTCGAAGCTTTAGTGGACTGCTCCCTGCTGGAATCCGCCGCGCCCGGCCGCTACCGCTTCCACGACCTCGTACGGCTCTACGCGCGTGCCTGCGCCGAACGCGACGAGCAGCCGCCGAGCAGCCGCGACGCCGCCCTCGACCGGGTGCTGGACTTCTACCTGGCCACCGCCTCCGGGGTCTACGCGCTGGAGCGCCCCGGCGACCGGCTCCCCGCACACCTGTCCGCCACCCGCCACCCCGGCCTGGTCTTCGCGGAGCCGCACACCGCCCTGGACTGGCTGTTCGCCGAGGCCGACCCGCTGCTGGCCTGCGTACGGCAGTCCGCCGCGCGGGGCGGCGAGACGCACGTCCTGCGCCGGGCCGTGGACCTGCTGTGGGCGGCGAAGGACCTCGCCGAGTCCGGGGCCAACTCCAAGCAGTACGAATCGGCGGCCGTGGCCCTGCGCGACGCCGCCCGCACCGCGAAGGACCCGCGCGCCGAGGGCCGGGCCCGTACCACCCTGACCATGGTCTACCTGGTCTCCGGCCTGAACGCGGAAGCCGACGACGAGGCCCGGCAGGCCATGGTGCTCGCCCGCGAGGCCGACGACCCGCTGCCGAGCTGCTGGGCGCCGAACGACCGCGGGATCATCGCACTCCACCAGGGCCGGTACGCCGACGGCGAGCGGTTCCTGCTGGAGGCCATCGAGAACTTCCGGGCCGACGACAACAACATCGGCGAGGCCAGCGCCCTGTGCAACCTCTCCCGCATCCACGTGATGCTCGGGCGGTTGAACAGCGCGATCGACCTCGCGCAGCAGGGCATCGCCATATACGACCGGATGGGCCTGACCCTGCGGCTGGCGAACGGCCGGTACGCGCTGGGCATCGCCCTCACCCAGGCGGGCCGGCTCGGCGAGGCCCTGGCCCAGCTCACCGAGGCCCTCTCCCTCTTCCACGAGAACCGGCAGCCGCTGTGGGAGGGCGTGACCCACTTCCGGCTCGCCGAGGCCCACCTGGCCGCGCGCCGGCCCACCCTGGCCGCCTCGCACGCCGAGCAGGCCATCGCCCTGCGCGGGATCGGCGGGGAGTGGCGCCGGGCGACCGTCCTGACGGTGCTGGGCAAGGCGCTGCGGCGGCTGGGGCAGACGGACCGGGCCCGGGCGTGCTGGCGGGACGCGGAGGCGGTCTTCGCTCAGCTGGACTCGGCCGAACTGGCCGAGGTGCGCGCCCTGTTGGCCTCCGAGCTGGCGGCCTGAGCTGGGCTTCGGCCGTTGAACGAGGCGTTCATCGTTCGTTTATCGCCCCCGGGCACGATAGGTACATCGACCCGGCGCGTCGGGGGGCTACCGGGTCGGTTGGAGGACTACCCGTTCGGCGGTCATCGGGGGAATCGCCGAACGGGCCCGACCCATCCACCAGGAGGTCCGATGACGACGAACGAGAACATCCTGCCGGCCGACGGCGACATCAAGCCGCTCGACAACCACGCGTCGGGCCTCGAGATCGAGACGCTGGACAACCACGCGTCGGGCGCCGAGGTCAAGCCGCTGGACAACAGCACCACGTCGGGCGCCGCGGCCAAGCCGCTGGACACCAGCCCCGCCAACGGCGAGGAGATCCAGACGCTGGACAACCACGCGTCAGGTCCGCGTCCGTAGCCGACGCACACGAGCAGCTCCACGCCGTACGGGGGAACCACGGGGGGATCCGGGGGGACACGGGGGAATCCGGCGCGGAGCACGGGGGAACACGGGGGACCCACGGGGGGGATCCGGGGGGAGCACGGGGGAACGGCGGTCGCGGTGGCCCGGAGGGGGAGCCACCGCGGCCGCCGCGTTCGTGTGTCCACGGGACGGTGGGCGGCGGGCGGCGGCACATAGGGTGGGAGGGTGTTCACCTCCCAGGGGCCGGGCGTCCGCGAGCTGGCCGTGCAGGCCCTCTCCTCGGTCGAGCGCGGTTACGACCTGCTCGCGCCGAAGTTCGACCACACGCCCTTCCGCACCCCGGACCGGATGCTCGACGCCGTCGAGGAGACCCTCGCCCAGCGGGAGGGTTCCTTCGGCGCCGGGCTGGACGTCTGCTGCGGCACCGGGGCCGGGCTCGGGATGCTGCGCCGGCTGTGCCGGGGGCGGGTGACCGGGGTGGACCTCAGTGCGGGCATGCTGGCCGAGGCCGCGCAGGCGCACCCGGACCCGCGCGTGGACTTCGTACGGGCCGACGCGCGGGCGCTGCCGCCCGCGCTCGGGGACTCGTACGACCTGGCGGTGAGCTTCGGGGCCTTCGGGCACTTCCTCCCGGCGGAGCGCCCCGCCCTCTTCGCGGGCGTGCACTCCGCGCTGCGAGCGGGCGGGGTCTTCGCCTTCCCGATCGGTGCGCCGCTCCCGCCGGGTTCGCCGGTGTGGTGGGCGGTGGCGGGCTTCGACGCGGCCATGCGGGTGCGCAACGCGGTGTGGCGGCCGCCGTTCGTCATGTACTACCGGACCTTCCCGCTGGGCGGGGTCCGCTCCGACCTGCGTGCGGCCGGCTTCACGGTGGAGACCGCCCCCCTGGAGCACTTCGGCCGCCGCGACGACGGAACCCCCCGCTGGCGCCTGGTCCTGGCCCGCAAGCCAGCGCGTGGTTGAGTAGGCCGGCCGGGCACCCTCTGGAGGACACCATGGAAGCCGAACTTCCCGAGTGGATGTTCCCACCCCGCCCGAGCGGCTGGGAAGCGGACGACCTGGACCACCTGCCCCAGGCCCCCCGGCACACCGAGCTCATTGAGGGAGCCCTGATCTTCAGGGTGTCCCCGCAGCGGTCCTGGCACTCGCGGCTCGCGCAGAACCTGGCCTTCGGCCTGCGGCAGGCCGCGCCCGACGGCATTGAGATCGAACGGGAGATGACCGTCCGTCTCGACAAGAGGAGCCGCCCCGAGCCGGACATCCTGGCCGCGTCGGTCGCCTACGACCCCGACCGCACCCGCTACCTCCCGGAGGAGGTCGTCCTGGTGATCGAAGTGGCGTCCGAGGAGTCGGCGGACCGTGACCGCTCCATCAAGCCCTTCAAGTACGCCCAGGCCGGGATCCCCCACTTCTGGCGGGTCGAGGACGAGGAAAGCGGGCCCGCCGTGCACGTCTACGAGCTGGACACGGTCACCCGGACGTACGTCCCCACCGGGATCCACCGCGAGTGGCTGAAGGTGTCGGTGCCCTTCCCCGCAGCCATCGACCTGGGCAGCCTCGTCCCCTGACTCAGCGGGCGCGCAGTTCGCGCTTGAGGACCTTCCCGCTGGCGTTGCGCGGGAGTTCCGTGACGAACTCCACCGCGCGCGGGACCTTGTAGTTGGCCATCTCCCGGCGGCTCCAGGCGATCAGGTCGTCGGCGGTGAGGGTGGAGTCGGGGCGGCGGACCGCGTACGCCTTGCCGACCTCGCCGAGGCGGGGGTCCGCCACGCCGATCACGGCTACGTCGGCGATGTCCGGGTGCAGGCCGAGGAGTTGCTCGATCTCGGCGGGGTAGGCGTTGAAGCCGCCGACGATGAACATGTCCTTGATCCGGTCGGTGATGCGCAGGTTGCCGTCCGCGTCGAGGACCCCGACGTCGCCCGTGCGCAGCCAGCCGTCGGGGGTGACCGCCTTCGCCGTCTCGGCGGGGTCCTCGAAGTAGCCGCGCATGACGTGGTGGCCGCGGACCCACACCTCGCCGGCCGTGCCGGGGGCCTGGGCGGCCCCGTGCCGGTCGGCCACGCGGACCTCGGTGCCGGGGACGGCCCGTCCGGAGGTGGCGGCGATGACTTCGGCCGGGTCGCCGCGGCGGCACATCGTGACGATGCCGCTGGCCTCGGAGAGTCCGTAGGCGGTGAGCACGGTGGCGATGTGCAGTTCGCCGCGCAGCCGTTCGACGAGCTGGAGGGGGACCACGGCGGCGCCGGTGACGACCAGGCGCAGGGCGGTGAGGTCGTGGTGGTCGCGCTGGGGGTGGTCGAGGAGCGACTGGTGGAGGGTGGGCGGTCCGGGGAGTACGGAGATCCGCTCGGCGGCGATGTTCGCGAGGACGGTGTCCACGTTGAAGACGGGCTGCGGGACCATCGTGGCGCCGCGCATCAGGCAGGCGATGATCCCGGCCTTGTAGCCGAAGGTGTGGAAGAAGGGGTTCACGATCAGGTAGCGGTCGCCCTCGCGCAGTCCGGCGAGCTCGCTCCACACGTCGTAGCAGCGCAGGGACTGGGCGTGGGTGATGACGGCGCCCTTGGGGCTGCCGGTGGTGCCGGAGGTGAAGATGATGTCGGAGGGGGCGTCGGAGGGGATGGACGCGGCGCGTTCGCGGACCGTGTCGGCCGGTACGCCGTCCCCGCCGGCCAGGAAGTCCTTCCAGGTGCGGAAGGACTCGGGGGCGTCGTCGGCGAGGACGACGACCTGTTCCAGGTGCGGCAGTGCGGGCAGCGGGCCGGTGCCGGTGCCTTCGGCGGCGGCGCGGCGCAGGGAGGCCACGTAGGAGGTGCCGAGGAAGGTGCCGGTGACGAAGAGCAGCCGGGTCCGGCTGCGCTGGAGGACGTACGCGGCTTCGGCGCCCTTGAAACGGGTGTTGAGGGGGACGAGGACCGCGCCCGCCGAGACGGCTCCGAGGGCGGAGACGATCCATTCCAGGGTGTTGGGGGCCCAGACGGCGACCCGGTCGCCCGGTTCGACTCCGGCGGCGATGCAGGCGGCCGCGGCGCGCTCGACGCGTGCGCCGAGCTGTGCGTAGCTGATCCGGGAGCGGCCGTCGACGACGGCTTCGTGGTCGGCGTAGCGCGTCGCGGCCTCGCGGACCAGTCCGGCGATGCTGCCCCAGCGCAGGTCGCCGCGCGGGTCCTCGCCGCCGTCGCCGTCGAAGACGCCGTCGCCGAAGACGCCGTCGTCGAGAACGCCGTCGTCGAAAGCGGCCTCGTGCCCCGCGCCGTGCCCCGCGCCGTGTCGGTCCTCGCCCATCGTCCGCCCCTCCCCGGTACCAGTAGCTGACTATCCGTCAGATTAGCTGTAGCCTTCGCGGCTGTCAGTACTGGTGCACCCCGGAGGTGGCGATGGCGGCAACGCTCAAGGACGCTACGGCGATAGTCGGCATCGGTCAGACCCCCTTTGCCAAACGGCTACCGCAGTCCGAGAAGGAACTGGCGTGCCGCGCCATCCTGGCGGCCCTCGCCGACGCGGGGATCGAACCGTCCGAGGTCGACGCCTTCTCCTCCTACACCATGGAGGAGACCGACGAGGTCGAGGTCGCCAAGGCCATCGGCGCGGGCGACGTCACCTTCTTCTCCAAGATCGGTTACGGCGGCGGCGGTTCCTGCGCCACCGTCGGCCACCTCGCGGCCGCTGTCGCCACCGGCCAGGCCACCGTCGGCGTCGCCTGGCGCTCGCGCAAGCGCGGCTCGGGCCCCCGCCCGTGGAAGAACACCGCCGTCCAGCTGCCCACCCCCGGCCAGTGGACCCGCCCCTTCGGCCTGCTGCGCCCCGCCGACGAGATCGGCATGCTGGCCCGGCGCTACATGCACGAGTACGGGGCCACCCGCGACCACCTCTTCAACGTGGCGATGGCCTGCCGCAACCGGGCCAACGAGAACCCGGCCGCCATGATGTACGAGCGCCCGCTGACCCGCGAGATGTACATGACCTCCCGCATGATCAGCGACCCGCTCTGCCTCTTCGACAACTGCCTGGAGACCGACGGCGCCCTGGCCTGCGTGATCGTCTCCGCCGAACGCGCCCGGGACTGCCGCCAGAAGCCCGTGTACGTGCACTCCGTCGCCCAGGGTCTGCCCGCCCAGCACCACGGCATGGTCAACTACTGGAACGACGACCCCCTGACGGGCCCCGCCTGGACCGCCGCCCGCCACCTGTGGAAGCAGGCCGACTTCGGCCCCCAGGACGTGGACGTCGCCCAGATCTACGACGCCTTCACCCCCCTGATCCCGCTCTCGCTGGAGGGCTACGGCTTCTGCGGGCGCGGCGAGGGCGCCGCCTTCACCGAGGGCGGGGCCCTGGAGATGGGCGGCCGGCTCCCCATCAACACCGGCGGCGGCGGCCTGAGCGAGGCGTACGTGCACGGCTTCAACCTGATCAACGAGGGCGTCAAGCAGCTGCGCGGCAGCTCCACCGCCCAGGTGCCGGACGCCGCGACCTGCCTGGTCACGGCGGGCGAGGGTGTCCCGACGTCCGCGATCCTGCTGCGCGCCTGAGGAGGCGAGGACCGATGACCACCGCTCCCGACCAGCTGCTGCTACCCGTCCCCGACGAGGACGGCGCCCCCTTCTGGGAGTACGCCACCCAGGGCGAACTCCGCGTCCAGGCCTGCACCGCGTGCGGCCGGCTGCGCTTCCCGCCCCGCCCCTGCTGCCCGCACTGCCAGTCCTTCGACAGCGAGTGGCGCCCGATGAGCGGACGCGGCCGGATCTGGTCCTACGTCCGGCCGCACCCGCCGCTGCTGCCCGCGTACGCCGCGCATGCCCCGTACAACGTGATCCTCGTGGAGCTCGCCGACGCCCCGCACATCCGGCTGGCGGGCAACCTCGTGTCCTCGGCCGACGCCCCCCTCGACTCGGTGGACCCGGCCCGGCTGCGCATCGGGGCGCGGGTCCAGGTGGTCTTCACCGAGACGGACGGGATGGCCGTGCCCCGCTGGATCCTGGAGAAGCCGTGACGCTGCGGGTGGAGCGGGACAAGGCGACCGGGGTCGCGGTCGTCACCCTGGACCGGGAGCGCAGGCACAACGCGATCGACCTGGGGACGGCGGGCGAACTGGCCGAGGTGTGGCGGGAGTTCCGCTTCGAGCCGGACGTGCGGGCGGTGGTGCTGACGGGCGCCGGGACGGCCGCCTTCTGCACCGGCATCGACCGGGGCGTGGAGGTGCCGCAGCCGGCCTCCCCCTACTCGGCCGACGACCCGCTGGTCGCGATCGGCCCCAAGGCGGGCGACCTGTGGAAGCCGGTGATCGCCGCCGTCAACGGCATGGCCTGCGGCGGGGCCTTCTACCTGCTGGGCGAGGCGGACTTCCTCATCGCCTCGGAGACCGCCACCTTCTTCGACCCGCACACCACGTACGGGATGGTCAGCGCCTACGAGGCCGTCTACATGGCCCAGCGGATGCCCTTCGGCGAGGTCGCCCGGATGTCCCTGATGGGCACGGCGGAACGGCTCTCGGCGCGCCGGGCCCACGAGATCGGCCTGGTGTCCGAGCTGACCGGCCCCGGGGAGCTGCTCCCGGCGGCCCTGCGCGCCGCCGGGACGCTGGCCGGCCTCCCGACGGAGGCCGTGCAGGGCACCGTACGGGCCCTGTGGTCGGCCAAGCAGGCCGCACTCCAGCAGGCCCTGGCCCAGGCCCCGGCGCTGATCGCGCTGGGGAACCTGGCGCCGGAGCGGCAGGCGGAGCTGTTCACGGGGCGGAAGGAGGCACCGGCGCCGAGGCTGCGGTGAGCCGTGCGGCGCGGCCGGGGTGACCGGGGCCACCGGGGTCTCGCTGCCGTACCGCCGCCGAGCCGCGCTGTCCCGCCGCGCCGCCGTGCCGTCCTGCCGCCTTGCCGTCCTGCCGCCTTGCCGTCCTGCCGCCTTGCCGTCCTGCCGCCTTGCCGCCGTGCCGGCGTCAGAAGGCCTTCTCGATCTTGCCCACCGTGCAGTTCTTCACCTCGGCGGCCTTGGCCGGCAGCGTCATCGGGACGGTGACCGTCTTGGTCTCGCGCGCCTTGAGCTCGACCCGCACGGAGGCGGTGTCGAGGGTGCCGCGCTGCGCGTCCTCGAAGACCACCGGGATCCTCACGGTGCGTGCCGCGCCCACGTCGGAGGTCACCTTGAGGGTGGCCTCCGTCTTCCCCGCGCCGGCGCAGGTGACGACCACGGCGTGCGCGGGAGGGGCGGTACTGCTCGGCGAGGGAGTGGCGGAGCTGCCGCTTCCGCTGCTGTGGGTCTTCTTCTTGCTCTTGGAGCTGGAGCACCCGCCCCCGCTGCTGCTCTTGCTCTTGCTCTTCCCGCTGCTGCCACCGCTGCTGCCGCCGCTGCTCCCGCCGCTCGACGAGAACCCGGTCAGTGCGAACACGACGGTCACCAGCACGGCGGTGAACCGGATACGGCGTCCTATGCCCATGGTGTGAACCCTTCCCCCGAAGACGACGGGCGGGACCCTACCAGGTCCCCGCATGCGGGGACCCGCCCCCGGGCGCAGCATCTCCGGCCGCGGGCACCGGCGCCGGGCATGACGGCGGCCCCGGCCCCCTGTCAGGGGGCGGGGCCGGCCAGTCGTACAGGCGGGCGGGGATCAGCCCTCGACGACGCCCGAGGCCTTGATCGCGATCTTGGCGCTGGTGGCGCCGGACTGGGAGCCGAGGCCCTCGATCTTCGTGACCAGGTCCGAACCCTCGACGACCTCGCCGAAGACGACGTGCTTGCCGTCGAGCCACGGGGTCGGGATGGTGGTGATGAAGAACTGCGAGCCGTTGGTGTTGCGGCCGGCGTTCGCCATCGACAGCAGGAACGGGCGGTCGTGCTTCAGCGTGAAGTTCTCGTCGGCGAACTTCTCGCCGTAGATGCTCTTGCCGCCGGTGCCGTTCTGGTTGGTGAAGTCGCCGCCCTGCAGCATGAACTGCGGGATGACGCGGTGGAACGGGGAGCCCGCGTAGCCGAAGCCGTGCACGCCGGTGGCGAGCTCGCGGAAGTTCTGGGTGGTCTTCGGGACGACCTCGTCGAAGAGGTTGAAGACGATACGGCCGGCGTCTTCGCCGTTGATGGTGATGTCGAAGTAGACGTTGCTCATGGGGTCCATCCTGTCACTCCCCGTCCGGTGTGCGACCCGGCGGGGCCGATCACCGCCTGCCGGGCCGCGCCGGGAGCGTCACTGTGCGGTACGGGTACCCGTCCCCTTCGCCGCGTCCAGGGCGTACACGCAGCGGTCCTTGCTGCACGCGTAGACCACGCCCGCCTCGGCCACCGGGGAGCCCGTGATCTCGCCGCCCGTGGCCAGCTTCCAGCGGAGCTGTCCGCCCGCCGCGTCCAGCGTGTACAGGCAGTGGTCCGCCGAGCCGAAGTGCACCCGGCCGTCCGCGACCGCCGGCTGGCCGGTGATCTCGCCGCCCGCGGCGAACCGCCACTTCGGGGTGCCGGTGACCGCGTCGAGCGTGTACAGGGCGCTGCCCGAGCCCAGGTGGACGCTGCCGTTGGCCACAATCACCGGGTCCGTGGAGGCCCGGGTCTCGGTGGCGATGCGCCAGCGGTCGTTGCCGGTGGCGGCGTCCAGGGCGTAGACGGTGCCGAGGTGGTCGGCGAGGTAGACCCCGCCGCCGGTCACCGCGGCGCCGGGGGCGAAGGCCGGGGGCGCGAGGAACACGGTGGGGGCCTCGAAGTGCCAGCGGACCCGGCCCGAGGCCCGGTCCACGGACAGCACGCGGGTGCCGGCGCAGACGTAGACGTTGCCGTCGGGGGCGGAGGTGACCCGTACGGGGACGTTCCCGCAGGAGGCCGCGTCGCCGACCGGGTAGGACCAGGACTCGCGGCCGGTGCGGGCGTCCAGGGCGCGCAGCCGCGCGTCCTGCCACACGTAGACCGTGCCGTCGTGCAGGACGGGTGCCGCCTCCGGGGTCTCGAAGTCGGTCTGCGCGCCGGTCAGCTCCCACAGCTTCTGGCCGTTCGAGGACTCCCAGCCCTGTACGCCGCCGCCGCGCGTGGCGGTGATGACGGTGCCCCGGTCGGCGCGCAGGGCGTACACCCAGGCGTCGCTGGACAGCCGCCAGCGCTCGGTGCCGTCGGTGGCGTCGAGCGCGTAGAGGGAGGGGCCGTCGGAGGCGTGGATGCGGCCGTCGGAGACGGCCATGGACCAGGCGACGTCGCGGGTCTTGAACTGGCGGCGGCCGCTGGCCACGTCCAGGGCGTGCACCTCGAAGGAGGTGACGTAGAGGAGGTCCCCGGCGACGGCGGGGGTGCCCCAGACCTCGTTGGACATGCGGAAGCGCCACGGGCGCCAGCGGCCGCTGTCCGGGGAGGGGCCCGGGCCGGGTACCGCGGGCCCGGTGGCGGGGGCCGCGGTGGAGGGGGCGGACGGGGCGGCCACGCCGCCCGGGGGCCGGACCCAGCCGGTCGCCGAGTCGGCGGCGGCGTGCCCGGCCGGGGCCACGGAGCCGGCGCGCGGGCCGGGCCCGATCGGGACCGGGGAGCCGCCGAGGCGGACCGGTTCGCCGGAGGGCACGGGGGACCTCGGCGGGTGCATCGGGCGCTGCGGCACGGCCTGGCCGGTACGGGGGTCCAGCCAGGGGTCGACGCCGCGCTGGCGGCGGTGCGTGGCGGGCCCGGAGATCGGCCCCCGGGAGCCGGATCCGGCGCCGGAGGCGGGGCCGGGCGCGGGCACCACGGGCGCGGGGGGCGTACGGTGCCCCGCGCGGCGGGCCTCGATCATCGCGACGGCCCGGCCGGGCAGCCACGCGGAGGCGGTGCCGCTCTCGTCGCCGCCCTCGAAGAGGTGCGGGGCCAGCTGTGCCTGGAGGTCGGCCGGGGTGGGCCGCAGGGTGGCGTCCATCTGCATGCAGGACTCGATGAGCGGCCGCAGCTCCTCGGGCAGCCCCTCCAGGTTGGGCCCCTCGCGCAGCAGCATGAACACCGTCTCCACCGGGTTCGCCCCGTGGTACGGCGGGTGCCCGGTCGCGGCGAACACCAGCGTCGAGCCGAGCGAGAAGACATCGCTGGCGCCCTTGACGCTGCGCGAGTCCTTCGCCTGCTCCGGCGACATGTACGCGGGGGTGCCGACGGCGACGTTGGTCATGGTCAGGCGGGTGTTGGAGACCCCGCTGGCGATGCCGAAGTCGATCACGCGCGGGCCGTCCTCGACGACGAGCACGTTGGACGGCTTCAGGTCGCGGTGGACCAGTCCCGCACCGTGGATGGACTGCAGGGCCTCGGCGATTCCGGCGGCGAGCCACCGTACGGCCTGGGCGGGCATGGGCCCGCACTCGTTGACGATCTCCTCCAGCGAGGGCGCCGGCACGTACGCGGTGGCCAGCCACGGCACGGCCGCCCGCGGGTCCGCGTCGACCACGGCCGCGGTGTAGAAGCCGGACACGGCGCGCGCCGCCTCCACCTCGCGCGTGAAGCGCACGCGGAAGAGCTGGTCCTCGGCGAGCTCGGTGCGCACCGTCTTGATTGCGACCCGCCGTCCGGACGCGGACCGCGCGAGATAGACCAGCCCCATGCCGCCGGCGCCGAGCCGTCCCAGCACCTCGAAGGGGCCGATCCGTCTCGGGTCGTGCTGCGTCAGCTGCTCCACCACTCGCCTCCACACCTCCCCGTACGGGTCCCTCGCCGGACCCGCTTCCACCAGCACGCGCACCCGCACGGGGCCTGCCCCGTGCAGCGTCTCATCCCGGGCGCCGCCCGGGTCGCGCACCCCGATTCTGTCAGGCCCGCGCGGGGTACGGCCCCGGCTACGCGGCCGGGTTCGTCCTGGGTTCCGAGAGGAGCCCGAAGACGGCCCCCTGATTGTCGGCGACGACCGCGATCCGGCCGTACGGCGTGTCGAAGGGATCGGCGGTGACCCGGCCGCCGAGCCGCTGCACCGTGGCGACGGACCGGTCGCAGTCCGGGACGGCGAAGTAGGCCAGGAAATGGGCGGGCATGATCTCCGGGAAGGCGTCGGTGATCAGGCTGCGGCCCATGACGGCGGTGTCCGTCCCGGGGGCCCTGCCCGGCGGGGACCAGACGCGGTACTCGACCCCGGCGTCGTCCTGGTCCTGCGGTACGTAGCCGAAGACCTTGGCGTAGAAGGCGTCGACGGCGTCGCGGGCCCGGGTGTAGACCTCGGTCCAGCAGTACGTGTAGGGCTCCTGCTGGGCCTCGAAACCGTCGTGGGTGCCGGGCTGCCAGAGGCCGAAGACGGCCCCGCCGGGGTCGGCGGCCATGGCGGCCGTGCCGTACGGGCCGACCGGCATCGGGTTCATCACCAGCTGGCCGCCGGCGGCGCGGATGCGCTGGGCGCAGGCGTAGGCATCGGTGGTGTGGAGGTAGATCCCCCAGACGGTGGGCATCCGGCCGTCGGGCTTGGGGGCGAGGGCGGCGACGTTGCGGCCGCGGCTGTAGGCCTGGGTGTAGCCGCCGTACTCGGCGCCCGCGCTGTCGCCGAAGGTCCACCCGAAGAGTTCGCCGTAGAAGCGCTTTCCCGCCTCGACGTCCGGAAGCGAGGCGTCCACCCAGCAGGGTTCGCCTTCCGCGAATGCGGCCATCAGCCCGGTTCCTTCCGTTGTGCGGGGGTGTGTACCCTCCCACCTCTCCCAGCCATGATCCGCCCGAAAACTTGTCCACAGCCTGTTGATAAGACTAATCGGGGGAAACCTCGCGGAACGGTACGGCGCCCCCCGGGCCGCCGTACGCCCGGCAGGCCTGCGGCGGCGGCCGTACGGGGCGGCCGGAATCCGCCGCGCGGCCCGCCCCGGACGGGCTCCCGCCCAGGCCAATGAGCCCGTAACCCCATTTGCAGGCGGCCGAATAGCGCGCCGATCACCCCTCGGTAAGCTGACGGCATGACAGGACAAGTACGCACCGTCGACGGGCGTGTCGCCGGCCGGCGCGGCCAGGCGACGCGGCAGAAGCTGCTCGACTGCCTGAGCGAGATGCTCAGCTCCTCGCCGTACCGCGACGTCAAAGTGATCGATGTCGCCCGCAAGGCCGGTACCTCCCCCGCGACCTTCTACCAGTACTTCCCGGACGTGGAGGGTGCCGTCCTGGAGATCGCCGAGGAAATGGCGACCGAGGGCGCACAGTTGACCGCGCTCGTCGAGGGCCGCAACTGGGTCGGCAAGGCCGGCTGGGCTGCGGCAGAGGAACTCGTCGAGGGATTCCTGGACTTCTGGCGGCGCAACGACGCCATCCTGCGGGTCGTCGACCTCGGGGCGGCCGAGGGCGACAAGCGCTTCTACAAGATCCGCATGAAGATCCTGAACTCGGTCACCAACTCCCTCACTGAGTCGATGAAGGAGCTCCAGGCCAAGGGCAAGGTCGACAAGGACCTCAGCCCGGCGGCGATGGCCGGCTCCCTGGTCGCCATGCTGGCCGCGGTCGCCTCGCACCAGAAGGGCTTCCAGACCTGGGGCGTCAAGCAGGCCGAGCTGAAGCCGAACCTGGCCCTGCTCGTCCACCTGGGCATCACCGGCAAGAAGCCCACCCGGTAGCGGCGGACCCCGGAGGGGTCCGCCGCCCGGCACGACACCGGCACACCGCCGGCACGACACCGGCACCGCGCCGGTACGCCACCGGCACACCGCCGGTCACCCGACCGGCACACCGCCCGGCCGGACCTGCCCGCGCTCCGCGCGCCAGGTGACGGGCGTGCGTCTCGAACCGCCTGCGATCAGCGACGCTCCAGGCGGAACAGCCGGATCTCGCGCTCGATGCGCGCCTGGTACGTCGCGTACGGCGGCCAGAACCCCAGCACCGCGGTCCATGCCGCCGCGCGCTCCTCGCCTTCCAGCAGCCGGGCCCGTACGGCGATGTCCTGGCCCTTCCAACTCACGTCCGCGTCCGGGTGCTTGAGCAGGTTTCCGGTCCACGCCGGGTGCCCGGGCCGGCCGAAGTTGGAGCCGATCAGGAGCCAGCTCGCGCCGCCGTCCTCCGGCATGCAGGCGAGCGGGGTGGTGCGCGGTTCTCCGCTCCTGGCGCCCTTGGCGGTGAGGATCACCCCCGGCAGCATCCGGGCGCTGAGCAGCACCTTGCCACGGGTCAGCTTGTGCACCGCCCGGTCCATGGCGGGGATGAAGTGCGGTGCGATCTTGGCGAACAGCATGGTCGAGGAGACCTTCTGCATCAGCTTGACGCCGATGCCCAGAGCCACAGCCATCAGACGGCCACCTTCTCGGGTTCCGTGGGGGTGGTGAAGAGTCCGGCGCGGTGCGCGGCGTGGGCGCGCAGCCGATGGACGGGGCCGAACAGCAGCTCGTCGGCCGCCGCCCGTTTGAAGTAGAGGTGTGCGTCGTGCTCCCAGGTGAAGCCGATGCCGCCGTGCAGCTGGATGGCCTCGCCCGCGGTGATCCGCAGGGCCTCCAGGGCCTGCGCGAGGGCGAGGCCGCCCTGTTCGGGGTCCCAGGCTGCGTAGTAGGCCGCCGACCTGGCGGCCTGCACCTGGACGTACAGGTCCGCGAGGCGGTGCTTGACGGCCTGGAAGGAGCCGATGGGCCGGCCGAACTGCTCGCGCTGGCGTACGTAGTCCACGGTGCGGGCGAGGGCCTGGCCGGCCGCGCCGACCGCCTCGGCGGCGAGGACCGCGCAGGCGGTGCGCCCGGTGGCGGCGAGGGCGCCGAGCACGTCGGACCCGTCCTCGCCGAGCAGTTCCGCGGGGACGTCGCGCAGCTGGATCCTGGCCTGCGGGCGGGTCTCGTCGAGGACGGCCTGGCGGGAGCGGACGAGGCCGGGCGCGTCCTCCCGTACGAGGAAGAGCAGCGTGCGGCTTCGCGCGAAGCCGCCGGTGTGCGCGGCGACCAGCAGCAGCGAGGCGCTGTGCCCGTCGAGGACCTGGGCGCTCTCCCCGTAGAGCCGCCAGCCGCCGCCCGTCGCGTCGGCGCGGGCCTGCACCCCGCCCGCGCGGCCGCCGCCGGCCCACTCCCCGGCGGTGTTGTCGCCGCTGAGTGCGAGGGCGGTGGCCAGGGCCGGGCCGGGGACGGCGAGGGCTGCGGTGAGCCCGCCGGCCGCGAGGGGCGCGAGGAGTGTGGTGCGCTGGGCCGCGGTGCCGAGGGCGGTGATCAGTGGCGCGCAGAGCACGGCGGTGGCCAGCAGCGGCGAGGGCAGCAGCGCCCGGCCGGTCTCCTCGCAGGCCAGGGCCAGGTCGGCGGGGGTGCAGCCGACGCCGCCGTACTCCTCGGCGATGGCGATGCCCGGCAGCCCGAGCTGCTGGGCGAGCTGCTGCCACAGCTCGCGGTCGTGTCCGGCGGCAGTGCGGACGGCGGCTTTGACCTCGTCCGGGCCGCAGCGTTTGCCCAGGATCTCGCGCAGGGTGCGGCGCATCTCGTCCTGCTCCGCGGTGAAGGCGGCATCCATCGTCGGGCTCCTCCCCGTATCTGACGGGCCGTCATGTTAGGGCGGGCGGCGCCAGAAGCACAGGGGGCGGGCCGGGCTCCCTGCGGGAAGCCCCGCCGCCCCCGGCGCCGGCGCGGACGCCGGGCCCCCGTCCCGGCGCGGGCCCCGACCCCAGCGTCCCGGCACCCGCCGGTCCCGGCGCGGCGGGCTCCGGGCCGCCCCGGCGGCGCGGAGCACCAGCAGCACCCCGACCGCGGGCCGCGGAGGGCCTGGCTTCCAGCCGGAGGAATCCGGCGGCACCGGCGACGGGCCGTGCGACGACCGGCCTCCACCCGGAGACGTCCGGCGGCACCGGTCACGGGCCACGGAGCGCCGGGCCACCACCCCGGAGGGGAACCAGCGACACCCGCCACAGGCCCCAGAGCGCCAGGCCACCACCCCGGAGGGGAACCGGCGGCAGGCGCGGGCCCCGGGCTTCCACCCCGGGGGGCTGGTATCTGACGTTCCGTCAGATGTACCGTCAGTCCATGCCTGGACCCACGCCCGGGCCCCTCCGAGGGCCCGCATCCGCCTCCGCCCCCACCCCCGGCACCCCCGGCACCCCCCGCCGCCGGGTGGCGGTCGTCGGCGTCGCCCTCTCCGACTGCGGCCGGGTGGACGGCCCCACCCCCTACGCCCTGCACGCGCAGGCCGCCCGCCGGGCCCTGGCCGACTCCGGCCTGGACCGCTCCGTCATCGACGGCTTCGCCTCGGCGGGCCTCGGCACCCTCGCACCGGTCGAGGTGGCCGAGTACCTGGGCCTGCGCCCCACCTGGGTGGACTCCACCGCCGTGGGCGGCTCCACCTGGGAGGTGATGGCCGCCCACGCCGCGGACGCCATCGCGGCCGGGCACGCCGAAGCCGTCCTGCTGGTCTACGGATCCACCGCCCGCGCGGACATCAAGGCCCGGCGGCGGACTGCGAACCTCTCCTTCGGCGCACGTGGTCCGCTCCAGTTCGAGGTCCCGTACGGGCACACGCTGATCTCCAAGTACGCGATGGCCGCCCGCCGCCACATGCACGAGTACGGCACCACCCTGGAGCAGCTCGCCTCGGTGGCCGTCCAGGCCCGGGCGAACGCGGCCACCAACCCGGACGCGATGTTCCGCGAGCCGATCACGGTCGAGGAGGTCCTGTCCGGCGAGATGATCGCGGACCCCTTCACCAAACTGCACTGCTGCATCCGCTCGGACGGCGGCTGCGCGGTGCTGCTGGCGGCGGAGGACTACGTACCGGACACCGCGAAGGCACCGGTGTGGATCCTGGGCGCGGGCACCTCGGTCTCGCACACCACCATGTCGGAGTGGGAGGACTTCACGGTGTCCCCGGCGGCCGTCTCGGGCAGGCTGGCGTTCGAACGGGCCGGCCTCACCCCTGCGGACGTGGACCTCGCGGAGATCTACGACGCCTTCACCTACATGACCCTGGTGACCCTGGAGGACCTCGGCTTCTGCGCGAAGGGCGAGGGCGGCGCCTTCGTGGAGAAGGGCCGCCTGCTGCGCGACGGCGAACTCCCGGTCAACACCGACGGCGGTGGCCTCTCGGCCTGCCACCCCGGCATGCGCGGCCTCTTCCTGCTGGTCGAGGCGGTCCGCCAGCTCCGCGGCGAGGCGGGGCCGGGCCAGGTCACCAAACCCGGCGGCCGGCTGCCGGAGGTGGCCCTGGCCTCCGGCACGGGAGGCTGGTTCTGCTCCTCGGGGACGGTGATCCTGGGACGGGCCTGATCCCGGGGTCCGCCGGAAACCGGCCGCCTACCAGTTCAGGCGGTCCAACGGGCGCCCCTCGGCGGAGAGTTCGATCTCGTGCGTGTTGCGGTCGGCGTCAGTGAGGCTGATGACGTCCGGGGAGATCCATTCCGCCTTCCGGACGGACTGCGGCCAGGGCGCCATCTCGTCGAACCGGGCGACCGGCCAGCGGCGGGCCACCGGGAAGCGGCCGTCGTCCACGTAGACCTCCCAGACCGGGTCGGTCAGCGGGGACGTGCGCTCCACCACCAGGCGGCGGGCGGCGCCGTCCGGGGCCGGGACGTCGAACTCGACGGAGGGGAAGGGGTCGGCGGCGATCAGGTACACCGGAACGCACGAGGCGGCCAGGACCAGCACCCACACCAGGCCGTGGCTCCCGACCGTACGCAGCGCGCGGCGGCGGGAGGAGAGCAGGACGGCCCCGATGAGGGCGAGGGCCGCGCCGCAACCCATCAGCAGGGGTTCGTCGAGCTCGGCCAGGACGGCGAAGCCGCCGGGCCGGTTGGACAGCGGGGCGACGACCGCCGCCCCGGCGAGTATCCCGGCGAGGGCGAACAGCCCCCGCCTCATGGGTCTGTGCACGTTCATGGGCCCGCACCCTAGCCTGACCCCATGACGAGCCAGACCAGCAGCGATGCCTTCCACACCACCCTGCACTCCCTGCGCGTGTGGGAGAACCCGCTCCCCGTCTTCGACACCGGGACGGCGCCTGCCGAGCCGCTGCCGCTGTTCCGCGAGTGGTTCCTGCACGCCGCCGCGGCGGGGCAGCCGGAGCCGCACACGATGAGCCTGGCGACGGTGGACGGCGAGGGGCGGCCCGACGTACGCATCCTGATGCTGCACGACGCCGATGCGCGCGGCTGGCACTTCGCCACGCACGCCACCAGCGCCAAGGGCCGGCAACTGGCCGGGCAGCCCGAGGCCGCGCTCGCCTTCTACTGGCCGGCCGTGGCCCGACAGGTGCGCATCCGGGGCCGGGTCACCGCCTGCGGCCCGCAGGAGAGCCGGGCCGACCTGGCCGTGCGCTCGCGGGGTGCGCTCGCCTCCGCGCTGACGGGCCGGCAGAGCGAGGTGCTCGGCTCCCGGGAGGAGCTGGAACGGGCCTCGGCGGCTGCCTGGGAGCGGGCCGAGGCGGAGCCGGACGCCCCGGCCCCGACCTGGACGAGGTACGTCCTGGACGCCTCCGAGGTGGAGTTCTTCCAGGGCGACGCCGCCCGCCGCCACACCCGGCTGCGCTACCGGCGCCCGGCCGGAGCCGCCGCCTGGATCCGCGAACTGCTGTGGCCTTAGGGGGTCCTAGGTCGTCTCTTTCGGATCTTGTCGGTCAGGTCCGCGTCGTCCGGCGCCGTGCCTCGGCGCGCTGCCGGGGCTCCCGCGTACTGGACGTACTCGGGTGCCCCGGCAGTGCGGCGAGGCGCGGTGCCGGGCGGCGCGGACCCGGCAAGATCCGAAAGAGACGGCCTAGTGGCGGAGCAGCGCGCGGAGCCCGGGCGGGTGCGTGAGGCGTTACGCCGTGGGACGGCGGCGCTTGCCGGTGCCGGCCACGAGCGCGGCGCCCATGGCGACGGCGAGGCCGGCGCCGCCGAGGGCCCAGGTGGTGGCGGGGTCGGCGCCGGCGGTGGCGAGGTGACCGCCGCCGGGGGTGGTGCCCGTGCCGCCGCCGCTCTGGTCGACGGCCGGCTTGACGCCGCCGTCGGGCTTCGGCTGGTTGCCGGTGCCGGCGCCCCCGGTCTGGCCGCCGTTGCCGTTGCCGCCGCCGGTGCCCGCCGCGAGGATCTTGGTCGCGACGGACTCCGTGGCGGAGGAGACGAACTCGCCCTTCTCCGTCTTCGCGTAGCCGCCGAACACCATGTGGAAGGCCCCGGGAACGGTGTCGCCGGTGAAGCGGAGGCGCACCTTCACGGTGGTCTTCTCGCCGGACTTCAGCGACACCTGCCCGAGGTCGCCGCCCAACGTGTCCTCGGACCCGCCGATCTCGACGTCGTACCAGCCGTCGGCGCCGTAGACCTGGACCTTGACCTGCGAGGACGTCACCCACGAACCCTCGTTGAAGCCGCGCCCCATGTGGGCGGCCACCAGGAAGTCCTTGACGTCGCCCTTGCCCGCGTTGTCCAGGTGGAGCTGGAGCTCCTGCCAGTCCGCGCCGGCTCGGAAGCCCTCGGCGGGGATCCCGTCGACGGTCGCCTTCGGGCCCTCGACGTGGACGACGCCGGAGTCGGAGGCCACGTGGGAGTAGTAGGTGACGGTGTCGGCGACGGCGCCGTTGTGGTGCGGGTTGCCCGCGCCGAAGACGTTCAGTGAGAAGGCGGTCTCGGGGGTGTCCTCGGCGAACCGGACCCGGATGGCCAGGTCCCGCTGCTCACCGGCGCTGTACTCGCCGCCGTAGTTGAAGATCCGGACCTTGCCGTCCTCCCGGCTGACCTCGACCGGGTGCCAGTAGGTCATGCCGTCGGTGGTCGTGGCGAGGTACTCCACCTCCACCTGGCCGGGCCGGATGTCGGCGCCCTGCGGGACGAGGTCGACACCGAGGTAGAACTCGTTCGTGCCGGGGCGCCCGGAGTTGTCCACCTTCAGGGTGAGCGTGCGCCAGGTGTCGTCGCCGGCCGTGAAGCCGGTCTGGGGCAGCCCGGCGAGGCTGAGCTGCGGGGCCTTGACGGCCTGCTGCTCGCGGGTGATCTTCGAGGTGTACGTGGCCGTCTCGGAGTCCACGTTCGTGTGGTTGGTCCCGGTGACCTGGATCCGGAGCGGGGCAGCGGTCGCCTCGGCCGCCACGCGCACGCGCACCGGGATCTGGATGGACTTGTCCTGCGCGACCGGGATCCCGGCCAGCACGTCGAACACCGCGGTCTGCGGGCCCGGACCGGCCTGCCGCTCGGCGGGCTGCCACTGGCCGGCGTAGCGGTGCTCGACCTCGATGTGCGCGCCCTTGACGGGGGCGTCGGTGCCGGAGAAGAACAGCCCGAGGTCGTAGCTCGACAGGCTCTTCCCGCCGCTGTTGTCCATGCGCAGGGTGAGTTCGGTCCACTCGCCGCCTGCCTTGAAGCCGTCCTGCGGCAGGCCGTCGAGCGCCAGCTTCGGGCCGTTGTAGGCCGTCTGCGAGGCCGCGGCGTCGCCCTTCGGGTCACTGTCCGGCGTGGTCACCGCAGGCTTGGCCTCGTCGGCCATCGCGGGCGTGGCCATCAGGACACTGGGGCCGACCACTGCGGCGGCGGCCACGACGGCCATGCGCTTGAGCTTCATGTGCACTGCTTCCCCTGTGTGCGGCTCCGGGCGCGCGAAGGGCGCATCCCCCACCAGAGCCTGATCACCGTTTGTTCTGAACACGCTGAGACTAATTCAGCGATCAAAGGTGCCAGAACCGTCCGGCGTCACGCGTTTGACACAGGTCGCGGCCTCGAAACAGCGCAAACCAGCCACAGATCTCAGAATTCCGGACAGCCGTTTAGGCGCCGCCCGCGCGCTAGGGGGTGCGGCGGCTCAGCCCTTGCCCGCCGGGCGGAACACCGCCACGGCCACTGCGTCCGCCGCCTCGCGGAAGGCGACCTCCAGCCGCATCCCGATCCGCAGGTCCGCCGGTTCGCAGTCGACGACCTCGGTCATCATGCGCGGACCCTCCGCCAGGTCGACCACCGCCGCCGCGTACGGGACGCGCGTACCGAAGGGCGGCAGGTCGTTGCGGTGGATCACCGACCAGGTGTAGAGGGTCGCCAGGCCGCTCGCCGCCTCCCACGTCACACGGTCCTCGCCGGCCCAGCAGAACGGGCAGAACTCCCGCGGGTAGTGGTGCGCCCGCCCGCAGTCCGCGCAGCGGCGCAGCAGGAGGCGGCCCTCGGCCGCCGCGTCCCAGTAGGGGCGGGTGAACTCGTCCGCCTCGGGGAGGTCGTAGCGCGGCACGGTGTCCGGGGGCGGGTTCACAGGAACAGTCCGATCGCCGCGTCGAGGGACCAGGTCTGCCAGCTCATGGCGAGGAGGGCGACGAGGGAGATGAGCGCCATCATCGCGTTCTGGCCCTGCTCGGCCCAGTCGTGGATCATCAGCACGAGGTAGAGCAGGTTCAGCAGCAGTCCGGCGACCAGTGCGACGGGCGTGAGGAAGCCGAGGACCAGGCCCAGCCCGAGGGCGAGTTCGGCGTAGACGACGATGTACGCCATCAGCTTGGGGCGCGGCTTCACGACCAGCTCGAAGCCGCCCTTGACGAAGGTCCAGCGGTGTTTGCCCGCGACGTCGGCGGCCCAGGCGATGCCGGTGCCGCGTTCGAACCAGCCCTTCTTGTCCTTGTGCCGCCAGCTCTCCAGCCACCACAGGCCGAGGCCTATCCGGAGCACGGCGAGCCATTCGGCTCCGCTGAGCCAGATGGTCTGCATCGGCAGCCTCCACCCCTCGCACCATTGATCTGACGGTACGTCAGTTCAGCGGATCCGGAGCGATCACGCAAGGGCCCGGCGCTCACGAACGTGCGAAGAGCCCGCCGTAGCCGCCGATGCCGTCGGTGGGGGCGCCCGCCGCGCGCAGGGCGGCCCAGAGGAGGACCTGGTTGGCGGTGAGGACGGGGCGGCCGAGGGTGGTCTCCAGGGCCTGGATGACCCCGACGGCCCGGAAGCCGTTGCCGCCGATGACGACCGCTTCTGCCTCGTCGGGAAGGTGGGCGGCGACCCAGTCGTGCAGGGCGTCGGGCCGGATGAGCGACTGGCCGCTGGGCAGGCCGCACGGGGCGGCGAAGGGCACGTCGAAGCCGGCGTCCCGGTAGTAGTCCCGGCCCAGGCCGTTGAGGTCCGCGCCGAACCACGGCGGGTCGACGAGGCCGAGCCGCGTCACACCCAGGACGCGCAGGGCCTCGACCGTCGCGGCGCAGGTGGCGACCACCGGCAGGCCTGCGGCGCGCACCCCCAGGCGGTCGAGCATCCGCGCCTCGCCGCGCGCGCCGACGGCGTATGCGGAGCTGGTGAAGGCGAAGGCGATGGCCGCCACCGGCGCGGCCGCCAGCAGTGCGGTGGCCTCGTCCACGTACGGGGGCTCGGCGAAGGCCCGTACGGGTGCGAGTGCGATGGTGGGGTCCATCGCGCCGCCGCTGCCCATCGCGCCGAACGGCACCCGGGCGGCGTGCAGCCCCACCTCCGCCGGGGCCATGGCGCGCAGCTCCGACTCGGGGCCGACGTCGGCGTGCGGGGTGAGAACCCCCAGGCGGACCCGTACGTCCCAGCCGTCCGGCTGCCACATGGCTCCACTCCTGTCCCTAGGGGGTGTCCTGTGCGGTGGAAGCGGGGCCCACAGTGCCAGCGGGCGGGCTGCGGCACCCGGCGCCCTGCCGTGCGCCCGCCACCGGCCCACCGGATGGCCTCGGGACGGGGCCCGGCCAGGCCACGGCGCACCGGCCGGACGGACCCCGGACGCGTACCCGGGCAGGCCGGAAGGGCTCCGGCCGGCTGCAGGTCCCGCCGCCCGTGATCGATCCGCAATCGATTCCCTCCTCGACCGAGACCCATCAACGCTGCGTGGCGATACGATCACTCCTCATGTCCGGAGCCCCCGCAGCAGTCGAGATGACCACCCAGCCCCGCCCCGTGTACGTGATCGGAGCGGGTCCCGGCGGTCTCGCCGTGGCCGCCGCGCTGCGCGCCCGCGGGGTCCGCGCGGTGGTCGTGGAGAAGTCCGACGCGGTCGGCGCGTCCTGGCGCCGCCACTACGACCGGCTCCACCTGCACACCACGCGCCGGCTCTCCGCCCTCCCGGGCCTTGCCGTGCCGCGCCGCTTCGGACGCTGGGTCTCCCGCGACGACCTCGTGCGGTACCTGGAGAAGTACGCCGAGTTCCACGAGCTGGAGCTCGTCACCGGTGTCGAGGTGACCCGGGTCGAGCCCACCGCCGACGGCGGCTGGACCCTGCACGCCAGCGGCGGGCGGGTGCTGACGGCCGGGGCCGTCGTCGTCGCCACCGGGTTCAACCACACCCCCGCCGTGCCCGGCTGGCCGGGCCGCGAGGCGTACCCGGGGCGGTTGCTGCACGCCGCCGAGTACCGCGACGCGAAGCCGTACGCGGGCCAGGACGTGCTGGTCGTCGGCGCGGGCAACACCGGGGCCGAGATAGCCGTCGACCTCGTCGAGGGCGGCGCGGCGCGGGTCCGCCTCGCCGTGCGCACCGCCCCGCACATCGTGCGCCGCTCCACCGCGGGCTGGCCGGCCCAGCGGACCGGGATCCTGGTGCGGCGGCTGCCCGTACGGCTCGTGGACCGGCTGGGGGCGCTCGTCGCGAAGGCCTCGGTCCCGGACCTGTCGGCGTACGGGCTCCCGCGCCCGGAGACCGGCCTGTACAGCCGGGTCGAGCAGGGGGCCATCCCGGTGCAGGACGTCGGCCTGATCGATGCGGTCCGCGGCGGCCGGGTCGAACCGGTCGCGGCCGTCGCGTCCTTCGAGGGCGCCGAGGTGGTGCTCGCGGACGGCTCGCGGATCACCCCGGACGCGGTGATCGCGGCCACCGGGTACCGGCGCGGCCTGGAGGGCCTGGTCGGTGACCTCGGCGTACTCGACGAGCGCGGGCGGCCCCGTACGCACGGCGCGCGGACCCCCGCGCAGGCTCCGGGCCTGTACTTCACGGGCTTCACCAACCCCATCAGCGGGATGCTGCGGGAGCTGGCGCGGGACGCCGAGAAGATCGCCGCGGCCGTGTCCCGCCGGCTGCGCACGCTGGCCTGAACGGCGCTCTGGACCCGCCCGGACGGAATCTGACACCGTTCGTCACATCTCCTCCACCAGCTTTCCTGCGCAGCCCTGTTCCTGACGGCACGTCAGTTCAGTAATCTGACTGCACGTCAGTTATTGAGGTTCCATCGATGTTCATCGAGCAGGAGCGGGCGGAACGATGCTTGGATCTACTCACGGCACCCTCACCACCGACTTCCGCGCACGCGTCGAGGCCTGCGGGGAGACCCCCAGGACGGCCGTCCACTCGACGGCGGCGTCCACCGAGGACGTGGTCCCGCTCGACGTCAGCGGACGGCCCCTGCACTCCGATGTGCCCGACCTGGACCGGTTCTTCCGGCCCGAATCGGTCGCCGTCATCGGCGCCTCCGACGCCGAAGGCAGGCCGAACACGGGCATCACCCGCCAGCTCATCGCCTGGGCCGAGCGCGTCGGCGCCCGGATCCACCCGGTGCACCCGACCCGCGAGGCCGTCTTCGGCCTGCCCTGCGCACCCAGCGTCGCGGACCTGCCCGAACAGGTGGACCTCGCCGTCCTGCTGGTCGCCGACCCGCTCCCCGTCATCGAGGAACTGGCCGAGACCAAGGTGAAGTTCGCCGTCGCCTTCGCCTCCGGCTTCGCCGAGACCGGCGACGCGGGGGCCGCCGCCCAGGCCCGGCTGGGGGCCGCCGTCCAGCGCTCGGGCCTGCGCCTCCTCGGCCCCAACACCAACCTCAACGCCTTCGAGGAGTTCCGCGACGACCTCGACGGCCCGGCGATCGCCCTGATCACGCAGTCCGGCCACCAGGGACGCCCGGTCTACACCCTCCAGGAGCTCGGCATCCGCCTCTCCCACTGGGCGCCCACCGGCAACGAGGCCGACCTGGAGACCTCCGACTTCATCTCCTACTTCGCCGAGCAGCCCGAGGTCGGGGCCATCGCCTGCTACGTCGAAGGCCTCAAGGACGGCCGCTCCTTCCTGCTCGCCGCCGACCGCGCGGCGCGGGCCGGGGTCCCCGTCGTCGCCGTCAAGGTCGGCCGCACCGAGACCGGCGCCCGGATGGCCGCCTCCCACACCGGCAAGCTGACCGGCGCCGACACCGTCGTGGACGCCGCCATGCGGCAGTTCGGCGTCATCCGCGTAGACGGGCTCGACGAACTCCAGGACACCGCCGCCCTGCTCGCCCGGGCCCGCAAGCCGAAGGCCGAGGGGGTCGTCGTCTACTCCATCTCCGGCGGCACCGGCGCCCACTTCTCCGACCTGGCCACCGAGGCGGGCCTCACCCTGCCCACCCTCTCCGAGGCCAAGCAGCAGGAACTCCACCAGTGGATCCCCGACTACCTCAACGTCGCCAACCCCGTCGACAACGGCGGCCACCCGGTGGGCGACTGGCGCGGCCGGAAGATCATCGACGCGATCCTCGCCGACCCGTCCGTCGGCGTCCTGATCTGCCCGATCACCGGCCCCTTCCCCCCGATGAGCGACAAGCTCGCCCAGGACCTGGTGGACGCCGCCGAGGCCACGGACAAACTGATCTGTGTGATCTGGGGCTCCCCGGTCGGCACGGAGGACGCGTACCGCACCACGCTCCTGGGCTCCTCCCGCGTGGCCACCTTCCGTACCTTCGGCAACTGCATCACCGCCGTCCGCGCCTACCTCGGCCACCACCGCTTCACCGCCGGCTACCGCTCCCCCTTCGACGAAGCCCCCCGCACGCCCTCCCCCTCGTACCGCAAGGCCCAGGCCCTGATGCGCCCCGGTCAGCAGCTCAGCGAGCACGCGGCCAAGCAACTCCTGCGCGCCTACGGCATCCGCGTCCCCCGCGAGCAGCTCGTCACCAGCGCGGCGGCCGCGGTCCGCGCGGCGGGCCTGGTCGGCTACCCCGTGGTCATGAAGGCCTCGGGCCCGCAGCTCGGCCACAAGACGGAACTGGGCCTGGTCAAGATCGGCCTGACGTCCGCGAGCCAGATACGCGACGCCTACCGCGAGCTCACCGACATAGCCCGCTACGAGAACATCCCGCTCGACGGGATCCTGGTCTGCCAGATGGTCGAGCGCGGTGTGGAGATGGTCGTCGGCGTCACCCAGGACGACCTGTTCGGCCCGACGGTGACGGTGGGCCTCGGCGGTGTCCTGGTCGAGGTCCTGCACGACGCGGCGGTCCGCGTGCCGCCGTTCGGCGAGGACCAGGCCCGGGCGATGCTCACGGAACTGCGCGGCCACCCCCTGCTGGAGGGCGTACGCGGCGCACCCCCGGCCGACGTCGACGCCCTGGTCGAGGTGATCCTGCGGGTCCAGCGGATGGCGCTGGAACTGGGGGACGAACTCTCCGAACTGGACATCAACCCCCTGATGGTCCTCCCCCGCGGCCAGGGCGCGGTGGCCCTGGACGCGCTGGCCATCTGCCACTGACGCTGCGCCGGCCCCGCCCTCCCCACGCCGCGGCCGCGCCGCCGCCGTCAGGGGCTCCGCCCCCGAACCCCCGCGCCTCAAACGCCGACGGGGCTGGATCTTGAGGCCCGGGGACCTTTCAGCCTCGCCGGCGTTTGAGGCGCGGGGTCCGGGGCGGAGCCCCGGGGAACGGAGGAAGGGCGGGGCGGGGACCAGCTCCGCGCAGCGGCACCCCACCCGCACCCACCCACCGGGCCCGCACCCGCTCACCAGCCCCGCAGCCCAGCCCCCCCAGCCCCACGCCCACTCAAAAACACGGCCACGCCCCACCCCAGCCACCCCCCGAAGGGGAGCAACCCATGACCGCCCCCACCCACCGGCCCGACATCCTGCACCGCACGGAGAACGCCGTCTCCTGGATCACCCTCAACCGCCCCGAGGCGATGAACGCCGTCACCTGGGACCAACGCGAACGCGTCATCGCGCTGCTCGCCGAAGCCTCCGCCGACCCGGCGGTCCGCGCCGTCGTCGTCACCGCCACCGGCAAGGGCTTCTGCGCGGGCGCCGACCTGCGCGGCGCCCCCGCCACGGGCGAGCGGGTCGCGGGCGACGTGGCCCGCATGATCCGGCTCGGCGCGCAGCGCCTGATCACGGCGGTGCTCGACTGCGAGAAGCCGGTCCTCGCCGCCGTCAACGGCACGGCCGCCGGCATCGGCGCCCACCTGGCCCTCGCCTGCGACCTGGTCATCGCCGCCGAACCGGCCCGGTTCATCGAGGTGTTCGTACGCCGTGGCCTGGTGCCGGACGGCGGCGGCGCCTACCTGCTCCCCCGCCTGATCGGCCCGCAGAAGGCCAAGGAGCTGATGTTCTTCGGCGACGCCGTCCCGGCGGCCGAGGCCGAACGCCTGGGCCTGGTGAACAAGGTCGTCCCGGCCGAGGAACTGGAGGCCGCCGCCCGGGACTGGGCGGAGCGCCTCGCCCAGGGCCCGACCCGCGCCCTGGCCCTGGCGAAGCAGCTGGTCAACGCCTCGCTCGACGGGGACCGGTCGGCCGCCCTGGCCGCCGAGGCCACCGCCCAGGAGATCAACATGACCACGGCCGACGCGAACGAGGGCGTGGCCAGCTTCGTGGAGCGCCGCACGCCCAAGTACCTCGGCCGCTGACCGTCGGGGGCCCGGCCCGGACTGACCCGACCCGGCCCGGGCGGCACACCCGGCCCCACCGGGTTCCAAGAAGGCCCAGACCGCCGGACCACCCCCTACATCCGGGGGTCGGGCTTCAGCAGCGCGAACACCGCGCCGGCCGGGTCCGCCAGCCACGCGATCCGCCCGACCTCCGGCACGTCCGCCCCCGGCATGAGCACCGACCCGCCGTTCCGCTGGGCGGCGGCGGTGGTGGCGTCGACGTCGGGCACGTTGAAGTACGGCACCCAGCGGGCCTCCTCACCCGCGCCCTCGCCCAGCGGTGCGACCCCGCCGAAGGAGCCGTCCTCCTGGTCCCCGTCGGCGATGCTCAGCACGCGGTAGGTCATCCCGGGCGCCTGCATCTCGGCGTGGCGCCAGCCGAACACCCCCCGGTAGAAGGCGATGTCCGCGACAGGGTCGGGTACGTGGAGTTCCGCCCACACCAGCGTGTTGTCGGCGGAGGCCAGTTGCAGTCCGCCCGTCCCGGCGGGCTGCCAGCTCGCGAACTCGGCGCCCTGCGGGTCGGTGTACTGGGCCAGCCAGCCCTCGCCCATGACGTCCATGGGCTCCATGCGGACCGCCCCGCCGCCCGCCCTGACGGCTTCGGTGGTGGCCTGGATGTCGGGGCTCATGAAGTGGACCATCCAGGCGGACTTCGCACCCTCCTCGGTGAGCCGGCCGAGGGCGGCGACGGTCTTCCCCTGGAGCTGGAAGAAGCCGTACCCGTCCGCCTCGGGTCCGGCCGAGACGAACTCCCAGCCGAAGAGGGCCCCGTAGAACCGCGCGGCGGTGTCCGTGTCGGGGCTGCCGAGGTCGAGCCAGTTGGGTGATCCGGTACGGAAGTCGGTGCCGAGCATGGGGTCCTCCGGGGGCTTCGGTGGTGCGGCGGTGCGGTCGCTGGCCACGATGCCGAGCCCCCGGCGGCCGGTGGGCCGACCGGTCCCGGGCGGGTCGGGGATTCACCCGTGTGGCGGCAGGGGCGGGCCCGGCGGGAACGAGCAGGTCCGCACCCCCACCGGCCGGTACGGGTCCGGCCCGGCACCCGCACCGCCCGGCACCCGCACCGCCCGACGCCCGTACTTCCCAGCGCCCCGTACCGCCGCCCGGCGTCCGCAGCCCTTCCTATCTGACGCACCGTCAGGTTCAATCGTCTGTGTGATGGGACACGCAGGGATGGCGGCCACCGTCGTCCGATACCTCAGATCAGTCGGCTCGCCCACCTCCGCCGCGCCGGAGCCGGAGGCGGTCGAGGCCCTGCCCCGCCCCGACCTGCGGGCCGTCGGCGAGGACGAGCGCGCACCGGTCGGCGCCGCCGAATTCCGGGCCGTCCTCGGGAACTTCGCCAGCGGGATCACCGTCATCACCGCGCCGCCCGGCGAGGGCGAGGACGGCCCGGCCGGCTTCGCCTGCCAGTCCTTCGCCTCGCTGTCCCTGGACCCGCCGCTGGTCACCTTCATGGTGGCCCGTACGTCGACCACCTGGCCGCGGATCGCCCGCGCCGGGGTGTTCTGCGTCAACATCCTCGGCGCCGAACAGGGCGGGCTGTGCCGGTCCTTCGCCGTCAGCGGCGCGGACAAGTTTGCCGGGGTCACCCACCGCCCGGCCCCCGTCACCGGGTCGCCGCAGCTCGACGCCGTGCCCGCCTGGATCGACTGCCGGATCCACGCGGTCCACACCGGCGGGGACCACCTCATCGTGGTGGGCCGGGTCGAGGCCATGGGCGCGGCCGGCGAGGGCGAGCCGCTCCTCTTCCACAAGGGCCGCTTCGGCCGCTTCACCGACTGACGCGCCGGCCCAGCAGCCGGGACTGCTCGGCCTTCAGCCGGACGAACGCCTCCCGCGCGTAGTCCTCCAGCTCCCGGCCCGGGTAGGGGCCCAGCCCCCAGCTCTCCTCGTGGTCGCCCTCCGCCCACCGCCCGAGGGTGATCTCGTACCCCGCGACGTGCGCGCAGAGGCGGAGCAGCACCTGCGGCACCTCCTCCTCGACGAGCAGGTCCGCCTTGCGGACCACCACGTCGCGCATGGCCCGGGTGTTCGGCACGAACACGGCCGTGGCCCAGGCCCGCCAGTGCGCGAGCTCCTCCTCGGTGGCCGTCACCCCGGGGCTGAACGGGTCACTGCCGTCGGGCCGGGCAAAGGCGCGCTGAAACGCCTCGAACGTACGGCTGTTGGTCTCCGTCAGTGCGAACAGCGGACCGTAGAAATCGCTCAACTGCTGGCTGACACGGGCCAGTCGGGCCTGCCGCTGGGCCAGGCGCAGCCCGTTCACATAGGTCGCCAGGTAGCCCGCGAAGGCCAGGACGACGGTCACGATCACTGTGGTCACTGAGGCCATGAGGCGTGATCGTAGGCCACGTGGTCGGATCGTCCTACGGTCGCACCGCCCCGTGCGCGGAGGGCCCCGCCGCATCGGCGGGGCCCTCGTCCGGCCGTCAGAAGGTCAGTACCCCCCGCGCCACCCGCCCGTGGTGGGCGTCGTCGGCGGCCTTGGCGAAGTCCTCCACCGGGTAGACCTCGGTGACCAGTTCGTCCAGCAGCAGCCGGCCCTGCCGGTAGAGCTCCGCGTACAGGGCGATGTCCCGCTGCGGGCGCGAGGACCCGTACCGGCAGCCCATGATCGTCTTGTCCAGGTACAGGGAGGAGACGAGGAAGGAGGCCTCCTCCTTGAAGCCGGGCACGCCGAGCAGGACCGCCTGCCCGTGCCGGTCCAGCAGGTCGATGGCCTGCCGGATCAGCTTGACGCTGCCCACGCACTCGAAGGCGTGGTCGGCGCCCGTCGGCAGGATCTCGCGGACGGCCGCCGGGGAGTCCGCGACGGCGGAGGCGTCGATGAAGTGCGTGGCGCCGAACTGCCGGGCCACCGCCTCCTTCGCCGGGTTCGCGTCGACCGCCACGATGGTCGAGGCGCCCGCGATCCGGGCCCCCTGGAGCACGTTCAGCCCGATCCCGCCGGTGCCGATGACGACCACGGACTCGCCGCGGTCGACCTTCGCCCGGTTCAGGACCGCCCCCACCCCGGTCAGCACCCCGCAGCCGATCAGCGCCGCCGAGGTGAAGGGGATGTCCTCGGAGATCTTCACCGCCTGCACGGCCTTGACGATCGTGCGTTCCGCGAAGGCGGAGTTGGAGGCGAACTGGAAGAGCGGCTTCCCGCCCCGCGAGAACGGCTGCGCGGGCATCCCGATCGCCTTGCGGCACATCGTCGGCCGACCCCGGTCGCAGTCGGCGCACGCCCCGCAGTTGGCGAGGGTGGACAGGGACACGTGGTCCCCGGGCGCCACGTGCGTCACGCCCGCCCCGATGGCCTCGACCACCCCCGCACCCTCGTGCCCCAGCACCACCGGCGGCGGGAACGGAATCGTCCCGTCGATCACCGACAGGTCGCTGTGGCACAGCCCGGCCGCCGCTACCGCGACCAGCACCTCCCCCGGCCCCGGGTCCCGGATCTCCAGGTCGTCGACCACCTGGGCCTGCTTGCCGTCGAACACGACGCCTCTCACCTGGACTCCTTAGGCAGGCCGAGCACGCGCTCGGCGATGATGTTGCGCTGGATCTCGTCCGAGCCGCCGTAGATGGTGTCGGCGCGGGTGAACAGGAACAGGCGCTGCTCCTCGTCGAGTCCGAGCTCGTACGGGAGGTCCGCGGACCGGTCGGCCGGCCCGGCCGTCGCCGCCGCCCCGCGGACCTCCACCGCCAGCTCGCCGAGCCGCCGGTGCCAGCCGCCCCACAGCAGCTTCGCGACGCTCGGCGCGCCCGGACCGCCTTCGGCGCCGAGGGTGCGCAGGGCGTTCCACCGCATGGTGCGCAGTTCGGCCCACTGCCGTACGAGGCGCTCGCGCAGCACCGGGTCGGGAGCGCCCGTAGCCGCGTACGCCGCCAGGACGCGGTCCAGTTCGGCCGCGAACCCGATCTGCTGGACCAGCGTCGAGACCCCCCGCTCCAGGGCGAGCAGCCCCATGGCCACGGTCCAGCCATCGCCCTCGCCCCCGACGGCCTCCGCCGCCACCGCCCCGTCGAAGAACACCTCGTTGAACTCCGAGGTGCCCGACATCTGCCGGATGGGCCGGACCTCGATGCGGCCCGGCTGGTCCATCGCCACGAGCAGGAAGGTCAGCCCCCGGTGGCGCCGGGAGCCCGGCTCGGTGCGGGCCAGTACGAAGCACCAGTCGGCGTCCTGGGCCAGGGAGGTCCAGATCTTCTGCCCGGTGACCCGGAACAGCCCGTCGGCCGGGTCCCGTACGGCCGCGGTACGGATGCCCGCGAGGTCGGAACCCGCGCCCGGCTCGCTGTAGCCCTGGCACCACAGCTCCTCGCCCCGCGCGATCCCGGGCAGGAAGCGGTCCTGCTGCTCCCGGCTGCCGTACGCGACCAGGGTCGGCGCGAGGAGGTTCTCGCCGATGTGGCCGACCCGGCCGGGCGCGCGCAGCGCCGCGTACTCCTCGGCCCACACCACCTGCCCGGTCAGGGACAGCCGCTGCTGCCCGTACGCGTCGGCCGGGACCTCCCAGCCCTGCCCGATCCAGCCGCCGCGGCCCAGCTCGCGCTCCCACGCGCGCCGCTCGGCCACCCCCTCGTGCTCGCTGCCCGGCCCGCCGAGGCCGACGGCCCGCGCGTACGGGCCCACGAGGTGCTCCGTGAGCCACGCGCGGGCCCGGCCGCGCAGCTCCTCGTCCTCGGCCCCGAAGCTGAAGTCCATGCCGCTCCCCCTGCTGCCGTGTCCTACGCGTTGCTGCCGTGTCCTACGCGTTGGGGCGGTCCTTGGCGGCCGCCGCCTTGGCCATGGCCTCCAGCTGCGCCAGCATCGGCATCGGGTCGGTGCCGACCGTCCCGGGCAGGAAGTCGGCGATCTTCTCCGGCGTCCAGGAGCCTTCGGCGTACCCGGCGCGCAGCTCGCGCGGCTGGGCCCAGACGGCGATCTTCGGTCCGGCGATCGTGTAGACCTGCCCGGTGATCTTCTCGCCGCCGACGGCCACGGCCTTGTCGCTGAGCAGGTAGGTCACCAGCGCCGCGACGTCCTCGGGCTCGCCGATCTCCTTGAGCTCCATGGGTACGTTCGCGGACATGCGGGTACGGGCGACCGGCGCGACGGCGTTGGCCGTGACCCCGTACTTGGCCAGGCCGAGCGCGGCGGACCGGACCAGGGAGATGATCCCGCCCTTGGCGGCGCTGTAGTTGGCCTGTGCGACCGAGCCCTGGTGGTTGCCGCTGGTGAAGCCGATCAGTGTGCCGCCGCCCTGGCGGCGCATGACGGCGGAGGCGGCGCGGAAGACGGTGAAGGTGCCCTTGAGGTGGGTGGCGACGACGGGGTCCCACTCCTCCTCGGACATGTTGAAGAGCATCCGCTCGCGCAGGATGCCGGCCACGCACACGACGCCGTCGATGCGCCCGTAGCGGGCGAGCGCCGTGTCGACGATGCGCTGGCCGCCCGCCATGGTGGAGATGTCGTCGGCGACGGCCACGGCCTCGCCGCCGGCCGCCTGGATCTCCTTCACCACGCCGTCGGCGATCTCGCTCGTCGGCTCGCCGCCCTCGATGCCCACCCCGTAGTCGTTGACGACGACCTTGGCGCCCTCGGCGGCCGCGGCGAGTGCCACGGCCCGCCCGATGCCCCGGCCGGCGCCGGTGACGGCGACGACCTTGCCTGCCAAGAAGTTCCCCACGTCCGGCCCCTTCCCGCGTTTTCTGACGGACCGTTAGATTCTATGACCAGTCAGATGCACTCGCACAAGCCCTAGTTGCGGTCCGCCTTCCCGAGGAGCTGATGGAGCCATGGCCCTGCCCGACGAGTTCCACGACATCGCCAAGCGCGTCAACAACTGGGGCCGCTGGGGCGCCGACGACGAGATCGGCACGCTGAACCTGATCACCGACGAGGTCGTACGGGAGGCCGCGCGGGAGGTCCGTACCGGCCGCCGGATCCCCCTCGCCCTCCCCCTGAAGGAGGACGGCGTCCAGGCCGGCCTGATCCCCGGCCGGATCAACCCGCTGCACACGATGGTGCAGATCAACCAGGAGCTCTTCGGCCCGGGCACGGTGGCGTGCAGCGACGACGCCGTGACCATGGGCCTCCAGTCGGGCACCCACTGGGACGCGCTCACGCACGTCTCGCACTCGGGGAAGATCTACAACGGCCGCCCGGCCTCCTCGATCACCGCGCACTCCCGGGCCGAGTACAGCGGCATCGAGAAGGCCGGCCACATCGTCTCGCGCGGGGTGCTGCTCGACGTGGCGCGCGCCAAGGGCCTGGACCGGCTGGCGGGCGGCCACGCGGTGACCCCGGAAGACCTCGCCGAGGCCGAGGAGTTCGGCGGGGTGACGGTCCGGCCCGGCGACATCGTCCTCGTCCGCACGGGCCAGGTCCAGGTCTACCTGGCGGGCGACAAGCACGGGTACGGCTTCCCCTCCCCCGGCCTGTCCGTCCGCACCCCGCAGTGGTTCCACGCCCGGGACGTCGCGGCGGTCGCCAACGACACCCTCACCTTCGAGATCTTCCCGCCGGAGATCGAGAACCTGTGGCTGCCGGTGCACGCGCTCGACCTGGTCGAGATGGGCATGCACCAGGGCCAGAACTGGAACCTCGAAAAGTTGTCCACAGCCTGTGCAGAAGAGCGCCGCTACTCCTTTATGCTCTCCGCGATGCCCGAACCCTTCGTCGGCGCCGTCGGTACCCCGGTGGCCCCGGTGGCCGTCCTCTGACAGGTCCTGCGACCCGTCCTCTGCCCCGTCCTGCGACCCGTCCGCGGGGCGGCCCGGAGCGGGGTGCGGGGCGGGTGCGGCGTGGGATGCGGGGCGGGGTCGGGACCGGGATCGGACGGCGGCAAGGGCCGGATCCGGGCTGTCACAGGGCCGTGGAACCATGAGGTGTGCATGACGCGTCACTGTCGGCGCGCCACACCCCCGTCCCCACCCACCCTCACCGCTCTCACCCCAGGAGAACCGCATGGCCAACCCCTACCAGGTCACGCCGCCCCAGCCGCCCCAGCCCCCCAGACGCCGCTCGGGCGGTGCCCTGGCCGCCGTCCTGACCGTCGTCATCGGCGCCGGCGCCCTCTACGGCGTCTCCCAGTGGATCGGCGACAAGGCCTCCTCCACCGCCTCGCCCTCCGCCTCCTCCTCCACCCCGATATCCCCCTCCGCCAAGCCCTCGAAGGACCCCGGCAACCCCGAGTCCTCCTCCGACACCTCCAGTTCGTGGAAGGTCGGCGACTGCGGCGGCCCGGACCCGGACAACAAGCCCGACGGCTACCGCCCGCAGAAGTGCTCGGCCTCCGGCGCCACCTTCAAGGCCATCGACATCAAGGACGCCAGCATCCTCCCCGGGTCGATCCAGTGCCCGCCCGGCACCGACCTCATGATCGAGGTCAGCATCTCGTACAGCGGCGGCAAGGCCAGCGGAATCCCCACCAACACCGTCTGCGGCCGCAACCTGACCGGCGACCACCCCGGTGACGCGGGCGCCGGCGGCGGGCAGCTGGTCCAGGGCGACTGCGTGACCGACCAGGCTCAGGAAGTCCCCTGCGCCACGGGCGGTTCGGGCAAGTCCAAGGTGCTCGGCCTCGTCAAGACGAAGGGCGAGTGCCCGTCCGGCACCACCGAGCCCATGCAGCTGACCATGTCCGTCGGCCGCCCGTACGACGTCATCTGCACCGGCAAGGCGTAACCCGGCCGCCCCGGGCCCGCCGCCACGGGCCCCGGGCCGCCGCTTCGCACCACTGACCGAATTTGCACGCCCAAAGTTCGGGCTGTCCTCAGACCCCTCTACCCTGACCAAGATCATGGGGGTGGGGATGTGAGCAGTACCAGTGGCAAAGACCTGGAGATGGATCCGGTCGCGGTCAGGAACATCACGAACGGTCTGCGGGCTGCGATCGGTGAGTTGCGCGAGTTCGGTGCGGCGGGACCGGCGTCCATGGGCGGGGGGTTCAAGGGCCTGGCGATGACCGGTATGGAGGCCGGGCATCCGCAGGTCACGGACGTCTTCCAGGAGTTGTGCACGCGCTGGGAGTGGGGCGTACGGGGGCTCGTCCTGAGTGCCAGCAGCCTGGCGAGTGACCTGGGGATCTCGGCGGGCATGGTCTGGGAGGAGGACCAGTACCGGGAGGGCACCTTCAAGGTCGCGGTCAACTCCGTGGTCGGGAACCCGCACGCGGACGAGGACGAGACCGAGCGGAAGTCCTGGGACGAGATCAAGACCCCGTTCCGTCAGGAGACCCCGGAAGAGGCCCAGAAGGCCCGCGACGACTTCCAGCAGAGCTGGAACCAGGCCAAACAGGACGCGATGACCAAGGGCTTCACCGGCCAGGTGGTGGAGCGCGTGGCCGAGCACACCGGCGTGGACCGCGAGGCCCTCGACCAGGCGCGCAACCGTGCGATCGACGGTGATCGCTGATGGGGCGCGACCTGGACGGCTGGCTCGACCGCGGCGCCGAACTCATCGGCGACGGCGTCGAGTGGGCCGGCGACAAAGCGGCCGACAAGTTGGAAAAGATGGGCTGGCGTGACGGCGCCAACGCCGTCCGCGGCGGGGCGAACTCGGTCGCCAACCGGCTCGGCGCCGAGGTCGGCGAGGTCGAACTGGGCGAGAGCGACGATCCGAAGAAGCTGATCCACGGCAGCGCCTCCAAGCTCCGCGCGACGGCCTCCCACCTGAGCGACTTCCAGGCCGCCTTCGACCTGACCGGCGAAGGCCTCAAGGGCCTGGACGAGGACGGCATCCAGGGCGCGTCGGCCGAGGCCTTCCGCACGAAGGCCCAGAAGCAGCCCCCGAAGTGGTTCGCGGCCGCGGATGCCTTCGAGACCGCGGCCGGCGCGCTGAATCGTTTCGCCGACACGGTGGAGTGGGCGCAGGGCCGCGCCCAGGAGGCCCTGGACGAGTACAAGACCGCGGTGAAGACTTCGGTGGCCGCGCACGACGCGTACAACAAGTGGGTCGACTCGTACAACGCGGCGGTCCGCGCGAAGCAGGACCCGCTGCCGGCCCGCCCCATGGGCTTCACCGACCCCGGCACGGAGGGCATCAAGGCGGCGCGCGAGAAGCTGGCCGAGGCCCGCCACCAGCGTGACGAGGCAGCCCGGTCGGTGGTCAAGACACTGGAAACCGCCCGGGACGCGGCGCCTCCGATGCCGTCCACGGCCATGCAGCTGGCGTCCGAGACGTTCCGTATGGGTATCGACCTCCAGCACGTGGGCGGAGGCGTGGTCAAGGGCGCGGCGGGCGCGATCAGCTTCATCCGCGCGGTCGACCCCGACGACCCGTACAACCGCATGCATCCGACCGAGTACAAGATGCGGCTCAGTGGCCTGGGCGTCGGTCTCATGACGATGGTGAACGACCCGGCCACGGCGGGGTCGCGGATGTACGAGCAGTTCATGAAGGACCCCGGCGAGGGCGTCGGCAAGTTCATCTTCGAAGCCGCCGGGACGAAGGGCGTAGGCGCGGGAGCAAGCGCGATCAGAAAGGGCGCCAGCCTCGGCCGCCTCGCGAACGGCGAACTGCCGGAGCCGCACTCGCCCGATGCCCCCGACCACCAGCCCTCGGCCCGGGAGAACCACGACGAGGACACAGCGGGCAACTCCCGTGATCAGGACTGCAAGACATGCGTCGATGACCCGGTGGACGTCGCGACCGGCCGCATGCTCCTGCCCCAGACCGACCTCGTCCTGCCGGGCTCGCTCCCGCTGACATTCAGCCGGACTTTCGAATCCTCGTACCGTTCGGGCCGCTGGTTCGGCCCCACCTGGGCCTCCACCGTCGACCAGCGACTCGAGATCGACGCGCAGGGCGTCATCCTCGTCCAGCCCGACGGCAGCCTGCTGGAGTACCCGCATCCCGAACCGGCCGGCGAATCGGTTCTGCCCACCCTGGGCCGGCGCCTGCCCATGACACGCGACGCCGACGGCTGGTACACCGTCACCGACCCGGAAACGGGCCATGTCCGTCACTTCTCGGAGGACGGCCTCCTCGCACAGATCGACGACCGTACGGGTGCCTGGATCGCCTTCTCCTACGACGAAACGACCGGCGCCCCGCTCACGATCACCCACAGCGGGGGCTACGAGGTACGCCTCGCCTCCTCGGAGGGCCGAATAACCGGCCTCTCCCTCGCCGACGGCACCCAGGTCCTCCGCTACGGCTACACGGACGGCCACCTCACCGAAGTCACCAACTCCTCCGGCCTCCCCTTGCGCTTCGACTACGACGCACTGGGCCGGATCACCTCCTGGACCGACACCAACGACCGCCGCTTCGACTACGTCTACGACGCCCAGCACCGCTGCATCGCCCAGGCCAGCCCGAACGGCCACCTGAACGTCCGCTTCACCTACGAGGACGGCGTCACCACCCGCACCGACTCCCTCGGCCACCGCACGCAGTACGTGATCAACGACCGCGCGCAGCTCGTCGCCGAGATCGACCCCACCGGCGCCGCGACCCACTTCACCCACGATGCCTACAACCGTCTGCTGACCCGCACCGACGCACTCGGCCACACGACCCGCTTCGCCTACGACGAGCAGGGCCGCCTCACCACCGTGGTCCGACCCGACGGACGCGAGATCCGGGCCGAGTACAACGCGCTGGGCCTGCCGGTCCAGGTGATCCAGCCCGATGGCCGGGTGTTCCGTACGACCTACGACACCCAGGGCAACCGCACCTCGGCCACCTCACCGGCCGGCACCACGACCCGCTTCACCTACGACACCCGCAGCCACCTGTCCTCGGTGACGAACGCGCTCGGCCACACGACCACGGTCCGCTGCGACCCCGCAGGACTGGTCATGGAGGCCGTCGACCCCCTGGGCACGACGACCCGCTACACCCGCGACACCTTCGGCCGCCCGACCACCGTCACCGACCCCCTCGGGCACTCCACCCGCCTCACCTGGAGCGTCGAAGGCCGTCTCCTGCAACGGGCCAACCCCGACGGCAGCACCGAGTCCTGGACGTACGACGGCGAGGGAAACTGCCTGACCCACACCGACGCGGTGGGCGGGGTGACGGTGTCCGAGTACGGCGACTTCGACCTCCTCACCGCCCGCACCGGCCCGGACGGCGTCCGCTACTCCTTCGACCACGACACCGAACTACGCCTCACCCGGGTCACCAACCCCCAGGGCCTGACCTGGACCTACGCCTACGACCCGGTCGGCCGCCTCGCCACCGAGACCGACTTCGACGACCGCACCCTGACGTACGCGTACGACGCCGCGGGCCGCCTGGCTTCCCGTACGAACGCCACCGGCGCCACGACCACCTACGCGCACGACTCCCTCTCCCAGCTCCTCCGCAAGGGAACAGCGGACGGCATCACCTCGTACGAGTACGACGTCTTCGGCGAACTGGCCCGAGCCGTCTCCCCGGACGGCACGGTGCTGTCCCTGCTCCGAGACGAATCCGGCCGCCTCGTCTCGGAAACGACGGACGACCGCACCGTCTCGTACACCCACGACGCGCTGGGCCGTCGCACCGGCCGCACGACGCCCACAGGGGCCCACTCCGAGTGGACGTACGACCCGGCCGGCCGCCGCACCCAGCTCACCACCTCCGGGCGAACGATCACCTTCGAACGCGACGCCGCCGGCCGCGAACTCACCCGCACCATAGGCCCGGACCTCACCCTCCTTCAGGGGTACGACCCCCTCGGCCGCCTCACCGACCAGCACCTCGTCGGCCAGGACGGCCGCACCCTCCAGCGCCGCGGATACAGCTACCGCGCCGACGGCTCCCTCACCGGAATCGACGACGCCCTCGCAGGTCCGAGCACCTTCACCCTGGACGCGGCGGCCCGCGTCACCGCCGTCGACGCCGCGAACTGGTCCGAGCGCTACGCCTACGACGAGGCCGGCAACCAGACCACCGCCTCCTGGCCGACCCACCACCCGGGCGCCGAGGCCCAAGGCGCCCGCACCTACTCCGGCACCCGCATCACCCGCGCAGGCTCGATCCGCTACGAACACGACGCCCTCGGCCGGGTCGTCCTCCGCCAGAAAACCCGCCTCTCCCGCAAGCCGGACACCTGGCGCTACACCTGGGACGCCGAAGACCGCATGGCTTCGGTAACCACCCCCGACGGCACCGTCTGGCGCTACCGCTACGACGCCCTGTCCCGCCGAACAGCCAAACAACGCCTCACCCCGACCGGCGAGGTGGCGGAAGAGGTCCTCTTCACCTGGGACGGCACGAACCTCTGCGAAGAGACCACGGGCCGGGTCACCCTCACCTGGACCCACGACGGCCTGCACCCCCTCACCCAGGCCGAACGCATCCTGGGCACCACCGACGACCGCTTCTTCGCCATCGTCACGGACCTCATCGGCACCCCGAAGGAACTGATCGACGAATCAGGCGACATCGCCTGGCGCGCCCGCTCCACCCTCTGGGGCTCCACCGCGTGGACCCGCAACGCCACCGCCTACACGCCCCTACGCTTCCCGGGCCAGTACTTCGACCCCGAGTCCGGCCTCCACCACAACTACTTCCGCACGTACGACCCCGAAACCGCCCGCTACCTCACCCCAGACCCCCTCGGACTAGCCCCTGCCCCGAACCCGGCCACGTACGTCTCAAACCCCCACACCTGGTCGGACCCCCTGGGGCTGGCGCCGGAAGGCTGCCCGGACCACGAGTTCCACACGGTGCAGGGGGCTGAGGACGCCGCACGGCTCC
The DNA here is from genome assembly GCF_026340255.1 of Streptomyces sp. NBC_01408. Classification (GTDB taxonomy): domain Bacteria; phylum Actinomycetota; class Actinomycetes; order Streptomycetales; family Streptomycetaceae; genus Streptomyces. The sequence goes on along the minus strand of NZ_JAPEPJ010000001.1, from coordinate 2,061,664 downwards.
GAAATGGCGGCGAACCATGGCCGGATGATGAACTTCGCGGGCAGTACGGGCATGGCGTCTACGCCTGGTCAAGCCTCGACGAAGCCGAGAGGTATCTGGCCGTGCGTGCCGCCCAGCTCCCTGGCCACGGCCTGGCAGTTGTATCCTTCAGAGTTTCAGCAGATGACTTCCTCAGTTTCAATAAGGCCGACATGACATCCATGACACCGGACGAGGCAGAGAAATTCATGGATGCCCACAGCAGAATTTATGGAGATGGACTGCCACACGATTACGACTACATCAAGGGCATGCCGCAAAAATACGGTAGCGAGAATTTCTTCGACAGACGCATATTCCACATGCTGAAATTCTAAGGAGAGGTGATCATGGATTACAAATACAGGTTCATGAGGGGCGGATTCGGCCTCGCCGCCAACATTTCGGCACACACGGAAGAATGCGAATACGCACCATCAAACACCATCCAAATAAACCAGGGCCTGCACTTGCGACTTCCGGTAGACCACATCCACTGGAAGGACGCCGCGTGGCTCTCGTTCGGATTGTCACTGCACTCCGCCAACCTATCCCGCAATGACGGAAGCCACCTCCTCGTCGCCATCGATTCCTTCACCTATCCCGGCGCCGACTATCAGGCGGAAGTGGCAGCCCTGGCAATCGACGGGTGGGTTCACCAGAATCTGAGCATTCCTCCCTGCGGAGTCTCGGTGAGCTACGAGCGGCCGCGCCGGAGGTTCTGCTTCGACTGGGGGCCTGACGTGGTTCCGTTCTGCGACGCTCTTCCAGGCTGAACTGCCAGTCGCCTCGGCGTGGGTTTGGGCTCACGGGCCAGCCCGAACGAGTCAGCACGGGGGCAAGGTGGGGCGGTCGGCCATGGAAGCATGTCGAGATACGGAATCGAGAGCCTCAACAGGAATCTCACATCGCTGCCGCCTCGGGAGGCGGTAATTCGGCACATGATGGGACTCTTCTAGTCAACCTGGGGAGTTTGGCTTTGGCAAGCGAAAGACGTGCGGAAATGGATTCCCTGCTGGCCCGTGAAGCATTCGGCCCGCTGGGGGGACTCGTAGAAATCGGGGCGGCTACAGAGGGTGGACTACATCAGCACCTTCGGGACGTTTCCGTGTCCGCTTTCATCGGGCGGCATCGCAACGACCTGGACCAGATCCTGTCAGCAGTGCAATGCATCGGCGGTTTCACTGCGGAGATCATGGCGATCTTCGACACGCTTGGCTGGAGCGAGGAGCACGAGATCACCTCAGCGTCACTGCTGATGTGGTCCGGAGGCATCGACGCATATTCGGCTGACCTCGAGCGCCCGTCCACGATGCGCCGGATGCTGCGCACGGGTGCCGATCTGCAACTGACTCAGTTCATGCACGCACTGGTAGGCATCGCCACGGAGCGCGCAAGCAGTGTTGAGTCTGCTTCACAGGCCATCATTACGGCAACAAGCGCGGCTGCACAATTGGCCGGACATCGTAACGAAAACACACTTTTGATGATCTTCCGAATGTGGCGAGTCCGATTCCTTCCTGGGCTCCTGACGCCCTCGGCGGTGGCGCCCGCAGCGAACAAAGAGAAGCTGAGGGAATACGCCCACACGCTGGAGAGAATGATCGACAAGGAGTAGGCCTGAATGTCGACGCAAGGCCGACGCCGATCCCTCATGAAGGCCGAAATGAACAAGGAACGTGAACGCAAGCGCACCCTCGAAGAGCTCGAAGGGCAGCAATGGCCTCAGCCACCGGCTGGGTCGACGGGGTTGGTCAAGACCGTCCACAGATTGCGGCAGCGCCCCGTCGGGGAGCTGACCGCATACGAGCTGGTGCGGCTTGTCGGGCAGGATGCCGGTCTCCGCTGGACGCTGCCACTGGCTCTTGAAATTCTCCGCGACACGACCCCGGAGCAGAGCACAGGGGGCTTCTATGACGATGACCTGCTGTCGGCGGTGCTCACCCGAAAGGCAGTGGTCTGGGCCGCACACCGGGACCTGGTGGGAGAGATGCGGGAAATCCTCGATCTGCTCACCGATCTCTCCCCATGCATCGAACGCGATGTGGAAAAGTTCCTGCAGGCTTCCGAAGGGATCGGTTGACGTCAGGGAACCCGCGCCGGCGCCATGCCCATCGGGCGAAGGGGCAGCGGGGCACGCCGAGCCACTCGGCAGGAAAGGGCTACGTCCGCTACGTCCCGTGCACCGAGCTCGACTTGTCGCCGGGGCCGAATGAGCGAACGCACCGCGCCCGCCGACGGCGGCGCAGTGGAAGAAGCATGCGGGTGGCGGCGGCGCGCGTGCACGCCCCGAGCGCGGCACGGCAGCCGCCACCCCGCGACCCGCACTCGTCAAGGCGTGTCCTTGGCGTCCCCTCGCGTCGAATCGCTCCACACCAGGGTGATCAAGATGTGACGGAACGTCAACACCTCGTTAGAGGTACACGTGCGGTTCCCGCATCGAGGAGTGAATTTCCGACGGCCCGCCCGAGGCGCAGTCGCCCGCCGCCTTCTCCGCGCGGTCGACCTCGCACCAGATCCGTTTGCCCGCGCCCTCGTGCTGCCAGCCCCAGCGGTCCGCCAGGCCGTCCACCAGTTCAAGGCCGCGGCCGCCCGTGTCATCGCCGGCGGCCTGGCGGCGGGCCGGCGCTCGGTCACTCGCGTCGGCCACCTCGACCCGTACGCCCGGCTCACCGAACAGCATCCGCAGTACCGCCGGACACCCCGTGTGCACGACCGCGTTCGTGACCAGCTCGGAGATCAGCAGGATCAGCGTCTCGGCGAGCGGTTCGTCGTCCCCTATGCCGGACCCCGCCAGCCGGGACCGCGCCCACCGGCGGGCCCGGCCGACCTCGGCGGGGTCCGGACCTACTTCCAGCTGAACCTGAAGCACCTGCACCGCTCACACCATCCGAACCGGCGGACACTTCGCCTCGCGACGAGATGGGATCACCCAGTGTGATCCCCTTGCGGAGCAGCATGGTTGACATACAGTCACGACAACAAGCGCTTCGGGCATATTCCCGCGCGAAGGACTGGGCGTGGTGCATACTGTGCGACGCCTGCGCCGCTCAACCGCTCGCATTCGTGGGAGCGTACCGGAGCAGGCACCCGGCTCCGGTCCGTAAGCGGGCGGACGAAGGACACAAACCGATATCAACTCTCCGTAATCGGACATGCGTCCCGCGTCGTTCCCCCCGCACCTCCTCCTGTGCTCCTCCGTCACAGCGCGCTATGACCCAGAGCCCTCCGAGCCCCCAGAGCCCGCCAAGCCCCCCGCCTCCGCCGCCCCCAGCAGTTCCGCCGCCAGCAGCTCCTCCGCCTCCGCCCCGGTCCGCCACTGCTCGGCCCGCACCCAGGCCCGCTTGAGGTGCAGGTGCACATCGGCCTCCCAGGTAAAGCCCATGCCGCCGTGCACCTGGAGGCAGTCCCGGGCGTTGCGCACCGCCGCCTCGTCCGCCAGCAGCTTCGCCCCCGCCGCCTCGACCGCGTCGCCCGTCACCGCCGCCGCGTAGACCGCCGTACGGGCCACCTCCGCGCGGACCAGCATCCCGGCGCACAGGTGCTTGACCGCCTGGAACGCCCCGATCGGCTGCCCGAACTGCTCGCGCCCGGACGCGTACCCCACCGCCAGCTCCACCGTGCGCAGCGCGCTGCCGAGCTGGAGCGCGGCCGTCAGCAGCGCCCCGGTCTCCCGGTACGCCGCGCAGCCCGCGCCCCCGTCCCCGGCCCCGTACGCGTCCCCGCCCCCGTACGAGGACACCCGGTGCAGCGGTGTCAGCGGGTCCGCCGAGCGCACCGGTTCCCCGTCCGGGACCCCAGCGGCCCCGGGCACCCCGCCGGCCCCGGGCACCCCGCCGGCCCCGGGCACCCCGCCGGCCCCGAGGACCGCGTCCGCCTCCCCCAGGTACGCCACCAGCGGGCCCCCGAGGTCGAAGGCCGTCACCACGGCGGTCCCCTCCGCGGCCCCCGGCACCACCCCGGCGGCCAGGTGCGTGGCGACCAGCGGCCCCGGCAGCAGCGCCCGGCCGGCCTCCTCGAAGACGAGCACCGCCTCGGGGAGGCCGAGCCCCACGCCCCCGGCGGACTCGGGCAGCCGCAGCGCGAAGAAGCCCGCCTCGCCCAGCTCCCGCCACAGGGCGCGGTCGACCACGGCACCGGTGCCCACCGACCCCCTGTCCACCGCCTCCCGCAGGGCCGCGCGCCCGTACCGGCCCGCCAGCAGGTCCCGTACGCCCGCCCGCAGGGCCCGCTGGTCCTCCGTCGGCTGGAAGTGCATGGCCCTCACCGGCCCTTCGGGAGGCCGAGGATCCGCTCGGCGACGATGTTGCGCTGGATCTGCGAGGTGCCCGCCGCGATGGTGTAGGAGAGCGAGGAGAGCCGGTCCAGCGCCCACTCCTCCTCCAGCGAGAGGCAGTCGGCCCCCAGGACCTCGGCGGCCGCGTCGTACAGCTCCTGGCGGGCGTGCGAGTACGCCAGCTTGAAGACGGAGCCGCCGATGCCGGGGACCCCGCCGGTCAGCTCCGCCTCGCTGACGTTCCACTGCGTCAGGCGCCACAGGGCGCCGAACTCCCCGTACAGCCGCCCGAGCCGGCGCCGCAGCACCGGGTCGTCCCAGCGGCCGTTCGCCTTCGCCCTGCGGGCGAGCTCGCCCAGGGTGCGGCGGCAGGCGACGACCTCGCCGACGAAGGCGGTCCCCCGCTCGAAGGACAGGGTCACCATGGTGACGCGCCAGCCGTCGTTCTCCGCCCCGACCCGGTGGCCGACCGGGACGCGCACCTCGTCGAGGAACATCTCCGCGAACTCCGTGGACCCGGCGAGCGTGCGCAACGGCCGGACCGTCACCCCGGGGGCGTCCATCGGCATGGCCAGCCAGGAGATCCCCCGGTGCTTGGGGACCTCCGCGCTGACGGGCTCGGTCCGCACCAGCAGCTCGCACCAGTCGGCCACCTCCGCGTGCGAGGTCCAGATCTTCGACCCGGTGATCACGTACTCGTCGCCGTCGCGGACGGCGCGCGTGCGCAGCGAGGCCAGGTCGGAGCCCGCGTCCGGCTCGCTGAAGCCCTGGCACCACACCTCGTCGCCCCGCAGTACGGGCGGCAGCCAGCGCGCCCGCTGCTCCGGCGTCCCCTCGGCGGCGATGGTCGGGCCGGCGTGCAGCAGCCCGACGAAGTTCGCGCCGACGTACGGGGCCCCGGCCCGCTCGGTCTCCTCCAGGAAGATCAGGTGCTGGGTCGGGGTGGCTCCGCGCCCGCCCGAGTCGACGGGCCAGTGCAGGCCCGCGTACCCGGCCTCGTACAGCCTGCGCTGCCAGCCGAGGTCGTAGGCCCGCCGCCCCGGCCAGTCGTCCGGGGCGGGTCGGGCGGGCAGCTCGGGCAGCGTCTTGGCGAGCCATTCGCGCAGGCGGGCGCGGAACTCCTGCTCCTCCTCGGTGTAGGTCAGGTCCATCAGCGGCCCTTGACCCGGTCCCGGTCGAGGTCCAGGCCGAGCATGCGGATGGCGTTGCCGCGCATGAGTTTGTAGACCGTCTCGTCGTCGAGGCCCTTGACGTGGTCGAGGGCGACCTCCTTGGTGTGCGGGAAGGTCGAGTCCACGTGCGGGTAGTCGGTCTCGAAGGTGGCGTTGTCGCGGCCGACCACGTCCAGCGAGGCGATCCCGTGCTTGTCGCGGAAGAAGCAGCAGAACATCTGCCGGTAGTAGTACGTGGACGGCGGCTCGGGGATCAGGTCGCGGACCCCGCCCCAGGCGCGGTGCTCCTGCCAGACGTCGTCGGCGCGCTCCAGGGCGTACGGGATCCAGCCCATCTGGCCCTCGCTGTACGCCAGTTTGAGCGTCGGGAACTTCACCAGCACCCCGCTGAACAAGAAGTCCATCATCGAGGCCATGGCGTTGTTGAAGCTGAGCGAGGCCTGTACGGCGGGCGGCGCGTCGGGGGAGGCGGCGGGCATCTGGGAGCTGGACCCGATGTGCATGTTGACGACCGTGCCGGTCTCCTGGCAGACGGCGAAGAAGGGGTCCCAGTACCCGGAGTGGATCGACGGCAGGCCCAGGTAGGTCGGGATCTCGGAGAAGGTCACGGCACGCACCCCGCGGGCGGCGTTGCGCCGGATCTCCGCCACCGCCAGGTCGATGTCCCACAGCGGGATGATGCACAGCGGGATCAGCCGGCCGCCGCTGTCGCCGCACCACTCCTCGACCATCCAGTCGTTGTAGGCGCGCACGCAGGCCAGGGCGACCTCCTTGTCGTGGGCCTCTGCGAAGGTCTGCCCGCAGAACCGCGGGAAGGTCGGGAAGCACAGGGACGCTTCGACGTGGTTGAGGTCCATGTCGGCCAGCCGCGCCTTGGGATCCCAGCACCCCCGCCGCATCTCCTCCCTCGTGATCCCCTCCAGGGTCATGTCGTCGCGGTCGAAGCCGACGGCGGCGATGTTGCGCTTGTACGGGAACTTCAGGTCCTCGTAGATCCACCAGTCGGTCGGCGGGCCGTCGGGGTCCATGGAGATCACGTACTTGCCGCCGGTGTACTCCAGCTCGCCGATGCCCGCGGTGAGTGCCTTGGGGCCGCGGTCGCGGTACTTGGCGGGCAGCCAGACGTCGAAGAGGTGGGCGGGCTCGATCACGTGGTCGTCGACGCTGATGATCCGAGGCAATTCCAGTTCCATGACCGTCTCCCCAATCTGATGGATCGTCAGAAACAAGCTAGCCCCGCCACCTCTGGACCGGCAAGCGTCGGCGCCCTACGCTCTCCGCTTGATCTGACTATCCGTCAGCAAATCGGCCAAGGGGAGCTCCGGGATGACGGACACCGCGACAGAACTGAGCCGGTCCGCGACCCTGTGGGAGCTGATCGCCCGCAGGGCCGCACTGACCCCGGACACCACGGTCCTCATCGAGGCCGCCGACGAGCCCGCGGCGACGGACCCCTCGACGAACCCCCCGACGGACCGCCGCCTGACCTTCGGGCAGCTGCGCGACCGCGCCGAACGTGTCGCCGCGGGCCTCCACGGCATGGGCGTCCGCCCGGGCACGGTCGTCGCCTGGCAGCTCCCCACCCGCATCGAGACCGTGCTGCTCACGGCCGCCCTCGCCCGCATCGGCGCCGTCCAGTCCCCCGTGATCCCCTTCTACCGGGACCGGGAGGTCGGCTTCGCGCTCCGCGAGTCCAAGGCCGAGTTCTTCGCCGTACCGGGCGTCTGGCGCGGCTTCGACCACACCGCGATGGCCGCCCGCCTCGGCGCGCGCGGCGTCTTCGAGGCCTACGAGGACCTGCCCGAGGGCGACCCCGCCGTACTCCCGCCGCCGCCCGCCCGCGGCACCGACGTCCGGTGGATCTACTGGACCTCCGGCACGACCTCCGACCCCAAGGGCGTCCTGCACACCGACCGCTCACTGATCGCCGGCGGCTCCTGCCTCGCCCACGCCCTGCACCTCACCCCGGCCGACGTCGGCTCCATGGCCTTCCCCTTCGCGCACATAGCCGGGCCCGACTACACCGTGATGCTGCTGCTCTACGGCTTCCCCGCGGTCCTCTTCGAGAAGTTCGCGATGCCCGGCGCGCTGGACGGCTACCGCCGCCACGGCGTCACCGTGGCCGGCGGCTCGACGGCCTTCTACTCCATGTTCCTGGCGGAGCAGCGCAAGGACCCCGCCACTCCGCTCATCCCCACCCTGCGCCTGCTGGCGGGCGGCGGAGCCCCCAAACCGCCGGAGATCTACCACGCGGTCGTCCGCGAGCTGGGCTGCCAGCTGACCCACGGCTACGGCATGACCGAGGTCCCGATGATCACCATGGGGGCACCGGACGACACCGCGGAACACCTGGCGACCACCGAGGGCCGCCCGCCGGCCGGCATGTCCATCCGCATCACGGCCCCGGACGGCACCCCCCTGCCCCCGAACACGGACGGCGAGGTCCGGCTGCGCGGCGAGGCCGTCTGCCGGGGCTACCTGAACGGGGACCGGTCCGCCGAGGTCTTCGACCCCGACGGCTACCTGATCACCGGCGACCTGGGCCACCTGACCCCCGACGGCTACCTCGTCCTGACCGGCCGCAGCAAGGACGTCATCATCCGCAAGGGCGAGAACATCTCGGCGAAGGAGATCGAGGACCTGCTCCACCAGCTGCCGGGCGTCGCCGACGCGGCCGTCATCGGCCTCCCCGACGCGGACCGCGGCGAACGCGTCTGCGCGGTGGTCGAACAACCCCCGGGAGCCGCCCCCCTGACCCTGCCCCAGGTGACCGCGTACCTCCGCACCCAGGGCCTGGCCACCCACAAACTCCCCGAACAACTGGAACTCCTGGAGTCCCTCCCCCGCAACGAGGCCCTGCGCAAGGTCCTGAAGTACCAACTCCGCGACCGGTACGCCTAAAGCCGGGGCGTGGGGCGGGGACGCACAGGAGAGTCCCCGCAGGACGAGCGCGCAACCCGGGCCGGACCGTCGGGGTCTGGCTCCGAAGCCGGGGCGTGGGGCGGGGACGCGCAGGAGGGTCCCCGCAGGACGAGCGCGCAACCCGGGCCGGACCGTCGGGGTCTGGCTCCGAAGCCGGGGCGTGGGGCGGGGACGCGCAGGAGGGTCCCCGCAGGACGAGCGCGCAACCCGGGCCGGGCATGCGTAGCCCAGGCTGCGTGCGCGAGCCGAGGAGACGCTCCGGAGCGGCACCGACCCACACCCAAGGCCAAACCCAGCCCCGCCGGCGATTGAGGCGCGGGGCCTGGGGCAGAGCCCCAGCAACGGCGCCGCACCACGACCGCCGGGCCGCCGGGCCGCCAGGCCGCCGGGCGACGCCGCAGGCGAGCCACGTGACCCGGGACCCAGACCCCGGGACCCAGACCCCGGGGCCCGGCCCCGTCACACGTCCGGCGCCTCCACCCCGCAGTAGCCCGCGAAGGCCGCCAGGATCTCCTCCTCCGAGATACGGCCGTCGCCATCGGCGTCCAGCGCCGCCGCCACCTGACCGGCCAGCTCCGGCGCGGTGCCCAGGACCCGCAGCACCCGCGCGGTCGCCGACGGCGTGGCGCCGGCGCCCTCCTCGTCCGCCACGGCGATCACCGCCCGCAGGAACGGCCGCGCGATCTCCGCGAACCGCTCCGGGCTGTCCCGCAGCCGCTTCGCCGCCCCGGTGATGAACTCCTCGCGGGACACCCGCTGGTCCCCGTCGACGTCGGCGATGCCGGCCATCCCTTGCCAGAACGCCTCGGCGCCCGCGAAGACGGCCTGGCCCCTGTCCGACCGGGCGGCCGTGCCGAATTCGGCCAGGACGGCCTTCGCGGCCGCGCTGAAGTCCTCCCGGTCGATATAGCCGGACCCGTCCTGGTCGAAGGTGGCGAATCGGGCGGCGATCTTGCGCTCGTATTCTGCGCTGTCCATATTCGGCGTTCCGCCTTCACATGTGCAGTGGGTTCAGTTCAAGACAAGGCAGGAGCGTACGGCCTTCGTGGCCTGCGCGTTAAGCGAAGCGGTCAAGGAGGTGGCCGCATCGAACCCGCGCACGGGGAGCGCGGCGGGGCGCGCACACCTGTACCCATGTACCGGCGGACGCACCACGGTTCACGCCCGCCACGCCCCACGGGCGGCCGACGCCCCTTCGGACCGACCGTTTAGCACGCAGCACACCTTTCGTGGACGAGGTTCTCCCAAAACGGGCGCGATCCACCATGTGCCCACTACATTCGTTGAGTCGACACACGGCTGGGGGCACTGATGCCGAAGGACGTACCACCGCGCTGGGACCGCCGCATGCAACAGCGGCTCGCCCGCGGCGAGGCCGCCGCGCTCGGGGAGCTGTACGACCGCTTCGCCTCGCTCGTGCACAGCCTGGCGCACCGGGTGCTGGGAGACGAGAAGGCCGCCGACCGGATCACCCGTGAGGTCTTCGGCTACATCTGGGAGAACCCCGACGCCTACGACCCCAAGCAGGGCTCCATGCGCTCCTGGGTCGCCCGGATCACCCAGGGCCAGGCCGTGGCCCGGCTGCGCCAGGCCGAGCTGGGCCGGGGCTCGCGCGAGGAGCTGGAGCAGAAGGTGCGCAGCGCCAACGCCGCCGCCCGCGCGGACTACATCGTCACCTCCATGCCCGCGCCGCTGCGCGCCGCGCTCGAACTCGCCTACTTCAAGCGGCGCGACTACCGGCAGGCCGCCGCCGACCTCCAGATCAGCGAGGACGAGGCCCGCCGCCGGCTGCGCCTCGGGCTGCAACTGCTGTCGACCGCCAACGCCCTCCCGCAGGAGGACACCGCCCGGCCCGGATACGGCCCTCGTGAATTTGGGACACCGCGATGAACGGCCCCGCCCAGTCGCCCGACGACGGATACGAACGTCCCGGCGGCCAGGCGCGGATACCGGGCCCGCGCGGGGCCGCCGACGACCTGGACCCGCGGCACGCCCCGCGGCTCCTGCCGGACCCGGACCAGGAGGCCGCCCCAGCGCCCCCGCCGCCGCCCTCGCACGCCGTACTGAAGTCCCTGCTCGGCGCGTGGGCGCTGGCCGCGTGCTCCACCGAGGAGACGCAGGCGGTGGAGGACCACCTCACCGAGTGCGCGCCCTGCGCGGAGGAGGCGCTGCGGCTGCGCGACGCGGTCGGGCTGCTGCACCCGGAGGAGAGCCTCGACCTCAAGCCGCTGCTGCGGTCGCGGGTGCTGGAGGACTGCCTGGGCAAGCGGCCGGCCCGCATCCCGGTGCCGGCGTGGGCGAACCCGTACGACACCGAGACCGCGCGGCTCGACGCGCTCCTCCAGGACTTCGGGGACTCGGAGTGGCACACCCCGGTGCGGCTGAAGTGGTTCGAGGAGGAGCGGCGCCAGTCGCGGCGGACCACGGTGGCGGGGGTCATCGGGCACCTGCTGACGGTGGACGGGCTGATCGCCACGGCGCTGGGCCTGGACGACCCGCTGGGCCCGGACGCACCGCCCGGCGGCCCGGCCGCGCGGACGGAGCACTTCTGGGAGGCGTCGGCGTACCCGGCCACGCGCAAGGTCCGCGACCCGTGGCGGGAACAGGGCCACACCCTGGTGCGTACGGTGTCCTTCGCCGGCCGGGGCGTGGCGGAGCTCGCGGTGGACTACGGGAGCTTCGCGCTACCGCTCGGGGACGCGTTCCTGGAGCGGGCCTTCGAGTGCTGGGTCCACGCCTCGGACATCGCGGAGGCGGTGGACTACCCGTACGAGCCCCCGTCCGGCCCCCACATGCACGGGATGATCGACCTGGCGGCCCGGCTCCTGCCGAGCGCGCTGGCCCGGCGCCGCCGCGCGGGTCTGGCGGCCCCGGCCCGCGGCCTGGTCGCGGCGGGCGCGCCCGGGCGGACCCTGCACCTGGAGATCGAGGGCGCGGGCGGCGGCGGCTGGGACATCGCCCTGGACTCCCCGGCGGCGAAGCCCTCGCCGGAGCGGACGGTGGCGGAGATCGCCCTGGACGGCGCCGAGTTCTGCCAGCTGGCCGCCGGCCACATCTCCCCGGAGGAGGCGGCCGTAGGCCAGCACGGCGACCGCGAGGCCATCCGCGACGTCCTCTTCGCAGCCGCCTCCCTCAGCCACCTCTAGGGGGTGTCCAGTGATCATGGCCGGGCCCGGCCAACCCAGCCGCCGGACCAAATCCAGCCCCGCCGGCGCTTGAGGCGCGGGGCCCGGGGCAGCGCCCCGGCAACGGCCCCGCAGGAAACCACGGGACCCGGACCCAGCCAATCCCGCCCCGCCGGGCCAAAACCAGCCCCGCCGGCGCTTGAGGCGCGGGGCTCGGGGCAGCGCCCCGGCAACGGCCCCGCAGGAAACCACGGGACCCGGACCCAGCCAATCCCGCCCCGCCGGGCCAAATCCAGCCCCGCCGGCGTTTGAGGCGCGGGGTCCGGGGCAGCGCCCCGGCAGCGGCCCCGCAGGAAACCCGGCGAACCCCCCGGGAGGGATCAGGCGAAGACGACCGTCCGCGCCCCGTTCAACAGCACCCGGTGCTCGCTGTGCCACTTCACGGCCCGCGCCAGCGCCTGGCATTCCACGTCGCGCCCGATCGCCACCAGCTGGTCCGGGGTCACCTCGTGGCCGACCCGCTCGACCTCCTGCTCGATGATCGGCCCCTCGTCGAGGTCCGCCGTCACGTAGTGCGCGGTCGCGCCGATCAGCTTCACACCGCGCGCGTGCGCCTGGTGGTACGGCTTCGCACCCTTGAAGCTCGGCAGGAAGGAGTGGTGGATGTTGATGATCCGCCCGCTCAGTTCCTTGCAGAGGGTGTCCGACAGGACCTGCATGTACCGGGCGAGCACCACCAGCTCGACGTTCTCGGAGCGCACGAGCTCCAGCAGCTCGGCCTCCGCCGCCGCCTTCGTGTCCTTCGTCACCGGGATGTGCACGAACGGGACGTCGTAGGAGCCCACCAGCTCGGCGAAGTCGGTGTGGTTGGAGACCACGGCCGCGATCTCGACCGGCAGGGCCCCGATACTCGAGCGGAACAGCAGGTCGTTCAGGCAGTGGCCGAACTTCGACACCATGAGCACGATCCGCATGCGCTCGTCGGAGCGGTGGATCTGCCAGTCCATCTTGAAGGAGTCGCCGATCGCGGCGAAGCTGGCGCGCAGCTTCTCCACCGTCACGGGCGGCTCGGCCTCGAAGTGCACCCGCATGAAGAAGAGTCCGGTCGCCCGGTCTCCGAACTGCTGGCTGTCCACGATGTTGCAGCCGGTCATGAAGAGGTAACTCGACACGGCGTGCACGATGCCCTGCTTGTCGGGGCAGGACACGGTAAGGACGTACTGCGGGGGCTGAGGCTGTGCCTCGGGATGCGGATCGCTCATGACCGCATAGCCTTTCACACCGCGCGGGTCAGGATCCTCAGCAGTTCCAGCGACCGCGGCGGGACGTCGGGGTCCTCCCCGTCGGCCGTCGCCAGCCGTACGTGCGCCTCGCGGGCGGCGCGTACCGCCTCGGGCCACGCGTGGTGCTCCAGGTAGGCGGAGACGGGGGCGTCGGGCCCGACCTGGTGCAGGATCCGCAGCACCCGGAGCACGGCGAGGTCGACCAGGGCCGCCTCCTGCGAGTCGCGGAAGATCGTGCCGACGTACTTCTCGGCGGACCAGCTGTCGAGCCAGGTGTCCTCGACGAGCCGGTACACGGCGTCGGTGACGTCCCCGTACCCTTCGGTGCCGGCCAGCCAGGTGTCCTCGTGGAAGGCCGGATCGGAGAGCATGTGCAGCGCCGAGCGCACATTGCTGCGCCAGCGCCACCACGGCATGTCATTGAGGGGCATGCCGCCCATGGTGGAGGAGCGGCCGCCGCGACGGGAAGAGTTCTTCGAACCTTGGGCGAATGTCACGCTTTCGATCGTACGTTCCCGCTGGTCACGATCTTGAAGCGGCTGTGTGCGCGTGACACCCCCGTAATTCACCTGGGCGTCACCCGATGTTGTGTCCATCTCACACTTGAGTTACCTCCGGAGCGGAATGGTGCATGGACATGACCATGTCGCGCCGCGCAGCATCCCTCTCCCGCACCCTCGTGGCCACGGCAGTGGGTGCCTGTCTCGTCGCCGGGTGCGGGGCGCTCCCCGGGGGTTCGGAGGGCTCCGGGGACACCATCACCGTCATGACCTTCGCCCCGGAGCAGACCAAGGCGACCAACATGCCCGGTATGCCCGGCATGGCGAAGGCCTACGAACGGTGGGTCAACTCCAAGGGCGGCATCAACGGCCGCAAGCTGCGCGTGCTGACCTGCAACGAGAAGAACACGCCGACCGGCGCCGCCGACTGCGCGCGCAAGGCGATAGCCGAGAAGGCCGTCGCCGTCGTCGGCTCCTACAGCCAGCACGGCCGCGCCTTCATGGCCCCGCTGGAGGCCGAGGGCATCCCCTTCATCGGCGGGTACGGGGTCTCCTCGGAGGAGTTCCAGTCCACGCTCTCCTACCCCGTCAACGGCGGCCAGCCCGTCCTCCTCGCAGGCTCCGGACACCAGCTGGGCAAGGCCTGCACCCAGGTGGCCCTGGTCCGCCCGGACACCCTCGCCGGCGACTCCCTGCCGGTCCTGCTCAACGCCGGGCTGAAGGCCAACAAGGTGGCCGAGGCCAACGACATCCGGGCGGCCGAGGACTCCGCGGACTTCACCCCGCAGGCCCGCGAGGCCCTCGCCAACACCTCGGGCGGCAAGGACCCCAAGGACTCCAAGGAAGCGAAGGAAGCGAAGGAAAAGGAGAAGGAGAGGGGCTGCGTGAGCGCCGTGCTGGGCGAGCGCACCGAGACCTTCTTCGACGCCTTCCGCCGCATCGACACCCAGCGCAAGAACCCGCAGATCTCCTCTGTCCTGGGCAGCGTCAGCCAGTCCCTGGTCGACCGCACCGGCGGCCGGGAGAGCCCCTTCGAGGGCGCGTACCTCACCAGCTGGTACCCGGTGTCCTCCGATCCGCTGTGGGAGCCGATGCGGAAGGTGATCGCCGACCACGCCTTCGGCGACGACACCCTCGACCCGGACGACAGCGGGGCGCAGACCACCTGGATCGCCTACACCGTCCTGAGCGAGATCGTGAAGCGCATCAAGGCGGACGAGGACATCACCGCCCGCAAGGTCGGACGTCTGCTCAACCAGTCGCAGGCGGTCAGCACCGGCGGCCTCACCCCGGACCTGAGCTGGCGCTACCAGGACATGCGCGCCGTGGCCGGCTTCCCCCGCATCGTCAACGGCCAGGTCACCTTCCAGATCGTCCAGGACGGCCGCCTCGTGGCGCAGCCCGGCGAGCAGCCCCTGGACATGACCCCGACCCTGGAACAGGCCCCCCGCGCCGCCTGACGCCCTAGTGCTGTGGCCGGAAAGGTTTGCCGGGTCGCGTCGTCCGGTGCGGCAAACCTTTCCGGTCACAGCACTAGCGGCCGCCCGGGACCCCGGTCCCGTCGGGGAGAGCGCCGCTCACAGCTGCGCCTTGTCCCGCTTGGTGAGGCCGTACTTGGCGGCGATCGTGTTCCACATGGCCGCCGCCGACTCCTTGGCCTTCGTCGCCTCACCGCTCGCCTTGTTGCCCGCGGCGGCGTTGTCGGTGGCCTTGGCCTTGCCGTCCTTGCAGCCCTTGTCGCCCTTGTCGTCGCCCACGTCGTCCGCCCACGCCGCGTAGCTGGTGTCGGCGGACGCGGAGGACTCCCAGGCCTTGGTGAGGGCGGCGGACAGTTTCGCGTGGTCGGGGAGCTTGTCCAGCTTCAGCTCCTGGAGCCGGGTCACGAGCTCCTCGCGCTGGCGGGCCGCGGCCCGCAGGTCACCGGCCGCACCGTCGAGGTTCTTGCAGCTCTTGATGTCCTCCACGGCCTTGATCACCGAGGCCCGGCTGTCGTTGCTGTCCGCGAGGAGCTTGTCCAGTTGGACGGCCTGCGGACGGGCCGGGTCCACGGGGGCCTCGCCGCCGGGCGCCGCGGAGCCGCCGACGCTCGCGGCGGGTTCGGAGGGCACCGCGCCCGGGTCGTTGTTCTGCGGCTTGCCGTTCCCGAGCAGCGAGCCGACGCCGAGCCCGACGACGGCCAGCCCGATGACGACCGCGGCGATGATCGCGGGCGACACCTTGCGCGGGGCCTCCGGCGGCGGGGGCGGCGCGTACCGGGGCTGCGGCTGGTGCGGGTGCTGTGCGTGCGGGTGCTGTGCCTGCGGGTGCGGTACGGGGCCCTGCGCTCGCGGCGGATAGGGCCGCGGCGGGGGCTGACGCAGCACCGGCTCCTGGACGGGCGGCAACTGCTGCGTGTGCCCGGCGGAACCGTCGTCAGGGCCGCCGCTGCTGCGGAAAAGCCCGTCGAACTCGGCGGCGGGCACGGGCGCGATGTACTGCGTCGCCGCCTCACCGTGGTCCGGAGCCGCGGGCACGGGCGGAATGTACTGCGTCGTCGCCTCACCATGAGCCGGAGCCGCCGGCACGGGCGGAATGTACTGCGTCGCCGCCTCACCATGAGCCGGAGCCGCCGGCACGGGCGGAATGTACTGGGTGACGGCCTCGGGCAGCGGCGGGTACCCGTACCCGTGCGGATCCCCCGGCCCCTCGTACCCCGGCCCCACCACATGCCCGGGCACGGCCTGCGGCTGCGGGTACCCGTACGCGGGCCCCGCCTGCCCCACCTGCGGCTGCGGATACCCGTAAGCGGGCCCCGGCTGCGGCTGCCCGTACGCCTGCCCGGGCTGTGGCTGCGGCCCCGGCTGCCCGTACGCCTGCCCCGGACTCACCGGCTGCCCCGCCTGCCCCGCCTGCCCCGCCTGCCCCGGGTTCACGGGCTGCCCCGGGTTCACGGGCTGGCCCATCTGCGCCTGCTGCCCCTGCTGCCCCGGGTAGCCGTACTCCTGCTGCTGCCCCGGCTGCGCGGGGTGTTCCGGGTAACCGGGCGCCGGATCCGGCTGCGCCGGGTCCGGACCCCACGGGGCACCCGACTGGGGCGCACCCCCCTGTCCGTTCTCCGTCACCGGGACTCCCTCTCCGACTTGCCCGAACCTACGGAACCGTCGGCTCACGCTACCGTTCCTATGGTTGATGGCCAATGTCGGCCGAATCACCGTGGCCCGGGCTGTGCCCGGTTGTCTCCCGAACGGTCTTGGAGACAGGGAACATCACGAGTTGACCGCTTCGGCCCCGGCAGGTCTTGGTGCCCTGGTGGGGCGTGCCTGTGGTCCTTGGCGGGCTCGCGTTCCCGCGTGCCCTCGGGCGGGGGACGGTCTGGCCGGTAGCTCTCCGCGCCACGATCCTCTGGTCGTCTGCGGTCACACCTGGCCGACGCCGTATCCCGTGTCCGAGGGCGCGCCTGCCGATCGCCACGGCGGCCGCATGGTGGCCGGTGACGTCGACGGTCTTCGCCTGCTGCTGCAGCGGCTGCTCCCAGTACTGGGCTCCCCAGCGGGAGGTGTAGGCGGGATCGACCGCCACGACGACGAGGCCGGCATGGTGGGCCATACCGCGCAGCCGTTCCCGGAAGCGCGCTGTGGGCAGACCGGCGACAGTGCGGCGGAACGTCCTGCCGCGTTTGCCCCGGCCCATCGTCTCGCGGCCCGTAGCGCGGGCGTCGGCGAAGCCGAGGTTCTCAATCGCCAGACCGGCGCAGCCGTTCGTCTCGGCGAGGTTGATCAGTTCCGTGATCGCGGCCCGCAGGCGCCCGTCGCGCCGGGATGCGGACCCGCTCAGGTCGGTGGGCACGGTGAAGGGCTCACCGACCGGGTTGCCGTGCGCGTCTACGACGCAGGCGGCGAGGTGGTCTGCATTGAGGTCCACAGCCAGTAGCCGGACACCCGTGGCAACCAGCTCGACGGGTGTAGGCAGCGCTGTCTTCGGGGTGGACCACGAAGCATCGAGGTACCAGCGGCCGCGTTCGGGGTCGCACACGATGTCGTAGCGAACGGCCCGGTTGGCTGTGGCCCGGTCCAGCCACTCTTCGCGGCGGTGGTTGAACGTGACGGCGCAGGCGAGCCGGTAGCGGCCGCGTGGGGCGTTGGCGAGGTGCCGCAGAGGTTCGGGCAGTACAAACGTGACCGTGCCTTCGGCCGGGTCCACGCTGATCGTGTAGTTCCCGTACGGCGCCCCCGACTCCCCGTCGGCCGTGAGGAACATCCGTTGCGCGTCCCACCGCTCCCGCCACTCGGTTTCGGTCAGACCGGCAGCGGCGAGATGGTGCCGGTTTTTCGCGAGTCGGTGACCGCCGACCACGATCGCCGGACGCCCCGCCTCGATCCGCCGCTCCACCTCGGCCAAGGGTGCGGTGAGTACCTGTAACCGGCGCTGCTTCTGCGCTCGCTCGGCCCGGTCCGGGTACCCGAGAACACCTCCCAAGCGCCGACCGCACGGCACCGCCAGACGCTTACCGATCTTTGCTATGACCCGGCGGAGAGAGGCCCGGTCATCGAACAAGCACCGCGCACTGAGCTGATACTGGTCCTCACTGGCCCGGGTCATGGCACCCGCCCACCGCGACGATGACACCGTCGTCAGCGCGCGTTTGCGTTCCGCCCGCCCATTGCGCTTCGCCGGCACCACCCCGATCCGCACCCGCTCAGCAAGATCAGCCCGGGCGTGCTGGCCGAGATGCCCACCAACAATCCACAAGACCTCGGCATCAGGGGTGGACAGGTGCAGGCGATCCCGGATACGCGCACCTGAGGGCGCCGACACGACGAACGGATCAGCCAGCGTCCGCAGTGCCTGTTTCCGACGACCCCCATCACGCGCCACCAGCACACCCCTCCCCAACCCGCACAGCAGTTCTTACGGCCTCCACCAACGATGACGTCTCCACCGACATTCGCGTGCTTGCGACCCTGCCCGTTCACTCATACGAGATGTCCGATGGCCAATAGCCACCAACAACCGAATCAACAGCTACGCCGCCCGCGCCTCCAGCCGCGCCCCGAACTCCCGGACCGCCGCCTCCTCCCGGTACGGCTCCAGCCGCAGCCGGAAGTCCGCCAGGTACTCCGTGCCGCGGTTCGAGCGGAGCCCCTCCAGCAGGTCCGCGGCCTGCGTGGCCGTCTGGCAGGCCTGTTCCACCTCCCGCTGCTGGACCTGCGCCGCCGCCAGCAGCAGCAGCCCGATGGCCCGGCGGCGCGCCTTGCCCGCAGGGAGGCTCCGCAGGGCCTCCTCCGCCCGCCTGCCCGCCTCGTCCGCCTGGCCCAGGTCCCGGTGGCAGTGGGCCAGTTCGTCCGCGAGGTACGCCTCGTTGAAGTGCCGGATCCACACCGGGTCGTCGCCCGACTCCGGTTCGGCCCGTTCCAGCGCGGTCACCGCCCGCGAGGACAGCACCGCCGCGGCCCTGGAGTCCCCGAGCAGCGCGTGCCCGCGCGCTTCGGCGGCGTAGAACATCGCCTCCACCCGCGGGGTGACCTGCCCGCGGGTGCCCTCCTGCGCGGCCCGCGCCAGCTGCGCGATCTCTCTCGGGTTGCCCAGCTCGGCGGCGAGGTGGCTCATGGACGCCGCGAGCACGTAGCCCCCGTACGCGCGGTCCCCGGCCGCCTGCGCCAGGCGCAGCGCCTGGATGTAGTACCGCTGCGCCAGCCCGGGCTGGCCGGTGTCCACGGCCATGTACCCCGCGAGCTCGGTGAGCCGGGCCACGGCCGCGAACAGCGCCCGGCCCACCGGCTCCCGGTAGGAGCCGCCGATCAGCCCGGACACCACGGAGTTGAGGTAGTGCACGACCACGGGCCGTACGTGCCCGCTGCCGAAGCGGTGGTCGAGTTCGGTGAGGGCCTCCGTGGTGGCCCGTACCGCCTCCACGTCGGACATCCCGACCCGGGAGCCGCCGCTGCGCGCCACCTGCGCGTCGGCCCCGGTGATCAGCCAGTCGCGGCTGGGCTCGACCAGTGCCGAGGCGGCCACGCTGGAGCCCGCCAGGAAGTCGCGGCGGCCCACGTCGCTGCGCCACAGCTCGCAGACCTGCTCGATGGCGCCGATGACGGTCGGGGAGAACTGCAGGCCGACGCCGGAGGCGAGGTTCTTGCCGTTGGCCATGCCGATCTCGTCGATGGTGACGGTCCGGCCGAGTTTGCGGCCGAGGGCCTCGGCGATGATGCCGGGCGCCCGGCCGCGCGGCTGCTGTCCGCGCAGCCAGCGGGCCACGGAGGTCTTGTCGTAGCGGAGATCGAGACCGTGTTCGGCCCCGCACATGTTGACCCGCCGGGCGAGCCCGGCATTGGAGCACCCGGCTTCCTGGATGAGCGCCTGCAGCCGTTCGTTCGGCTGGCGGGCGACGAGAGGCCTGGCTGCCATGAAAACCCCCTGTGGCCGCGGGTGATCCTTCGAATGATCACTTCCCGCCTGATGTGCGGAGAATCTTCCGCTCTGCGTGGTGTCGCTACCCAACTCCGGCGCCCCGGCCTCCCACGCGCCCCCGCACGTGCATCCGTGCGCCCCGTATGCAGGATCGATGCTCCTTCCACCGGCTGGTTTACGCCCGTAACCCCCGGTGACCCGGATAGTTGTGATGGGCGTGGAAGAGACCATCGGAGTCACGGAGACCGCACCCATCCCCAAGCAGCGCGGCGAGCAGCTGCTGGACCATGCCGTGCGGTACGCGGAAGAACGGCACTGGGACGTCTTCGCCGGCACCTGGCTGGAGGTGGCGGACGGGCGCGAGCTGTGCTCCTGCGGGGCCGCGGACTGCCCGGCGCCGGGCGCGCACCCGGCCGTCAAGGACTGGGCGACGCTCGCCACCGGCAGCGCGGTGCAGGTCCGGCGGGTGTGGGCGAAGCACCCCGAGGCCTCGATCCTGATGCCGACGGGCCGGACCTTCGACGCGCTCGACGTCCCGGACTCCGCGGGGTTCCTGGCCCTGGCCCGGCTGGAGCGGATGCAGCGCACCATCGGACCGGTGGCCCTCACCCCCGATCACCGGATGCTGTTCTTCGTCCTGCCGGGCGCCGGGGCGAAGATCGCGGACCTGGTGCGCAAGCTCGGCTGGTCCCCCTCCACCATCGACCTGGCCGCGCGCGGCGAGGGCGAGTACGTGGCCGCCCCGCCCACCCGCTTCGGCGGCCGGGGATCGGTCCAGTGGGCGCGGCGGCCCACGCCGGCGAACCGGTGGCTGCCGGACACGGAGGAGCTGATCGACGCCCTCGCGTACTCGTGCGGACGCGAGGCGGCGGCGGCCCGGACCCGCAAGGGGGCGTGACCACGCCGTCCGAACCCGCGACCACGCCACCACGCCACCACGCCGTTTGTACCGGCAAGTTCATGACATACGTAACTGCCCAGGCCCTTCCCGGTCCTCCTATGGTGAGGAAAGAACGACCAACGGGGACGGAACGAGAGGCAGGCGCATGCCGGACCAGGGTGATGCGACGGGTGGGGCGTACGGAACGGGTGGCGCGCGATCCGTGCCGTCCGCCGTGCGGGTGGAAGGTCTGTGGAAGCGCTTCGGGGAGCAGGTGGCCGTCGCCGGGATCGATCTGGACCTGCCCGCGGGCAAGTTCATCGGCCTGGTCGGTCCGAACGGCGCGGGCAAGACGACGACCCTGTCGATGGTGACCGGACTCCTGCGCCCGGACATGGGCCGGGTCCTGGTCGCCGGACACGACGTGTGGGCCGACCCGGTGCGGGTGAAGTCCCGGATCGGCGTGCTGCCGGAGGGGCTGCGGCTCTTCGAGCGGCTGTCGGGGCGCGAACTCCTCGGCTACATGGGGCGCCTGCGCGGCCTGCCGGGCGAGGAGACCGACAAGCGGGCCACGCAGCTGCTGGAGGTCCTCGACCTCGCGGGCTCGCAGAACAAGCTGGTCGTGGACTACTCGACGGGCATGCGGAAGAAGATCGGCCTGGCCGCCGCCCTGCTGCACAACCCCGAAGTCCTCTTCCTGGACGAGCCGTTCGAGGGGGTCGACCCGGTGTCGGCCCAGACCATCCGCGGGGTGCTGGAACGTTACACCGCCTCCGGTGCCACGGTCGTGTTCTCCTCCCACGTCATGGAGCTCGTCGAGTCCCTGTGCGACTGGGTGGCCGTCATGGCCGCCGGCCGGATCCGCGCCGCCGGCCCGCTGGCCGACGTACGGGGCACCGCGCCCACCCTGCAGGCCGCCTTCCTCGAACTGGTCGGCGCCCACGGGCGCGACGCGGCGGGCGACTCGCTGGACTGGCTCGGCGGGGCGGCGAAGTCATGACGACCGCCACCGCGCCCCACCGCACACCGCCCGTGGCCCTCACCCCGATCTTCGTCCGGCTGAAGCTGTCGCTGCTGGCCAACGGCCTGAAGGGCTCCTCGAAGCGAAAGGCCGTGTACTTCTCGACGCTGGCCTTCGCCCTGGTGGTGGGCTTCTTCGTCACCCTCGGCATGGCCATGCTGCACGGCCACGCCCGCGCCGGCACGGTCGTCGTCCTGCTGGCCGCGATCCTCGCGCTCGGCTGGGCCTTCATGCCGCTGTTCTTCCCCACCGGTGACGAGACGCTCGACCCGAGCCGTCTCGTGATGCTGCCGCTCCAGCCGCGTCCGCTGGTACGGGCCCTCCTGTCCTCCTCGCTGGTCGGTATCGGCCCGCTGTTCACGCTGTGCCTGGCGGTCGGCTCGGTGATCGCGGTCGCCCGCGGGGCCGCGGGTACGGTGGCCGCCGTCCTGGCCGTCCCCCTCCTCCTGCTGGTCTGCGTGGCCCTCGCCCGGGCGGTGGCCACGGCCAACGTGCGGCTGCTGACCAGCCGCAAGGGGCGCGACCTGGCCCTGCTGAGCGGCCTGCTGATCGCGGTGGGCGCGCAGGTGGCCAACTTCGCCAGCCAGCGCCTGTTCGAGGCGGGCGGCATGGCCCGGCTGGAACCCGTCGAGGAAGTGGTGCGGTGGCTGCCGCCCGCGACCGCCGTCGGCATGGTGGACTCGGCGAGCGAGGGCGCGTACGCCCGGGCCGCGGCCCAGCTGCTGCTGACCCTCGTGGCGCTGGCCCTGCTCCTGTGGTTCTGGGAACGCAGCCTCACCAAGCTGATGGTCACGCCGGACGGCTCGACCATCTCGGCGGCGGCGCCGGCCAAGGACCGCGGCGAGCACGGCCTGTGGTCCCTGCTGCCCGCCGGCCGGACCGGCGCGACCATGCAGCGCACCCTGCGGTACGCGGTGCGCGACCCGAAGACCAAGGCCTCCTGGGTGACCGCGCTGGCGATCGGCATGATCGTGCCGGTCTTCAACGCCCTCCAGGGCACGGGTTCCGTCTACTTCGCCTGCTTCGGCGCGGGCATGCTCGGCGTCCAGATGTACAACCAGTTCGGGCAGGACACCTCGGCGTTCTGGATGGTCGCGCAGACCATCTCGACCCCCCGCGACGCCTACGAGGAACTGCGCGCCCGCGCCGCTGCGCTGGCCCTCGTCACGGTCCCGTACACGGTCCTCGTCACGGTGGTCACGGCCGCCCTGCTCGGCGACTGGCGGGCCTTCCCCGCGGGCCTGGGCCTGTCCCTGGCCCTGCTGGGTTCGATGCTGTGCACGGGAGCGCTGTCCTCGGCCCGCTTCGCGTACTCCATCCCGACGGACGGCGCCTTCAAGAACGTCGCGCCGGGCCAGGGAGGACTCGCCTGGATGAGCATCTTCGGCGGCATGCTGGCCTCGGCGGCGATCTGCGCACCGGTCATCGCCCTGACCATCTGGTTCAACGTGGCGGACTACCAGAGCGTGTCCTGGCTGCTGGTCCCGCTGGGCGTGGGCTGGGGCACCCTGGCCGCCTGGGCGGGCCTGCGCCTGTCGGCTCCGGCGGTGTCCGGGAAGCTGCCGGAGATCCTGCAGGCGGTGAGCAAGGGCTGAGGGCGCCGCCTCCGGGCGGGGCGGGTGAAGGTGCCCGGCCCCGCCTGAATACCGGCACTCATGTGCCGCGGCCCGCCGTCCCGTTGAGTGGGGTCCCGTGAACGCGGACACCTCCACCGGACGGCGGGCCTTCGTAATGCCGCTCGTCTCCACCTGCTGACGCCGGCGACGGCCGGCCCGGCCCCCGGGGCGGCTCAGCGGGTCTCGCGCAGCCAGCCCGCGACCTCGGTCGCCCAGTAGGTGAGGATCGTGTCGGCGCCGGCCCGCTTGATGCCCAGCAGGGTCTCCATGATCGCCCGGTCGCGCTCGATCCAGCCCTTCTCCGCCGCCGCCTCGATCATCGCGAACTCGCCGCTGATCTGGTACGCGGCCACCGGGACGTCCACCGCCTGCGCGACCCGGTAGAGGATGTCCAGGTAGGGGCCGGCCGGCTTGACCATCACCATGTCGGCGCCCTCCTCCAGGTCCAGGGCGAGCTCCCGCAGGGACTCGCGGGCGTTCGCCGGGTCCTGCTGGTAGGTCTTGCGGTCGCCCTGGAGGGAGGAGGCCACCGCCTCCCGGAAGGGGCCGTAGAAGGCCGAGGTGTACTTCGCCGTGTACGCGAGGATCGAGACGTCCTCGTGCCCGGTCCCGTCCAGCGCGTCCCGGATGACGCCGACCTGGCCGTCCATCATTCCGCTGGGCCCGACCACGTGGACGCCCGCGTCGGCCTGGACCTGCGCCATCTCGGCGTACCGCTCCAGCGTGGCGTCGTTGTCGACCCGGCCGTTCTCGTCGAGGACCCCGCAGTGCCCGTGGTCGGTGTACTCGTCCAGACACAGGTCCGACATGATCACCAGGTCGTCCCCGACCTCGGCCTTCACATCGCGGATCGCGATCTGGAGGATCCCGTCCGGCTCGGTGCCCGCCGTGCCCAGCGCGTCCTTGTTCTCGTCGGCCGGGACCCCGAAGAGCATGATCCCGGCGACCCCCGCCTCCACCGCCTCCACGGCGGCCTTGCGCAGCGTGTCCCGGGTGTGCTGGACGACGCCCGGCATGGCCGAGATCGCCAGGGGCTCGCTGATGCCCTCCCGGACGAACGCCGGAAGGATCAGGTCCGAGGGGTGCAGCCGGTTCTCGGCGACCATCCGCCGCATTGCCGGGGTGGTGCGCAGCCGCCGGGGCCGCGAGCCGGGGAAGGATCCGTACGTGCTCATCTTGTCGTCGCCTCTTCGAGCATCGAGAACAGTCGCGTCCAGCCTAGGGCCCCCTCCTGCCCCGCCAACGCCTGAGGCGCCGAGCCCAGCCAAATCCAGCCCCGCCGGCGTTTGAGGCGCGAGTTCCGGGGCGGAGCCCCGATCGGTAAGCCGCACCCACCCAGGCGAGCCAACGGGGGCGGGGCCCGGCGCAATCCGCGCCGGGCCCCGCCCCCGTACTGCTCAGCCCACCGCTAGGTGGTGCGCCGACGCCGCGCCCCCGGCCGTCGCTCGCTCGGTCGGAACACCGTTTCGCCGGCCTCCTTCGCCGCCTCGCGGCGCGCCGCGCCGTACTCGGCGAGGGCCTCCGCCAGCTTCGACACCGACGGCTCCGGCGACAGCACGTCCACGCGCAGCCCGTGCTCCTCCGCGGTCTTGGCCGTCGCCGGCCCGATGCACGCGATGACGGTCACGTTGTGCGGCTTGCCCGCGATCCCGACGAGGTTGCGGACGGTGCTGGACGAGGTGAACATGACGGCGTCGAAACCGCCGCCCTTGATCGCCTCACGCGTGTCCGCCGGCGGCGGCGACGCGCGCACGGTGCGGTAGGCCGTGACGTCGTCGACCTCCCACCCGAGCTCGATCAGCCCGGCGACCAGCGTCTCGGTCGCGATGTCCGCCCGCGGCAGGAACACCCGGTCGATCGGGTCGAAGACCGGGTCGTACGGGGGCCAGTCCTCCAGCAGCCCGGCCGCGGACTGCTCCCCGCTCGGCACCAGGTCCGGCTTCACACCGAACTCCACGAGCGAGGCGGCGGTCTGCTCGCCCACCGCGGCGACCTTGATCCCCGCGAAGGCCCGTGCGTCGAGCCCGTACTCCTCGAACTTCTCGCGGACGGCCTTCACGGCGTTGACCGAGGTGAAGGCGATCCACTCGTAACGGCCGGTGACCAGGCCCTTCACGGCCCGCTCCATCTGCTGCGGGGTGCGCGGCGGCTCCACGGCGATGGTCGGCACCTCGTGCGGCACCGCACCGTACGAACGCAGCTGGTCGGAGAGCGAGGCGGCCTGCTCCTTGGTCCGCGGTACGAGCACCCGCCAGCCGAACAGCGGCTTCGACTCGAACCAGGCCAGTTCCTCGCGCCGCGCGGCGGCGCTGTGCTCACCGACCACGGCTATCACCGGGCGCGCGCCCTCGGGCGAGGGCAGCACCTTGCCCTGCTTGAACACCTGGGCGATCGTGCCCAGCGTCGCGGACCAGGTGCGCTGGCGCGTGGTCGTGCCGGCGACGGTCACGGTCAGCGGGGTGTCGGGCTTGCGCCCGGCGCTCACCAGCTCGGCGGCGGCGCTCGAAACGGTCTCCAGCGTCGCGGAGACGACGAGTATCCCGTCGCTCGCTCCCACTTCGGTCCAGCAGCGCGCCGAGGCGTTCTTCGCGTCCACGAAGCGCACGCCGTTGTCGTCGCCGTGCTTGTCGCGCAGCGGCACACCGGCGTACGCGGGTACGCCCACGGCGGTCGGAATGCCCGGCACCACCTCGAAGGGGATGCCCTCGGTGGCGCAGACGAGCATCTCCTCGGCCGTGTTCCCGTCGAGCCCGGGGTCGCCGGTGACGGCACGGACGACCCGCCTGCCGGACCGTGCGGCCTCCATGACAAGATTGGCGGCATCCCGGATCACCGGGACCCCGGCGGCTGCTGACACATCGTCAGCAATCGTCAGCTGTGGCGTGTCGACACCCGCGCGCGCATGCGTGCGCACGACCTCGAGCACCTCGGGCTCCGCGATCAGTACGTCCGCGGCCGCGAGCGCCTCGACGGCGCGCAGCGTCAGCAGACCCGGGTCGCCGGGGCCGGCACCGAGGAAGGTGACGTGTCCGTGGGCGGCGACGGCCGGAAAAGCGGAGGTGGTCGGACTTGTGGGGTTCAAAGCGATCGCTCCCCCATCAGACCGGCCGCGCCCTTGGCCAGCATCTCGTCCGCGAGTTCGCGGCCGAGCGCCATGGCCTCGTCGTACGACTGGGGCACGGGACCGGTGGTGGACAGCTGCACCAGCGTCGAGCCGTCGAGGGTTCCGACGACGCCGCGCAGGCGCATTTCATTGACAATCTGCCCGTCGGCCAACAGGTCGGCGAACGCCCCCACGGGTGCGCTGCAGCCGGCCTCCAGGGCGGCGAGCAGGGAACGCTCGGCGGTCACGGCGGCCCGCGTGTACGGGTCGTCGAGTTCGCCGAGCGCGGCGATCAGGTCCGCGTCGGACGCGAGGCACTCCACGGCCAGGGCTCCCTGGCCGGGAGCCGGCAGGACGCTGTCGACCGGCAGCAGCTCGGTCGCCTCGTCCCCCCGGCCGATGCGGTTCAGTCCGGCGGCCGCCAGCACGACGGCGTCGAGCTCCCCGTCGCGGACGAAGCCGATGCGGGTGTCGACGTTGCCACGGATCGCCACGGTCTCGATCCGCTTGCCGAGCGACAGCGCCAGGTGGTTGAGCTGTGCCATACGGCGCGGCGAACCGGTACCGATCCGGGCCCCATCGGGCAGCTGCTCGAAGGTCAGGCCGTCCCGCGCGACGAGCGCGTCCCGGGCGTCCTCGCGCTGCGGCATGGCCGCGATCACGAGGTCGTCGGGCTGGCCGGTCGGCAGGTCCTTCAGCGAGTGCACGGCGAAATCCACCTCGCCGCGCAGCAGCGCGTCACGCAGGGCGGTGACGAACACGCCCGTCCCGCCGATCTGGGCGAGGTTCTCGCGCGACACGTCGCCGTAGGTCGTGATCTCCACGAGCTCGACGGGACGGCCGGTGACCGCCCGTACCGCGTCGGCGACATGGCCTGACTGGGACATGGCCAGCTTGCTGCGCCGCGTGCCGAGCCGGAGGGGCTGGTCGAGACGTGGATTCATGATGCCCGTCCTGAGTCGTCGTTCTTGTCGGCCGCGTCGGCCCGGCTGACGGAGGCCACCGTCAGCGGGTCCAGATCGAAGAGTTCGCGCAGCGCGTCCGCGTACCCGGCGCCGCCGGGCTCGCTGGCGAGCTGCTTCACGCGCACGGTCGGCGCGTGGAGGAGCTTGTCGACGACGCGGCGCACGGTCTGGGTGACCTCGGCCCGCTGCCGCTCGTCGAGATCGGGGACCCGCCCGTCGAGCCGCGCCACCTCCATGGCCACGACCTCGGCGGCCATGGCCCGCAGGGCCACGACGGTGGGCGTGATGTGCGCCGCCCGCTGGGCCGCGCCGAAGGCGGCCACCTCGCCGGCGACTATCGCGCGCACGGCGTCGACGTCGGCCGCCATCGGGGCGTCCGCGGACGCCTCCGCGAGCGACTCGATGTCCACGAGCCGTACGCCGGGGATCCGGTGCACGGCCGCGTCGATGTCCCGCGGCATGGCCAGGTCCAGCAGCGCGAGCCGTACGGCGGCGCCGTCGGCCTGGGTACGGGTCCCACGCCGGGGCTGCCGCTGCGCGGCGGCCTCGCCCTGGTCGGCCCAGGTCCCGTGCAGCTCAAGGGAGTTGGCGTCGACCCCGGTCAGCGCGGCGCGCCCGTCGGCGGCCCGTGCGGGGTCCCCGGCCGGCGCGTCCAGCCCGACGGGACACCCGTCGCGGTCCACCGCGGCGCCCGCGGTGATGGTCCGCGCGGCCCCGGCATCGGCGAGTCGGCCTCCATCCCGGGCTGCGGCGACAAGCCGTGCCACGACCTCGGCATCCATCCCGTCGGCGTTCACACCCGGCTCCGCCGAAGCCAAACCCAGCCCCGCCGGCGTTTGAGGCGCGGGGTCCGGGGCGGCGCCCCGGCTTTCCGGCTCGGCCGGCGCCGAACCCGGCCCCGCCTGTGCGAGCCCATCGGCGGCAGCCCAGGAAACGGCACCCATCACGTCGTCCGCGGTCAGCACCAGCCCGGTCGCACCGGTGCAGGACACCACCACGTCGACTCGTGTCAGCTCATCCGGGACACCGGACATGGCGACGGCGGAAGCCGTCACCCCGGTGCCCGAGGCAACCAGAATCTCGGCAAGACGCTCCGCCCGCTCCGCGGTCCGGTTGGCGACCACGATCTCGGCGACACCCACCCGCGCCAGCGTCGCCGCCGCCAGCGAGGACATGGACCCGGCGCCGATGACCAGCGCCCGCTTCCCGGCAGCCCACTCCCCCACCGGCAGGTGAACGGCGAGCTGCTCCAGCCCGAACGTCACGAGCGACTGGCCGGCGCGGTCGATGCCGGTCTCCGAGTGCGCCCGCTTGCCGACCCGCAGCGCCTGCTGGAACAGGTCGTTGATCAGCCGGCCCGCGGTGTGCTGTTCCTGGCCGAGCGCGAGGGCGTCCTTGATCTGTCCGAGGATCTGCCCCTCGCCGACCACCATCGAGTCCAGCCCGCACGCCACCGAGAACAGGTGGTGCACCGCCCGGTCCTCGTAGTGCACGTACAGGTAGGGGGTGAGCTCCTCCAGCGCCACGCCGCTGTGCTGTGCCAGCAGGGTGGACAGCTCGGCGACGCCGGCGTGGAACTTGTCCACGTCCGCGTAGAGCTCGATGCGGTTGCAGGTGGCGAGCACGGCCGCTTCCGCCGCCGGTTCTGCGGCGAGGGTGTCGTGCAGCAGCTTCACCTTGGCATCGGCGGAGAGCGAGGCGCGCTCCAGCACGCTGACGGGTGCGCTGCGGTGGCTCAATCCCACGACGAGCAGACTCATGCCGGCATCACCGCCGGCACGTCGCCCTCGGGACCGCCCTTGCGCGCTTCGGCGGCGGCCCGCCCGGCGGGCGGGACCACGGCCGCGGCGGGCGCGGCGCCGCCCACGGAGGAGCCGCCGGCGGCAGCGGCGGCCGCCGCTTCCTCACCGGCCTTGCGCTGCTCGTGGAAGGCGAGGATCTGGAGCTCGATGGAGAGGTCGACCTTCCGCACGTCGACGCCGTCGGGCACGGACAGCACGGTCGGGGCGAAGTTGAGGATGGAGGTGACACCGGCGGCGATCAGCCGCTCGCTGACCTGCTGCGCGGCGCCGGCCGGCGTCGCGATGACACCGATCGAGACGCCGTTCTCCTCGATGATCTTCTCCAGGTCATCGGTGTGCTGCACGGGCATCCCGGCGACCGGCTTTCCGGCCATCGCGGGGTCGGCGTCGATCAGCGCGGCCACGCGGAAGCCGCGCGACGCGAAACCGCCGTAGTTGGCGAGCGCGGCGCCGAGGTTACCGATGCCGACGATGACGACCGGCCAGTCCTGGGTCAGTCCGAGCTCGCGGGAGATCTGGTAGACGAGGTACTCGACGTCGTACCCGACGCCCCGGGTGCCGTAGGAGCCCAGGTACGAGAAGTCCTTGCGCAGCTTCGCGGAGTTGACTCCGGCGGCGGCCGCGAGCTCCTCGGAGGACACTGTGGGCACCGATCGCTCGGAGAGCGCGGTGAGGGCGCGCAGGTACAGCGGAAGCCGGGCGACAGTGGCCTCGGGAAT